>CAZIVD010000080.1:0-22135 GCA_964542635.1 uncultured Nocardioides sp. | reverse complement strand
TTCATTAGGCAAATCTGGTTGTCGGGATTGAACCTGTCGGCTGGCGCAAGACGCCCCCGTCCCGGTGATGGAGCCGGACGGCTCCTACGGGACGTCCGTCGGGTTGTCGGGCCAGGATGGGCTTCCGAACTGTGCGTTCACCGTTTGAGGTTCGGCATTCGGAACTGCCGTCGTGTAGCCATCTTTGAAGCGCCGTAGCGCGCTTGGCCACGCCGTTTGTGGTGCGCTCGGCTGGCCTGGATTCCCGAGCGGGCGGACCTGCACCACGAGGTCGAGGCCAAGCTCTGGGCGAGCTTCGCGGAGCACGCGACCCTCGCGCTGCAGGTGGCGCGGGCCCGCTCCGACCAGCAGCGACGGGTGGTCTTCGACGGCCGGGACCGGATCGGCCGCGACTTGCACGACGTGGTCATCCAGCGGCTGTTCGCGGTCGCGCCTGACGCTCCAGGGCGCGGCCCGGCTCGTGGACCGCCCGGAGTCGCGCAGCGGCTGGAGACCTCGGTTGACGAGCTGGACGCGACGATCAAGGAGATCCGGCGCACGATCTTCGCGCTCGGGTCGCTCGAGGCCACGTCCGACATCAAGGCCGAGGTGACCCGGATCGTCGACCGCGCGGCCGGCACCCTGAAGTTCCGGCTGGCGCTGCGCTTCGACGGCCCGTCCGGACCCTGGTTCTCTGACGACGTCGCCCCGCACCTGCTGGCGGTGCTCGGCGAGGCGCTGTCGAACGCAAGTCGGCACGCGGAGGCGAGCGCGGTCGACCTGGAGCTCAGCGCCGGCGAGCAGGTCCAGCTGCGGATCTCCGACGACGGCCGCGGCCTGCCCGAGGACATCCAGGAGAGCGGCCTGAACAACATGCGTCGCCGCGCCGGCGGCCCGCTGAACCGCTCCCGGACCTACCTGCGAAACGCCCAGCTCGTGAGTTGAGCGGGGTGGTGGAGGATCACCCGGGCTGGTCTGTCCGCGATGAGGTGCATGACGACGGCTCCGCGGAAGAGCCTTGAGCTCCGTCAGCGTCATGGTGCTGCAGAGACACCCCCAGTGGAAGTCACACGCTTCAAGTGACTAGGTCCCGGGTGGCTCCGGCAACCTCGTCGAAGATCTCGACGACCGGGCGCACCTCCGTGCCTTCGGTCCAGTCGGCCAGCGAATCGAGGCAGGTGTCGAAGACGGCGACTACCAGCCGGACGAGCAATCGGGCCTTGACGGGGTCGAATTCTTGCCCCTCGCGGGCGATGATGTGCTCGATCCCCTGGCTGCCGAGCTGCTCGAAACGCTCATGAGCGTACACGAGTAGGCGGGGGTCCGTAACCATTGCCTGGCGTCGAAGACCGACATCGTGGACCCTGAAGTCTTCGCGCGCGATGACTGCGCGAGCCACGACCAAGCAGTCTCGGAAGAGGACACCGCTAGGCCCCCTGCACGGAACACTTCGAGTTCCTTGACCGGTAGATGGAGGTCGGCTGCCCCGAGGACTGCGTCGACCTTCGTGGCGAAATAGTTGAAGAGGGTCCGCCTGGCAACAGCGCTCTGTTCGGCGAGGTCGTCCATCGTCCAGCCGTCGAGCCCTCGCTCGATGGTCAGCTCATTGGCTGCCCGCACGATGCGGCGACCCGTTGCCATGCGCCGCGCCGCGCGGACGGAGCTCACATTTTCAGGCACGAAGCGAGTCCTCCCGTTCCCTGATCGACCACCTCGGATTGGCATGCCGATGACCTGATCCTGGATCAGCAGGCCGGATGAAAGCGACACACAGTTCGAATCCATCCGCCCGAGGCATCACGTTGAAGGTAGAGCAGTGGCCTGCCGACGGCGTCGCCGTTCACCCCGCACCGGCGTAGGAGAGGCAGGGCGACACGTGTAGTACGGCCGCAGTGTCAAGGGACAGTAGGAACTGCCCAGTGGCGGACATGAAATCTGCCCGCTGACGGCCACGAGATCTGCCCGGTGGTGGCCACAGGGTCTGCCCAAGCGGCTGCGGTCCACCACCGACCCGGGATGGTCAACTCAACGGGCTCACCCCCTGGCCGGCGAGTGCTTGGGTGAGTCGCACGCTGTCGCCGCTGGTCTGACAGACGTGGGCGTGGTGCAGGAGTCTGTCGACCGTGGCGGTGGCCAGCGTCTTGGGCATGAGTTCATCGAACCCGGAGGGATGCAGGTTCGAGCTGATCGCGACCGAGCGCTTGTCATCGGCGGCATCGACGAGCCGGTAGAGCCCCTCGGTCGCGTCCGCGGCATCCGGCAGCAGGCCGATGTCATCGACGATGACCAGATCGGCTCGCAGCACTCGGGCGATCGCCTTCGACACGGTGTCGTCGGCACGATGGCGCCGCAGGAGGACGCCGAAGTCTTTCAGGGTGAACCAGGCGACCTTCAACCCTTCCTCGACGGCCTGTTGCCCAGGGGCCTCCAGCAGGAACGTCTTCCCGGTCCCCGACGGCCCGCACACCAGGAGGTTCTCCCGACGGTGGACTCATTCCGAGGTGCGCAGCGCCTGCTGGGTCGGGGCTGGGATCGAAGAAACTTCGGGCTGCCACGCGTCGAGGGTCTTCCCGGTCGGGAACCCCGCGGCCTCTCTGCGGCTGGCAGTGCGGAGCGCTCCCGGCCGGCGACCTCCTCGGCGAACAGCGCATTCAACACCTCGGCGGGCTCCCAGCGTTGGGGCTTCGCGGTCGCAACGACCTCGGGTGCGTGGCGACGGATGTGCGGCAGCCGCAACGAGGACATGCCTGTGCCGTTCACCGCGGTCGCCACAGACCTCCTCGCCCAAGAAGGAGGTCTGGGTTTCAGGAAGGGCCCCTGGATGCGGCCATCCGAGCCTCCATTGCCCTACCAACCTTTCATCTCACCGGTCGTGATCCATGGTCGGCTACTTGCCGACGGTGGTCTGCTGAATCCGATTCCGGTCGCGGCGACCACCGCGGCCAAGGCCAACGCAACTGTGGCGGTGTCACTCTCGGAGGAAAGTCCGGGCTTGTTGGGTACAAGCCCGGTTCGCGACACCGCGCAGCAACGGCCCACCGAGGAGTGGCTCGAACGCTTTCAGCGCATCGCTGGGCAGGTCCTCGATCGCGACGCGATCGGCCGCCTCGCCGGTCGGATCACGCACGCCCGTGGGGGCAGCAGCCGGCAGGGCCCCGACGGGGGTCCCGTCCAGGAGGCGGCCGAGGAAGCAGTCGAGGAAGTTGTAGCGGAGGTTTTCGGGGTCCTGCCGCCTGGGTTGCGCACGAGGAACGTCATGGAGCTCTCGCTTGGAGCGCTTCAGCGCGTCGTGGTCAGGTACCGACTGGCGAGCTATCCACCGGACGTTTTGATCACGGTCCCCACGGCGGCCTGCCGCATGTTGGAGTTCCAAGATGCGACGGAAATGATCGCTCTGGGTCGACAACTTGCCACCGAAGCCCTCGACGAGGCCGACTTGCTGACGCAATGATCGCGGAACCGGGGCGGCGCGCTACCGCGCCGCCCCCGCTTGCGATCGGTGGGGGTCCTGTCAGGAGTCGGCCTGCGTGGCTGAGCGTGCATTCGCCTCTAGTGCCTGGAGAAGCTTGTCGCCTTCGACGTCGAGGTCCGGCAGGACCCGGTCGAGCCACCGAGGGAGCCACCAGGCTCGGTCGCCGAACATCGCCATGACGGCGGGAACCAATGTCATGCGGACGGCGAAGGCGTCGATGAGTGAATCGCCCCGGGTTTCGTGGAGGCTCGGTTACTTGGAACCTGCCCCGATCGGGACGGGTGTCTGAGGGTAGTGCTCGGGCGTGATGCTTGCCTGCTGAGTGGCCCAGTGGTTGGTCTCGAACTCGGCGGGTGGGACGAGCCCGATCTCGCCGTGAAGGCGCCGGTGGTTGAACCAGTCGACGTACTCGGCGACCGCGATCTCGACGTCACCGACGGACTTCCAGCCGCCCTTGGGGCGCATGACGTGGTTGCGGATGCACTCGGCTTTGAACAGCGAGTTGAGCGCCTCAGCCATTGCGTTGTCATAGCTGTCGCCCCGTGATCCGACCGACGCGACGGCTTCGGCTTCGGCGAGCCGCTCGGTGTACCGAATTGCTCGATATTGAACTCCGCGGTCGCTGTGGTGGACCAGGCCGGTGACGTCCTGGCCCGCCCGCTGCCGGGTCCACAGGCCCATGTCGAGGGCGTCGAGTGCGAGGTCGGTGCGCAGGCTGGTGGACACCTGCCAGCCGACGATCATCCTGCTGAAGACGTCGAGGACGAACGCGACGTAGGTCCAGCCGGCGTGGGTGCGGACGTAGGTGAGGTCCGCCACCCACAGCTGGTTCGGACCGGTCGCGACGAACTTCCGCTTGACCAGGTCCTCGGGCCGCTCGGTCTCCGCACCATCGCCGATGGTGGTCTTGCGGGTCTTCTCTCGCGGGATGCCACGTAGGCCCTCCTGGCGCATAAGGCGCTCGACGGTGCACCGAGCGACCGGGATGCCTTCGCGGTTGAGCTCGGCATGGATCTTGCGCGCACCGTAGACACCCAGGTTGGCCTTATGGGCAACCTTGATGTCCTCGACCAGCCCAGCGTCGCGTACCGACCGCGCGGACGGCGGCCGGGTCTTCGTTGCGTAGTAGCCGCTCGGGGCGATCTGCACGCCGGCGTGCTTCAGCACAGTGCAGATCGGCTCGACCCCGACCTCGCGCCCATCGACCACGTCGTGGCGATGGGCGTCGAGGTAGGCCACTACCTGCTGGTGGGGCGGTCGAGCTCCGCCGCGAAGAAAGCCGACGCCGTCCGCAAGATGTGATTGGCCCGTCGCAGCTCGCGGTTCTCCCGCTCAAGCTCGGCCAGCCGCTGTGCGTCACTGGTCGTCGTGCCCGGCCGGACACCGCCGTCGATCTCGGCCTGGCGGACCCAGTTGCGCAGGGTCTCGGGATGCATACCGAGCTGCTCAGCGACCCGCGCGATCGCGCCCTGCTTCGTCGCTGGGTCCTGGCGGAGCTCAACGGCCATCCTGGTGGCGCGCTCACGCAGCTCGTCGGGGTACTTCCTGGGTGCTGCCATGACTCTCATCCTGCATGGATTGAGAGCCTCCATCAGACCCGGGGCGATTCACTAGAAGCCGCCGTGTTGAGGTCGAGACCACCTGCCACGGATCCGCTGCACAGGATGTACCCCATCGCAACGCTTACTCCTCCGGCCTGCTGCCGGCCCCCGTCTCGGGGACGGTTCCTTGGGTTCTCGCGGTGAGGCCGCGAGTGGTTCGGCGCGCTGGACCGATCCTTCGACCAGCGCAGGGTGCCGATCCTCGAACCTGCCGAGCTTCGCCGCATCGAGCAGCGCAGGGCCCTGGTGCTGGCCGAAACGTACGACCCCATCATCGCGGACCTGCACCGGTGCATCGACGGCAAGCGAGGCAAAGAACTCTTGGCCGCGCAGAAGCTTGCCCGGCTCGCCGCCCACGGCGACGACGAGGCCGTACAGAGCACCCACTTGCTGCATGCCGAGCCCAAGTTGCCGACCGAGACAACCTCGCGGACCAAGCAGCGGCTCGGGATGCCGAAGTAGAGCCAAGAGCAACCGATGACTCCTGAGATCACCACACCCCCTTCGGCTGCATCCCGTCCAGCGGGTGAGGCCCGTGCGCCGAATGGCACCCAGATGATGCCGCTCGTCGGGCTGATGGTGCGTCCCTTTCCGAAGCCAGGGCCAACGCTCCGCGCCGCAATGCAGCAGTTGCAGCATGCCGTGGTCGAGCCGCCGGCCGACGAGGAGTTGGACCTGCTGGCACAGATGCCGCGGCCATGGGACCCCGCCTCTTGCACCGGCCAGATGCGGTCTGAGCTATGGGCGTGGCTGGACTTGGTCGCCATGTGGGTCAGCGAGCAGCACTTGTGGGTAGGCCTCGACGAACTCGAAGGTCTACTTGAGTGCGATGAAGAAGGCTCCCGTCGCGACCATCGACCATCCGAAGGCCTTGGCCATGAACGCCGCGAACTGTTCGCGCTGGTCGGGCGTGAGCGCCATGAACACGGCATCTCGCTGACGGCGGCTCCGCCGCCGCGACAGCTGCCAGTACACCGGAGGGAGCAGCCAGCACCATCCAGACACGGGCGGCTCGGGATCCAGCGTGGAGGCGGTCGCCGCGATCGTGTCGCGCTCGAACTCCGTTTCCTGCAGCTCCACCGACGCTTGGAAGATCGGGCCTGCTACCGGTAGCTCACCCGCCGAGGACTCCGCACATCTCGATGAACTCGTGCATGGTACAACGGTCTGGGCAATCAGGCGGGCGCCTACGGGTCAGGGCGACCTGGAGTCGATCCCCGGCCATGCAACAGATGACCTCGTCGGTGCACGGCTGAGCAGAACTCGCTCAAGCGCTCTGCTCCATCACGACGGACAGGAGCGTCTCACGCAGCGCGGTGAGTGCTTCGGACTGACGCTTGTCGCGCAGGTGCGCGAGGCGCAGGGTCCTCTGCAAGCTGGGTTTGAGGGGCCGCGCTACGAACTCACCGGACGCGAGCTCGGCGACGCAGGCACTCTCGGGGAGGATGGCGCTGTACCCCTCGCGACGGATCATCTCCTTCATCAGGGACACGCTGTCGAAGCGCAGCCCGGGGTCGATCTCGAGGTCTCCGTCCTCGAAGTAGCGCTCCAAGATGCCGCGGGTCCCGAAGGGCGCCGCGGGCAAGATGAGCTCGAGGCCGGCGAGGTCGGCGCGCTTGACGACCTCCTGCTGCAGGTCGGGGTTGTCGCTGCGTCCGGTCACAAGAAGTGCCTCGTCGAAGAGCTTCGTCGTCGAGATCTTGGGTGAGTTCGCCTGCACGAGAACGACTGCGAGGTCGACTGCGCCGCTCGTCAACATTTCGTACACCTGGCCGCTGGAAGCCTCGAACACCGAGACGTGGATGTGCGGGTACTCCTTGCCAAAGCGCATCAGGACGTCGGGGACGTAGGTGGTGGAGAACGGCCGGGACACCGCCAGCGACACCCTGTCGCGGGGGCCGAGCTTGGACTGCTGGACCTCGTCGACCGCCGTGCCCATGAGGTCGAGCACCTCGACTGCGTACTGCAGGAGCACACGACCGGTCGCAGTGGGCTCGACCCCGTGTCCTCGGCGCTCCAGGAGCTTGGTGCCCAGATCGGTCTCGAGCTGCCGGATCTGGCGGCTCAGGGCGGACTGGGCGATGTCGAGTGCTGCTTCGGCGGCCGTGAAGCTTCTGCCCTGAGCGACGTGCATGAAGTAGAGGAGCCGTCGGGAGTCGATCAGGCGCGATGAGGCGACGGCAGTTACCTCGCTCGCTGTGCGCGGTACGCGCTTGTCAGTCGCCACGTCGGCATTCTGGCACTCGGCCGGCATGGCTCGGGTCTACCTCCCCGCCCATCGGGGCGGACGCCGTTCAGCGAAGGCGAGCGACCCTTCGCGTGCGTCATGCGACTCGAACACAGAACGGGTCAGAATCTCGTGCTCGTCCCAGGTCAGGTCGGAGCCGCCCTCCGCTGCACGGGCGAGGATCGTCTTCGACGTCTCGATGGCCAACGGTGCGTTGTCGGCGATGGTGCCAGCCAGCGCGACTGCAGCCTCTACGGCGCCGCCGGGCGGGGTCAGCCGGTTGATCAGGCCGACCTCGTGCAGACGCGCCGCGCTCATGGGCTCTCCGGTCAGGGCCACCTCGGCGGCGACATGCCACGGGATCCGGTGGGGGAGCCGCAGCAGTCCTCCAGCTGCGGCGACGAGTCCTCTCCGTACTTCCGGCAGGCCCAGCTGGGCATCATCGGCTGCCACGATCAAGTCGCATGCCAGGGCCATCTCCAGCCCGCCGGCCAGCGCGAATCCCTCGATCGCTGCGACCACCGGTTTACGTGGAGGGCGTCGCGTGAGTCCGGCGAAGCCACCGTCCTCGAGGAACGGCAGATCGCCCGACGCGAACGCCTTCAGGTCCATCCCGGCGCTGAAGCCCTTGCCGGCGCCGGTGAGGACCGCCACCCGCAGGTCCGGGTCTGCGTCGAAGTCGGCGAGTGCCTGGAAGAGTGCCCGCGCGAGGCTCATGTCGACCGAGTTCCTCGCCTCGGGCCTGTTGAGGGTCAGAACCATGACGCGCGGGTCGTCGGTCAACCGCTCGACGAGCAGTGGTCGCTCGGCCTGGTCCGGGTCCTGGTTCTGGCCCGGGTGTGGGTCCTGGCTCGGGTCGCGGCTCAACGGGCGCGCCGATCCAGGCGCCCCAGGAGCGCCCAAGCGGTGGGCAGGGCTGCGGCGGCGACCGCCAGCTTCACCGCGTCCCCGACGAGGAAGGGCCACAGGCCGAGCTCGAGCGCGGTGGACAGGTCCAGCGACAGTGACAGTGCCAGCCAGGTGACGCCGACGGCGTACACGACGGCATTGCCCACCACCATCGTGAGTGCGGTGGCCAGTGCGTTGCGTGAGGCCCCTCGTCGGGCCAGGGCTCCGACCAGCAGGGCTGCGGCGAGGAAGCCGAGCAGGTAGCCGAAGGTCGGGCCACCCCATCCGCTCGAGTGCTGCGCGAACCACGGCACACCTGCCGCGCCGGCACCCAGGTACAGAGCCATCGTGAGCACGGCGCGCACCGGGCCTACGGCAGCGGCCACCAGCAGGACCGACAGCGTCTGCAGGGTGAAGGGGACCGGGGACAGGGGCGTGTGGACGGCGACCTGTGCGGCCAGGCCGGTCAGCGCGGCGCCGGAAATGACGACCGCAACGTCGACGACGGCATGGCGCGGCAGGACGTCGGCGAGGACGCTGTGTGGGGAGTAGGTGGGGCGGATCGCGGTGGTGCTCATGAGATCTCCTTGATGTTGACGGAAGGCCGTAGACGTGGCGCCCATCACATGTTACGTTCTAATTGCGATAACTGCTATGCCGAAACGCGAATCGGCAGAATCCGCGCCGACGCCCGTACGAGAGGGCCAACCGGTGCGTCGGCCGAGAAGCCCTTGCGGGCTGGCTCGGAGAGTCAGCACAACGGAAAGGACAGATGGTGAAGCTGTATACGGACACCGACAAGTTCGAGTCCCACGAAGGCCCGGTCGTGGTCGAGGCGTTCCACGCCGCGATGAAGGACCTCGTACGGTCCTCGCTCGACAAGGCGGGCGTCTCCTGGAAGGAGTTCGTATTCTCCAAGGAGTACGAGTTCATCACCCCAGAAGCCATCGCGGCGATCGAGAAGAGCGTCGTGGAGAGCGGCTACCGCTATCAGACCTCTGCGGTGATCTCGTTCATCGAGCGACCGGAGGCCTACTCGCCGATCGCCGGCGCGGACGCGACCTCGGACACGTTCTCGTTCGAGCACGCCGACGCGGTCACGAGCGAGCTCGAGGACGGCAGGGCGCAGGTCGGGCAGGGCGACAACGTCGCGACCTACGCCAAGAACGTCATCGGCACGGCGCGCTACTACCGCTCCATCGACGACGTGATGACCGGTCTGCGTGAGGGCGTGCCGGCGAACACGGTCGCGATCATCGACGACTCGGGCGGCACGCTCACCGCGCCGATCATCGAGCAGTTCACCGGCATCGTCTGCGCGGGCGGCACTGTCCGCTCCCACCTGGGCATCCTCACGCGCGAGTACGGGATCCCGTGCGTGATGAACTCGAAGATCTCCGGGATCGTCAACGGCGACACCGTCGAGGTCGGAGTGTCCGGCGCTGCCAAGACGACCGAGGCCTACCAGGAAGGGCGCGAGATGTCCGTGCCCGTCTGGAAGCACGCCTCCTCGTCCTGACCATCCTTCCCGACCGACCGTGACCAAGGAGTCCACGATGGCCGCCACCAAGCTCAGCTACGCAGACCTGCTCCAGACCAACAACATCATGCGCTGCCAGGGGGAGGAGACGCTCTTCCTCGGCATCACCCGCACCGTGCAGGAGTCCAAGTTCTTCCCCGTTTCCGCCTACGTGATGCTCGGGTACCTCAACGCCTTCTACCGCTACCCCGCGCTGCTGCGGAAGGTCGAGGCGGCCATGCCGCCCGAGGAGATCGCCGACCGCATTCGCAACACCAACTCCAAGCTCAAGTCGATGGGCACCAACTGGTGCATGCCGAACTTCTACCTGCTCGGACGCGAGATGCTCATCAACATGGGCGTCATCCGGCCGCAGGACGCGGCCGAGGACGTCGCCTACGTCCTGGACTTCTGGCGCCGCTACCAGCTGGCCTGGCGCCGCGACGACGGTCACCTGACGAACCTCGAGGGTGGACACCGCTCGCAGGTGCTGCCCGAGCGGCAGGTGCAGGTCATGCACGCGGACATGTTCGACTGTGCCGAGGGTGACGAGCTGCACGAGGCTGCGATCAACTTCACCGCCGCCATCAGCCAGTACGCCGTCCTCATCGCGTGCGAGAGCCGTGTCTGCATGACCAACCACGGCCCGTACAACCTCGGCGAGGACCGGGAGCTTCTCGTGCGTGAGTTCTTCGACCTCGGCCAGGGCGACCTGCCCTGGCTCGACAATATCGCCGACGAGCTCCCGTTCAGCCGACTCACCCTGGCCACGGGCGTCAAGGACACTCACTTCTACATCGTCGACGACTGGGGCAGCTACGAGGCCAAGCCCGAGTACAAGGCGGAGAACCTGGTCACGGTCGGGCTCTACACCTCCGACGACCTCTCGGAGACCCACATCCCCGTCGGCATGGGATCGCGCGAGGAGCTGACGCAGACCCTCAACGACTACGCGCAGAAGCTCAAGGACGTCACCACCAAGCTGTGGGAGCGTCTGGCGGGCTACCAGCGCGAGCAGCTGATGGACGCCGGCGCCTTCACCTACTTCGCCATCATCCGGGACTTCGCCCACGTCGCTGGCGTGTACGACCAGAAGGACTGGTTCACAATCGACGAGCGCGCCGACCGGTTCCGCGTCCTGCTCAACGACGAGTACGGCAACGAGATCCTCGGCGCTCTGTTCGTGCCGCTCTCGCTCAACAGCCACCAGCAGAACGAGTACCAGATGATGCGGCACTCGGGACTGCCGAAGCGGACCTACTCGCCCATCCCGTACACCGTCCTGCAAGCCGAGGACGACGACTACGTGCCGTCCGTGGGCGCGGACCTGAGCCCCGGAGTGACCTACCTCCCCGAAAAGGTCGACCGCTACTGGACCACCCGCGGGACCATGACGGCCGACGAGCTCAACCAGGCCACGCGCGACTTCACGCCGCGCCTGGCCGGCGAGGACCTGCGCTACCTCGACGACGCATGGGTGAAGTACAACTTCGACACCCCACTGGCAGCCTCGCTCTACGAGGTCGACCAGGAGCAGTCCCGGGTGCTGGCCGGCAAGGGCGCCGGGCTGCGCCGCGACGACGTCGAGCGTCTCCGGTCCGAGTGACCCCAGCTGGCTGACACCGACACTTCGCACATGGAGGAGAAGACATGAGAGCGGACGAGCACCTGGTCCTGCACGGGCTCGCGGTCAAGAGGCACGCCACCGCGGAGGAGGTCGCCGACGCGATCGGCGATGACCCCACGAGGGTCGAGGAGGTCCTCGCGGCCAACGTCACCACGGGCCGCGTCGCTGACCTCAACGGGAAGTACACCCTCATGCCCGGAGGCCGAATGATCGTCAAGGGCGAGTACTCCCGCCACTTCGCGGACGTCCGCAGCAGCGAACCGTTCCTCGCCGCATACGAACGGTTCGAGCGCGTCAACGAAGAGGTCAAGGCACTCATCACCAGCTGGCAGGTGCGCCAACTGCCGTCTGGAGAGGCTGTCACCAACGACCACTCGGACGCGGCCTACGACGAGAAGGTGATCGACCGGCTGGGAACGCTCCACGAACGCTTCGAGCCGACGTTGCAGGAGATGTGCACGGTCGTCCCGCGGCTGCAGCGCTACGCCGACAAGCTCGACGCCGCGCTCCACAAGGCCGAGCAAGGAGATCGGCAGTGGGTCAGCGACGTCAACCTCCCCAGCTTCCACACGGTGTGGTTCGAGATGCACGAGGACCTGCTCTGCATGCTGGGCAAGGTGCGCGTTGAGTAGCGCAGCCTTCCCGACCAGGTCCTACACGCACCGGCTCGCGGACTCCACCGGCCTGCCCGACCGCAACCTGGTCGGCGGCAAGGCGTGGTCCCTGGCGCGGATGACGTCGCTAGGCCTGCGGGTCCCGCCCGCGTTCGTGGTCACCACCGACGGGTTCCGTCACTTCCACGAGGCCGGCGAGCTCACCGAAGGGCTGCGGGCACAGGTGCTCGAGGGCCTTGCGGACCTCGAGCACTCGACAGGACGCCAGTTCGGTGTCGGCCCTACGCCGCTGCTGCTCTCGGTGCGCTCGGGTGCGGCCATCTCCATGCCCGGGATGATGGACACCGTCCTGAACCTCGGCATGACCGACGAGGTGGAGGCGGCACTGGCCACCGAGAGCAGGGACGCCTCGTTCGCCCGCGACACCCACCACCGGTTCCTGGAGCTCTTCAGTCACGTCGTTCTGGGCCTGGACCCGCACGACCACCGCGCGGACTCCCCGGCCGCGGTCCGTGCGAGCGTCTCCACCGCGCGACCCGACGTCGCGTGGGATCCACAGGGTCAGCTGATGGCCTCGATCGAGGCCGTGTTCAAGTCCTGGAACTCGCGACGGGCACGCCGCTACCGCGCCCACCAAGGCATCTCGGACGACCTGGGGACCGCGGTGACCGTCCAGGCCATGGTGTTCGGCAACCTCGGGGAGGACTCCGGCACGGGTGTGCTGTTCTCACGCAACCCCCTGGATGGCTCCAAGCAGGTCTACGGCGAGTACCTACGCCGGGCACAGGGCGAAGACGTCGTCTCCGGTCGCGTGACCCCGCAGCCACTCAGCGACCTGGCCGACCAGAACCCGGCGCTGCACAGTGAGCTGCTGGCGGCGGCCCAGACGCTGGAACAGGCCAACCGCGAAGTCCAGGACGTCGAGTTCACCGTCCAGAGCGGGCAGCTCTACCTGCTCCAGTCGCGCACCGCGAAGCTCGCCCCCCAGGCCGCCCTGCGGTCGACCATCGACCTGGTCGAGGAAGGCGTGCTCTCCATCGACGCCGCGGTGCGCCGGCTCACCCCCTCGCAAGCGAGGTCCTTGGTCGCGCCCCGACTGGCGACGACCAACCAGAGCGACCCGCCCGTGGCCAGCGGCGAGAGCGCGTGCGCCGGCGTCGGCATCGGGCAGGTCGTCGACGACCCGGACCAAGCCATCTCCCTCGCCGCCGACGGCGTCGCCGTCATCCTGGCCCGCCCGACGACGAGCCCCGAAGACCTCGGTGGGATGCTCGCTGCGCGAGCAGTCGTCACCGACGAAGGCGGGAGCACATCCCACGCCGCCGTCGTCAGTCGCGCACTCGGCCTCCCGTGCGTGGTGGGCTGCGGAGCCGGGAGCCTGGCCCCACACGTCGGCAGCATCGTCACCGTCGACGGCGCCACCGGCACTGTGTACGCCGGCGAGCTGCCTGTCCACGTCCCCCGCGAAGACGACTCCGACGACCTCCGCACCGTCATCGCCTGGGCCCGCACGCTCTCACCCATCTCCATCACGGCGACCGCCGAAGGACTCGACGCCGACGACGTGGTCGACCTCGCGAACACTCCCGGAGGCATCGACCCTGAACAGGTCGCCGCGACCATCGCCGGGCTTCCACCCACCCAGGCCATCAGGGGCGGCGCGGCCGGATCGCCCGAAGCAGTCGCCGCTGCCATCGACGCCGGTGTCTCCCGGATCGTCACCGACCCGGTCCTCCCGGCCCTGCTAGCCGCCGTCCACCACACCGCGCCGGGCCAGCCCGACCCGACAGCACCGACATCCACCAACTCACCCACAGACACGAAGGGTCAACCACGATGAAGCCGACCATGGACGACGTCCAGGTGGTCCTCGCCCGTTTCGACGAGTCCGACTGGGACGAACTGCAAATCGACGCAGGCGACTTCCGTCTCCACGTCAACAAGTCGCCTCGCTCCGAACGAGCCGTCTCCACACCCGGAGCCACCGCAACGGCTGCGTCACCAGCCGCCGCACCTGCCCCAGCGCCGACAGCGGCCGCCGCAACGACACCCGCCGCCGGGGGAGACGACACGGGTGCCGGCGACCACGGCGACGAGCTCGCTGAGGGCGTCGTCGTCCGAGCGCCCAGCCTCGGCACCTTCTACCGCTCGCCGAAGCCCGGAGCGGACCCCTACGTCGAGGTCGGCTCGGACGTGACCGCGTCCTCGCAGCTGTGCCTGCTCGAGGTCATGAAGCTCTACACGGCCGTCGAGGCGGGAGTGGACGGCGTCATCGTCCAGGTGCTTGTCGACGACGCCGCCTTGGTCGAGCACGGGCAGCCGCTGTTCGTGGTCCGCCCCCACGGGGAGTGAGGAGACAATGGAGCGCCTGCTGATCGCCAACCGCGGCGAGATCGCCGTGCGCGTCGCCCGATCCGCCCGCGAGCGCGGAGTCCAGACGGTGCTCGCGGCCTCGGAAGCAGACCGGGACAGCCTCGCCGCACGACGTGTCGACCGCACGGTCGTTATTGGCCCTCCGGCCGCGGCAGCGTCGTACCTCAACATCCCGCTCCTCATCCACACCGCGATCGCAACCGGCTGCCAGGCCGTGCACCCCGGTTTCGGGTTCCTTTCGGAGAGGGCCGACTTCGCCGACGCCGTCGAGGAGGCTGGACTGGTGTTCGTCGGCCCTCGCGGGGAGACCATTCGAGGCATCGGCGACAAGCTCGGCGCCCGGGAGGTTGCACGGAAGGCCGGTGTGCCCATGGCTGCCGGCAGCCTGGAGGTCAAGACCGTCGAGGACGCGCTCGAGATCGCCGCCGGCATCGGCTACCCGGTCATCACCAAGGCCTCGGCCGGCGGCGGCGGACGGGGCATGAAGATCGCCCACGACGCCGAGGAGCTGGCGGCCACCTTCGACACCGCGGCCCGTGAGGCCGAGCAGGCCTTCGGTGACGGTCGGTTGTACCTCGAACGCTTCGTCGAGCGGGCCCGTCACCTCGAGGTGCAGGTCTTCGGCGACGGCACCGGGCAGGTGGTGCACTTCGGCGAACGCGACTGCAGCATCCAGAGACGCCACCAGAAGATGGTCGAGGAGGCTCCCGCGCAGCTCCTCGCCGCGGATACTCGCGCCCGCCTGCACGAGGCAGCCGTCGCGCTGCTGCGGGCGATCGACTACCGCGGAGCCGGCACGGTGGAGTTCCTCTACGACCCCGACACCGACGACTTCTTCTTCATGGAGGTCAACGCACGACTCCAGGTCGAGCACCCCGTCTCGGAGGAGGTCAACGGCATCGACCTCGTCGACCTCCAGCTCATCATCGCTTCGGGCGAGGAGTTCCACTGGGACCAGGAGCGCATCCACCAGCGCGGTCACAGCATCGAGGTCAGGATCCTGGCCGAGGACCCCGCGGACGGCTTCCGCCCCTCACCCGGTCGCATCACCCGCTGGGAAGCGCCCGAGGGCGACGGGATCCGTCTCGACTCCGCGGTCGAGGCCGGCTCGTTCGTGCCTCCGTACTACGACAGCATGATCGCCAAGCTCATCGTCACCGCCGAGGACCGGCCAGCGGCGATCGCACGGCTGGCCGAGGCGCTCGAGGACTTCCACGTCGAGGGCATCCACACCAACATCCCGCTCCTGCGTGAGCTGGTGCGCGCTCGCGACTTCATCGACAACACCACCAGCACGCGGTGGCTCGACTCCGCCGCAACCACCCTGATCGGGAGGAACACCCCATGACGCACGTCCAGATCCTCGACACCACGTTCCGCGACGGACAGCAGGCCGTCTGGGGGATGCGGATGACAGCGGGCATGGCCCTGCCGGTAGCGCCGATCACCGACCGCACCGGGTTCGACACCATCGACCTGACCGCCTCCTCGTTGTTCGAGGTCCTCGTGCGAACGATGCGCGAGAACCCCTGGCACGGTCTCGACGCCATGGTTGCCGCGATGCCGAACACCCCCAAGCGCGCCGGCATGCGGTCCAACGCCTCGGTCACGTTCGGGATCACCCCCGATGCGCTGATGGATGCGTGGATGCGCCAGCTCAACGTGCACGGCATCCGCAGCACCTGGGTCTACGACGTGCTGTTCAACATCGACAAGATGCTTCGCCTCGCTGGGGTCGCCAAGGAGTTCGGGTCCACCTGCGCGGGCGCGCTCATGTTCACCCTCTCGCCGGTCCACACCGACGAGTACTACGCCGACAAGGCACGACAGCTCGCCGCGTCGCCGGACATCGACTCCATCCTCGTCTACGACACCGCCGGCGTCCTGGAGAAGGAGCGGCTCAGCACCCTGATCCCGGCCCTCGTCGCGGTCTCGCAGGGCAAGCCCATCGAGATCCACGCGAACAACATCCTCGGCCAGTCGGGCAAGGCATACCTCGACGCCGTCGACCTGGGCGTCACCGTGCTGCACACCAGCAACAAGCCGCTGGCCAACGGGCCGGCGGTGCCGTCGACGCAGATGACGTGCCACAACCTGTCGCTGCTCGGCCACACCCACGGAGTCGACACCGCCCTTCTCGCGCCCGTGGCCGAGCACTTCGAGAAGGTCGGTCGGACCACCGGCTGGCCCGTGCACCTCAACAACGAGTACGACGCGCTCGCCATCCAGCACCAGATCCCCGGCGGCATGGTGGGCACCCTTCGCCAGAACCTGGCCCAGCACAACATGGTCGACCGGCTCGAGGAGGTGCTGTGGGAGACCGCGACGGTACGCCGCGAGCTCGGCTACCCCGGGATGGCGACGCCGTTCAGCCAGATCGTCGGCATCCAGGCCGTGCTCAACGTCGTCACCGGCGAGCGGTACAAGCGAGTCAGCGATGAGGTGGTCTGGTACGCCGCCGGCCACTACGGCGAGATGGTCGCCCCGATCGACCCCGACGTGCAGGACAAGATCCTCTCCACCACGCGCGCCAAGGAGCTCTCGGCGAACCCGCCGGAGCAGCCCACGATCGAGGAGCTCCGCAAGCGCCACGGAACCGATGACGACGACGAGCTGCTGCTGCGCGCCCTCGTGCCGGAGACGGACCTCCAGCGCATGCGTGAAGCCGGTCCCCTCGCGACGGTCTTTCCGCTCCTGAGCTCACCGGAGATGGGACAGGTCGTCGACCTCATCAAGACCGTCCGCGCCCCGTCGCTGCAGATGGCGATCGGGCAGATGAACGTCGAGCTCCACAAGAAGGGGTACTGAGGATGGCCGGGGGACCGCGGGTGCTGTTGGTCAACGACGACGGGATCCAGGCCGAGGGGCTGGCACTGCTCGAACGGCAGGTGGCCGAGTTCACCGACAACATCTGGGTCGTCGCACCGCAGCACGAGAACTCCGGCGGGGGTCACTCGGTGTCCCTCGACAAGCCGGTTCGTGCCCGACAGCTGGACGACCGTCGGTTCGCGGTGTCCGGGACACCCACCGATTGCGTGCTGCTCGCCTACTGGGAGCTGATGGACGAACGACCCGACATCGTCTTGTCCGGCATCAACCACGGTGAGAACCTCGGAGAGGACATGACGTACTCCGGCACCATGGGCGCCGCCATGGAGGCCGCCATCCTCGGTGTCCCGGCTGTCGCTCTCAGCCAGAAGAGGACTCTCGGGCAGAAGCCCGACTTCGCATCTTCCGAAGCGGCCGCACCAGGACTCCTCCGCGGCCTCCTCGACATGGAGTGGGCGCCAGGTCAGGTGGTCAACGTCAACTTCCCGGTAAGCATCAGCGACGACGGCCGACCGCACGTCACGCGACTCGGCCAGCGCAACCCGGGAACGTTCACGCCCCTGGGCGGCCTCGACGGCCGCAACATCCCCTACTACTGGGTCAAGGTCCGCTACGACCCCGGCGAGCAGGAACCCGACACCGACCTCTACGCCGTGGCCGACGGCCGGGTCGCTGTCACGGCCCTGTCGATGGACCTCACTGCGCCCGCCCTCAACGACCGCCTGCGCGACCTGCTGGCCAGCCCCGCAACCGCCAGCTGAAGGAGACCACGATGGCCGAACGACGGAACAAGACGATCATCACCTGCGCCGTGACCGGTGCGGTCCACACGCCCAGCATGTCGCCGGCCCTGCCCATCACCCCTGAGCAGATCATCGCTTCGGGCCGCGACGCGCACGAGGCGGGCGCCGCGATCCTCCACCTCCACGCCCGAGACCCGAAGACCGGCCGCCCGACGCCCGACCCGGACGTCTTCATGCGCTTCCTTCCCGCGCTGCGCGACCAGACGGACGCCGTCATCAACCTCACCACCGGCGGCAGCGTTCAGATGACCCTCGAGGAGCGCTTGGCCGCCCCGCTGCGCGCGAAGCCCGAGCTGTGCTCACTCAACCTGGGCTCGATGAACTTCGTCTTCTCGCAGATGGCCTCGAACCGTGACCAGTGGCAGCACGACTGGGAGCTGCCCTACCTCCTCGCCAGCGACGACACGATCTTCAAGAACACCTACCGCGACATCGGGCGCATCCTGCAAGACCTGGGCGAGGGGCATGGCACCCGCTTCGAGTTCGAGTGCTACGACATCGGACACCTCTACACGCTTGCCCACTTCGCCGAGCTCGGGCTGGCCAAGCCGCCGTTCTTCGTCCAGATGATCTTCGGCATCAAGGGCGGCATCGGCGCCCACCCCTCGCACCTGACCCACATGCTCGACACTGCGGATCGGCTCCTCGGGAAAGAGACCGTGGTGTCCGTCTTCGCCGCCGGACGTCACCAGATTCCGTTCGCCACCACCAACGCAGCACACGGCGGGCACGTACGAGTCGGCCTGGAGGACAGCCTCTACATCGGCTACCACGAGCTCGCCGAGTCCAACGCCCAACAGGTCGCCAAGATCCGCGACATCCTCCACGGGCTCGGCCACGAGATCGCCACCCCACAAGAGGCCCGGTCGATGCTCGACCTCAAGGGCGCCGACAACGTCGGCTTCTGACCTCGAGCCAACCGGCACGCACACATCCTGGAAGGAACCAAATGGACAAAGTGGTCAGCTCGGCCGCCGCTGCAGTGGCCGACATCCCGGACGGGGCGAGGCTCGCGGTCGGCGGATTCGGACTGTGCGGCATCCCCTCGGTGCTCATCGACGCGGTCCTGGAGGCCGGCACGACCGACCTCGAGGCGGTCTCCAACAACTGCGGTGTGGACGAGTGGGGCCTGGGCCGGCTGCTGTTCGCGAAGCGGCTGCGGCGGATGATCTCCTCCTACGTCGGTGAGAACAAGGAGTTCGCCCGGCAGTACCTCTCCGGCGAGCTCGAGGTCGAGCTCACTCCCCAGGGGACGCTGGCCGAACGGATGCGCGCGGGAGGCTCGGGCATCCCGGGCTTCTACACCGCCACCGGCGTCGGCACCCAGGTCGCCGAAGGCGGACTGCCGTGGAAGTACGACACCGAGGGCAACGTGATCGTGTCCTCGCCGCCGAAGGAGACCAAGGTGTTCTCCGTCCGTGACGGGGAGGGCGGCTCGACTGTTGAGAAGGAGTACGTCCTGGAGGAGGCGATCGTCGCCGACTTCGGCCTGGTGCGCGCCTGGAAGGGCGACCGGCACGGCAACTTGGTCTACCGGCAGTCCGCGCGCAACTTCAACCCGCTTGCCGCGATGTGCGGCCGGGTCACGATCGCCGAGGTCGAGGAACTCGTCGAGCCCGGCGTGCTCGACCCCAACGACGTACACACCCCCGGCGTCTACGTGCAGCGGGTCGTGCAGCTGACGCCGGAGCAGGCGGCGGACAAGAAGATCGAGAAGGTCACCACGCGACCTCGTCCGGCGGGGCCGGACTCGTCCGCCGACACATCGCGGGAGGCGCTGGTGGACGACGCGGCGACGCACGGACTGGGAGGCTGATCGGCGATGGCGGAGCGCAAGGGCTGGACCCGTGAGGAGATGGCGGCCCGGGCCGCCTCGGAGCTGCAGGACGGCTCCTACGTGAACCTCGGCATCGGGCTGCCGACGCTGGTGCCCAACTACGTCGGCGACGACGTCGAGCTGGTGCTGCAGAGCGAGAACGGCATCCTCGGTGTGGGGGCGTACCCCTTCGAGGGCGAGGAGGACCCCGACCTGATCAACGCGGGCAAAGAGACGGTGACGCTGCGCAAGGGTGCGTCGTTCTTCGACTCCGCGCAGTCGTTCGGGATGATCCGCGGAGGCAAGATCGACGCCGCGATCCTCGGCGCGATGCAGGTGTCCGCGGTCGGTGACATCGCCAACTGGATGATCCCCGGCAAGATGGTCAAGGGCATGGGCGGCGCCATGGATCTGGTCCACGGCGCCAAGCGGGTGATCGTGCTGATGGAGCACACCGCCAAGGACGGGTCGCTGAAGATCCTCGACGAGTGCGACCTGCCCTACACCGGCAAGCGCGTCGTGCAGCGGATCATCACCGACCTCGCTGTCATCGACGTGATCGACCCGACGACCGGTGAGGTCGCCCCGTCCGGCACCCTCGGCGACCGGGCGCTCAAGCTCGTCGAGCTCGCCCCCGGTGTCACCGAGGACGAGGTGCGGGAGAAGACCGGCCCCGAGCTGGTATGAGACCAAACCGGCTCGTCGCCCGACAGATCCCGTCAGGTAGACGCCGGCCAGACCGTGAGCCCACAGCCTGGCGCCGGCCGCGACACCCAAGCGTGGCCGGTCAAGCGTGTGCTGCAGAGGAAGTCGCTTCGCTTCCGATACCTCGGCCAGCGTCCGTTCCGGACAACAACGAGGCTCGAGCGGTACGCGAGGCACGACTCAACTCAGGACGCGTGGCATGTACGTGTTGTTGGCCGCCCGCACCACGCGCCACCTGCTTCGGCCGCGTCGTGCAACTCGCTTGGGCGCCTTTCTGGCGGGACTGACCCGTGGACGTGTCGGTCCCGCTGGAGGAGTACAACCAAGTCATGGCGGTGAACGTGACGCCGTCTTCCTGTGCACCAAGCACGTCATCCCACGCCTCCGCGGGGGCGGCGGCGGCAGCATCATCAACATCTCCTCGGTCTTCGGCATCGTCGGTGGTTACAACCGCCCGCAGTACCACGCCTCCAAGGGCGACGCTGACCCGGTCGCGTCCCGCGATCGCGGCGGAGGTCCAGGTGATGGCGCCCGTGCTCGCCGAGCTGGGTGGCCGCAGCGTCGGCGTCGACGCCCTGTTCGTGCGCCGGCGCCAGGGTCCGAGCACGCCGGTGGCTGTGGGCAGCGAGAGGAAGCCCTGTGGGGCCTGGTTGGCCTGGGCAATCGCGGATCGCGCCGTCGTGATCACCGCCGGACTGGTCGATGCCACATACCGCCGCGTATGACTGTCAAGCGGGCCGACCTGTGCTCGGCGCACTGGTGAATGACGTCGTCCCGCAGGCGGATCCCCATGCGGCCACAGCCGACCTTGCTGCGGCCGGCAGTTATCGGTGCCGAGATGTGCCTGATGTCGTTCGGCTTGCGGCTACGCCACGAGCGAACACTCTTGCTGATCTCTCGATCGATGAGTGGACTGAGGCGTATGGAGTTGTTGATCTTGGGCGGGACGGCGTTGCTGGGGCGCGCTGTCGCGCACGCCGCTCTGGATCGTGGACACGCTGTGACCTGCTTGGCGCGTGGAAGTTCGTCCGTTCCCGAGGGAGCGGCCTTCATCTCTGCTGACCGCGATGACGACGACGGTCTTGCGTCGGTCTCGACGCGATCGTGGGCGGCAGTGATCGACGTGTCGCGCCAGCCTGGGCAGGTTCGCCGTGCCGTGCGTGATCTGAGGACCCGGCACTGGGTGTTCATCTCCTCCGGCAACGTCTACGCCGACTTCTCCTCTATCGAGCAGGACGAGAACGCACCGCTTCTCCCTCCCCTCCAGGGTGAGGTGATGGAAGACATGTCGACCTACGGCGAGGCGAAGGTCGCCTGCGAGGGCGTCGTCCGCGCTGGTGACACCTCGGCCACCATCGGGGACTGCTGCACGATCAGGTGACAGTGATTAGTCACGCAGCCTGAGTGGCTGGCGTGGTCATGATTGTCTCGAACTCGATCGGGGTCAACCGGCCGAGACGATCCTGCCGAATCGTTGTGTGAACGCTCTGCCCAGCTGTGACACCGAGAGGTGAACCAGCGCGGCAAGGTCACGGAGCCGCCAATCCCGTTGAGGTGCTTCTGCGAGCAGCCGCGCTGCCAGTTCTGTGGATGTTTCACCGGAACGGTGCTCCGTGGCACTCCTAGCTGTACTGACCGGACACGTTGATCGAGGATCGGCCGGTGACGCGAGATACTCGCTG
>CAZIVD010000079.1:0-22601 GCA_964542635.1 uncultured Nocardioides sp. | reverse complement strand
TGGCCTGCTCGGGGGTGACCACGTCCATGATCACGCCGCCCTTGAGCATCTCGGCCATGCCGCGCTTCACGCGGGTGGTGCCGGTGCCGGACGCCGTCGGGGTGGGCTCGGGGTGCTGCTCGCTCATGCCGTCATCGTACGGCGGCAGCAGGGGCGGTCCCTACTCGGCGGGCGCGGTCGGACCGGCCGCCGGAGGCGGAGCGGCAGCCGCCGCGGCCAGGGCCTGGGTCCGGACCACCCAGATGCGCTGGACCACCGTGATCGTGCTCGCCAGGGCGAGTGCCCAGAGGGTCACCTCGAGGAGCACCGGCAGGTCGAAGATCGCTGAGAACCCGGTCATCACCAGGATCGACACCAGTCGGTCGGCGCGCTCGGCGATGCCCACGGCCGCGGTGAACCCGAGGGACTCCGCCCGGGCCCGGGCATACGAGGTGACCGCGCCCATCACGAGACAGACCAGGCTGAGCACCAGGTAGAGGTCGCTGTCGCCGGGGCCGGCGAAGTAGAGGGCGAGGCCGCTGAACACGGCGGCGTCGCCGATCCGGTCGAGCGTGGAGTCGAGGAACGCCCCGAACTTGCTGGCGCGACCGGAGTGGCGCGCCATGTAGCCGTCGATCAGGTCGCTGAACACGAAGGCCGTGATCACGAGGACGCCGGTCAGCAGCTGTCCGCGGGGGAAGAAGATGAGCGCACCCGCGCAGACTCCGAGCGTGCCGACGAGCGTGACGACGTCCGGGCTGACACCGAGGCGGAGCAGCAGGCCGCCGATCGGGGCCGCGAGGATCTTGGTCCAAAAGGCGCGGAAGCGTTCCAGCATGGCGGTTGCAGGGTACAGCGCGGCCGGTGCCGGCCACGCATCCCGGCTGTCAGCCGCCGGCCGCTCTCGGCACGGTCAGGTCGGCGGCCTGCACGCTCATCGGATCCGCCAGCACCGGTGTGAAGGCCAGCTCGGCCGCCCCCCGCCAGGGTGAGTCGATCCCGAACGCCGAGGCAGTGATCACCACCTCCGATCGCGGGGACATCAGGGCCGAGCGGTCCAGCGTCTCGGTGACCTTGTCACGGCGGGCGTCCCAGACCGCGGCCAGCGAGCCGCCCAGGACGATGATTGCGGGATTGAAGACGTTGATGACGGCGCGCAGCCCGACGCCGAGCCAGTAGCCGACCTCGTCGAGGGCGTCCGAGGCGCGCCGCTCGCCGGCCTCGGCGGCGGCGATCACCTCTTCGATGGCCGGGGGTCCGCCGCCGGGCAGTCGGCCGGCACTCACGAGGAGGTGGTTCTCGCCGACCTTCATCTCCCAGCACCCGGCGTTGCCGCAGCGGCACCGCTCGACGCTGGCGTTGTCGACGAGCAGGTGGCCGACCTCGCCGGCGTAGCCGTGCGAGCCGGTCAGGGGGACGCCGCCGACCAGGAACCCGCCGCCGACACCGACACTGCCGCTCAGGTAGGCCACGTCGTGGGCGCCGACGGCGGCGCCCCGCACGTGCTCGGCCAGCACCCCGAGGTTGGCGTCGTTGCCGGTGCGCACCGGCGCACCCAGTCGCTCGGAGAGCAGCGCGGTGAAGGGCTCGTCGATCCACCCGAGGTTGGGCGCGAAGCGCACCATCCCGTCGTCGGCCCTGATCGCTCCCGGCACCGAGGCCCCCACGCCGAAGCACCGCACGTCGGGGCTCGCCACGAGCACGTCCTCGACCATCTGGGCCAGCGACTCGATCACGTGCGCCACGTCGTGCTCCCCGCGCGCGTGCGCCCGCTCCCGGCGGTGCAGCACTCTTCCTCCGAGGGCGACCAGTCCGACGACGGTCCGGTCGACCCCGATGTCGATGGAGACCACGGCGTTGTCCTCGCGCGGCTGGACGACCAGCGACGGTCGGCCTGACCGGCCGGCCACGACCGGGGCGCCCTCGGTGATCAGCCCCAGGTCCTCGAGGGTCGCCGCGAGTCCACCGATGGTGCTGCGGTTCAACCCGAGCGCTCGGGTGAGCGCGGCCCGGCTCGTCGGTCCTGCCACGTGCACCCGCGTGAGGATGGCGCTCAGGTTGTTGCGCCGCAGCTCCTCCTGACCCAGCCCCGTTCTCGATGGCAAGGCGCTAAGCCCGTCCGGATGCCGCCGCTTGTCTCCGGCTGATCGCGTCGACGCTCGCGGCCACGAGCAGCACCAGCCCGGTGATCATGTAGACGTTGCCCGTCGGCTGGCGCATCAGACCCATGCCGTTGGCGATCACCGCGATGACCACGCCGCCGATGATGGCGTCGGAGACTCGACCCTTGCCGCCGAACAGGCTGGTGCCGCCGATGACGGCGGCCCCGACCGCGAAGAGCAGGGTGGTGCCACCACCGGTCGTCGGTGAGACCGAGTTGTTGCGACTGGCGATCAGCAGGCCGGCGAGTGCGGCCATCGTCGAGCACATCACGAAGCAGGTCAGCTTGACGCGCGCGACGTTGATGCCGGAACGGCGGGCCGCCTCGGCGTTGCCGCCGACGGCATAGATGTGCCGGCCCCAGGCGGTGCGGTTGAGCACGTAGGTAAGCACGATCAGCAGGCCCACCACGAGCGCGACGACCATCGGCACGCCCTTGATCGACTTCAGCGTCGGGTTGGGGCTGCGCTCCTGGGAGAGGTAGGCGACGAACGCCAACACCAGGAGGGCCAGGCCGGCGGTCTTGAGCCCCCACAGCAGGAGCGGCTGCACCTCCAGCCCCGCCTTGCGGCGCCGGGTGTCATTGCGCCAGGTGACCAACGCGAAGAGGGCCAGGCCGACGACGGCGAGCGTCCAGCCGAGCCAGACCGGCATCGGGTCGTTGTTGAGGGCGAGGATGACGTCGTTGCGGTAGGCGATGGTGCCGCCTTCGCCGATGATCACGAGCAGGACGCCTTGCAGGCCTAAGAAGAAGGCCAACGTGACCACGAAGGACGGGATGCCGAGCCGCGCGACGAGGAGGCCGATGACGGCGCCGATCACGGCACCGGTGGCCAGGCCCGCGAGCAGCGACGGGATCCACGGCTGGCCGTGCTGAGTCATCACCACACCGGTGACGGCGGCCGCCGTGCCACCGGTGTAGCCGGCGGACAGGTCGATCTCGCCCAGCAGCAGCACGAAGACCAGGCCCATCGACAGCACCACCACACCGGCGGACTGGTTGAGCAGGTTGGCGACGTTGAAGGGTCCGGTGAAGCGGCCGGGCCGCAGGATCGAGAACACGATGACGAGCACGACGAGCCCGAGGATCGCGGGCATCGAGCCCAGGTCCCCACCGCGGATCTTGGTGACGTAGTCACGGACGATGTCGCCGAAGCCGACGGAGGAGGAGGACTCGTCGGGCTCGGGCGCGTCCGACCCGACGGACTGCTCGGTCTGGGTGCTCACTGGTCCTCCTCCACCTGGGCGGCGTCCTGGCCGCTGAGGCCCATGTCGCCGTAGCGGCCGCTGGTGATCAGCTCGACCACCTGGTTGGACGTGACGTCGGCCCGTTTGACCTGGGCGACCATGGTGCCGAGGTAGAGGACCGCGATGTCGTCGGCCACCTGGAAGACGTCGTTGAGGTTGTGGCTGATCAAGATGACGGCGAGGCCGTGGTCGGCCAGCCGCCGCACCAGGCGGAGCACCTGCTCGGTCTGGGCCACGCCGAGTGCGGCGGTGGGCTCGTCGAGGATGACCAGCTTGGAGTTCCACAGCACGGCACGCGCGATGGCGACGGTCTGTCGCTGGCCGCCGGAGAGCGAGGCCACCGCCGTGCGCACGGAGCGCAGGGTGCGCACGGACAAACCGTCCAGCGTCTCGCGGGCCCGGGCCTCCATGGCGTCCTCGTCAAGCGCCGCGACGTTGCCGAGCTCGCGACCGAGGAACATGTTCTGGACGACGTCGAGGTTGTCGCACAGGGCGAGGTCCTGGTAGACGACCTCGATGCCGAGGGCGTTGGCGTCCTTCGGGCCGTGCACGTGCACCGGCCGTCCCTCGAAGAGGTAGTCCCCCTCGTCGAACGCGTGGATGCCGGCGATGCCCTTGATCAGGGTGCTCTTGCCGGCGCCGTTGTCGCCCACCAGCGCGGTGACCTGGCCGCGGCGGACATCGAGGTCGACGCCGCGGAGCACATGGACCGCGCCGAAGCTCTTCTGGATGCCGCGCAGGCTCAGCAGCGGCTCGGTGTCGGCGCCTGAGGGCGACGGCGCGAGGGCCTCGGCGGTCATGGATGGTCCTTTCGCTGGTGAACGTCGGGCGGCGAGGTACGGCGGTCCGGCCGGCTGCGGGAGCCGACCGGACCGCCGGCCACTCAGGGTGGGGTCAGCTGATGCCGGCCTTCTCGCAGGCGGCCGCGACCTCACCGGTGCAGACGTCGGCGGCGGTGGCGAACCCGTCGTCGAAGACCTGCTGGATGTTCTCCAGGGTCACCCAGACCGGGGTGGCCAGCGAGGAGGGCACGTCCTCGTTGGTGTCCGGGTCGGTCACCGAGCCGTTCACCAGCGACGTGGTGTCGTCACCGTTGATCAGCGCGATCGCCAGGTTGGCGGCCGCCTCGGCCTCGAGGTCGGTGTTCTTGTAGACCGTGCCGGCCTGGTAGCCCAGCAGGATGTTCTGCAGGCCCTCCACGCTGGCGTCCTGACCGGTGACGGGGATCTGGCCCGCCGATCCGGCCGCCTTGAGCCGGGCGATCACGCCGCCGGCCATGGTGTCGTTGGCCACCACGGCGCCGTCGATCTTGCCGTCGTTGTCGGTGTACATCTGCTCGAAGACGTCACCGGCCTTGGTGGCGTCCCACTCACCGCTCTGGTCGCCGACCAGGGTGTAGTCACCCGAGTCGATCCTGCTGGCCAGGGCCTCCTCGTAGCCGCTCTTGAACAGACCGGCGTTGTTGTCGGTTGCGGCGCCGTTCACGTAAACGATGTTGGCCTTGGTCTTGCCGGCCGCGTCGAGGGCTGCGATCAGGCCCTCGCCCATCAGCCTCCCGACGCCGACGTTGTCGAACGACACGTAGTAGGACGCTCCGCCGCCCGGGGTGAGCCGGTCGTAGTCGATGCTCTGCACGCCCGCGTCGGTCGCCTTGTCGAGGCAGGCCTTGCCGGACTCCTGGTCGATGTTGACGATCATCAGGACCTTGACGCCCTCGCCGATCATCTGGTCGCAGAGCTGGCCGAACGTGTCGACGCTGCCCTGGGCGTTCTGGATATCGGCGGTGACACCCGCCGCCTCGAAGGCCGCCTCCAGGCTGGGGCGGTCGTTGGCCTCCCACCTCGGGGAGGTGGTGGCGTCGGGGAGGATCACCCCGATGTCGGTGCCGCCGCTCTCGCCGCCGCCGCCGCCTTCTTCTGCCGCCGACCCCGAGTCGTCGCTTCCGCAGGCGGCTGCGCCGACCGCGAACAGTCCGAGCGCCGCCACGGTGGCGATCCGCTTCACGACCTTGCTCCTGACCATCTTCTGCTGACCTCCAGGGTCTGAGGGTGATGTGACTGCCATCACGGTGTATGTTGTGCCCGACAACTTAGTGAGCGTTCTCGACGACGTGCAAGGCTCCGGGGCCGCCTCTTTGTTGTTTCACCTAACGAATTGGTAACGACGCGACGTCGACCAGGGAAGAGTCGACCAAGGAAGGTCGACCGGAGAAGAGGAGTGAGCGTGTCTGCTTCGAGCACGGACTGGGGTGCGCTGCGACCCACGCGGGAGGACCGGTTCTCCTTCGGCCTGTGGACCGTGGGGTGGCAGGGCGTCGACGTGTTCGGCACCGAGATCCGGCCGCCGCTCGACCCCGCCACCGCGATCCACACGCTGGCCGAGCTCGGCGCCTACGGGATCACCTTCCACGACAACGACGTCTTCCCGTTCGACGCCGACGCGGCCACCCGTCAACGCGCCCTCGACTCGCTGCGCGCGGCCCTCGACGAGACCGGCCTGATCGTCCCGATGGTCACCACGAACCTGTTCTCCCACCCGGTCTTCCGTGACGGTGGGTTCACCAACAACGACCGCGACGTCCGCCGGTTCGCGATCCGCAAGGCCGCCGACCAGATCGACCTGGCCGCCGAGCTGGGCGCGAAGGTCTTCGTCGCCTGGGGCGGCCGCGAGGGCGCGGAGTCCGGAGCGGCCAAGGACGTCAAGGCTGCCCTCGACCGGTATGCCGAGGCGTTCAACATCCTGGGCGCGTACACCCTGGAGCAGGGCTACGACCTGAGGTTCGCGATCGAGCCCAAGCCCAACGAGCCCCGCGGCGACATCCTGCTGCCGACGGTCGGACACGCCCTTGCGTTCATCAACGAGCTCGAGCACCCCGAGCTCGTGGGCCTCAACCCGGAGGTCGGCCACGAGGAGATGGCGTCGCTCAACTACGCGCACGGGCTCGCCCAGGCGCTGTGGCACGGCAAGCTCTTCCACATCGACCTCAACGGCCAGACCGGGCCGCGCTACGACCAGGACCTCCGGTTCGGAGCCGGCAACGCCCGCGGCGCCTTCTGGACCGTCGACATCGTCGAGAACGGCGGCTACGACGGCCCGCGCCACTTCGACTACAAGCCCCCGCGCACCGAGGACCTCGAGGGCGTGTGGGTCTCTGCCGGGGCCTGCATGCGCAACTACCTCATCCTCCGCGAGAAGGTGCGGGCCTTCCGAGCGGACCCGGAGGTGCAGCAGGCGCTCGTCGACGCGCGGGTCGACCAGCTCGCGGTGTCCACGCTCGCGGACGGCGAGAGCCTCGCCGACCTGCGTGCCGAGGCCTTCGATCCCGACGCGGCAGCCCAGCGCGGCATGGGCTTCGAGCGGCTCGACCAGCTCGCGCTCGAGCACCTCTACGGCACCCGCGGCTGACGAGTCGCACGCGCATGACGCTGGTCGCGGGGGTGGA
Organism: uncultured Nocardioides sp.; assembly: GCA_964542635.1. Lineage (GTDB taxonomy): Bacteria > Actinomycetota > Actinomycetes > Propionibacteriales > Nocardioidaceae > Nocardioides. The sequence continues at coordinate 15,772 of CAZIVD010000079.1, read as the reverse complement.
CTCCTCCACCCAGTCCTGCAAGGTGCTGGTGGTCGACACCGACTCCGGCGAGGTGGTCCGGGAGGGCCGGGCATCCCATCCGGACGGCACCGAGGTGCATCCGGACGCCTGGTGGTCCGCCCTCCAGACCGCGATCGCGGCCGCCGGGGGGCTGGCCGACGTGGCCGCCGTGGCCGTGGGCGGGCAGCAGCACGGCATGGTGTGCCTCGACGAGCACGGCGAGGTCGTCCGACCGGCGCTGCTGTGGAACGACACCCGCTCGGCGGCGGCTGCGGCGGCACTCGTCGCCGACCTCGGCGGCCCTGCGGCGTGGGCCGAGGCGGTCGGCTCGGTCCCGGTCGCCTCGTTCACCCACACCAAGCTGCGCTGGCTGGCCGACCACGAGCCCGACGCCGCCCGGCGTAGCGCCGCGGTGTGCCTCCCCCACGACTGGCTGACCTGGCGGCTGCTCGGCACCGGCAACCTCGCAGACCTGGTCACCGACCGCGGCGACGCGAGCGGCACCGGCTACTGGTCACCCGCGACCGGCGAGTACCGACCCGACCTGCTGCGGCTGGCCCTCGGGCACGACGCCGTGGTGCCTCAGGTGCTGGGCCCTGCCGAGGCCGCGGGGACGTCGAACGCCGGTCCGCTCCTCGGGCCGGGCACGGGTGACAACGCCGCGGCGGCCCTGGGACTGGCCGCCGGATCGGGCGACGTGGTCGTCTCGATCGGCACCTCGGGGGTCGCGTGCGCGGTCTCCGAGGTGCCCGCCGCGGACCCCTCGGGTGTCGTCGCCGGGTTCGCGGACGCCACGGGACGCTTCCTTCCCCTGGTCTGCACCCTCAACGCCGCCCGGGTGCTGGACTCGACCGCCGCACTCCTCGGGGTCGACCACGCCGGCCTGTCCGAGCTCGCACTGTCGGCTCCGTCCGGGGCCGGCGGTGCCGTGCTGGTGCCGTACTTCGAGGGGGAGCGCACCCCCGACCGGCCGTCGGCCACCGCGGCCCTGCACGGACTGACCCTCGACACCTGGCTTCCCCCGACGGTGGCCCGGGCGGCCGTGGAGGGCCTGCTGTGCGGCCTGGCCGACGGACTCGACGCCCTGCTCGGGCAGGGCGCCGAGGTCGAGAGGGTGCTCCTCGTCGGCGGCGGCGCCGCCTCCCCCGCCGTCCAGCAGATCGCACCCGCTGTGTTCGGGCGTCCGGTCCACGTGCCCCCACCCGGGGAGTACGTCGCGCGCGGCGCCGCCCGCCAGGCCGCGTGGGTCCTCGCCGGCACCGACGACCCTCCGACCTGGCCGCTCACCGCGACGACCGTCCACGAGGCGGACCCGGACCCCGCCGTGCGCGAGCAGTACGCCGCCGCCCGGGACCTCGTGCTCGACCGTCCCCGTTAGTGGTCACCACCGGCCTCCAAGGCGAGCCGGGTGATGTCGGGGTGCAGCGCGAAGGCGTTGACCACGACGGAGAAGACCACCAGAGCCACCGCCCAGCCCGGATGCCCCGCGACCACGAGGCCGGCCGTCGCCGCGACGAGCACCAGCACCTTGGCGAGGGGCCTCGCGACCGGGCCGCCGAAGCGCGCCTTGGGCGAGGCGAACAGGAACCACACGGTCACCCCCACGAGCGGGGCGACGACCGCAAGGGGCCAGCCGCCGGCGGACGCACCCCACACGGCCAACGCCGCCATCAAGAGCAGCTCGTCGAGGAACACCAGGGCGAGCACGGACCAGCCCACCGCAGGAGGAACGCGCACGGCCCTCACCCGACCCAGGCGGCGGCGAGCAGCCCGCGGGTGTCGTGCAGGAGCTGGGGGACGGTCTTGGTGTGACCGATGACGGGCATGAAGTTCGCGTCGCCCACCCACCGCGGCACCACGTGCTGGTGCAGGTGGGCACGGATCCCGGCGCCGCCGGCGGCGCCCTGGTTCATCCCCACGTTGAAGCCCTCGGCGCGTGAGACGGCGCGGATGGTGGTCATCGCCTGACGCGTGAGGGTCCCGATCTCGGCCGACTCCTCGTCGGTGACCTCGGTGTAGTCGGCGATGTGACGGTAGGGGCAGACCATGAGGTGACCGGCACTGTAGGGGTACAGGTTCAGCACGACGTACGCCGTCACCCCCCGCCGCACCACGAGCCCGGCCTCGTCGTCGAGCCCCGGGATCCGGCAGAACAGGCACTCCCCCGGCGTGCTGTCGACCGGCTTGTCCTGCCCACGGATGTAGGCCATCCGGTACGGCGTCCAGAGACGCTCGAGGCCGTCGGGCGCGCCGATGCCGTCCTGCTCCACGGGCTCCCGCGGCTCCACCGGCAGGGCCCGTCAGACCTGCTCGCGCGACGCGACCGCCGCGGCCACCCGCTCGATCGCCTCGGCCACGGGGATCCCGTTGTCCTGACGCCCGTCGCGGTAGCGGAACGACACGGCCTCGGCCGCCACGTCGTCGTCCCCCGCGATCACCATGAACGGCACCTTCTGCAGCTGCGCGTTGCGGATCTTCTTCTGCATCCGGTCGTCGGAGTCGTCGACCTCCACCCGGAGACCCGCCGCCCGCATCTGCCGGGCCACGTCGTGCAGGTGCTCCACGTGTCGCTCGGCCACGGGGATCGCCTGCACCTGCACCGGCGCCAGCCAGGGCGGGAACGCGCCCGCGTAGTGCTCCACCAGCACGCCGATGAAGCGCTCGATCGAGCCGAACTTCGCCGAGTGGATCATCACCGGCTCCTGGCGGCTGCCGTCCGCCGCGACGTACTCCAGCCCGAAGCCCGCCGGCTGGTTGAAGTCGTACTGGATGGTCGACATCTGCCAGGTCCGGCCGATCGCGTCCTTGGCCTGCACGGAGATCTTCGGGCCGTAGAAGGCCGCGCCTCCCGGGTCAGGCACGAGGTCGACGCCGAACTTGAGCGCGGTCTCCTCCAGCACGCGGGTCGCGGTCTGCCACTGCTCCTCGCTGCCGATGAACTTCTCCGGCTTGGAGTCGTCGCGGGTGGAGAGCTCGAAGTAGTAGTCGTCGAGCCCGAAGTCGCTCAGCAGCCCGGTCACGAAGCGCAGCAGGTGTTCGACCTCACCGGGCGCCTGCTCGGCGGTGACGTAGGAGTGCGAGTCGTCCTGGGTCATCGCGCGCACCCGGGTCAGGCCGTGGACCACGCCGGACTTCTCGTAGCGGTAGACCGACCCGAACTCGAACAGCCGCAGCGGCAGCTCGCGGTAGGAGCGCTGCCGCGACTGGTAGATGAGGTTGTGCATCGGGCAGTTCATCGCCTTGAGGCGGTACTCCGCGTGCTCCATCTCCATCGGCGGGAACATCGTGTCGGCGTAGTACGGCAGGTGCCCCGAGGTGTGGAACAGCCCGTCCTTGCTGATGTGGGGGGTGCCGACGTAGTCGAAGCCCTCCTCGATGTGGCGCCGCCGGACGTAGTCCTCCATCTCCCGCTTGATGACGCCTCCGCGCGGGTGGAAGACGGCCATCCCGGAGCCGAGCTCGTCGGGGAAGCTGTAGAGGTCGAGCTCGCGGCCCAGCTTGCGGTGGTCGCGCCGCTCGGCCTCCTCCAGGCGGTGGAGGTAGTCCGCGAGCGCTTCCTTGGACTCCCAGGCGGTGCCGTAGATGCGCTGGAGCTGCTTGTTCTTCTCGTTGCCGCGCCAGTACGCCGCGGCCGAGCGCATCAGCTTGAACGCCGGGATCCGCCTGGTGGTCGGCAGGTGCGGGCCGCGGCACAGGTCGGACCAGGCCACCTCGCCGTCGCGCCGGATGTTGTCGTAGATGGTCAGGCCGTCGCCGCCCACCTCCACGCTCGCGCCCTCGGCGATGTCCTCGGCGCCGTCGTCCGCGCGCCCGGAGCCCTTGAGTCCGATCAGCTCGATCTTGTAGGGCTCGTCGGCCAGCTCGCCGATCGCGTCGTGGTCGGAGACCGCGCGCCGGAAGAACCGCTGGTTCTCCTTGATGATCTTGCGCATCCGGGTCTCGATCTTCTCCAGATCCGCCGGGACGAAGGGCACGTCGACGTCGAAGTCGTAGTAGAAGCCGTTCTCGATCGGCGGCCCGATGCCGAGTTTGGCCTCGGGCCAGATCTCCTGCACGGCCTGCGCCATCACGTGCGCAGTGGAGTGCCGCAGGATGTCGCGGCCGTCCGAGCTGTCGATCGCGATCCCCTCGACCTCGTCGCCGTCGGCCACCTCGTGGGACAGGTCGCGCAGCACCCCGCCGACCCGCGCGGCGACGATCTCCGGCGCGTCGGTGAACAGCTCCCAGGCCTTGGTCCCGGTCGTGACCTGCCGCTCCTCACGCGCACCGGCGTGGACGAGGGCGATCGAGAGGTCGGACACGAGGGGTTCCTGTTCTGTTCGGGGATCGAGTCTGCTCGGAATCGAGGACGGAACGTCGATCGTATCGACCGGGTCGGCGACCCCGCCCCCCGGTTTCGCCCCGTGGGTTTCGCCCTCACCGGTATCTTCTGCTCGACACACGGAGGGTTGATGACGAGCGGTTCCCGGGCGGCGGAACGGCGCCGGGGGGGCCGGCGTCGCACGGTTGCGCTCGTCCTCGCTGCGCTCGTCCTGGTCCTGATCGGCTTGGCGCTGCTGGCGCTCCCCCTGCTGAAGGTCCAGCCGGAGGCCGACGCCGCCCGCCAATCGCTGATGGCCGCCGAGGACGCACTCCGCACCGGCGACCTGCCGACGGCCGAGGACCAGGTGGCTTCGGCCCGCGCCCACGTCGACGCGGCCTCGGATCGCGTGCACGGCATCGGGGGCACCGTATGGCGGTGGGTGCCCGTGGCCGGGGGCGCCGTCGCCGACGCCCAGCACCTCGTCGACGCCCTCGACGAGGCCACCTCGATCGCCGAGATCGGCGCGGACCTCTATCCCGACGTGATGCGCAGCGACACGCTGATGCAGGACACCACCGTCGACCTCGCCCAGCTGGGCCGGATCCTGACCGGGGTCGACCAAGCCGGGACACACCTCCATGCCGCCGCGGACGCCCTCGCGGAGGTCGACGGCGACACCCCCTTCGTCGGCGACCGCGTCGCCGCGGCCCGCGACGAGGCGCAGGCCCGGCTCGACCCGATCCTGACCACCTACGACCGCGCCGCCCCGGTGCTCGGGCGGCTGCCCGACGTGCTCGGCGCGGACGGCGGCCGCACCTACCTCGTCGCGATCCTCAACCCCGCCGAGCTGCGCTACTCCGGTGGCGCCACCCTCACCATGACGACGCTGCGGCTCGAGGGTGGGGAGGCGACCTTCGGGCGCACGACGACCACCGAGGACCTCACCGAGGGCGGCGAGTTCGTGAAGTGGCCGAAGGTCAAGGGCAACCCCTTCCACGTGCCGGGCAAGACCCGCGTGACCAGCGCGACGTTCTCGCCGTACTGGTCGCAGTCGGGCGAGGAGCTGCTGCGCGCCTGGCACGCGATCTACGACGAGGACCTCGACGGTGTCATCGCCATCGATCTCCAAGGACTGTCCCGGCTGATGGCCCTCACCGGCCCGGTGCAGGTCGAGGGCTACGGCGAGCTCACCGCCGACAACCTCGTGCAGGTGCTCGCCGGCAGCTACGACACCTACGACGACCCGGCCGAGCGGCACCGGCTCAACGTCGCGCTGGTGCCCGTCTTCCGCGAGAAGCTCTTCGGCGACGGCAAGCTCGCGCAGAAGTCCGAGGTCCTCGCCGAGGCCGCCAAGGGCCGGCACTTCGCGATGTACTTCCGCGACGGCACGGTCCAGGAGGCGTTCGTCGACCGCGGCCTCGCCGGAGACCTGAGCGACACCGATCATGACTACCTGGGCGTCGCCACCCAGAACATCAACGGCAGCAAGGCCGACTACTGGCAGGCCCGCACGGTCGACTCCGACGTCACGCTGGCCGCCGACGGCAGCGCCGAGGTCAGCTTGACCGTCACGGTGGGCAACCCCTCGCCTCCCTACGTCCACGGCAGCGAGGACCCGAAGCTCGGCTACTACACGAGGTGGGCCGGGAACGCCGTGGCCGCCTTCCTCCCGCGGGGCGCCGAGGTGGGCTCCGCGACCATCCGAGGGATGCCGTTCACTCCCGTGGTCCGCTCGGTGCTCGACCGGCCGTACTTCTACCGCAAGGTGCTCATCGAGCCCGGCGGCCAGGCCGTGCTGCAGGTCTCCTACCTGATGCCGGCGGCCGCGGTCGCCGAGGGCGACTCGCTCACCTACCACCTCGCGATCGACCCGCAACCGCTCGTCGTGCCCCAGGCCACCAGGGTCACCCTCCACGTGCCCGACGGGTATGTCGCGAGCGCGCTCCCCGAGGGCTGGACCCAGGTCGACGCCGGCACCCTGCGCTACGAGTCACCCGGTCTCGACGAGTCTCCGAGGTTCGCGGTGCCGCTCGTGCGGGGCTGACCGGATCGGGGCCAGACCAGGTCTCGGTCGTCACGCCGACTCGAGACGCGCGGCGGGTAGCCACTCGTCGACCAGGATCCAGCCGTCGCCGTCCGCGACGGGGCGGACCACCCGCCCCTGCCATCCCGACGCCGTACGCCGCCACTGCAGGAGCAGCGCCGGCATCCGACCCTGGTCGTCGGTGACCCAGCAGTGCTTGAGGCCCTCGGGCCCGGCGCGGTCCGGGGCCGGGGCCGACGGCCGGCCTCCCCGTGCGTGGGCGATCCGGTCGGCGATGGTGCCGTAGTCGGCTCCGTCGCGCCGGTTCATCCCACCTGCCACGGCACGAGTGTGCCACGAACTCGAGCATCTGTTCGACTCCCGTCGAGAAGACGAGTTTGACGATGAGTTAGGCAAGCCTTACCTATGCGATAGCGTGCTCCCCGTGGCAAGCACCCAGACCCTCGCGGGCGACGACCTCGTCCTCGGGTACCACCGGCACCAGGTCGTCCACGGGGTGTCGCTACGCCTCCGGCCGGGCGTCGTCACCGCGCTCATCGGACCCAACGGCAGCGGCAAGTCGACCGTGCTCCGCTCCCTCGCGCGGCTCCACCGCGTCCAGTCCGGACGGGTCCGCCTGGACGACCAGGACGTCGCGCCGCTGAGCGCACGCGAGTTCGCCCGCCGGGTCACCCTGCTCTCCCAGGCCCGCCCACATCCCTCGGGGCTCGACGTCCGCGACGTCGTGGCGTTCGGCCGGCACCCGCACCGCGGCCGGTTCGCTCCGCTGGCGGACGCCGACCGCGAGGCCATCGACCACGCGCTGCGGGTCACCGGCACGGCCGACATGGCGATGCGTCCCGTGGACGAGCTCTCGGGGGGCGAGCTGCAGCGGGTGTGGCTGGCCACCTGCCTGGCCCAGGAGACCGGGGTGCTGCTCCTCGACGAGCCCACGAACCACCTCGACCTGCGCTTCCAGGTGGAGATCCTGGACCTGGTCCGCGTGCTCGCCGACGAGCACGGGACCGCTCTCGGCGTCGTCCTCCACGACCTCGACCAGGCCGCCGACGTGGCCGACGAGGTGGTGCTGCTGCACGAGGGCCGGATCCGCGCGGCGGGCACGCCTTCGGAGGTCCTCGTCGGCCCGGTGCTCTCCGACGTCTACGGACTGCCGATCACGACCCGTCGCGACCCGGAGACCGGCCGGCTGCGGGTGGAGCCGCGCGGTCGCCACCACGAACGCCACCTGCACCACCGTCTTTCGTCCCCTGCCATCGACCCTGCCATCGACCCCGCCATCGACCCGACCATCGAAGGAACCTGACATGCGCACCCGACCGCTCCCCACCCTCGGCGCCCTCGGCCTGCTCGCCGGGCTGCTCGTGCTCACCGCCTGCGGGACCACCGAGTCCGTCACGGCGGAGCCGCCTGCTGCCGCGTCGGACTCCGCCTCCGAGTCCCCAGAGGCCTCCGACTCCGGCTCACCGTCTCCCGCAGCCGACGGCAGCACGGACTGCGCCGACGACACCACGACCACCTCGACCGAGCCGGTCACCCTCACCGACTCCCTCGGCCGCACCGTCGAGCTCGACCAGCCGGCCACCCGGGTGGCCGCGCTCGAGTGGCAGCAGATCGAGGACGTGCTCACGCTCTGCCTGACCCCGGTCGCGGTCGCGGACGTCGAGGGCTACACCACCTGGGACACCGCCGAGACCCTGCCGGCCGGCGTCCAGGACGTCGGCGTTCGTGGCGAGCCCAACCTCGACGCGCTCTTCTCCGCGAACCCCGACCTGGTGATCGTCGAGCCCTACGCCGAGGACGACCCGGTCATCAAGCAGCTCGAGAAGTACGACGTCCCGGTGTTGGCGACCTCGGGCGCCAACACCGAGGACCCGATCCAGAACATGAAGGACACCTTCTCGTTGATCGCCGAGGCGACCGGCCGCACCGAGCGGGCCGACCTCGTCATCGACGAGTTCGACGCCAGCCTGGCGCAGGCCAAGGAGGCGGTGACCGGTGCTGACCTGGCCACCAGTGACTTCCTCTACTTCGACGGCTGGATCCAGGGCGGCAACGTCAGCATCCGTCCGTTCGGCCAGGGCTCGCTCGTCGGCGAGCTCGGCGAGGAGCTCGGGCTCACCAACGCCTGGACGGGTGACGTGGACCCGGTGTACGGCCTCGGCCTCACTGACATCGAGGGCGTCAGCGAGGTCGGCGCGGCGATGCTGCTGCACACCGGCACCAAGGACGGCTCCGACGACATCTTCGCCGAGCTCGCCAAGAACAAGATCTGGTCCTCGCTGCCCGCCGTGAAGGAGGGCCGGCTGCACGCCTTCCCCGAGGGGATCTGGACCTTCGGAGGTCCGCGCTCCTCGCAGCAGGTGCTCGACGCGTACGTCGACGTGCTGACCGGCTGAGCGGATGCCGGGGTCGCCAGTGGTCACCGCCGGGCCGCGTCGCCCGCGCGGGGCCTCGGCATCCCCGGCACCCGTCGGCCGGGGTCGGATCGTCGGCGCGGCCGCGGCTCTGGGCGCCCTGCTCGTCGTGCTCCTTGTGGTGTCGCTGTGGCATCTCACGCAAGGCACCTCGGGGGTCGGCATCGGCGACCTCCTCCGGCTGCTGACCGGCCAGGAGCCGGCCGACCCCGGCCAGGTCGCGGTCCGCGACATCGTGCTCTCGTCGCGCGTCCCCCGCCTGGCGGCCGGCCTCGCGGTGGGGTTCGCCCTGGGGGTGGCCGGCGCGCTCTTCCAGTCCGTGGCGCGCAACGCGCTCGCTTCGCCCGACACCCTCGCGGTGACGGCCGGGGCCTACCTCGCCGTGGTCGTCGTGGCCGCCTTCGGGCTCGCCGTACCCCTCTGGGCGTCGGGTGCGACGGCGTTCGTCGGCGGCCTGCTCGCGGCCGCCCTCGTGATGGCGCTCGCCGGGGGCGCGCGAGCCTCGACGACCCGGCTCGTCCTGGCTGGCTCGGCGGTGGCGATGGCACTCGGCTCGCTGACCGCCCTCCTGCTGATCCTCCACGAGCAGGAGACGCTCGGCCTGTTCGCGTGGGGCAACGGCTCCCTCAGCCAGCTCGGGCTGAGGGCTTTCGAGCAGGCCGCTCCGGTAGTCCTGGTGGCCACACTCGCCGGCCTGCTGCTGAGCCGGCGCCTCGACCTGCTGGCGCTCGGCGACGACACGGCCGGGGTGCTCGGCGTGCCGATCCGCCGGACCCGGGCGCTCGGGACCATTCTCGCGGTGCTCCTCACCGCGGCAGCGGTCACGCTGGCAGGCCCGATCGGCTTCGTCGGGCTGTGCGCCCCGGCGATCGCCCGGCTGATCGGCCGGTTCGTGCCGGCGATGCACCGCCACGGCGTGCTGCTGCCGGCGTCGGGCCTCCTGGGCGCGCTCGTGGTGATCGGCTCGGACGTCGCCATGCGCGCCGCGCTCGGGGCCCAGGAGGCCATCTTCATCCCGACCGGGGTCACCACGACCCTGCTGGGCGCGGTCGTCCTGGTCGTGCTCGCTCGCCGTCTGCGCGACGCCGGCCCTACCCGGCAGCCGCCGGCCGCCGGCGTCCGGGTCCGCAGCCGAGGACGCTTCATGCTCGTGCTCGTCCTGGGCCTGGTCCTCGTCGCAGGCTCGGTGCTGCTCGGCCTGCTCGCCGGCCACACCTGGCTGAAGACGGGCGACATCGCTCTGTGGCTGCGCGACGAGGGCCTGCCGATCGTGCGCTTCGCCCTCGACGAGCGCGCCCCGCGGGTCGTCGCCGCGGTGCTCGCGGGCGCCGGCCTCGCCCTGGCGGGGACACTGGTGCAGGCGACCTGCCGCAACCCCCTGGCCGAGCCGGGCCTGCTGGGCATCACGGGAGGAGCCGGCCTGGGCGCGGTGATCGTGGTGACGGGCGGTGTGGACACCACCACGAGCATGATCCTGGCGGCGACCGCGGGCGCGCTGCTCACCTTCGCGGTCGTCTACGGGCTGTCCTGGCGCGGGGGCCTCGACTCCGACCGGCTCGTGCTGGTCGGCATCGGCGTCTCCGCCGTCGCCGGTGCGCTGACCACCCTGTTGCTCGTGCGCGCCGACCCCTGGGACACGCCGCGCATCTTCACCTGGCTCTCGGGCACCACCTACGGCCGGTCCTGGAGCCAGCTCGCGCCGATCGTGGTCGTGCTGGTCGTGGTCGTGCCGCTCTCCCTCGTCATCCGGCGGGAGCTCGACCTGCTCGCGGTCGACGAGGACACCCCTCGGCTGGCCGGGATCGGGCTGGAGCCCTTCAGGCTGCTGGTGCTGGCCTCCTCGGCCGTGCTGAGCGCTGCGTGCGTGTCGGCCGTCGGCGTGGTGGGCTTCGTCGGCCTGATCGCGCCACACGCGGCGCGCGGGCTGGTGGGTGGCCGGCACCTGCGGGTGCTGCCGGTCGCGGCGCTGCTCGGCGCGGTGCTCCTGGGCGTGGCCGACACGCTGGGTCGCACGATGATCGCCCCGGCCCAGATCCCGGCGGGCGTCATCGTCGCACTGCTGGGCGCGCCGTACTTCGTCTACCTGCTGGCGCGGTCCAGGGCTTGACGACGGCACGGTCGCCGAGCGGGCCGTTGCTGCGTCATGCTGGCCCCGGCTCTCGGGACTCCCGGAGAGAACGAGAACCACCATGGGCATGATCTCGAGCGGCCGCTACGCCGCGGTCACCTCCACCCTCGCCCTCGTCATCGCGCTGGGCGGGACGTCGTACGCAGCGGTCAAGATCACCGGCGCCGACATCAAGGACAACACAGTCACGACCAAGGACGTGAAGGACAAGACCCTCAAGGTCAAGGACCTCTCCCCCGGCGCCAGGAAGAAGCTCAAGGGCGCCACCGGACCCGCAGGACCCACCGGACCTTCCGGACCTTCCGGACCTGCCGGGCCTCCCGGAGCCCCGGGGGTCGACGGTGACATCGGGCCGAGCAACGTGTTCACCGTCTACAACAACAACGGCACCCAGGGAAACATCACGTTCAAGAATCTGTTGACCCTGACCCTCCAGCCGGGCAGCTACGCCGCCTTCGGCAAGACGTGGGCGCACCGCCAGGCCACCGGGTCCGTGCAGTACCAGAACTGCCGCTTGCTGCTCGGCGCAGTGATCATCGACTCGAGTGGCGGCGACCTGCCTGACGTGAGCAGCTCCTACAACACGGTGGTCACCACCGCGTCGTTCACGATCACGACGCCGACCACCCTGACCCTGGCCTGCATGTCGACCAACAACGCGTTCATCGACTTCAAGAAGCTCACCGCGATCAAGGTCGGCACGGTCAGCAACGTGGCCGGACCCAACGTCGGCTTCGTCGATGACCTGACCGACCTGCGCTGACCACGGGGCCCCGGAGCCTGTGCTCGGCCCGAACGGCGAGGAGAATGACGATGCGCTCGGCGACACTCGAAGGTCGAGGAGGAGCCCGATGGACAACCTGAAGCGCTGGACCGTGTGCCTGGTCAGCCACAAGTGGACGAAGGTCGCCTATCCTCCTTCGCCTGAAGGAGAGCCCACCGGCACCTTCCTCCGCTGTCTGCGCTGCGGCAAGGAGGACCACGAGGCGGGCACGGTCGCCCGCGGTGCCGGCGGGATGTTCTAGCCGCCCATGGTCGGAGGGACGCTGGCCAGGATCGACGAGGCCTCGTCGTTCCCGGGATCGAGTTCGAGCGCGGCGGACTCCTCCCAGGGAGGGTGACCGACCCGCACGACCGGCTCCCACATCAGCTCGAGCATCCCGGCGTCCAGCCGCGGCTCGACCAGGGCCCTCATCCAGCCGGCCAGCTCCACCAGGTTGGAGTGCAGCGTCGAACTGGGCGCGTGCCGCCGCGTGTAGGGATAGGCATCCCCGGGGACCGACAGCGGCATCCCCACGTGCGGCGACGCGGCGAGCTGGGCGGGCACCTCGCTCCGGAGGAAGGTGCTGTCCCGCATTCCCAGGGGGTTCAGGACCTGTCGCTTGAGCGAGTCCTCGAACGTCGTGCCCATCGCTGTGGCGATCACCAGCCCGAGAAGCTCGAACCCCGCGTTGGAATAGGCATAGGTCGAGCCGGGCTCCGCCTGCGGACGCCAGCCCGACAGACTACGGGCGAACTCACCGAGGGCGTCGTCCCCGAGCTGAGGATCGTGCCAGCCATAGTCGGTGACGTCCGGGAGACCGCTCGTGTGGCTCAACAGGAGCCGTGCCGTGATCTCGCCGGCCCGACCGTCCGCCAGCGTGAACTCGGGCACCCACTCGACGATCGGGGCATCGAGGTCGAGCACCGCTCCGCCGGTGCCCGCACCGGTCGCCAGTGACACGATCGCGGTCGCGACGAAGGGCTTCGAGACTGGGGCCAGGTGGAACATCGTCTCCTGCGTGACCGGCGACCCGCTGCCGAGGTCCCGGACGCCGAACCCACGCGCGACCACCTCACCCTCGCGCACGACGGCCACGGCGATGCCTGCCGCCTCGTGGGAGGCGAGGTGGGCCTCGACGACCGGCCACAGGCCTTCCTCCACCCTGGTCCGGAACGGCGTCATCCCCACCGCTCGACCGTACGCCGCCAGCGTCGCGCTCGTCGCGCCGTTCAGCCTGCGGAGCCCTCCGCGCGGGACTTGAGGCCGGCGGCCTCCAGGGCGAGGTAGCGCTCGGTGAGCTTGCGGTACAGCCGACCGACCACGCCGCCGATCACGCCGCCCATCACGACCTTCAGCTCGACCCGGGTGCCACCGTCGGGCAGCGGGCTGCACTCGTGATGGGCGGACACCGTGCTGCCCGGCTGCTTCTGCTCCCAGGTGAAGGCGCTGCCCGACTCCAGGGCGGTCACCGTGTAGGTGCCGGTGGGGATCCGCGGCTGGGAGACCTCGACCCGCGACCCGACCGCGAGGGGGCCCGGGTCCAGCGACCGGACGCTGGTCACCGACTCCGTCCACTCCGGCCACCGCTCGACGTCCACGAGCACCTCCCACACCCGGTCCGGAGAGGCGGCGATGTCGACCCTGGTCCCCAGCTCCATGCCGCCCATGGTCGCAGAGCCGAGTCAGGCGCTCAGCCGCTCACGCCTGAGCAACCCGTAGACCCACGAGTCGGACACGTCGCCATCCACCACGCAGTCCTCCCGCAGCGTCCCCTCCCGCTTGAAGCCGAGCTTCTCCAGGACGCGGGCCGAGGCCGCGTTGCGCGTGTCGGTCTCGGCCTGGACCCGATTGAGATCGAGGGTGTCGAAGGCCCACGCCAACACCGCACCTGCTGCTTCCGTCGCGTAGCCCTGCCCCCACGCCGCGTCGTCGAGGCAGTAGCCCAGTGCCGCGCTGCGGAAGTCCGGATTCCAGCGGGTCAGGCTGCACCAGCCGAGGAACGCGCTGTCGGTGCGACGGTCGATAGCGAGCCGGGCTCCGGTCCCTTCGTCTGCCAGCTGTCGACACCGCTCGATGAAGCCCCTCGCTCGCGCCGGGTCGTCCCACGGCGGCGCGTCCCAATAGCGAAGCACCTCGATCCTGCTGTGCAGTGCGAACAGCACACCGGCGTCGTCGTCCGTGAACGGGCGCAGCTGCACTCGATCCGTCTGCAGCGTGGGAGTGGGCAGGGTCGGGGTGGGCCGGGACATATGGGCCATGCTGCCGCCTCCCCGCCCGGACCCGCTGCACCGATCCGCCATGACGCCCGGACCTTCCACGGTCCGCGTGGGGAGCTGCTGCTGATCTACGTGGACGAGACCTACGACATCGACGACACCTACGCCTCGGCACTCACGTGCGAGCTGGGTGACGACTACACCACCGACTCCTTCGTGGAGGAAGACGACGGGACGCTCTGGTGGTACGGGCGCAAGGGGTCATGGCGCGCCGGCCGGCACGGCGAGGAGCCCCGCAAGGTCGAGATCGTCGACCACCGCGCGCCGTTCGGCGACATCGTGATCACCCTGTCCGAGGAAGGTGACCCGATCGAGGTGCAGACCCCCGACGGGGTCTACACGAGCGAGCGTCAGCTCGCCAGGGACTTGCGCAGGATGAGCTCCGTCGGCTCGTCCGGCAGGAAGAGGCTCCCGCTGTCGACGTACCCGAGCTTTCGGTAGAAGTGCTGTGCCCCCTCGGCAGCCGACGTGGAGGTGAGTACGAACGTGTGCCCAAGAGCCGAGCACGAGGTCTCCCAGGCCGCGACCAGCGCCGTACCGACTCCCTGTCCTCGCCTCTCGTGGACGACCCAGAGCAGGTTCATGAACGGCACCTGATCCCAGAACAGCCCCCACCGCAGGCAGCCGGTGGGAGCTCCATCCGCTTCCGCGACCATCACCCGGCCGAGGGAGACGACGTGCTCCTGATGATCCGAGGAGAGGTGCCGGTCCACCTCGCCCAGGAAGGGCAGGTCGTCGGTGGTCGCCACTCGGGTGCGCACGTCCATGCCAGCGCCGTCCTCGGCCGACTCAGCGGTGGTCGCCGGACCCACCGAGGACGTCGCGACGCTGTCGGTCGGCGAGCTTGTCCACGTTGCGCTGGGCGACGTCGTTGAGCGAGAGGTCGAGGTAGTTGGCCAGGACGGCGGCGTACCACAAGACATCGCCGAGCTCGGCGGCCATGTCGTCGCGATCGAGGAGCGCGACATCGCTGTTCTTGTCCCGCACCAGCTTCTTCACCTTCTCGGCGATCTCGCCGGCCTCGCCGACCAGTCCCAGGACCAGGTGCATGAACTCGTCCGGGGCGTCCTTGTCGCGAGCCGTGCGCATCGCCGCGCGCTGGTAGTCGTCGCAGTCCACGCGGGGACGCTATCGAACGCTCCTCCCGCAGGCCCAGAATCGGAGGTGCGTCGTACGGTCCCGCCCATGACCCGTCGCATCCTCTCCGCCCTGCTCGCCGCCCTCCTGATCGGCCTCCTCGCACCACCGGCGCACGCGGCCGACTCCATGAAGATGAAGCAGGCCCGCCAGGTGTTCTCCAAGCAGATGTGTCGGCTGGCTTCCTCCGATGAACGCCTGAACGCCGCCGTGTTCCGCGGCCGCGACACGGTGCACGTCAGCGACATCACGCCCGAGTGGCTGGCCTCCATCAACCGAGCGCTCAAGAAGGCCGCCCAGCGGGAACACGACATCGCAGGCAAGTTGTACCTCCCGCCCGCAGACTGGCCGGACGTCGCAGAGAGGGAGGTGCTGGAGTCGGCCCTCTACGTCTCGACCGACACCTACGCGATGCTCTCGACCCGAGGAGACACGGCCCAGCAGTTCGTGAAGCGGTGGAACGGCCTCCTCATTCCGTTCTCGAAGAAGGTCGGCAAGCGGATCAGGGTGGCGATGCTGATGCTCGGCCTGGATGACATCCACTGTGGCGGCAACGCCAAGACCACGCTCCGGCGGCTCGATGAGTGATGTGCCCATGAACTCGAGGCCGGTTCCCAATCTGGAAACCGGCCTCTGACCTGCGCTGATGCTCGTGGGCGATACTGGGTTTGAACCAGTGACCTCTTCCGTGTCAAGGAAGCGCGCTA
>CAZIVD010000078.1:0-23396 GCA_964542635.1 uncultured Nocardioides sp. | reverse complement strand
TCACCGCCGTCGGCATCGGCGACATGTCCGGCGACGTGTTCGGCAACGGCATGCTCCAGTCCCGGCACACCAAGCTGGTGGCGGCCTTCGACCACCGCGACATCTTCTTGGACCCCGACCCCGACCCGGAGACGTCGTACGTCGAGCGGCAGCGCCTCTTCGATATGCCCCGCTCCAGCTGGCAGGACTACGACAAGTCCCTGATCTCCGAGGGCGGCGGCGTGTTCTCACGGTCGCTGAAGTCCGTGCCGATCAGCGACCAGGTGCGCCGGGTCCTCGACCTGGACGCCGCGACCGTGTCGCTGACCCCGGCCGAGCTGCTGCGCGCCGTCCTCAAGGCTCCGGTGGACCTGCTGTGGAACGGCGGCATCGGCACCTACGTCAAGGCGGCGGGCGAGACCGACGCCGAGGCCGGCGACAAGGCCAACGACGCGATCCGCATCAACGGCCGGGACCTGCGGGCCCGCTGCGTCGGCGAAGGCGGCAACCTCGGCCTCACCCAACTCGGCCGCGTCGAGTACGCCGAGGCGGGCGGCCGTCTCAACACCGATTTCATCGATAACTCGGCGGGCGTGGACACCTCGGACCACGAAGTGAACCTCAAGATCCTCCTCGACCGCGTCGTCGCCGCCGGAGACCTGACCGAGAAGCAGCGCAACCGGCTGCTCGCCCAGATGACCGACGAGGTCGCCGACCTGGTGCTGCGCGACAACTACCAGCAGAACCTCGCGCTAGCCAACGCGCTGGCCAACGCCCCGTCCCTGCTGCACGTCCACGAGGACTGGATGCGCAAGCTCGAGCGACGTGGGGTGCTCAACCGCGAGCTCGAGGGGCTGCCCTCGAGCCGTCAGGTGCGCCGCATGCTGGAGCGTGACGAGGGGCTGACGGCGCCGGAGCTCTCGGTGCTGCTCGCGTGGACCAAGATCGTGCTCGCCGAGGAGCTGATCGAGTCCGACCTGCCCGACGACCCCTACTGCCAGTTCGACCTGGACGCCTACTTCCCGGAGGAGATCCGCTCGGGGTTCGCCGAGCAGATCGCCGAGCACCCGCTGCGCCGCGAGATCATCGTGACCCAGGTCGTCAACGACCTCGTGAACGGCGCCGGCCTCACGTTCTGGCCGCGCCTCCAGGGCGAGACCAGTGCCGGACCCGCCGAGCTGACGAGAGCCAACTTCGTGGCCCGCGAGATCTTCGGCTCGCTGCCGCTGCGCGAGGAGCTCGCCTCCTACGACAACGTGCTCGACGCCTCGGTCCAGACCCGGATGCGCATCGAGATGCGCACGCTGGTCGAGCGGGCTTCGCGCTGGCTGGTCACCAACCGGCGACCGCCCCTGGACAGCCAGGCCACCGTCGACTTCTTCCGCGACCGGGTCCAGGCCGTGATGGCCGAGCTGCCCGGCCTGCTCAGCGGCCGGGAGCTCGACGCGTTCGAGCACCGCCGGTCCACTCTCGTGGGGCAGGACGTGCCGGAGGACCTCGCGGTGCGCGTGGCGGTCCTGCATCCGGCGTACGTGCTGCTGGGGGTCACCGAGATCGCCGACCGCGACGGACTCGACCCGCTCGAGGTGGCCAGGGTGCACTTCTCGCTCGGGGAACGGCTGGGCCTGCCCGCCCTGGTGTCGCGGATCCTCGACCTCCCGCGCGAGGACCGGTGGCAGACCATGGCTCGGGCCGCGCTGCGCGACGACGTGTACGCCGTGCACGCCCAGCTCACCGCCCAGGTCCTGCGCGGCACGGATCCGAGCGAGCCGGCCCCGGCCCGGATCGCGAAGTGGGAGGACGACGACGCACTGGTCGTCAGCCGTGCGGCGGCCACCCTGGAGGAGATCTGCGACGACGACACGGCCGACCTGGCGCGGATGTCGGTGGGTCTGCGTGTGATCAGGGGACTGCTGTCGTCCTGACCGGACTGCGGTGCCGACCCAACCGGCGCCGCTCCGGCGGGATCCATCAGGCGTGGAGCCGCTCGCTGGCCTCGCTGTGATCGGGGACGACGAGACCGCCGACGTGAGCGACGCCGTGACCGGGGAGGTCGTCGCCGTCCGCGACCTCGACTGCTCCGGAGCATGCGACGGGCTGGTCGTCGACGGGATCGACTCGGGTGCGGTGTTCGTGCGGACCTCGTCCGGGACGGCGGTGTGGGAGTTCCGCCACGGCGATGCGATGACGCCGTTCGCCGGCCCGCGGACCAGGCTGGCCGACGTATGCCACGGCGTGGCCCTCTCCGACGGACCCGCGCCCCACGGAGGGGCGTCGGGGGACTGGAGGCTCGTGCCGGGAGCGATCGACGCCCAGCTCACCCTCGACGGGCGCTACGTCCTGCACTGGTCCAGCCGGCTCGGGCCCACCCACCCCGGCGACGACGCGGTCACGCTCGAAGCCAGCCCGGGGGAGGACCGCGGATTCTGGACGATCGACACGGATGGATCCGTCCTGGTGGCCGTTCCGGACGGGAGCGGTGCCCGGGTCGCCGGGGCGCGCGTGGCCGAGGATCGTTACCCGGCCTAAAGGATTTCTCGACTGTCGGTGCCTCGACGTATCGTCGGACGAACCGATGTCAGCAGCCCTCTCCGACCACCCGCCCGCCAGCGTCCACTCGCTCTGGCGCCTTCGGGGCTACCTCCGTCCCCACCTCGGGGCCCTCGCGATCATGCTGCTGACGGCGCTCGGTGGCGTGGCGCTGTCGATCGCGATCCCGCTCGTCACCAAAGCCCTGATCGACGGTCCGATCGCCCATCACGAGCTCGACGGAGTGCTCCCGCTCGGCCTGCTCGCGCTCGCCCTCGGGGTGCTCGAGGCGTTCTTCATCTGGTGGCGGCGGTGGGTGCAGTCCGCCGCTGTCCTCCAGATCGAGACGGCGATGCGGCGCGACCTCTACGACCGTCTCCAGCGACTGCCGATGAGCTTCCACAGCCAATGGCAGTCCGGGCAGCTGCTCTCGCGGGCGACCACCGACCTGTCGGCGATCCGTCGGTTCAGCGGCTTCGGCCTCCTCTTCCTGATCATCAACATCACCCAACTGGTCGTGGTGACCGGGGTCCTCCTCCACATGTACTGGCCGCTCGGCCTGGTCGTCGCCGTGACTTCCGTCCCGATCGTGTGGCTCTCGATGCGCTTCGAGAAGGGCTACGTCGTGCTGTCGCGCCGGGTCCAGGACGAGCAGGGCGACCTCGCGACGCTCGCCGAGGAGGGCGCCGTCGGCATCCGGGTGATCAAGTCCTTCGGCCGCAGCGAGCACGTCTCGGCCGACTACGACGCAGCGGCCCGCACCCTCCAGGGCACCAGCATGGAGAAGGTCCGGCTCTCCGCGAGGTTCTGGACCTTCCTCGAGGTGATCCCCAACCTTGCGGTCGTCGTCGTGCTGCTGCTCGGCGCCATCGGCGTCGGGCGGGGTGCCCTCACCACCGGTGAGCTCGTCGCGTTCATCACGCTGATGCTGTCGTTGGTCTGGCCGGTGTCATCCCTCGGGGTGATCCTCGCGATGGCCCAGGAGGCGATGACCGCGGCCGCTCGGATCCTGGAGATCTTCGACACCGAGCCCGACATCGTCGACGGGAGCGGAGAGACGCTGTCCGCCGAGGGCGGCCTGCTCCGCTTCGAGCACGTCGACTTCGCCTTCCCCGACGAGCCCGACCGCCCGGTGCTGCGCGACGTCAACCTCGAGATCCTGCCCGGCGAGACGCTCGCCCTCGTGGGGGCCACCGGCAGTGGCAAGACCATCCTGACGGCCCTCGTGCCGCGCCTCTACGACGTCACCGGAGGCCGGATCACCCTCGACGGCGTCGACATCCGTGACCTCACGCTCGATGCTCTCCGGTCGGTCGTGGCGACGGCCTTCGAGGAGCCGACACTGTTCTCGATGAGCGCTCGCGAGAACCTCACCCTCGGCCGCGCCGACGCGGGGGAGGACGACATCGCCCAGGCGCTGGAGATCGCGCAGGCGGCTTTCGCCCTCGACCTTCCCTGGGGGCTCGACACCCGCATCGGCGAGCAGGGCATGTCGCTGTCGGGGGGCCAGCGCCAGCGGCTGGCCCTGGCTCGCGCGGTGCTCGCCGCGCCTCGCGTGCTGGTGCTCGACGACACCCTGTCGGCGCTCGACGTGCACACCGAGCGTCTCGTCGAGGAGGCCCTGCGACGCGTCCTCGCCGGCACGACCGGCCTGATCGTCGCCCACCGGGCGTCCACGGTGCTCCTCGCCGACCGCGTGGCGCTGCTGCAGGACGGCACGGTGACCCATGTCGGCACGCATCGTGAGCTGCTGGCGTCGGTGCCGGCGTACCGCCAGCTCCTGGCCGCCGATGCCGAGCAAGGGGCGGACTCCGATTCCGACCCGGGCCGTCAAGAGGCCCCGGCATGAACCCCACGCCCGCGAGCGCGACCTCGGCGCCAGGGAGCACCCCGCCGCCTCCCGAGCAGGACTGGCGCGGCGTCGCGGCCGACGGGCACGCCGACGAGCTGAGCGAGGCCACCTCGGCCCGGCTCGCGGAGCGCTCGCGCCGTCTGCTCGGTGACCTGTTGCGGCCCTACGCCCGGGCGATCAAGTGGCTGCTCGTCATCGTGGTGGTCGAGAACGTCGCGCGGCTGTCCATCCCCTACCTCGTCAAGGTGGGCATCGACACGGGGATCCCGCCGATCCAGGAGAGCGACGACCTCGAGCCCCTCCTCGTCATCGTCTCCCTGGTGCTGCTGGCCACCGTCACGCAGGCTGTCACGCGCAACCTCTTCCTGGTCCGGTCCGGGCGGATCGGGCAGGACCTGCTCTTCACCATCCGTCGGCGGGTGTTCCGGCACTTCCAGCGACTCAGCCCCGCGTTCCACGACGACTACACCTCGGGGCGGGTGATCTCCCGGCAGACCTCCGACGTCGACGCGATCTACGAGATGCTCGAGACCGGCTTCGACGGCCTCGTCACGGCAGCCCTGACGCTCGTCGGTGTCACCGCGATGCTGCTGTTCCTCGACGTCAAGCTCGGCCTCGTCGCGCTGCTCTGCGGCCCGTTCCTGGCGTGGTTGACCAACTGGTTCCGCAAGTCCTCGGCACGCTCCTACCGCGTCACCCGCGAGAAGGTCGCGCTGGTCATCGTCCACTTCGTCGAGTCGATGGGCGGGATCCGGGCGGTGCAGGCGTTCCGACGCGAGCCGCGCAACCAGGAGATCTTCGACGACGTCAACGAGCAGTACCGCGCGGCCAACCTGGTCGCCTTCCGGCTCGTCGGGTGGTTCATGCCCGGCATCCGCCTGATCGGCAACCTCACCATCGGCGTGGTGCTGCTCTACGGCGGCTACCTCGCCTACCACGGCGAGGTCACGGTCGGCGTGCTGGCCGCCTTCCTGCTCTACCTGAGGCAGTTCTTCGAGCCGATGATGGAGATCTCGCAGTTCTACAACACCTTCCAGTCCGCCTCGGCGGCCCTGGAGAAGCTCTCCGGGGTGCTCGAGGAGGAGCCGGGGGTGCCCGAGCCGGTCGATCCCGTGCCGCTGCTGGAGCCTCGGGGCGAGGTGACCTTCGACCGGGTGAGCTTCTCCTACGTCGACGGCACCCCGGTGCTCTCCGAGCTCGACCTGGTCATCCCGTCGGGTCAGACCGTCGCCCTGGTCGGCACCACCGGGGCCGGCAAGACCACCCTGGCCAAGCTGGCCACGCGGTTCTACGACCCGCAGAGCGGACGGGTGCTGCTCGACCGTGTCGACCTCAGGGACCTGTCCGACGAGACACTGCACCGCGCTGTGGTGATGGTCACCCAGGAGAACTACCTCTTCAGCGGCAGCGTCGCCGACAACATCCGCTTCGGGCGCCCGGGCGCCGGGATCGAGGAGGTCGTGGCCGCCGCGACCGCGCTCGGCGCCGACGGGTTCATCCGCGAGCTTCCCCAGGGATACGAGACGCAGGTGTCCCATCGGGGCGGGCTGCTCAGCGCGGGCCAGCGCCAGCTCGTGGCCTTCGCCCGGGCCTTCCTCGCCGATCCCGCGGTGCTGATCCTCGACGAGGCGACGTCCTCACTCGACGTACCGTCGGAGCGACAGGTGCAGCGCGCCTTGCGGACCATCCTGTCGGGCCGCACCGCGGTGATCATCGCGCACCGACTGTCCACCGTCGAGATCGCCGACCGGGTGCTGGTGATGGAGCACGGTCGCATCGTCGAGGACGGCTCGCCGGCAGACCTGATTGCCGGCGGCGAGGGGCACTTCTCCGGCCTCCACCAGGCCTGGCTCGACTCGCTCGCCTGAGGCTGAAGTCCGGTGGTCGAGCCCGCGAGCGCTGGCGAACGGTGTCGAGACCCCGTGGGGTGGGCGGGCTGGTCCCGGAGTCTCGACGCGGACTCGGCTCGTCCGGCTCGTCCGGCTCGACGACCGACTGGGGTCTCGTGACGGTTGCTGCGCAACCTCCTCGACCACCGGGGGTCCTGCTGGGGTGTGGGAGGCTGGGCGCGTGATCGACCTGGCGGCGCTGGGTGTCGTCGACACGGCACGGGTGACGACGAGCGGTCAGGTCAGCGCCCGGGAGGTCGTGGAGGCGGCGCTCGAGCGGATCAGGCGACTCGACCCTGCGTACTCCGCGTTCACCGTCGTCCTCGACGACGCGGCGCGTGCGGAGGCCGACGAACGCGACGCCGCGCTGGCTCGAGGCGAGGCTTCTGGACCGCTCCACGGCGTGCCGGTGGCGATCAAGGAGGAGCTCGACGTCGCGGGCTGCATCACCACCTTCGGTGGCGCTGCCAACACCACGCCGGTCGAGTCGGACGGCGAAGTGGTGCGCCGGCTGCGGGCCGCTGGCGCCGTGATCATCGGCAAGACCGCGATGCCCGAGTTCGGCTCCTTCCCCTACACGGAGTCGACGGCGACCGGCTTCACGCGCAACCCGTGGGACCAAGCACGCAGCCCCGGCGGGTCGAGCGGTGGCACCGCGGTCGCGGTGGCGACCGGGATGGTGCCGGTCGGCATCGGTGGCGACGGCGGCGGGTCGATCCGGATCCCGTCCTCGTTCTGCGGTCTGTTCGGACTCAAACCGCAGCGTGGACGGGTCACGACGGCTCCGCACCCGCACCTGTGGTGGGCACTCGGGGTCGTCGGTCCGCTGGCGCGCAGCGTGCGGGACAGTGCGGCCGTCTTCGACGTGATCAGGGGCAACACGCCCGGCGACCTGTTCCAGGCAGCGGGGGACGAACCGTTCGTGAGCGCCGCCGACCGCGACCCGGGCCGCCTCAGGGTCGGCTGGGCCACGCGCGCGCCCACGCTCGGCGTGCGGCGCGACCCTGCGCACGTGGCTGCGGTCGAGGAGACGGCGCGGCTGCTCACCGGGCTCGGGCACGACGTCCGCGAGGTGGACCCGCGCTATCCCGATCCGACTGCCGCATTCGTGCCGCAGTTCTTCGCGGGCATCCGCGCCGAGGCCGACGAGGTGGAGCACTACGGCCGTCTCGAGCGGCGCACGCGGCAGACCTATCGGATGGGCTCCTGGGTCACGCCGCGGGTCCGCGCATGGGCGCTGCGTCGGACCCAGGCCTACTCCGCCCGGCTCAACCGGGTCTTCGACGACGTCGACGTGCTGCTCACGCCCGTGACCGCGCAGCGACCACCTCGCCTCGGCGTGATCGCCGGTCGGGGCACCATCGGCTCCTCGCTGCGGAGCATGCCGACGATCACCTACGTCGTGCCCTGGAACCTCGCGGGCAACCCCGCCGCCTCGGTCCCCGCAGGTCTGGCTCCCGACGGGCTGCCGGTGGCCGTCCAGCTGGTCGGTCGCACCGACGACGAGGCCACGCTGTTCTCGCTCGCGGCGCAGCTCGAGCAGGCCCGACCGTTCCCGCGGTGGGCCGCTCGCTAGGTTCGGGGACGTGAGTGCAGCCATCGAGGTCGCCGACCTGACGAAGGTGTACGGCGAGCTCCGCGCGGTCGACGGGGTCAGCTTCGACGTCGCCGAGGGCGAGTTCTTCGGCATCCTCGGTCCGAACGGCGCCGGCAAGACCACCATCCTCGAGCTGATCGAGGGCCTCCGTCGCCCCGACGCGGGTGGCATCACGCTGCTCGGCGACTCTCCGTGGCCCCGCAACCCGGCGCTCCAGCCCCGCATCGGCGTCCAGCTGCAGAGCTCGGCGTTCTTCGAGCGGCTCACGGCTCGCGAGCAGATCCACACGATCTCCGCCCTGTACGGCGTGCGTCCGGCCACCGCCGACGACTGGCTGGAGCGGGTGGGGCTGGGCGACAAGGCGAGCACCCGCGTCGAGGACCTCTCCGGCGGGCAGGCGCAGCGGCTCTCGCTCGCCTGCGCCCTCGTGCACGACCCGGAGATCGTGTTCCTCGACGAGCCCACGGCCGCGCTCGACCCGCAGGCGCGCCGCAACCTGTGGGAGCTGCTGTCAGGGCTCAACGACAGCGGGCGCACCGTCGTGCTCACGACGCACTACATGGACGAGGCGGAGGCGTTGTGCGACCGCGTGGCCATCATCGACCACGGGCGCCTGCTCGAGCTCGACTCACCGGTCGCGCTGATCCGAGGGCTGGACGCGCCGACGCGGATCACGCTGGCGCCCGGGCATCTGAGCGAGGAGGAGGCCCGGGCGATCGCCGGCACCGACGAGGTGTGGTCGGAGGCCGGAGGCGTGGTGATCCGGACTCGGCGACCAGCGCCCGTGCTGACCACGCTCGCGGAGGGCGGTCACCTCGCCGGGATCCAGGTCCAGGCGGGCACCCTCGAGGACGTCTTCCTCGACCGCACCGGACGCGAGTACCGCGCATGAGCCGCACGGCCCAGGCCAGCCCGTTCTGGGCGCTCAGCAAGGCGATCGTGCGCGGGTTCGTCCGGGACAAGGCCTCGGTGTTCTTCGCCGTGATCTTCCCGCTGATGTTCCTGGTGCTCTTCGGCAGCCTGTTCGGAGAGGCCCGCGCGCCGAAGATCGACCTGATCGTGGTCGGCGAGGTCCCGATCGTCGAGCAGTTGCCGTCCGAGGCCGAGGCCGCCTTCGCGGAGACCTTCGAGGTCACCCACAGCGCCGACCTCGACGCCAGCCTCGAGGCGGTGCGCAAGGGCGACGCCGACGTCGCGGTGGAGATGCAGGGCAACACGCTGGTCGCCCACTACACGCAGACCGACCAGGTCAAGGCTGCGACCACCCAAGGAGTCCTGCAGGCCTTCGTGGACGGTGCCAACGTGGCGGCGTCCGGGCAGCCGCCGACGTACTCGTTCGAGGCGAGGCGCGTCGAGGACGAGTCGCTCAAGACGATCCAGTACGTCACCCCCGGCCTGCTCGGATGGGCGGTGGCGATGAGCGCCGCCTTCGGGGCCGCCGCGACGCTCAACGGCTGGCGCAACTCCAAGCTGCTGCGACGCCTGCAGCTCGCACCCGTCTCCACCGGCACTCTCGTCGGCGCGCGGGTCACCGTCACGGTGGGCATCGCGCTGGGACAGATGGCGATCTTCCTGGCCCTCGGGGCCGGTCTGTTCGGCCTGCAACTCACCGGCGCCTGGTGCGCCGCCATACCGCTGCTGGTCGTGGGGACGCTGTGCTTCATGGCCATCGGCCTGCTGTCCGGCGCGGTCGCCAAGACCACCGAGGGCGCGGTCAACATGGCGAACTTCATCGTGCTGCCGATGGCCTTCCTCAGCGGATCGTTCTTCCCGCTCGACGCCGCCCCTGCCTGGATCCAGTCGCTGGCGCACGTGTTGCCCCTCTGGTGGCTGAACGAGGGCATGCTCGACGTGATGGTGCGCGGCGAGCCGGCGAGCGCGGTCGTGGTGCCGATGCTGGTGCTCGCGGCGTTCACCGCGGTGGTGACGTTGCTCGCGGCCAGGCTGTTCCGATGGGAGACCACTTGAGGTGGCCCGGGCGCAGGCGAGGGGCCTGACCTCGTTCAGGCGGGCGATGGTGTAGGCAGGGTCCGTGCGCATCGAACGCATCGACGTCCGCCTGCTCGACATGCCGCTCCGGGTGCCGTTCCGGACCTCGCAGAGCCTCGAGGTATCGCGCCGTGCGCTCTTCCTGAGGGTGGACACCGACGCAGGCCCGGGCTGGGCCGACCTGCCCGTCGAGGACGCGCCGATCTTCGGCCACGAGTACGTCGGCTCCTCGCTGCTCGCCCTCCGCGACTTGTTCGTCCCGGTGCTCGCGGGTCGCGAGATCGCCGGATCGTCGGTGGGCCACGTCCTTCGGTCGGTGGTCGGCCACCACTTCACCAAGTCTGCGTTGGAGGCCGCAGTCCTCGATGCCGAGCTGCGGGCGGCCGGCATGAGCCTGCGCAGCTATCTCGGTGGCGTCCGTGATCGGATCCCCGTGGGTGTCTCGGTGGGCATCACCGACACCCTCGACGAGCTCGTCGGCCTGGTGACGGACTACCGGGCGCAGGGCTACCCCCGGATCAAGCTCAAGATCCAGCCCGGCTGGGACGTCGAGCCGGTCTCCCGGGTGCGCGCCGAGCTCGGCGACGACGTGGACCTGCAGGTGGACGGGAACGGCGCCTATACGTCGGCGGACGTCGCCCTGCTCGCCGGCCTGGAACGTTTCGGCCTGAGCATGGTCGAGCAGCCGTTCCCCGCAGACGACCTCCGAGCGCACGCGCGACTGGCGCAGTGCACCTCGACCCCGGTCTGTCTGGATGAGTCGGTGAAGTCCGCGCGCGACGCCCTCCGGGCGATCGAGTCTGGCGCGTGCAGCGTCGTGAACATCAAGCCGGCCCGGGTGGGCGGCTACCTCGAGGCACGGCGCGTGCACGACGTCTGTGCGGCAGCCAGTGTCCCCGTGTGGTGCGGCGGGATGCTCGAGTCGGGGGTCGGCCGCGCTCAGAACCTCTCGCTCGCGTCCCTGCCGCAGTTCACGTTCCCGAGCGATATCTCCGCGACCTCGCGCTACTTCGAGCGCGACATCACGGCGCCTTTCGAACTGGTGGATGGCACGCTCGCCGTGCCCACCGGCCCAGGGGCGGGGGTCGAGGTCGATGCCGCGGCGGTGGCGGACTTCACGGTGCACCACGAGGTGCACGACCTTACGATCCCGGCGCCGAGGCGATGATCGGCCCCGAGGAGGACCAGGTGAGGGCCGGCGAGGCCTCGGCCGACGCAGCCGACGCCGCCGCTCGCGCCGGTCTCGTGCTCCGGCTGCTGGACGGTCCGGACGACTTCGCGGCCTGCGAGCGGCTGCTCGCGGGGATCTGGGGATCCCCGGGTGCGACGTTGTCGGTTGACGTGCAGACAGCGCTCACCCATTCCGGTGGATACGTCGGAGGCGCCTTCAGGAACGACCGCCTGGTCGGTGCCGGGATCGGCTGGCTCGGGAGGCAGTCGTCCACCGATGCCGTCTACCTGCACTCCCACGTGGCCGGTGTCCATCCGGCCGAGCAGCGGTCGGGGGTCGGCCTGGCGGTCAAGCTGCACCAGCGGGCCTGGGGTCTCGCCCACGGGCTCGCCGAGCTGCGGTGGACCTTCGACCCGATGCTGGCCCGCAACGCGGCTTTCAACCTGGGTCGTCTCGGCGCGCTGCCGACCGCCTATCACCGGGACTTCTACGGCGAGCTGGACGACGACTTCAACGCCGGGGATCACACGGACCGGGTGGTGGTGTCCTGGGCTCTCGGCCGCCCCCTTCCGCCGCCGCCACGGGCCGCGGCCATCGAGGACGTCGTGGTGCGTGTGCCGAGCGACTACGGCGCGCTCCGGCGGGCGGACCCGGCGGCCGGCCTGTCCCGGCGGCTCGCCGTCAGGTCCTCCTTCGAGCGGCTGCTCGGCGAAGGCCGGGTCGTCACCCGGTGGGCGGCCGCCGGCGACGACGGCGAGGGCGGCTACGTCTTCGGCGAGGTGGATCAGGCGGCTCGCTGAGCCCGAGCCCTCGTGGCCACCCCCGACGAGCCTCGGGCGGCAACCACTAGCTCGCCTTCGACTTCTTGGCCGCGGACTTCTTGCGGGCCTTCTTCTCGGGCTTCTCGGCCTCGCCGCGAGAGGCCTTGGCCGCCTCGACGGATCGCTGCAGCGCGGCGAGGAGGTCCACGACCTCGCCCGACGACTTGGTCGAGGTGGGGGTGCGCTGCACTTCGCCCCCCTCGATCTTGGCCTTGACGAGGGCCTCGACCGCGGCGGCGTAGTCGTCCTCGAACTCCGCGGCGTCGAAGTCCCCGGCCAGCGTCTCGACGAGCATGTGCGCCATCTTCACCTCGGCGGGCTTGACCTCGCCCGCCTCGATGCTGAAGTCGGGCGTGCGGACCTCGTCGGGCCACATCATCGTCTGCATCACGATCACGTCGTCGCGCACCCGGAGCACGGCGACGGTGGTGCGGTTGCGCAGGGCCACGGTCACCACGGCCATCCGGTCGGCGTCGAGGAGGGCCTGCCGGAGCAGGGCGTACGGCTTGGCCCCGGTCTTCTCCGGCTCGAGGTAGTAGGACTTCTCCAGCAGCATCGGGTCGATCTGCTCGCGCGGCACGAACTTCTCCACCGCGATCTCCCGAGACGAGACCGAGGGCAGCTCGGCCAGGTCGTCCTCGTCGAGGATGACCATCTCGCCGTCCTCGGTCTCGTAGCCCTTGGCGATGTCGGAGTAGGGCACCTCCTCGCCGTCGAGGGAGCAGATCCGCTGGTACTTGATCCGCCCGCCGTCCTGGGCGTGCACCTGGCGGAACGACACGTCGTGGGACTCGGTCGCCGCGTAGACCTTGACGGGCACGCTGACCAGCCCGAACGACACCGCGCCCTTCCAGATGGCTCGCATGAGTGCCAGGGTACGGCTTCGGGGAGGATGGGCCCATGCGTCCGATGCTGGCCAGCAAGGGGACCCACGTGCCGCGCGGCGACGCATGGGTGCACGAGGTCAAGTGGGACGGCGTCCGGATCCTCGCCGAGGTCGCCGGGGGGCGGGTGCGGATGTGGAGCCGCAACGGCAACGACGTCACCGTCGCCTGGCCCGACCTGGCGGTCGCGCCACTCGCTGGTCGGGACCTGCTCGTCGACGGCGAGGTGATCGCGCTCAACGAGCACGGGCTGCCCGACTTCCGGGTGTTGCAGGACCGGATGCACGTCCGCAACGCGCAGGCCGCGCGTCGGCTCGCCGGCGCCGTCCCGGCGACCTACATGGTCTTCGACCTGCTCCGGCTCGACGAGGAGGACCTCACGGGGCTGCCGCTGGAGGAGCGACGGGCCCGGCTCGAGAGCCTCGGGCTCGACGGCGCCTGGCAGGTGCCCGCGGTGTACGACGACGGCGCGATGCTCTTCGAGGCGACCCGCGCCCAGGGTCTCGAGGGTGTGGTCAGCAAGCGACGCGCCTCGACGTACGCCTTCGACACCCGCACCGCGGCGTGGGTCAAGCTGGCGCACCGCCTGAGCGGCTCCTTCGTCGTGGGCGGGTGGCGCCCCCAGGACGGCGCGGCCCATGGCCAGCTCGCGGCCGTCCTGGTCGGCGAGGTGACCCCCGAGGGGTTGCTCTACCGGGGCCGGGTCGGCAGCGGGATCGGGGGGAAGGCGAGTACGACCCTGACCCGCCTGCTGGCTCCGCTCGCGCGCGCCGACAGCCCGTTCGACGACGAGGTGCCGCGGGTCGACGCGACCGGCACGCACTGGGTCGACCCGGTCGTCGTCGTCGAGGTCGACAGCCACCAGACCGCACGCAACCAGCGACTCAGACAGCCGTCGTACCGCGGCGTGCGCGCCGACCTCACCCCGGCCGACCTCCGCGCCGCGGAGGCTCGGCCGTGAGTCCGCGTGGGGACGCGGCCACCGGCACCGAGGTGCGCGTCGACGTCGAGGGCCGCACGCTCACCCTGAGCAACCTCGACAAGGTGCTCTACCCCCGCAGCGGCACCACCAAGGGGGAGGTGCTCGACTACTACGCGCGCGCCTCGCCCGTCCTGCTCCCGCTCCTCGCCGACCGCTGTGTCACCCGGGTGCGCTGGCCCAACGGAGTCGAGAGACAGAGCTTCTTCGAGAAGAACATCCCGGCCGGGACCCCCTCGTGGGTGCGCAGGGCGGAGGTGCCGACGACCGGTTCGCGGGGTCCGTCGAAGTACGGCGACACCCTGGTGTTCCCGATCGTCGACGACCTCGCGACCCTCACCTGGCTGGCGAACCTGGCGGCGCTGGAGCTGCACGTGCACCAGTGGACCGTCACCAAGCGGGGCCGCTTGCGAGGTGCCGACCGACTCGTGGTCGACCTCGACCCGGGGGAGCCTGCGGGTCTCCACGAATGCTGCCGGGTGGCCCTGCTCGTGCGCGACCGGCTGGCGGAGCGCGACCTTGCGGCAGCGGCCGTCACGAGTGGCAGCAAGGGTCTGCATCTCTACGCCGTGCTCCCAGAGCGGCTCGACCCCGACGACGTGACCGCCCTCGCGAAGGCGGTGGCCGAAGAGCTCGAGGCCGAGCACCCGCGCCTGGTCACCGCCACCATGACCAAGGCGCGTCGCTCCGGGAAGGTGTTCTTGGACTGGTCCCAGAACTCCGGGTCGAAGACGACCCTCACGCCGTACTCCCTGCGGGGTCGCGAGCTGCCCACGGTCGCCACGCCGGTCACCTGGGCTGAGGTCGAAGCAGGCGCCGAGGATCCCCTGGCCCTGGGGCAGTTCCGGTTCGAGGAGGTCCTGGAACGGCTGACCGATCCGGAACGGGCGTCGCTCGAGGGCCTGTTACCGAAACGTTGATCTGCTGTTGGTCTCCTGTGGCAATCACGGGGGCCGCCTGCGCTTACCGTCGATGGCGGCGAAGCCACCTGGTCAGGGGTCTTTGGGGGGTAGCCCCGCGACCATGTGGCTTGCCTGCTCCCGGCTCACACGGGGGTGGCGGTCCCGCCGGGCGGGGGTCCCCGGCGGGCCGCCTGGGAGTACCACTTCCGGGTGGCCCGGCCGGTTCACTGATTCGCCCCCGCCCGACCAAGGGTCGGCCTATTCTGGAGAATCATGGGGGCTCGGGTACTCATCGTCGAGGACGAGCGCGACATCGCCTTCCCACTGGTCCGGACCCTCGAGCGTGAGGGGTACGACGTCGACTGGGTCGGCACCGGACGTGAGGTCCTCGACCTGGTCGCCCGGCAGAGCGCCGAGGTGGTCATCCTCGACCTCGCCCTCCCGGACATGGACGGGCTGGACGTCTGCCGGACGCTGCGCGAGTCGGGCTTCGAGGGCGCGGTCCTGATCGTGACCGCGCGCACCCGCGAGCTGGACCGCGTGGTGGGTCTCGACTCGGGGGCGGACGACTACCTCACCAAGCCCTTCGGCCTCGCCGAGCTGCTCGCCCGGGTGCGGGCGCTGCTGCGCCGCCTCGGGCCCTCGCTGGGCGGACTCGACGAACGCGGCGACCCGGTCCTCTACCTCGACGCAGAGGCGCGGAGGGTGTTCGCCGGCGGCGAGGAGATCCTGCTGACCGGCAAGGAGTTCGACGTGCTCCGGGTCCTCGAGGCCAACCGCGACAAGGTGGTCTCGCGGGTCGAGCTGATGTCCCGGGTGTGGGACGAGCACTGGTACGGCTCCACCAAGACGCTCGACGTCACCATCGGTCGACTGCGCCACAAGCTCGCCCTGGCCGGAGTGACCGACCGCGTCGTCGCCGTCCGCGGGGTCGGCTTCCGCCTCGAGCGCGCGAGCGCGTCCGACTGACGGGGCTCGCCGGCCCGGAGCACGGCACGGGACACTGGAGCCATGGCCGAGCAGCAGCCCGCGCCGCGCGGCCCCAGCGGTCCGCGCGGGCGCAACCTGGTGGTGTGCCTCGACGGCACGAGCAACGAGCCCGAGACCGGCACCACCAACGTCGCGCGCACCTACGCGGTGGCGGCCAAGACCTCCCGGCAACTCGTCTACTACGACCCCGGGGTCGGCACCATGGGCGCCCGCGGCGCGGTCACCCGACTCGGCCGCACGGCCACGCGGGTCGCCGGCCTGGTGGTCGGCTTCGGGGTGCAGGACAACATCGAGGAGGCCTACACCTGGCTCTCGGCGAACTTCAGGTACGGCGACCGGATCTATGTCTTTGGCTTCTCGCGCGGCGCCTACACGGCGCGCGCCCTCACCGGCATGCTGCGCACGGTCGGGCTGCTGCGGCCGGGGACGGAGAACCTCGTGCCCTACGCGCTGAAGCTCTATGCCAAGCACGGCCGCGACGACCCCTCGCCGGCGGAGGAGGCAGAGTTCTGGGCGCTCCGCGACCGGTTCGCGGCGCGCTTCGGCAACCCGGCGTTCCGCAACCGGTTCGACCCCCAGCAGGTGCACTTCCTCGGCGTCTGGGACACGGTGCGCACGATCGGCTGGCTGAACTGGAAGGCCCAGTTCGAGCAGGCGCGGTGGCCCTTCACCCGACGGATCACCAACGTGGCGACGGCGCGGCACGCCATGGCGCTCGACGAGCGGCGCCGGCCCTACCCTGTCTACCGCTTCGACGCGGGCAGCGTGGCCAGGTCGGACGGCCGGTACGTCGAGCAGTGGTTCGCCGGCGTCCACAGTGACGTCGGCGGACAGTTCCCCGATGATCACCGGCTCTCCGACGTCGCCTTCCACTGGATGATGGGCGAGGCCGCCGAGCACGGGCTGCTGGTGTCCGACAAGCCCTATCGCGAGCTCGTCGGGGTCGGTCCCCGGGAAGACCTGCCGCCCGACCGGGTCCTGGGCGCCATCCACGAGAACGGCGGCTGGTGGCGGCTGCTCGGCTGGCGGAGACGGGAGGTCGTGGCCGGCGATCTCGTCCACCCGAGCGTGGCCGAACGGGTCGCGGCCCTCGCCGGCTCCGCCACGCCGTACCGCCCGCGGCTGCCGTCCTGACCCCGAAGGTAGGGTCGGCGCCATGCTGGCGGGCCGGTGGTTCGAGGGCCACACCCACCACTGGTCGGACTGGAGCCTCGACGACCTGATGGCGGCCAAGACGGGAACCACCGTGAGCCTGGTGGTGCCGGCCCGCAACGAGGCGGCGACGGTCGGCGACGTCGTCACGCGGGTGCGCACGGCGCTGATGGAGACCGTGGCCCTGCTCGACGAGATCGTGGTCGTCGACTCCGACTCCACCGACGCGACCTACGAGATCGCGGTGGACGCGGGCGCGACCGTGTACCGGTCGGCGGAGATCCGTCCCGACCTCGGCTCGCTGCCCGGGAAGGGCGAGGCGATGTGGAAGTCGCTGTTCGTCACCCACGGCGAGCTGATCGTGTTCATGGACGCCGACCTGCACGACTGGGACACCCACTTCGTCCCCGGGCTCCTCGGACCGCTGCTCCATGCCCCCGACGTCCTGCTCGTGAAGGGCTTCTACGAGCGCCCCGGCGAGCACGGCGCGCTCGATGGCGGCCGGGTGACCGAACTGGTCGCCCGACCGCTGATCGGCCTGCTCTTTCCCGACCTCGCCGGACTCGTGCAACCGCTGGCGGGGGAGTGGGCGGTGCGTCGTTCGCTCTTCGAGTCCCTGTCCGTGCCGACCGGCTACGCCGTCGAGCTCGCCGCCTTGGTCGACACCGTGGCCGCTCACGGCGTGGACGCCCTGGCGCAGGTCGACCTCGGCGTCAGGGCCCACCGGCACCAGGCCCTGCACGACCTCGGGGGCATGGCGGCCCAGATCCTGGCCGCGGCGCTCGCCCGGGCCGGCCTCCCGGCGCGTGACGAGGTGCTGCTGCGGCAGTACCTGGCCGGGGTCACACCGGCGGACCGCGTGGTGCCCACCGACGAGCGGCCGCCCGCGACCAGCGTCGGTCCGGAGAGGTGACGCCGGCATGACCTTGCGGCTGCGCAGCCAGGAGTTCGACGACGAGGCCACCTTGATGATGGCCATCGTCAACCGCACGCCCGACTCCTTCTACGACCAGGGGGCCACCTGGGCCGAGGACAAGGCGTTCGAGCGGGTGGACCTCGTCGTCGCCCAGGGCGCCGAGATCGTCGACGTGGGCGGCATCAAGGCCGCGCCCGGCGCGGTGATCGACGAGGGAGAGGAGCGCGCGCGGGTCGTCGACTTCGTCGCGGCTGTCCGCGCCCGCCACCCGCGCCTGGTGATCTCGGTCGACACCTGGCGAGCGTCGGTGGCCGACGCGGCGTGCGCCGCCGGGGCAGACGTGATCAACGATGCATGGGGTGGAGCGGACCCCGAGCTGGTCGATGTCGCGGCAGATCACGGCGCGGCGATCGTGTGCACGCACACCGGCGGGGTGACGCCACGCACGCGACCCTTCCGCGTCGAGTACGCCGACGTGGTGGCGGCCGTCGTGCACGACACCGTCGCCTATGCCGAACGGGCCCTGGCCGCCGGAGTGGCCCGCGAGTCGATCCTGGTCGACCCCGCCCACGACTTCGGCAAGAACACCTTCCACTCCCTCGAGGTGACCCGGCGTCTCGACGAGCTGGTCGCGACCGGCTGGCCGGTGCTGGTGTCGCTGAGCAACAAGGACTTCGTGGGTGAGACCCTCGGCCTTCCGGTGGGTGAGCGGCTCACCGGCACGCTGGCCGCCACGGCAGTATCCGCCCTGGCGGGGGCCCGGGTCTTCCGCGTCCACGAGGTCGTCGAGACCCGCCAGACGGTCGACATGGTGAGCACGATCGCCGGCCGCCGACCTCCGCGCCGCGCCATCCGCGGCCTGCAGTAGCCAGCCGAGAGGCGGACGCCCGGCCCGGTGGAACGGCCGCGATCTGGGAGCATCGAACCGTGCGTCACGTCTACGAGTGCCCCATGCGCTGGGCCGACCTGGACCAGCAGGGGCACGTCAACAACGTCGTCTACGTCGACTACCTCCAGGAGGCCCGCGTCGACCTGCTGCGCACCCACAGCCGTCGTGAGGCCACCGGCGAACTGGCCGAGGGCCTCGTCGTGGTCCGGCACGAGGTGCACTTCACCGCGCCGCTGACCTTCGACCTCGCCCCGGTGCTGATCGAGTGCTGGGTGACCGAGATCCGGGCGGCGTCGTTCACGATGGCCTACGAGGTCTACCGCGACATCGACGGCGCGCGGCGCATCTTCTGCCGCGCCACGACCGTCCTCACGCCGTACCTCTTCGCCACCGAGCGTCCACGCCGCCTCAGCGCCGAGGAGCGCACCGCCCTCGCGGCCTACCTCGAGGAGCCGTCTGAGTGGAGCGGGCCCGGGACCGGCCGGGTGCCTCCTCTTGCGGCGAGCGAGGCGCGGGGCCATTACCCCGTGCACGTCCGCTTCTCGGACGTCGACGTCTATGGGCACGTCAACAACGTCAAGTACTTCGAGTACTACACGGAGGCTCGCATCCTCCTGATGTCCCGGATCAGGGGCACGGTGGACCAGCGGCCGGTCCCGACCGTCGTGGTGGTCCGCACCGACGTCGACTACCGCGTGCCGATCCTTTTCCGCAGCGAACCGTACGACGCGTGGTCGGCGGTCACCCGAGTGGGTCGGACGTCGGTGGAGATCACCTCGGAGATCCGCGACGGCGACGTGCTGCTCTCCCGCGCCCGCGTCGTCGTGGTGATCGTCGACCTCGAGACCGGACGGCCGGCGCCGCTCGAGCCGGATCTCCGGGCGGCGTTGGCCGAAGCCGCCGGCTGACCCGCGACCCTCGGGTCACTCGAAGGTGTTGACCATGAACTGGGCGGCGTGGGTGACGTAGTCCCAGAACTGCGCGTCCTGCTCCGGAGTCAGGTCGACCGAGTCGAGACCCGCGCGGAAGTGCACCAGCCAGCGATCCTTGGCGTCCGGGGTGACCGCGAACGGCGCGTGTCGCATGCGGAGCCGGGGATGCCCTCGGGTGTCGGAGTAGGTCGTGGGGCCGCCCCAGTACTGCACCAGGAAGAGCCGGAAGCGCTCCTCGGCCGGGCCGAGGTCCTCCTCGGGGTACAGGGCGCGCAGCACCTCGTCACCCGCGACGCCCTGGTAGAAGGTGGCGACGATGCGCTCGATGGTCTCGTAGCCACCGATCTCGTCGTAGAACGTCGTCACCCGGCCATCCTCGCAAACGCCCAGGCCTCAGGACGGACCGGCGTCTCCCGTGCCCCGGTCCTGGTCCACGACCGTCCGGGTCGACGGAACGCCGATCCCCTCGGCGTCGAAGCGGGCCTTGATACGGGCGCGCATCTCCCGACCGACCCGCCACTGCTCGAGGGGTGCCGTCTTGAGGGTGACCCGCATGGTGACCGTGTCCGTGGTCACCGACTCGACCCCCCACACCTCGGGCTGCTCGATGACGATCCCCTCGAAGTCCTCGTCGTGCCAGAGGTCCTCGGCGACCTCCGCCAGCACGCGCCGGACCCGGGCGATGTCCTCGTGGTAGGGCACGGTCACGTCCAGCACCGTGCGCGCCCAGTTCTGGCTCTGGTTCCCGACCCGCACCACCTCGCCGTTGCGGACGTACCAGACCGTGCCGTTGACGTCGCGCAGCCGCGTGACCCGAAGGCCGACCGCCTCGACGACCCCGCTGGCCAGGCCCATGTCGACCGAGTCGCCCACGCCGAGCTGGTCCTCGAAGATCATGAAGGTACCGGCGAGGAAGTCCTTGACCAGATTCTGCGCGCCGAAGCTGAGGGCCACGCCGGCGATGCCCGCGCTCGCGACGATCGGGCCGATCGCGAAGCCGAGCTCGGCGAGCATCATCGTCACGACCACCGCGATGATCACCCCGGTCGTGACGCTCTTGGCCAGGTCGCCCACCGACCGGGCCCGCTGCACCCGTCGGTCGAAGGCGGTCTCGGTGTCCTCGCTCTTGCCCGCAGCCTTGTTGAGGCTCATCTTGTTGAGGCGATCTGGAAGGACGCCCTCCTCGGCCCGCTTCACGATCCGGTCGATGGCGCGGTGCAGCAGCCAGCGTGAGAGGAAGCCGACGAGCGCGATCACGAACAGCGACATCGGGGTCCCGATGAACGAGTCGGCGAACTGCGCCGCCCACGCGCTGCCCGTCCAGTCGTAGACGGTCCCGCACACCGCCTGTCCCTCGTCGCAGGGGTCCGCCAGGATCCGGCCCGTCGCGGTGCCGGCCACGAGGCCCTTGGGGGCTTCGAGAGCAGCGTCAAGGGCAGCCAGGGGGACCAGCGCGGACATGGGGTCAGTATGTCGGGCGGCTCAGGCCGATAGGCTCGGCATCGTGACCAAGCCTCGATCCATCGATCTGCCGCTGCGCCCGCTCCTGGGCACCCTGGTCGTGCTGGTCGTCGCCGTCGCGCTGCCCCTGGCGGCAGCCGGTGCGGCGAGTGCCGACGTACCCGAGGGCTGGAGCGACCCCGACGAGGTCAACCCGCTCGCCTTCCTGCTCGTGGTGCTGGGCTTCCCGGCCCTGCTCCTCGTGCTGATCGCCCTGGCCATCTACCTCCCTCCGATCGTGCGCGGCGAGTCGGTCACGCCCACCGCCCTGCGAGGCGAGGGGGAGTGGTTCGGGGGCCGGCGCGACTCCGAGAAGGCGCTGGCGGCCGGCGGGTCGACCGCGGGCGAGCTGCCCGCGCCCGACGACACCGGAGGGGCCAGTGGCCGGTGGTGAGCTGACCGCGGGCGAGCGCTACGAGATCGACCGGGCGATCCGCCGGGCCGAGGAGACCAGCCGGTGTGAGTTCTCGGTCTACGTCGGATCGGCCGACGGCGACGCCCGCGCGCACGCTGTCGCCCTCCACCGGGCGCTCGTCGCCCCCGAGCGGAGCGTGCTGGTGCTGGTGGATCCCGCCGCCCGGGAGCTCGAGGTCGTCACCGGCAGCCACGTTCGACGCACGCTGACCGACCACGAGGTGCAGCTCGCCGTCCTCGAGATGCAGTCAGCCTTCGCGGCCGGCGACCTCGTCGGTGGCCTCAAGCGCGGCCTGGGGATGCTGGCGCTGCACGCCCGCGCGCCGCAGACCCTCCACGCGGAGTAGCGCCCGATCCTCACCCCTGGCGGTCGCGCTCCTGGGCACGCAACGCCCTCGCCGCGTCGTCCCGGCCCTCGCGGACATAGCGCTTCGCCGCCGGGTTCGCCTCGGAGGAGCCCAGCCAGGCGTCCACCTTGTCCAGCAGGAGAGGACCGGCCAGAGGCTTGGGGAACATGTACTCCAGAGCCACGGAGGCCTTGTGCGTCCCGAGGTGCTCCCACACCGTGTCCGCCGCCTCGAGGTAGCGCTCGAGGTAGGGCTCGAGCACGTCCTCCTGCCCGAAGCGCATGAACGCGAGGGCGATGGAGCGGTGGGTCTCGTTGGGCACGTTCTCCTGCACCATCCCCTGCTCCCACGCCTCCGCCTTGGCCTGGGCCGTGGGCCGCGAGGCGAGCGCACCGGCGGCGGACTCCTTGCCGGAGATGGTGTTGTCGCGCTCGAGCTCCTCGGCGATGCGGTCCGCCTCGGCGCGGCCGGCGCGGGCCAGATGCGTGACCAGCACCCACCGCAGGTCGGTGTCGACGGCCAGCCCCTCGATCTCCAGGCTGCCGTCGAGCAGCCCCTCGAGATCGGCCAGGGCTCGGTCCGAGGCGGCCGCCGCGGCATACGCGCGCGCGAAGGTGAGTTGGTGGTCGCTGCCAGGTGCAGCGGCCATCAGCAGGTCCCGCAGGCCGTCCTCCCAGCGCTGGCGCAGCTCGGCCCGATGCTCCGGCGCCGAGTAGGAGCCGATGGCCAAGCCGGCGTAGATCGGGAGTCGGCTGGTGCCGAACGCGTCGGTCTCGGCGGCGATGTTGGCGAGCACCAGGGAGACGAAGTCGGTGGCCGACATCTCGGCGTCGCGGGTCATGTCCCAGGCGGCGCCCCAGCACAGTGCCCGCGCCAGGGAGTCGTCGAGGCGGGACAGGCCGCCGATGACGGTGGCCAGCGAGCGCTCGTCGAGGCGGATCTTGGCGTAGGTCAAGTCGCCGTCGTTGAGCAACAGCAGGTCGGGCTGGCGCTGCCCGACGAGCTCGGGCAGGTCGGTCAGCTCACCTTGCACGTCGACCTCGACCTGCTGTCGCCGGACCAGTCGGCCGTCCTGCTCGTCGTACAGGCCGATGCCGATCCGGTGCCGCCTCAGGGTGGGGTAGTCGGGCGCGGCGGCCTGCCGCACCGCAAACGACGTGTAGGCGCCGTCAGCGAGCTCAAACTCGGCGGACAGCGTGTTGACTCCCGAGGTCTGCAGCCATTCCTTGGCCCACGAGTCGAGCTCGCGGCCCGACGCCTGCTCGAGTGCGGTGAGCAGGTCGGTGAACTCGGAGTTGGCGTAGGCGTGGTCCTTGAAGTACTGCCGGAGTCCGGTCAGGAAGGCGTCGAGACCGACCCACGCGACGAGCTGCTTGAGCACCGAAGCGCCCTTGGCGTAGGTGATCCCGTCGAAGTTGACCTCGACAGCCTCCAGGTCGAAGTTGTCCGCGGCGATCGGGTGGGTCGAGGGCAGCTGGTCCTGGCGGAGCGCCCAGTTCTTGCGGGCGTTGGTGAAGCCGGTCCAGGACTCGGTGAACTCGGTGTTCTCGACGGCGGCGTGATAGCACGCCCACTCCGCGAAGGACTCGTTGAGCCACAGGTCGTCCCACCACTTCATGGTCACCAGGTCGCCGAACCACATGTGCGCCATCTCGTGCAGGATC
>CAZIVD010000077.1:0-23404 GCA_964542635.1 uncultured Nocardioides sp. | reverse complement strand
ACGTCGTCCTCACCGGTGACGAAGACCGCAACCTGCTCTACGTCGCGCTGTCGCGTGGCAAGTTCGCCAACCACCTCTACCTCAACGTCGCCAGCGACGGCGACCCGCACAACCTGATCCGGCCCGAGGCACTGATCCCGCCGACCGCGCTCGACCGGATCGCCGAGATGCTGCGCCGCGACGGCTCGCCCGTCTCCGCGACCACCGCGCTGCGAGAGCAGACCAACCCGCACCAGCTGCTCGGCGACATGGCCGCCCGCTACCACGACGCCGTCACTGCCGGCGCCGAGAACCTCATCGGCCCCGTCGGCATGGACAAGATCGACGCGCACGCCGAAACACTCCTCACGGGTCTCACCGAGGCTCCCGCGTGGCCGACCTTGCGCTCCCATCTCGCCCTCATCGCGCTCGACGAGCACAGCCCCTTGAAGCTGCTGACCGCCGCCGTGGGTGTCGGTTCCCTGGCTGATGCACGCGACCCCGCCGCCGTGCTCGACGCCCGCATCGACGACCTCGTCGCCGAACTCACCGCGGCCCGGCCACACGACCCGGACACTCCCCCGCCCGCTGACGGGCCCCTGCCGTGGCTGCCCGGCATCCCCGGACGCCTGGCCGAGGCCCACGACTGGGGGCCGTTCGCGGCCGCCTACCACCAGCTCGTGCGCGAGCAGATCGACGCCGTACGCGAACAGGCTCGGGGATGGACCGGCGCCACCGCGCCCGTGTGGGCACAGCCGTTCCTCGAGGACGAGGACGCCGACCTGCGGGCCGATCTCGCCGTGTGGCGGGCAGTGGCCAGGACTGACGAGAACGACCTTCGCCCCACCGGCGACCGCACCATCGGCGCCCCGGGCGCCTACCAGGCCAAGCTCAACCGGGCCGTCCGCTCGGCACGTCCCAGCTACCCCTTCTCCCAGCGCACTTGGTACCAGGTGCTGCCCGAAACCGTCCGAGCGGACCCCTGGATCACGCCGCTGTGCCAGCGACTCGCCCGCCTCGAACGCGCCGGGCTGCCCGTCACCGACTACATCAAGCAGGCGCTCGCCTCCGATCCATCGCTCTCTGGCGGCCAGTCCGCCACCGACGCGGACACGTCCTCAGCCGCGCGGCCGCTGCCCGACGAGCAGCAGGCTGCCGCGCTGTGGTGGCGTCTCGTTCCGCACCTCGGGCCGGCGGCGCTCGGCGCCGACGAGCACTCCGCGAACCTGCTACAGCCCACCTGGCGCAGCGCGCTGACCGACCTCGTCGGCACCACCAAGGCCGAGTACCTGCAGAAGGCGCCAGCGTGGCCCGCGCTCGTGGCGGCGGTTGACGAAGCCTGTGAACACCACGGCTGGAGCCCGACCGAGATCCTCTCCAGCGCACTCGCCGGCGTACCGCAGGACGGGTCCCTGACCGGTGTCGAGGTCGCCGACGCGCTCGTGCTGCGCATCGCCATGCTCACCGACCAGCCGACAGAACCGCCCGTGCACGGTGACGAACCAGCGCCGTACAGCGACGCCGACGTTCCCCCGGACCCGGACCTGCTGCCGCCCGAGGACGCCGACGAGTTCATGGCCGCCTTCTACCGAGACCGGCCCGACGGCACCGACGTCCCTCTCGCCCACTC
Source organism: uncultured Nocardioides sp. (assembly GCA_964542635.1). GTDB lineage: Bacteria > Actinomycetota > Actinomycetes > Propionibacteriales > Nocardioidaceae > Nocardioides. The sequence continues at coordinate 21,795 of CAZIVD010000077.1, read as the reverse complement.
CCCCACGCCGGACGACTACGACACCCTCGCGGCAGAGCCGGTCGCCTGGGAGCCGGACCTCGCCGAATACGAGCCGACACCGTACGACGATCGCGCGGTCGCTCACTACCCGTACGTCGAGGACCCGTACGCGACCCCCCTGCCGTGGGAACAGGGCGCCGAGGTCACCGCCGAGCACGCCTTCCCAGACCCGAATCAGATCCCGGCCGAGCGGATCCACGAACTCAACAGACACGCCCTGGCCTACTTCGAGTCCTGCTACCCGCGCTCGTGGGCACCGGCCTATCTCCGCGAGCGGCTGGGGACCGACCTCACCGACCACCCCAGCTACGCCGTCGGGTACGCACCCGGAGGTGGCCGCAGCCTGATGCGCCACCTCACCGAGCACGGCGCCACCCTCGACGAGCTGGAGCAGGCCGGGCTCGTTTCCCAGCGTGAACGCAACGACGGCACGACCTACTACCGCGACTTCTTCCGCGACCGACTCATCATGCCTATCCGCGACCCCCACGACCCCACCGGTGAGACGATCCTCGGCTTCGTCGGCCGTCGCAACCCCTCCAAGACCGACGACGATTTCGCCGGACCGAAGTACCTCAACACCCGCACGACCCCGGTCTTCACCAAGGGCGAGGCCTTGTTCGGGTACGCCGAAGCCCGCGTACCTCTCGGCGATGCCGCGCTCCCGGTCATCGTCGAGGGCCCCATGGACGCGTTGGCCATCACCCTGGGCAGCAGCGGCACCGCCGTTGGCATCGCCCCGATGGGAACCGCGCTCACCGTCAATCAGATCAAGCTGCTCCGCTCTCACGTCGACATGGTCGACGGGCGCGACCGCATCGCCGTGGCCACCGACTCCGACGCGGCCGGTTGGAAGTCCGCGCAGAAGGCGTTCTGGCACCTCACCGCCGCCGACCTCGACCCCACCTATCTCGAACTGCCCGACGGACTGGACCCGGCCAACCTGTTTGAGACCGATGGCGCCGACGCGATCGCCGCGGCCATCGAGAACCGGTCCCCCCTCGGCGACGCGATGATCGACCACCTGCTCCGCACCGCCGGACATTGGTCTGACACCGACGTCCGGCAGAAGCTCATCCACCAGGCCGCCCGAATCCTCAGCTCTCGCGGGTCCGAGCACTGGCTTCCCGGCTTCGAGCGTCTCCGCGCCAAGCTTCACCTCGCGCCCGGCATCCTCGAGCACCAGACCGTCACCGAGAGCATGGAGCGCGACCGCAACCGCCCGGCGTACGCCCAGGCACGCATCAACGAGATCAACGACGAGGCCCGCAAGCAGGCCGCCAATACCGATCCCGGGTCGCGCCGTCGGGCCGCCGAGCAGCGGTTCGTCGCCAGCACCGCAATCACCCGGCCCGACTCCACGGTGCCGCCTGCGGGGCCAGATCCGGCCGGTCCGGCACGGTGACTCTGCCTCGCTCAGAATCGCTCTGAGCGAAAATCCCGGCCGCCCGGGCACCACATCGGCACGACTCAGGGGTGTGCCGGGTCGTCAGGAAGCGATCTCAGGCGCTTCCGGGGCGTTTCGCCGGCCCTGGCCGATGGAACGACGCTCTGCGAGGCGCCGTCGTCGCTGGTGTTGGTGCTGCCGGTCCAGATCCTCAATCTCTGGGTCAGATGCCCCAAGCCACATCCGAGTGGTTCTTGAGTGGCGTCGAGTACCTGGCAGAGGTGAGTGCCCGATCAGCGGCGATGAGCCATCCGAGCGAGAAGGCCGAGGCGTTTTGCAGCATGTGTTCGGCAACGTTCGTCGGAATCTCGCTTTCCAACGGCAGAACTTCGGTCGGCCCAGTTCCGAACGCGGACACAAGGCCAGCGGTGTCGGGCGACGGGTCTGTCCGGAACCGCTCGCCCGCAGCTCGCGCGGCGGGCCAAGACCCCAGCCCGAGGGCCGCGGCCTCGATGATCAGGTCGTCATCGAAGAGCGCGACGGGATCACTCGAGTAGTGCCCGATTAATAGCCGGACCTCTACAGAAGCATTCTCGTCGACTCGCGGGTCACCAAGGCTGCGTGGCAGCCCAGACGCGGCGATTCGACTACTGGTTGCAAGTAGGGCCGACTTCTCCATGACGGGTAACGAGCCCACGATGTCGGCAATCTCGGGAAGCAGCGCCAGGACGACGGCGGGGTTGCCCGCGACGAGCAGGCCGAGGACCCAGGTCGCACGGCCATGGTCGCAGCCGCACGACTCAATCTGCTCTGTCCACCACTTCTGGTCCGACTTGTGCACCCTGACCGCGGGCAGCCACTGGCCGTAATCCATCTCCGTCCCGAAACAGGGAGCACCCTTGGTCATGTTGCCGCCGGTTAGGAACTTCTGCTCCGGCAACGCGGCCGCGATCGCTGCGATCTCCGTAGCGAGCCACGTCGGTCGACCATAGGCGGCGCTGAGCGCACGCGCAGTGTTCACCCACCGCGCGGTGGTACCGCCCTCGTTCTTGTGGATGCGCAGGGCCTCCTGGATATCGCGGTTACCGCGACGCTCCGCAAGTCGCTTCAGGGCCGCGGTGCGCTCACTCTCTTTGATCGCGAAGGCCCGATGTCCACCGAGATTCAGGTTGCCACCCACCCCGTCGCGACCGGTCATCATCATGAGCACGCGAGGGGCAACGACGCGGAGCAGGTCGCTGGCCTCCGAAGTCCCGTGAGGAATGGCATCGGAGCACTCGCCATCGAGGACGGCATCAAGCAGCCGCTGCGCGTTCGCGGAGCCATCGGCGGGAGTCACTCCTGCCTCGATCGCTGCGGCTGCTGCGTCTGGTGACCCCAGAGCGAGAGCGTTGACCGTGGTTGCCGGTAGAGACGCGGCCAGTCGACGAGAGCCTCCTGCGACAAGCCATGCAGTCTCCTCGGGCTTTCCGGCCGCCTTGCCGAGTTCGGACTGCCACCACACCTCGAGCTCGTCATGGTTGCTGACAGCGGCGGCAACGGTGAGCCGCGACCGTGTCATCGGCGAGGCCGGGTCCTTAGCGACGGCCATTCGGAGTTCTTCGCCGAGCACAGGTGCCCCGAAGTCGCTTGCGATCGCGGGGAGCGTGGAGCCGTGCACGATCTCGGGCGCGACGAACCGGATTGTCAGGTCGTCGGCGAGCATCTTCGCGACACGGGTCTGTGCAGGTGGCCGCTCCTTGAAGATGCCGTCGGCGAGCAGGGTCCATAGGGTGGTTCGGATCTGGCGAGCCCCACTGACGTCAGCGAGTCGCTCCTCGATCAGATCGGCGACGTGCGCGATCTCGCGAGGTTGGAAGTGGCCCGCCAGGAACCGCGCGGCGTTCGACCAGTAGGAGCGGGGTAGTAGTTCGACTAGGGCGTTCTCAGGCTCGTAGCCGTGGCCGCTGTCGGACTGTGCGAACTCGTAGAGGAAACGTGCCGCGAAGAACTCTCGGATCGACTGGACGTCGAACTCGTACGTGTCGGTGTGCTTGCTCGTGAGAACCCAAACTCGATCGCGGAGCGCCTCGAACAGCCCCTGTACGCCGCCTGTGGCCTTCTGCACGCTTGCCAGGTACATGGTCATCTCGCGCACGATGCGTGCGCCAGGCAGACGCGTTGAGGTCGCATCGACCTCGGCGAGAGCGTGCATGAACCACCCGATGAATGCGGTCGCTTCCTCCAGGTCGGCCAAGTTGTCCAGGACCTCGCGCGACTTGGCCGCCTCCCGCGCGAGGAACAGGTCCATGTAGGCGCGGTAGAGGCTCGTACGCGCGGTGGGAAGTGAATCCCCCTTCGTGCGGATCAGGTGCAGGAGGATGGTCAACTGCATCGGGTTGGACGCCAGTTGGGCCACGTGCGGCGCGGCCGTGCGTTCACCAAAGATGCGCTCCAGGCCCTTCCGCTCGGCCGGGTCGATCTGCTGTGCCGCCACCCAGCGCCGGAGGTAGCGCTTGCGGTTGCTCTCAGTCAGCGGCTGAAGCACAAGGCGCTGGAACAGGTCCGGCGCCGGCTCCGCGAGGCCGGACGCGTTCGGACGAGTCGTGACCAGCACGCGCATGTTGCCGGGTCGCGCCTGGACCCAGCGACCGATGAAACCGTCGATCTCCTCCACGAGGGCATGACGCAGCTCTGGTGAAGCGACCTCATCGAGACCGTCGAACACAAGCTGCGTCGGGAACCGGCCGAGAATGCTGCGAATGTCGCCTGCATCCAGATCGTGACCGGGGGCCGCGGCCTCAACATGGGCCAGCAGGAAGTCTTCAACTGTGAGCCGTCGTCGTGGGCTCGGCTTCTTCTTCGGCGCGGATTCTGCGAGCGCGAATGGATCCCCGCCTGTCGCCCACTCGGCGTAGTCGGCCAAGTCGATCCGAAATGGGACGCGGAGGTCGTCGGTCTCAGTCTCCGGCAGGACCTCGTTGTTCGCCTTCAGCTCGTCTCGGCCGATGAAAGCCGCGCGATACACCTGGCAGACAAACTGGGCGAGGGTCGACTTGCCCTGCCCGGGAACGCCCTCGATGAGGGTCAGCGGCGGGCTGGCTTTGTCCAGGAGATGATCGGCTACGCGCTCGACTTCAATGAGCGGCATGGTCGTGCCACGGGGCGCGATCGACCTGTGTGCGGTCACGTCGACGAACAGGTCGCTGAGCAGGTCGCTCACCAGATCGATCTGGCGGAACTTCACACGCTTATCCCGGGGCCAGTGCGTGCCCACGTAGGTGACGAGGATGTCCCGCTCCCGCTTCTCCCCGTCCTCAAGAGTCATGGACGTCAGGAGAGCGAAGAGTGCGTCGGTGCCCGCCAGCATGTCGACGTAGGCGAGTTTGATCTCCCACGGTGCGTTGTCGACCCAGGCGTCGAGGTCCGATGACCAGATGCACGACATTTGGACCTTGTACTTCTTCGAGAGCGCGGTGAGCTCCTTCTCGACCACGTCGCGTGTGCCGGAGCCGGGTGCCGCACTGCCCTCGACATTCGTCATGAGGATGTAGCGCTTGCAGCCCTGTTCGACCAGGCGCTTGATGTTGGCTGCCTCGCCGTTGATCTGCTGCTTCATCCAGGTGGCCGTCTTCTTGCGTCGGTCGCCCGAGAACTTCACTTGGAGGATGGTCCGGTTTTCACCCGTGCCCGAGACCATGTCGCGGCCTCCGTCCTTCTCTCCCACCGGGAAGACCGAAACGTCGGGGAATCGATCGAGCACGAGAGCTCCGCATAGTTGCTGGAACCGCTTGTCCCCAAGACGCTCGTAGAGGTATTTCCAAGATCCCGAACTAGCCACATGCCCATCCTCGCTGAGGAAGCAGCGGACCGTCTTCAGAACTCATACCGCCGCCACTCGATGAAGGCCCACGGTAGGTCCGGATCAGAACAACGCCATCTGTGCGTCGTCGACGGAGGCGAGGGCACGCGCGATCCGCTCGTCGTCCCAGCCGTTCGCGACAGCGGCACGCAGCGCCAGCGACCGCCGATAAATCGCCTCTCGGTCGAGCATTCGGCCCCGGTAGCCGCGTGCCGCGCCGCGGCGCCCGTGCTGAGCGATCCGCGACAGGTTAGCGGCCTGGGTCGAGCCCTCGAGATGGTCCAGGAGGGTGCCGTCGGCCCGCACGCAGATGGGGTTGTCGCACACGATGTGCTCGACCACTGGAGGTAGGTCGATCGACTCCCCTTCAGCCAGCGCCCACGCCACCCGGTGAGGCCGCAGAACACGCTGTTGCCTCTGGTTCGAATGTGGCTCAGTGCGCACCCAAAAGCGGCCGTAGCCGTCGTCTCCGACCGCGCCTGCCCAGATCCAACAGTCGGTTTCGCGAGGTCCCTTCACGACGTGCGACCAGAACCGGTCGATCTCGTCCGTCGTGAGCTGCATGAGGGCAACCTAGACGGCACGACCGACAATTCTCGGACGTCTGACGCACCGAGCGGTCAGGACCAGCGCCGGGATTCCTCGTACCGGACGCGATTCTGGTGCTCGTGCTCGGCGCAGTAGCGGCCGTACCTCAAGGCGTCGTCCGGGCAACCGGGCCATTCGCAGGGTCCGGCGCCGGGGAGTCCTGACTGCCACCGCTCCCGAAGTACGCCCAGCAGCCACCACAGCTTCGTGATCTTCCCAAGCCACCACACCAGGACGATGAACCCGACGGCGAGGATCAGCGAAAGCGTGAACCCAAGCGCCTCCATCACGTCGTTGCGTGCGAGCTGAACAACCTGGCTTCGCATCGTCGCTCCCGCCCATTGGTTCCAGCCAGTCTCCACGTCACCGTAGTAGACGAGTCGCCCGTCGCCGGAGGCCTTTGCGGCTCAGCGGCCGAATCCATGGTCGTCGGCTGGCAGCGCAAAGAGACCCTCATCTGCAGGCATCGGCGGCGCCGCTGGGCCGCTGGCCGCAGGGCGTAGCGCCGCCGCCTGCAGCTCGGGGGCCGCGGTCGACGTTGCCGGAGCTGCGGCGGTCCGCGTCGGTGCCTGTTGATCGAGGAGTTCGAGCAGGTCCGTGGGCTCGTCGTCGACGGTGAGCGGGAGTGCGCGCGCGATCGCCGTCTTCTGGCTGGCCCACACGTGGTGCAGCGCGACGAGGTGCTTGCCGTAGACCTCGTCCCACTCGGCCTGGGCCTCCAGATGCTCTTCGTCGGAGTCGAAGCGTCGGCGCCAGGGCCAGCCGCCGCGCGCATCGCTGAACTCGCTCCAGCCGCGGTTCTCGTCGCGCTCGGTGCGACGCAGCGTGTCCAACTCGGTCCGCAACTCCTGAGGCAGGGTCGCGCCGTACGCCGCTGCCTCGGCCCAGGTCACCTTCAACACGACCTTCGGCCTGATTCGACGCCAGGCCTGCTTGTCGGAGCCGGCGGCCTTCATCGCCTCAGAGAACTCCGAATGGTCTGCGAGCCAGACCGCTTTGCGGTTGTAGTTGATCCAGCAGCCGTCTTGCGGTGCCGACCTGCCGCCTTCCAGCGTCCCGCGGTCGCGGAGGCGATCGAGGAGGGCGTCGGCCGCGATCCCGGCGCCCAGTGACCCCAGCAGTTGCTGTTGGTCCCGGCTCAGCATCGCGATCGGCCCTGCACTACCTGGCGGGCGCGGCCGAGACCGCGAGCCGCTGGCCGTCCTCGTCCTGGTGGCGGCGGGCGGTGTCGTTGCGGGTCTGGTCGAGGGCGGCCAGCTGCAGCGTGGTGCTGCGTCCGCCGTCGGGGGCGACGCGGTCCTCGGCGGGGATGCTGGTCGGCTCCGCGTAGTGGTCGTCGAGCTGGTCGACGATGCGGGCGCAGACCGCGTTGAGGCGAGGGTTGTTCGCGACCTTGTTCTGGGCGTACATGACGCTGGTGTGGTCCTTGCCGAAGTAGGCCGCGATCGCCGGCAGGGTCAGGCCTCCGCGCCGGGCTGCCGTCATGGCCACGGCGCGGGCGTCGGTCACCGCGCGGTGGCGGTCGGCGCTGAGCACCGCGTCGCGGGTGGTGCCGAAGGACTGCGCGGCGGTGGCGATCGCGATCGCGCAGATGCGGTCGGGTCCGACGTCGGCCACCTCGCCAGTCGCGGTCTCGGCGGCGTTGACCTGGGTGGCCAGTGCGATCGCGAGCGACCGCAGCTGCTCGGCGTTCATCTGGTCGAGCGTGCGCTCGACGGCGGCCTGATTCGCGTTGGCGACCAGCGCGGCGAACGCCGCCGCCTGCTTGGCGGTGAGCCCGCCATCCGGTACGTCGGCGAGCTGGTTCTGCTGGTCGTCGACGAGCCGAAGCCGTCGGCTGTTGTTGTCTGGAGTGGCCATCGCGGCTACCACCTTTCGTGAAGGTCGTCGTGGTCGGGCTTGGCTTCGTCGGCATCGCTGGTGACCGCGGCCAGCTCCCCGGCGCGCTCAACGTCGTCTCGGTAGCGCTGCTTGCGTCCGCGGCGCACCGGGGTGGAGGCGTGGCTCTCGTCGCGTTCGCGGCGGGGCCGGGGCTGGTGCTTGCTTGGCTGGCAGCCGTCGCCGAGCCGGTCACGTAGCCGCTCGAGGAAGCCGGGCAGCCCGTATCGGTGCCAGTCCTCCAGCGCGGCCGGGGTGACGGCAAAGCTGGTGTAGTAGCGGCTGCAGGCGAGCACCGCGAGGTCGTGCACCAGGTGCGGGTGGGCGGGCCAGCATTCGGGAATCCCGGGGCGGGTCACGTTCCACAGGTGCTGCTCGTTGATCCACATCGCGACCAGGTCCAGCCACGTCCACAGCTCGGTGCGCATGAGCCCGGTGCACGTGGCCGGGTCCCACGGCCGCGGCATCTGCGCGAGCTCGCGCAGCTCTTCCTCATCGGCTGGAGGCTCGACGGTGGCCTGCTGCAGCTGCTCCATCGCCGTGCGGATCGTGGGGCCGGGCTCAGGGAACGGACGCACCATCATCCCGACCAGTGGCATCATCCCGTTGCCGTTCGGTGCGGCGGCCCCACCAGCTGCCCGGGAGGCGACCTGAGAGGGGTGCCCGGTGAATCCTTGTGTCGTCATCGGCTCCCCCTCGCCTACTTGGGCATCCCGAGCCGCTGCCGGGTCCGGGACACCGGCTCGCTCGGCGGCGCCGGTCCGGTGGTCACCGGGTGGATGGGCTGCTGCGTCTCCGGGTCGGGGCCGCGTGCCGCGAGTCGGGCACGCTTCTGCGCGGCCAGAAGCTCCTTGCCGCGCTTTCCGTCGATGCAGCGGTGCAGGTGAGCGATGATGGGGTCGTACATCTCGGCCAGCACGAGCGCCTTGCGCTGCTCGATACGACGCAGTTCGGCCGGTTCGAGGATCGGCACCCGCCGCTGGTCGTAGGACCGGTCCATCACCCCGAACAGTTCGTGGCCGCGCGCCGAGTACCGGGTTTCGGTGTGGCTGGTCGATCCGATGAGGTCGGACAGCTCCTTGTAGAAGCCGATGTCCTTGCCGCCACCGAAGACCACCAGGTTGTTTGACAGTCCGTAGATGGTGCGCGCCTCGTCTTCCCCGTAGCAGACCACGAACTGCCGCCATGTCTGGGCGGCGAGGATGAAGGAGAGCCCGAGCGCGCGTTCGTTGGCCATCCGGGTCGATAGCGTCGGGATGGGCGCGGTCGACGGGAGCTCGTCGAGACAGGCCAGGAACGGTGGGCACAGCCGCCCGTGCGGTGAGGTCTCCCCCAGCCGCTTGGCGGTGTCGAGGATCTGCTCGGTGACTGCCGTCATCAGCGGCGAGGCACTGGCGTACGGGTCGTCGCGGCCGAGCAGGTAGATCGTGCCGCCGGCCCTGATCAGGGCCTCGAGGTCGGTGGCCGGGCGGGTCGCGGAGGGGACGCAGCGTTCCCGGATCGAGCGCTGGAAGAACAGCGCCATGGACTGTTGGACGGTCGTGATCGTGTTGCCGGCGGTCCTCTCGTCGCCATACAGGGCTCCGCGCAGCAGCCCGTCCCACAGGGGTTCCGCGGCCGGGTGGGTACGCAGGATCTCCTCGGCCTGCGGGTACTCGCGGGGGCTGGAGACCCACATCAGCACCTCTTCTAGGCTGATGCCGGCGATCGCAGCAGCGTGAAAGTACGCCTGGAGGACCTTGGCACATTCGCCGGCGTAGAACCGGGCGGCCTGGTCGGAGGACTGAGAGGTGGCGCCCTTGATGGTTCCGTTCGCGAACGCCTTCGCCCGCCGCTCCGCGAGCATTGCGTCCTCGCATCCCCTAATCGGGTCCCACACGAGCTCTGGGGTGCCGGGGGCGGCGTTGAACGGGTCCAACACGGCAACGGGGCCGAGCTTCTGGCGGGCCTCTAGGGTGAGGAACAGGTCCTCGGGCTTGGTGAGGGTCACCAGCGCGGCACCGGGCGCATCGAGAAGTGCAGGCACCAGCAGGTCGAGGGTCTTGCCCGAACCCTGGGGGCCGATGACGCAGGTGGTCCGGTCGAAGGGCACCCACAGTTCGGGTCCGCTGCGTCCGGCTTGGCCGAGTCGCCAGCCGACGTCGTGGGGCTTCACGTGCTTGAGGGCGGTGGTCACGTCGGGGATTCCTCTCTGTTGTCGGGGGCCGGCTACTTGGTGCCGACGGGGGTCCGTCGACCGGAGCGGGCGTAGAGGTCGGGTCGGATCACCGCGGCGCTCTTGCGCAGCCGCGGCACCCCGAGCGCCTCCGCGGCCTGCGTCGGGGTGGCCAGGCCGTGCCGGGAACCTGCGCCGGTCAGGTCGCGCATCCACATCCCGACCACGACGCCGGCGCCGAGAACCAACCCCTCGGCGAGGAGCGTGAGCACCCACATCACCGCATCCGAAGGCAGAGCAGCGGCGACGCCGCGGGGCAGCCCCGCACCGAAGTGGCCGTGCAGCAGACCGCCGTAGGCGTCGAGAAGCTGCCCGTTCGGCAGCGCGAAATCCCCCGAGGTGGCCCCCGCGACGACGCCCTGGACGACCAGCGGAGTGACCAGGAGGAAGAACAGGCCGGCCAGGAGGACGGCCACCGTGAACTCTCCCGCCGTCGGGGCGACGTTGGTGAACCGGGCGCGCCGGGACCGTTCCATGCTCATGAGGCTTCCTCTCGGGAGGTAGTTGTGGTGGGGGTCATCGCGCAGCCGCCAGCCACGCGCCTGCCGGTGCCTGCCAGCGATGGCACGGGAAGTCGATCGGCCCCCGCTGATCCGGGATGACTGCGACCGTGCCCATGGGCCAGTCCAGGCGCCCCTGCCCGTCCAGGACCGCCGCCTCGGCCGGGTCCGCGTGATCGGGGCGGACCAGGCCCAGGCATGCGATGTCGGCGGCGAGCAGTGCGCGACCCGCCAGGCTGTTGCCGCCGTGAGAGGTCAGGACCGTTCGTGCCCGGCCCACAGGCAGCAGGTCGAGACGGTCGTCGTCGAGCAGGTCCATGTCGTCGACCACGACCAGACAGGCTCCCGGACGGCAGTCGCGGCCGATCGGTTCGTCCAGCTGGTCGGGGTGCGCAGGCTCGCAGCGCAGGTCTGCCCACTCGCTGGGCGCTTGGGCGTACAAGTGGGCGTGCCGCCGGGTGTTCGCCAGCCACCACCGGGTGAGGTAGCGCGCGGTGGTGGTCTTGCCTCGGCCGACGTCGCCGACCAGCAGCAGCGGCCGGGCGCTGCTGGTGTCGAACCCGGCGGCCTGGCCGTCAACTGTGGTGCCGATGCGTACGTCCATGCTGGGAAAGGCAACTCAGGGCGGCGTCGATCGGACACCGCAGAGCGACCGATTTCGACTTTTCGGGGGGATCACCTGTTCGGTGGCGGCTTACGCGGCCGCGGCCGGCATCCCGCCGAGGTCGAAGGCCTGTTTGGGAAGCGCCCAGGTGACCGAGCCGCCGGGTGTGTGGACGTCGGCGAAGCCGACGCAGCCGTAGACGCCTTTCGCGCTGCAGCCGTAGTCGTTGCCGAAGATCTTGCCGCCGCCCACGTAGATCGCCACGTGGCCGACGCCGTTGCCGGTGTTGTAGGAGACCACGGCGCCCACGGGCGGGAGCGGGTCGAGGCCCGTGCCGTGGGACCGGGCCAGTCCGGCGTTGATGATGCCTTGGGCGACGTCCTGCCCGTTGCCGTAGCCGCGTCCGACGCCGGGTCCTCCGTAGAGCGCGTCGACGACCTTGGGGCACTGGTTGTCGTACGTGCAGGGCGCACCCCTGGTCCACGACAGCGCGCACAGGCCGTTGGGGGTGTTCATCATGGCGTCGAGGCGGGTCTTGAGTGCGGCCGAGAGCTCGCCGGCGACCTGGATCGGTGAGGTGGAGCAGCTGGTGTTGGCGATGTTTGTGGTGCCGCCGCCGGTGGCCGCGACTGCCTGGCGGGCGACGGCGAGGTATTGGTGGTAGTCCTGCTTCTCGAACGGGATCCAGTCGGCGAACTTGGCTTCTCCTGCCCCGGGTCGCGCGGAGTAGAGCGCGAAGGCGTACTTGGCGTTGAGGAGCGGGTCGAAGATGTCGGCCTGCGTGTTCCAGCCGGGCACCTTGCCCTTGTGTTGCGCGGAGATCTGCCACAACCCGAAGTGAGTTCCGTTGGTGGCCTGCGGATTCCAGGTCGACTCCACGCGGGCGATGGCCACCGCGGTGACCAGGTCCTCGCCGCGGAAGCCGGCCTGGTAGGCGGCCGAGGCTGCAACCTTGGCGGCGTCCAGGGTGCCGGTCGCCGCGACGGGCTGGAGCAGCACCGTGCTCAGGCTCCCGGAGGTGGGGCAAGGCGGGCAGCCGGCCGGGGTGGTTCCGCCGGGTGGCGTGCCGCCGGGTGCGTTGCCGGGGGCGTTGCCGGGGCCGGCGCCGTTCATGGCCATGCGTGTGAACAGCGCGGGGTGATCGGAGTGGACGGCGGCCTTGCTGATCTCCCAGGTCTTGGTGACCTTCATCGGGGCGGCGTAGAAGTTGTAGATGACGCCGGAGTCCTTGGTGTACCGGTAGCCGGCCGCCGCCATCCGGGGCGCGGCCGCGTTGGGTCCGTCGTTGGGATGGGAGTTCATGTCGCCCCCCACCAGCACCGGTCCGTACGGCGCCAGGACACCGACTAGGTCAATCAGGTAGTCCATGCCGAGGCCGTACTGCTCGGCGCGGCTCATCGGCGGGTTCCCCCACTGGCGGGGGAACCGATAGGCGTTGGTCATGTGGTGGGTTGCGATGACGGAGACGACCGCGCCGTCGGAGCGCTGGAAGATGCCCCAGGCGGCGAACCGATCCCACAGCTTGTTCTTGCCCTGGAAGACGGTGCGGTCGTCGTCGACGATCTTGACGCGACCGCCGTCGAGCATCGTCCAGGTGTCGGAGCGCCACATGATGGCGCTCCCCATGGCCTGCCCCGCATCGTTCTTGTCCGCCGGCTGCTTCTCGCGGTAGGCGTCGTAGCCGGGCGCAGCGGCACGCATCTGCGACAGCGGGACGTCCTCGACCTCGTTGAGGGTGATGAAGTCAGGCGACGGGCCGGCGAGGGCGCTAATGCCCGGTGTCGCCCCGGACCGCAGCTTGATGTTCGCGTTCGCGACCAGGACATTGCCGTTGACCGGGCCACCCGGTGTGGCCGAAATGCCGGTGGGCATCACACCCAGCCCGGGCGCGCTGCCTCCCGGCTGGCCAGGGGTAGAGCCGGCGAGCTGCACGCGGGAGTGCACGAACGGATGGTCGGTGTACTTGTGCGCCCTGTCGTTGGTGCTCTGGTCGACGATGGTCCCAGAGAAAGTGACGGCAGGGCTCCCCATGATCCAGTCGATCTGGTGGTTGCTGGGGTTGGCAGCCGACCAGCCCGGAGCCAGAGACAAGAAGAGCCGCTTGAACCGGGCCTGGTCGTTCATGTCGCCGGTCAGGAACAACGGGGTGCTGGGCTCGGCGGCCTGCAGCCGCAGTAGTGCCTGCGCCTCGGCACGCACGGCTTGATCGCGCATCGCGTCCGTTCCGCCCACCGCGCCGGCCGGGTTGTGGGTGTTGAGCACCCAGACCGACCCGAGGCCCGCGGTGGAGGTGAACCGAGCCATCGGGATCTGAATCATCGGTCCGCCGTAGCGAATCGACACGTAGCGGACCTCATCCAGCTTCCAGGCGGAGGGCTGATACGCGATCGCGTTCACGGTCGACGAGTGCGGGCCACCACGCTTGCCCTTCACGATCGCCCAGGCGCCGTCGGTGGCCTCGAGGAAGGCCTCTGCCTGTGGCGGCTCGAACTCCTGGAATCCGATGATCGAGGCACCGGAGGCGCCGATCTTGGTCACCATGTTCGGCACGCGCTCGCCGTATGGCCGCTCACCCGGATGGGGGTTCTTCTTGTAGTGCGACGCCCCCCGCCAGTTCAGTGTGCCGATCCCGAACGACCCCCCTGCACCCGAGCTGCCGGTCGCGCACGCCGCGCGGACCGTCTCAATGTTCGCGCTCCCCATGCCCAACATGAGCAGCATCAGCGGCGCGATCATCACGAGCGGCAGGCCGAGGAGCACGCCCTTCTTCACGACTTACGGCCTCCTCCGACAGACGCCGAACCGGCGCACGTTCGCCGCGAAACCGTCAGAAATCCGGGGAACATTCACGCAATCCCCATCCGCTCAGGTTCGTTGGCCTGATTCGCGGACGGGATTCGCGTTTGGGCAGGTGGCGTCAGTTCAGCGCCGCTTCGGCGAACAATTGATGAACCGTCACTGTGGCTGACGATCTGCTGGTAGCGTCGACGCATGGCCGCCTCCGTTGAAGGTGATGGGTGATGGGACTTGTCGCGCTCCCGGGCGGCAGCGGCGAGGATCCGGTACTGACAGGTGCTCACGCGGTCGCGGACTTCGAGCAGGAGATCGTCGACCAGTACGCGCTCGCGATGGCCGCGGCGGGACTGAGCGATGGACACGTGCGGCGGACCCGGGCGGTGATCATCGAGTTCGCCCGAACATTGACCGGTCCGCTGTGGGAGGCGACCTTCGCTGACGCCGACTCGTTCTTGGCCGAGCAACGCCGTCGCGGGCACACGGTGTCCACCCGGGCCGGCAAGGCCGGCACGCTGTCGGTGTTCTACGAGTTCGTCATCGCCCGCTACGACGGAGTCATCCGCCGCACGACCGGCGTCCAGGTTGAGCAGCCGATCGATGAGTTCAACCGCCAGCACGGAGCCTCGCTGGGCAAGGTCCGGGTGCCGCCCTCCGATGAGGAAGTCGATGCGCTCTTCACCGCCTGGCGGGACTCGGTGACCCACGCACGCAAGTACCTGCCGGCCGCACGGGACTACTTCGCCGCCTCGCTGTGGCGCCGCGTTGGTCTGCGGATCAACGAGACCGTCAAGCTCGACATCCGCGACTGGCGCCCCGACCTGGGCAGCTACGGTAAGCTCCACGTCCGGTTCGGCAAGGGCAGCCGCGGCAGCGGCCCCAAGCAGCGCCTGGTGCCCGCGATCAACGGCGTCGACCAGTTGATGGACTGGTGGATGGCCGAGATCCGTCCCCAGTACGGCCACGACTTCGCCGACCCGGACGCGCCGCTGCTGCCCTCGGAACGATTCGACCGTGACCTCGACCGATGCGGCCGCGTCGGTGACAACGCGCTGCGACGGGCCCTCGGGATCCAGGTCGAGCAGTCGCTGCCGGCCTGGACGGGACGGATGACACCACACGTGCTGCGCCACTACTGCGCCTCGTCGCTGTATGCCGCCGGGATGGACATCAAGGCCCTCCAGGAGCTCTTGGGTCATCTCTGGTTGGCCACTACATCCGGGTACGTGCACGTCCGCGCCGAGCAGATCGAACGGGCCTGGGACGCCTCCAACCAGCGCCTCGAAGTCCGGTTCGCCACCAACGGACTCAACGGCTTTCAGGGAAGGTAGGGACGAGCTGATGCAATGGAACCTGCGGCTGCGTGCCGCCGAACGAGGGATCTGGAAGTCGGCCCAGATGCGCCGGATGCTCGCCGATGCCGGGCTCGAGATCTCCGCCGGCAAGATGTCGTCCTGGTGGGCCGGAACCCCACCCACGATGCGACTCGAAGAGCTCGACGTGCTCTGCGCGGTGCTGGAGTGCACCCCCAACGATTTGATGAGCCTCGAACCCGACAAGGTCGCAGCCCGTCGCCCCCGAGCCACGGATGTCGCCAACAGCAACGGTGGTGGCGACGACGACCCCGATGGCAACGGCGGTAAGGGTGGCAAGGGCGGCGATGGCGGCGGGCCGGTGGTGGCGCCGCGGTTTGGGAAGCCGCGTTCGCGGCCCCCGCTGTAGGACCCGGCCACCACCCGGATCGCGGTTGGGACGTTGGTGAGGTTGTCGTGCCCGCACCTGGACCGAACGCGGCGCTGCGGGTCCCACCGAAATGCAACCGCTGCCAGGCCAGCCGGGTCGCGTGGACCAAGCCCCGAGTCGACTTCTGCTACGAGTGCCTGCCCGGCGGACCGTTCGCACCGCCGCCGTGCGTGCGCTGCGGGAGCCGCGACGAGTACTTCAGCCAGGGCATGTGCCTGCGCTGTCATCCCCGCAGCCCCGAGCACGTCGGCGCCTGCAAGGGATGCTTCGCGTGGGGTGTCTACCCCTCGCGCAACTGGACATGTTCGTCGTGTCGGTGGTGGGACACCCATAACCCGGAAGGGACCTGCCGCTACTGCCGCCGCCAGACCCGCGTCAGCGATACCCAGGCCTGCCGGCTGTGCCTCGAGCAGGCGCGGATGGTGCAAGAACCCGGCCGCGGCCCCGACGTCGCGGCGGCCAACCGCCACAGCCAGCAGCTGTTCTTCGCCAACATGCTGTTCAAGCGGCGCGTCTCTGTGATGCCACCAGCAGAACCCCGACGACCTGCCAGGAGCCGGTACAAGAACCGGCTGCCCTATCAGCCCGGCACCCGGTTCGACGACCAGGCCTGGGCGCAGCTGACCCTGTTCGACATGACCCCGGATCCCGAGGTGGTCCGGCGACGCGTGCTGGACGAGGACAGCGAACTGACCCGCTACTGCGCGGCCATCGTCAACGCCCACGCCGACCGGTACGGCTGGAGCGTCCGACAACGCAACGCCGTCATCCGATCCCTGAGGGTGCTGCAGACCCTGCGCCCGACCCCGACCGCGAAGATCCTCGCCAGCGATGTCGTGGCGCTGCGCCGCTACGACGGCACCATCTCCTCCACCCTCGACGTGCTCGCCGAAGCCGAGCTGCTTGTCGAGGACGTCCCCACCCTGGCCGAGCGGTACTTCAACGCCAAGTTCATCGCCACCGGCCAACTGCCACCCGTGATGCGCGAGCACCTCCAGCTGTGGCTGCAGATCATGCTCGGCGGCTCTCGGCAGCAGCCCCGTCAGATCCCCCGCGATCCGGCCACGGTGCGACTGCACATCCTGGGCATCGCTCCGGTCGTGCAGACCTGGGTCGAAGCCGGGAAGCGGACCTTCGCCGAGATCACCCAAGACGACATCCGTGACGCCCTCGCCACGCTCCCGGTCGACAACACCCGGCGCCACTTCGCAGAGAACGGTCTGAAGTCGCTGTTCAAGATCCTCAAGGGTCGCCGGCTCGTCTTCGCCGACCCGATGAAGGGATTCCAGACCGCACCGATCGCCACCACCATCCCGCTGCCGCTGGACACCGCGCTGATCCGGGCCGAGCTGCACTCGCCTAACCCCGCGGTCGCGCTGTCCGTTGCCCTGGTGGCGTTCCATGCCCTGACCGGCAAACAGCTCCGCGAGCTCCGGTTGACCGACATCAGCGACGGTCGGATGGAACTGGACGGTCGCGACATCCCGCTCGCCGCACCGGTACGGACCCGCCTCTCGGCCTGGCTGGACTACCGCAACCAGACCTGGCCGAGCAGCGCCAACCCGCACCTGCTCATCAACCGCCGCACCGCACCCCGGCTCGTCCCGGTCGGCCGGGCCTACCCGTGGAAGGACACGGGGTTCCGACCCCAGGCCCTGCGCGAAGACCGCATCCTCCACGAGATTCGCGCCAACGGCGGCGACGTACGCCGCCTCTGCGACCTCTTCGGCCTCAGCGTCGCCGGAGCCACCCGCTACCTCAAGACCGTCGAGCACCCCGACCTCACTGTGCACGGCGCGCTCACACAGTTTCCAAAGGCTCGCCCCGAAGCCGAATGAGCCGGACTGATCGACCACGATCACTGGTTGCATGGACAAACCACCTCCCGTGCTCCCACTTGGAAGATCGGTTTCGCTGCGATCAGCCCATGGGCTTGGCGCGTCCACGTCGCCGACGCTGCGGGTTGGGCAAGCCGCACAGTTACGGCGCCTTCCGCCCGCGGTCGGACAGTCCGCGCATCCCACGCAGCCGACAGCCGCCGACCGAAACTTCGCACCGACAGCGGCTTTGCGATCTGCATGCCAACGTGACTCCAACTCGCCACGTCTATATAGGTAGGCGCCCAGCAACGGCTGGGCCGCGGTAAACCATGGAGACACGAGACGATGAACAACACCGACGAAGGTCCACACATGGACCTCGACGACTTCCGCGCCAGGCTCAACGAGGCGGTCGCCCACCCGCCACCGATGCCCACGGACACCCTGTGGCACATCAAGCGTGAGGGACGACATCTGGTACGACAGCACCGTCTGGAGGCGCTAGTCACCGCGCTCTTGGTCATCGTCGCCGCAGCGCTACTGACCTTCGCCCGCTGAGTCCAAGGGTCTGGCTCGGTCTCGGCCGACTCGGCTACCTGACCAACCGGACGCCGAGTGCCGCACCTCGGTCGGCCTATCGCGGCTGCCCACCCTCCGGAGGGTTCTGCCCCACAGATGCACGAGTTCCGTGAACCTGAGCATCCAAGTACGCTTAGAGCACCGAGCGTGCTCAAGTTCGCGTCAAAACCGTCAATATTCATGGGAACTTCTAAAGAGCCGCATCGATCGCGTCGTTGGTGTACGTGAGCCGCCGCTCCAGCGGGGTCAGCAGCGTCTGCACCTTGTAGCGCTGGTCGCCGACCATCCACAGGGCGCGTCCCTTCTCCTGCATCGCCCAGTTGGTGATCACGCTTTGCTGCATCTCCGAGAGCCCCATCAGGCGTCCGAGCTCGTCGGCGACCGACTCGTCCTGGCCCATCAGGATGCGGACGTCGGAGAGGTTGAGCAGGTCCTTGGCGATCTGGGCGGCCTGGCTGCCTTGGTCGCCGGCCGAGAGCGGGTCGGACGGCTTGTGATAGGTCACCAGTTGGATGTCACCTTCGGTGCGGGAGAGCCGCAGGTTGGCGTCCAGTGCCATCACCGCGTCCAGCGACAGACGGGTCTGCAGCCACGCCTCGTCACGCAGCACGATCCGGCGATCCCCCGCCGACGCGGTCTCCCGCATGCCCTGACCCCAGGAGTTGAGGCACATCAGCGCGATGCCCACGGCGACCTTGTTGCCGGTCTCGTGCAGCGAGCGCAGCGACAGCGTCTGGATCGGCGCACGCCAGTCAGGGTTGAAGGTCGACTCGGTGTCGAACATGCCCTGCAGCGATCCCTCGCAGAGGGCACCCAGCGCGTCGCGCAGCGGCCGGGTCCCGTTGTAGAACGCCTGCGCGCTCTCGTAGCGGCAGTCGTCGACCAGCTCCTTGGTGGGCGAATCCAGTGCCGCCCACACCTGCGGGATGGTGACCGGCTTGAGCCGGGACGCACCCACAGACCAGCCGGTCAGGTGCCGCAGCACCTTGTTGATCACCCGCTCCTCGGTCGGGGTGAACGTCACGCCCTGGGAGCCGATCAGGCCCCGGATCAGGAACAGCCAGCGGTTGAAGATCACGTTCGCGCGGCGGTGCTGCTCCTCGCGGGTCTGCTTGTCCCAGTCCACGCCGAGCGGGCCGAGGTCGAGTGGGTTAATCCGGCCAGCAAGGCCCGGGCCGATGCGGAACGGGTCGACGCCGAGGAACCGGGCCAGGTCCTCGTACTCGTCCTTGACGTCGCCGAGCACCAGGGACCGGTAGCCGTAGCGGATCATCCGGAGCATGAACGCCTTGACGGTCGCGGACTTCCCGCGGCCCGGCTTGCCGAAGATGAAGATGTTGGGGTTGGTGACCGGGATCGAGTCGTCGAGCACCCAGCCCATCGGGTCGCAGTAGAACTTGCCGCCCGAGAGGACGTCGTAGCCCATCTCGGCACCCCACGGCGGGAGCCCGTCACCGGAGATCAGAGGCCACAGGACCGGGGTCTCCTCCGAGGTCATCTGATAGCCGGCCAGCGGCGGCATCGTGGCCGCCCACCCATGCCCCATCCGGCGTACGCCGTTGGCCTTGACCGAGCCTGGGAACAGCTTCTCCGCCGGCGGCTCTGCGACCGGCGCCGACTTCCGCGGCATCGTGGTCCCGAAGTCCGACAACAGGTCGTCGATCGTCCGCGACGCCGGACGCGCGTTCTTCGAACCGCCACGAGCACGGGTCTTGGTCGCCACCACACTCACCACTTCCCCGTGCCGGCGTTCGGTGAGCTCGAGGTCGCAGACCCCAACGCGAGCGGATCGATCGTCACGTCGTTGACCGTGGAGAAGTCGAACGGCTCTACGGCCGCAGCCTCGTCGAGGACCACCACGGGGCGTCCCGAGAACCGCAGCGCGTCCAGGTAGAGCCACCGCATCAGAGCGGTCCTACTGCCGTCCTGCCGCAGCCAGCTCTTCGATACGTAGACGGCGCTCTTGCGGTGCTGGCCCAATGGGCTCAGCACCGTCGTCCGCGGGCTTTGGATCAGCGCCTGGCCGGCCAGGCGCGGAGGCTGCCCCCACATCTGCGAGGCGGGCGCGGTGGGCACGGGGCTCGTGGTCGCCAGCTCGTGCAGGCGACCAACCAGCGGCGGTAGCGACGTCCGGGTGCGGTTACTCGATCGCGGCAACACGGGTGACTCCTTCGACAGGACGGATTGGTGCTCCATGCCCGGAGAAGCAACAGCCCGGCCGCCAGATCGGACATCTGGAGGCCGGGCTCTTTGGAAACGCGGTGTTCAGCAGGACAGCAGGTACTCGAAGCGGTACTTGAAGACGACGACCCGGGTGCCCTTGTAGTGCGTCCTGGTCACACCGGAGAGGTGGTGGTCCCCGACCGTGCACTCGGATGCCTCGAGCCGCTTGTTGAGCCGCCACTGGCGGTCCGTCATCGCGCGATAGGTCCTCTTGGACCAGCCCTTGCGGACCTTGCAGCCCCGGTACTTCGCGACCATCCCGTCTCGCCCGTAGGGGTGCTCCCAGAGGTTGTCGAACACGACCATCCGACACCCCATGTCCTCGACCGGGGTTGCCGCGGCAGCCGGCGACCCACCACCGACGATGGTCACCGCCGCACACACGAGCGCGACGAGAGTCAGGCGGGCAGCCGGGCGTGCTCGGGCGGGCCCCGCAGAACTGTTGCTCATGGTGTCTCTTCCTTTCGTCGGCGCCCCGCACGGCTCGGCGGGCGGACTGGTTCAGGACGGGCGACGGGTTGTGCGCGGGCGGGGACTGCGTGGTGACGCCCACCGCTCTTCCGTCATGCCCGGAGAAGCAACAGCCCGGCCGCCAGATCGGACATCTGGCGACCGGGCTGTTTCAGGCCGGGCCGGGTCTGCGCGCTTCTCGGGTTAGCGGCGCTTCTTCGGCAGGCCTGCCCCCAGCGGAATCGCGGACACAGCGAAGGCCGCGTCGTGTGCCCCGTCCAGAGGGAGTGGGGTGAAGCCGCTGATACGGATCGAGGCGTCGAGACGACGGCCGAAGTCCTGCACGTTCCACCAGGCC
Source organism: uncultured Nocardioides sp. (assembly GCA_964542635.1). Classification (GTDB taxonomy): domain Bacteria; phylum Actinomycetota; class Actinomycetes; order Propionibacteriales; family Nocardioidaceae; genus Nocardioides. The sequence continues at coordinate 795 of CAZIVD010000077.1, read as the reverse complement.
GGAACCGTGACTGAGACCGCCGAGGACACCTTGACCAGCGAGCGACCCATCTCGAGCTTCTCGTCACGCTCGTGCAGCTTGCCGACCGACTGGCGGTCCTTGGCCCGCTCGACCTTGCCAGCCTTCTCCCGCAGCGTGCCAGCCATCACTGCTGACATCTGCGCCCGCCCGGTGGACCTGTCGGCCGCCTGCTGCGAGACCGGCCGGTAGAACACCGTCAGTGCGCGACGCTCGCCGGGCTGGGAGGGGACCAGCACCCGCGCCAGCGCACCCATCCGGGCGCCCTTGCGGGGCAGAAGGATCGTGGAGGAGATCGACTCCCACTCCCCGTGCCGGTAGGACCGCATCGCGGTCGACGCGTTCGTGGGACCGGCGGCGCCAAGCGGGACACCGGCCGCGATCGACGGGTCGTCACGGTGATGGATCGCCGCGTCCGCAAGCGCCGGCGCATCACCGGGCTCGAAGCCGGTGCGGATCGCCACGGCGAGCTCGGAGCTATCGAGCCAGTTCACCCGCGTGCAGCCGATCGACCCGGTCAGCCGGGCCTCGACCTCGGCCAGCACGGAGTACAGGATCCTCGCCCGGCCCATCACGCCGCGGCCGGCGCGCTTGGCGTCCTTGTTGATGACGTCTTCTCGAACCACCACGGTCACGAACGCCTCGCGGCGCACCGCCGCGCCGGCAGTCATCGCCTCCAGTTGGGTATTGACCCGGGCCGAAACCTCCGGCTCGTCGGGTCTCGCGTTGTGACGCACCCACTCGTCGCGCTCGGTGCCGTCGTCGGGGATGGTGCGG
>CAZIVD010000076.1:0-23618 GCA_964542635.1 uncultured Nocardioides sp. | reverse complement strand
GGCTACGCCTACAAGGAGGTGGCCAAGGAGCTGTTCATCTCCATCAAGACCGTCGAGACCCACATGTCCAACGTGCTCCGCAAGCTCCAGCTCTCGTCGCGACACGAGCTCACCAAATGGGCCTCCGACCGCCGCCTGCTCTGACCGCTGGCACCGCCCGGCTAGCCTGCCGCCATGGACATCGCGCACACCGTGCTCCTGATCATCCACGGACTCGGTGTGCTCGCCCTGCTGATCGGCATCCTCGTGCAGGTCAGGCGACCGGAGAAGAAGGTCAACGGGCTGATGCGCGACGGGTCCGGGACGGCGTTCCTGGCCGGGTTGCTCCTGGTCGGGGTGCTGGAGGCGGGTGATGAGACCGTCAACGTCACCAAGATCGTGGTCAAGTTCACCATCGGCCTCGTGATCGTCGGACTGGTGATGGCCAACCTGCGCAAGGAGCGCATCCCCGCGGGCCTCTACTGGGGCCTCCTCGTGCTCACCCTCGCCAACGTCGGCATCGCCCTCCTCTGGCACTGACGCCGACGTGAACTCTCGTGTGGGGTGCGCCGAGTCGGCGTGAACTCTCACTCGCCTTGAGCATTCACGCCGAGTCACCGCGTGCCGAGTGAGAACTGACGCCGACTCGGAGAGGTTGGGCCGGGGGAGGCGCGCCGTAGGGTTGGGGCGAGATGACCAGCGACACCACCAGTCCGATCCCGGGCCTCGATGTCCCAAGCCCGGCCGGGCCCGACGGGCCCGACGAGCAGCGGCCCACCCGACGTTCGCCGTCCGCTGAGGAGTTGCTGGCGGGACTCAACGAGCCCCAGCGGGCGGCCGTGGTGCACGAGGGCGCCCCGCTCCTGGTCGTCGCCGGGGCCGGCTCGGGCAAGACGCGGGTGCTGACGCGGCGGATCGCCTGGCTGATCACCGAACGTCGCGCGCATCCCGGGTCGATCCTCGCCATCACCTTCACCAACAAGGCAGCCGCCGAGATGAAGCAGCGGGTCGAGGCGCTCGTAGGCGGGCGCGCCCGGATCATGTGGGTCTCGACGTTCCACTCCGCGTGCGTGCGGATCCTCCGCAAGGAGATCCACCGGTTCGGCTACAAGTCCGGGTTCACGATCTACGACGCCGCCGACTCCAAGCGCCTGATCACCCTGGTGCTGCGCGACCTCGACCTCGATGCGAAGCGCTACCAGCCCAACGCCGTGCTGCACTGGATCAGCACCCACAAGAGCGAGCTGCGCGACGCCGACGACGTCACGGGTGACACCCGCAACCGGTTCGAGGAGTCGCTCGCCGCGGCGTACACCCTCTACCAGCGGCGCCTCCGACAGGCCAACGCCCTGGACTTCGACGACCTCCTGATGAAGACCGTGCACCTGTTCCAGACCTACCCCGACGTGCGCGAGACCTACCGCAGGAGGTTCCGGCACGTCCTGGTCGACGAGTACCAGGACACCAACCACGCGCAGTACGCCCTGATCCACCAGCTGTGCGCCGACGACCTCGAGATCCCGACGTACGACGAGGGCTCGCTGCCGGCCGAGGAGTCACCCGAGCGGGTGCCGCCGGCCGAGCTGATGGTGGTCGGCGACGCCGACCAGTCCATCTATGCGTTCCGGGGCGCCAACATCCGCAACATCCTCGACTTCGAGCAGGACTTCCCCAACGCCACCACCATCCTGCTCGAGCAGAACTACCGCTCCACGCAGACGATCCTCAGCGCCGCCAACGCCGTGATCGGCCACAACCAGGGCCGCAAGCCCAAGCGGCTGTGGTCCGACCGGGGCGACGGGGCCCGGATCGTCGGCTACGTCGCCGACGACGAGCACGACGAGGCTCGCTTCGTCTCCGGCGAGATCGACGAGCTCACCGATGCGGGGAAGGCCCGCCCCGGGGACGTCGCGGTGTTCTACCGCACCAACGCGCAGTCCCGGGTCTTCGAGGAGGTGTTCATCCGGGTCGGCCTGCCCTACAAGGTGGTCGGCGGGGTGCGCTTCTACGAGCGTCGCGAGGTGCGCGACGCGCTCGCCTATCTCCGGGTGCTGGTCAACCCCGACGACCAGGTCTCGCTGCGGCGCATCCTCAACACCCCCAAGCGCGGCATCGGCGACCGGGCGGTCGCGTGCGTCCAGTCGTTCGCCGAGCGGGAGCGGATCACCTTCTGGGAGGCCCTCCAGCGCGCCGAGGAGGCGCCCGGGGTCGTCTCCCGCTCGCTGCGCTCCATCCAGGGCTTCGTGGCGATGCTCGAGGAGCTCCAGTCGATGGTCGACGCGGGGGAGCGCGCCGACGTGGTGCTGGAGTCGGTCCTGGCGCGTTCGGGCTATCTCGACGAGCTCGAGGCCTCCGACGACCCTCAGGACGGGACCCGGGTGGAGAACCTCGCCGAGCTCGTCGCGGTGGCGCGCGAGTTCTCCGACGACCCCCAGGCCGGCCCCTCGGCCGATCCCGCCGACGTGGACGCCGGGGTGGTCGCTCCCGGGCTCAGCGACTTCCTAGAGCGGGTCGCCCTGGTCGCCGACGCCGACCAGGTGCCCGACGCCCCCGACGTCGACGACGCGGGCGTGGTGACCCTGATGACGCTGCACACGGCCAAGGGCCTGGAGTTCCCGGTCGTGTTCCTGACCGGGCTGGAGGACGGCGTGTTCCCGCACGCCCGCTCGCTCGGCGACCAGCCCGAGCTCGAGGAGGAGCGGCGCCTCGCCTACGTCGGCCTCACCCGGGCCGAGCGCCGGCTCTACATCTCCCGGGCCCTGATGCGCTCCGCGTGGGGGGCGCCGGCGCACAACCCCGGGTCGCGATTCCTCAACGAGCTGCCTGTCGACCTGGTCGACTGGCGCCGCACGGAGGCCGAGCAGACCGTGTGGTCGCGTCCCGACCTGACCACCGGGCCGTCCCGACTCGGTGCGCCGACCGTGGCCGGCCGCCGCAACTTCTCCTCCGCCGCTGCTCGCGCCGACGCCGCGGCGAAGGCCAAGCCGGCCCGGGAGATCCCCTCCCTCGAGCCCGGCGACCGGGTCCACCACGACTCCTTCGGACTCGGCACCGTGGTCGCCCTCGACGGGGTCGGCGACAAGGTGGTCGCCTCGATCGACTTCGGCTCCGAGGGGGTCAAGCGGCTGCTGCTGCGCTACGCGCCGGTCGAGAAGCTCTGAGTCTCGGCATCAAGGTGGACGTTTCGACGTACCTGGTACGTCGGAACGTCACACCCTGTTGGCCCCCGCCCAGGCTGGTTGGCGACGGTCGCTTGCTCGACCTGGCCGCCGTGTAGTCCTTCAGCTCGCTGCGCTCGCTGAGGGGACTACGGCGTCACACCGTTCACGACGAGGGCTTGGTAGGGGTCGACGGGGTCTCCGCCGCCGGGGCGGACCTCGAGGTGGAGGTGGGGGCCGGTGACGTGGCCGGTGGAGCCGATGTAGCCGATCAGCTCACCCGCGTGGACCTCGTCACCAGCGCTGACGACGAAGGAGTTCTGGTGGCAGTACCAGAGCTCGGTGCCGTCCTCGAGGGTCTGCACGGTCTTGTTGCCGTAGGAGCCGTCGTACGACGCGGAGCTGATCACACCGTTGGCGACCGCGTAGATGGGGGTGCCCGTGGGGGCCGCGAAGTCGAGGCCGGTGTGGTAGCTCGACCAGAGCCCGTACTCGCCGAACCGTGCGGTCAAGTGGTAGCTGTGCACCGGCAGCTGCCACTGGTTGAGCTCGAGCTTGGCGGCCTGTCTCTCCGCCTTCTTGGCGAACGCCGCGAGCGCGCCCTGGCGCTCCTGGGCCTGGGCTTCAGCGACGGCAGCGAGGTCGTCGCCGGCGGCATCGGCCTGCGCGTCGCGTCGCAGGTCGCGGCTGACGACGGCCCCCCGGCGGGAGGCAGGCCCGACCGAGGCCACGCCTGAGGAGCCGGACAGGGCGCCAGCGGCCACGACGACGTTGGCGGTCGGGGTGCGATCCGACCCGACGAGCTGGGGTCCGGCCGCGCTCACCGCGCCGCCCGCGGACACCGCCAGGGCCGCGACGCCGAGCACGATCGGGGCCGAAGGAAGACCTGGGAAGAGCGACTTGCGCCCGGCCGAGCGCTTGCCGCCCGAGGAGCGGCCGCCGCCGCGAGTGCGCTCCGCGCGCACCGGGCTCTCGGCCCGGTGACTGCCCATGGAGCGTGCCCCCGTCGACGGCCCCGGATGGGACTCGCGGGTCACCGGGGTCGCCGTACGACGCGAGCGCGCGGCTCGTGTCTCGGCGCGGTGGTGACCCATGCGCTCAGCTCCGGGGGTTTGGGGACGGGGGGAACAAACGACGCCCGACTGTAACGGATTGGTCACGGGGGCGGAAAATGCCGCCCACACCCAGGGGTCACTCGGGTGGCTGTGGGGAGGCCGCCACGCGAACCCGGAGGTTGCCGTCCAGGCGATAGCCTGGCCCGCATGTCGTCAGCCTCTCCCGGCCCTGGCCGCCTGCGGATCGTGGTTGCCAAGCCCGGTCTCGACGGGCATGACCGGGGGGCCAAGATCGTGGCGCGGGCGCTCCGCGACGCCGGTCACGAGGTGATCTATACCGGTCTACACCAGTCGCCGGAGCAGATCGTGGAGACCGCGATCCAGGAGGACGCCGACCTGATCGGACTGTCGGTGCTCTCCGGCGCCCACATGACCCTGTTCCGGACCCTCCTCGACCTGCTCGCCGAGCGCGACGCCCGCGACATCGCGGTTTTCGGCGGCGGGATCATCCCGGAGGAGGACATCCCCCTCCTGGAGGAGTTGGGAGTCCAGAAGGTGTTCACGCCCGGCGCGGCCACCACCGAGATCACCGACTGGGTGACCGAGCACTTCGCAACGACGGCCTGAGCGACCCCGTCGGGGACGGTCACCAGTACTTCGAGGTCAGCCGGAGCGGCCGGTCCGCAGCCTTGCGCTCGTAGTTGACCACCACCGGCGTGCCGCCTCCGCAGCGTGGATAGCGGCGGACCTCGGAGAACTCGGCGGCGGTGACCCGCTTGCCCCGGGTGTCGAAAGTGTTCGCCACCCGTTGGGGGCTCCAGCCGACCTTGACAGTGGAGAACTCCTTCTTGGACACGCACGCCTGGTCGGCGGCGTTCGCCGGCGACGCGGTCACGACGAGCCCGACGACGAGCCCGAAGGCCCCCGTCAGCGGGCCGACGCCGACCCGTGCGAGGCTCAACACGGGCTGACGCTCGTCACAGGCATGATCCGCTCCTTGCAGATGCCGACCTGCGAGCCGGCGAGCACGTAGACCCAGCCGTCGGTGGCCAGTCTCTTGGCGACGACTCGGCCCGTGCGTCCGGCCGCGGCCGTGGAGTAGGTCCAGCCGGAGATCGTGAAGTCGTCGCTGACCTCGGCCAGCCCGCCCGACCCGGTCTTCTTGTACTCGGCGTCGTCGGCGTAGGCGCGACCGTCCCAGAACACCTTCACCCGTGAGGTGCCGGTGGCCGGGTCGTCGACGCGGCACGCCTTGGTCTTGCCGCCCTCCCACTGGACCACCGTGGTGTAGCCGCTCGCGGCCGGGGCCGCCGGTGCGGCGACGAGGGTCGCCGCGGCGACGAGGGAGCCGGTCGCCACAGCGACCCCGAGTTCAAGATGGCGCATGCCGGCGTCCTACCCGGGTGTGAGCAAGGCCAAACCAGGGCAGGGTCGTCGGGTCCCGAAGCCCCGGACTAGGGTGCCCACGTGGACCTGATGGAGTACCAGGCAAAAGAGCTCTTCGCCAAGCACGGCGTCCCCGTCACTCTCGGGACCGTCATCACCGATCCGGCCGACGCGGCGGCAGCCGCCGAGGTCAACGGGGCCGACAGCGGCGGTCGCGTGGTCGTGAAGGCCCAGGTCAAGATCGGCGGCCGTGGCAAGGCGGGCGGCGTCAAGCTCGCCCAGGATCCCCAGGACGCCGTGGCGAAGGCGGGCGAGATCCTCGGCATGGACATCAAGGGCCACACCGTCCACCGGGTGCTGATCGCCCCCGCAGCAGACATCGCGGAGGAGTACTACTTCTCCTACCTCGTCGACCGGGCCAACCGCAGCTACCTGTGCATCGCCTCCATCGAGGGCGGCGTGGAGATCGAGGTGACCGCCCACGAGAACCCCGACGCCGTGGCCAAGGTGCAGATCGACCCGACAGTCGGCGTGGACGACGCCAAGGCGGCCGAGATCGTCGCCGCGACGCGGTTCCCCGCCGACGTGGCCGACCAGGCCGCCGACGTCGTCAAGCGGCTCTGGGACGTCTTCGTCAACGAGGACGCGACGCTCGTCGAGGTCAACCCCCTCGTCAAGCTCGGCGACGGCTCGCTCGAGGCTCTCGACGGCAAGGTCTCCCTCGACGGCAACGCGGAGTTCCGCCACCCCGACCACGCGTCGTTCGAGCTGGTCGAGGACGCCGACCCGCTCGAGCTGATGGCCAAGGAGAAGGACCTCAACTACGTCAAGCTCGACGGCTCGGTGGGCATCATCGGTAACGGCGCAGGCCTCGTGATGTCGACGCTCGACGTCGTCGCGTACGCCGGCGAGCGGCACGGCGGCGTGAAGCCCGCGAACTTCCTCGACATCGGCGGCGGCGCCTCGGCCGAGGTGATGGCCGACGGACTGCACATCATCCTCGGCGACGAGCAGGTGCGGTCGGTGTTCGTCAACGTCTTCGGCGGCATCACCGCCTGCGACGCCGTGGCCAACGGCATCGTCGGTGCCCTGGACAAGCTCGGCGACGAGGCGACCAAGCCGCTCGTCGTCCGCCTCGACGGCAACAACGTCGATGAGGGACGGCGGATCCTCGCGGACCGCAACCATCCGCTCGTCACGCTGGTGGACACCATGGACGGCGCGGCCGACAAGGCCGCCGAGCTCGCCCACGCCGCGGGCGCCTGAGAGGACCTGACTGACATGGCGATCTTCCTGACCGATCAGAGCAAGGTCATCGTCCAGGGCATGACCGGCTCCGAGGGCATGAAGCACACCACGCGGATGCTCGCCTCGGGCACCGACATCGTCGGCGGCGTCAACCCACGCAAGGCCGGCGAGACCGTCACCATCGAGGGCAAGGACATCCCGGTCTTCGGGACCGTCGCCGAGGCCATGGCGACCACGGGAGCCGACGTCTCCGTCCTGTTCGTGCCACCCGCCTTCACCAAGGCGGCCGTGATCGAGGCCGTCGACGCGGGGATGCCGCTGGCCGTGGTGATCACCGAGGGCGTGCCCGTCCACGACACGGCTGAGTTCCGCGCGTACGCCGAGAGCAAGGGCACCCGCATCGTCGGACCCAACTGTCCCGGCCTGATCAGTCCCGGCAAGTCCAACGCCGGCATCATCCCCGCGAACATCACCAAGGCCGGTCGGATCGGGCTGGTGTCGAAGTCGGGGACGCTGACCTACCAGATGATGTACGAGCTGCGCGATCTCGGCTTCTCCTCCTGCGTCGGCATCGGCGGCGACCCGATCATCGGCACGACCCACATCGACGCGCTCGCGGCGTTCGAGGCCGACCCCGAGACCGACGCGATCGTGATGATCGGCGAGATCGGCGGGGACGCCGAGGAGCGGGCCGCGGCGTACATCGCGGAGCACGTCTCCAAGCCGGTCGTCGGCTACGTCGCCGGCTTCACCGCCCCCGAGGGCAAGACCATGGGTCACGCGGGCGCCATCGTGTCCGGCTCGTCCGGCACCGCCGCCGCCAAGAAGGAGGCCCTCGAGGCCGTCGGCGTGAAGGTCGGCAAGACGCCCTCCGAGGCCGCCGCCCTGATGCGGGAGCTCCTCCAGAGCTGAAACCGCTGGTCGAGGAGGGCCCCCTTCGGGGCCTGTCGCGAGACCTCTTTCGTTGGTCGAGCCGGGCGAGCCGCCAGGCGAGCCCGTGTCGAGACCCCGGGAGTCTCGGGCGGTCTCGACGCGCCGCTCGTCCCTCGCGGCTCGACCACCGATGTCGCCGCTGGTGGGTCGAGGAGGGGCCCCTTCGGGGTCTGTGGCGGGCCCTGGTGACCGGTGCGGCGTCGTTGGTGGGGCTGGTCTTCGTGACGCTCGCAGGCTCGCTCCTCAACCAGCCGAGCAGCCCGCCGACCTGGTGACGGCCCCCCTGACCGTCACCAGGCCTCGCGAGAGGCGCTCGAGCCCCTGCTTGACCAGCGATCAGGGCCGCGCCTCGTAGACGTTGTTGAAGGGCGTCTCGGCGACCCGGCGGAACCGGGTGAAGCCGGCGTCGGTGACGACCTGGCGGATCGCCGCCTCGCCCGCCTGCGCCCCGAGGGCGTAGCCGCCGTCCTGGGAGATCGCGTTGGGCACGCACAGGAACGTGGAGAAGCCGTAGAACACCCGGCCGACCGGGTTCAGGTTCGACTCGACGGTGTCGCCGGCGGCGGGCTCGACGATGAGCCAGGTGCCGTCGGGCGCCAGGCTCTCGCGGATCCGCCGTGCCGCGCCCAACGGGTCGCCCATGTCGTGCAGGCAGTCGAACGTGGTGACCAGATCGAGGTCGCGGGCCGCCAGGGTCTGCGCGCTGGCGACGTCGAAGCTCACCCGGTCCTCGACGCCGGCTGCCGCGGCGCGCTCGCGCGCAGCCTCGATCGAGCCGTCGTGGTAGTCCGAGCCCACGAACCGGCTGGCGGGGAACGCCTCCGCCATGAGCACGGTCGAGGCGCCGTGTCCGCATCCCAGGTCGGCCACCGTCGCCCCGCGCTCCAGCTTGGCCTGGACGCCGTCGAGGGCGGGGATCCACTCGGTCAGCAGGTGCATCAGGTAACCCGGGCGGAAGAACCGCTCGCAGCCGCTGAAGACGTCCTCGTCGTGCTCGCCCCAGCCGTAGCCGGCCCCGGTGCGGAACACGTCCTCGATGCGGTGCTGGGCCTTGAGGGTGCCCAGGGCCAGCTCGTAGGCGCCCGGCAGGAACACGGGTCCGTCCGGGTCGGTGAGCGCGAAGGCCTGCTCCGGAGTCATCGAGTACGTCGCCGTCCCGGGGTCGTACTCCACGTAGCCGCCGGCCGCCTGGCCGCGCAGCCACTCGTCGACGTACCGAGGGTCGGTGTCGGTCGCGGCGGCCAGCGAGCGGGCGTCGCCCGGGTGCTGGGCGAGCGCCCGGTAGAGGCCGAGCCGCTCGCCGAGGAGCACGTTGCCGGCGCCCATGGTGGCCCCGAGGTCGCCGACGAACTTGCCGACGAACGCCATCAGCGCGTCCATGTCGATGGTCGGTGCGGCGTCGGCCTGCTCGGTGGCGTCCTGGGTCGTGGTCTCGATCGTGGTCATCTGGGTCTCCCTCGTGGGTGGCATCCGGGTGGATGCTGGGAGGACCAGGCTGGGTTCCGTCCCTTGCACGCTGGTTGCAACGGCACTGCAAGGAGGCGGGCCGAGGCTCGACCACGAGGCGCCGGACCGGTCGGCGTGGGCGACCGACGAGGAGACGGGCGGTCGCTGAGGAGGAGTGGCGATGCGGGCACGGCTGCCAGACGAGCAGGGGCACGTCGAGCGCGACGGCGTGCGCATCGCCTACGAGACCTTCAACTTCGGTGCGGAGGGCCGACCGACCGTGCTCTTCGCCCCCATCGATCCGATCGTGCACAGCCGGGCGTGGAAGGCGCAGGTGCCCTACCTGGCCCAGCACTACCGGGTCGTCACGATCGATCCGCGAGGCAACGGGCGGTCCGACCGGCCGACCGACCCGGCGGCGTACGTCGACATGGAGTTCGTCGCCGACACCCTCGCGGTGATGGACCACCTCGGCGTGGACCGCGCAGTCCTGGTGAGCATCTGCTCCAGCGCCTGGAAGTCATTCCTGCTCACGGCGCGCCACCCCGATCGGGTGCTTGGGCTGGTGGCGATCGCGCCGTGGATCCGAGACACCACGCCGCCGCTGGCGTACCGCAAGGCGGCCGTCGACCGGTTCGACGAGGAGCTGGAGTCCTACGAGGGGTGGTACAAGACCAACCGGCACTACTGGCGGACCAATTGGGGGGACTTCGCAGAGTTCTTCTTCGGCCAGCAGCTGTGCGAGCCGCACTCCACCAAGCAGCTGGAGGACGTGGTGGGCTTCGCGCTCGACTCGACCCCCGAGGTGCAGATCGCGGAGGCCGATGCCCAGCCGTCGATCGCGGATCCTGCCGAGTCCGAGGCGCTGCTGCGGAGCATCGACCGACCGGTCCTCGTGATCCAGCCGACGGAGGACCATTGCCAGCCCCAGGCGCGGATGGCGAACGCCGCGAGGTGGACCCGGGCCGAGCATCTCGTGCTGGAGGGCTCAGGGCACCTGCCGATGGCCCGGCACCCCGTCCTGGTCAACCGCGCGATCAAGAGCTTCGTCGACCGCATCACCGGAGCCCCCGCGCCGCCCTCGCCACGACCGGTCGGCACCCGTCGCGCGCCGCGAGCACTCTATCTGAGTTCACCGATCGGCTTGGGGCACGCGCGGCGCGACCTCGCGATCGCCGACGCGATGCGAGAGCTGCGGCCCGACCTGGAGATCCAGTGGCTCACGCAGTCGCCGGTAGCGGAGTTCCTCGAACGCCGCGGCGAGGTCGTGCATCCTGCGTCCCGTCTGCTCGCCAGCGAGTCCGGGCACTTCGAGGAGGAGGCGGGGGAGCACGACCTGCACGCCTTCCAAGCGGTCCGGCGTATGGACGAGGTGCTCGTCAACAACTTCATGGTGTTCGACGACCTGGTGGAGCGGGAGTCCTTCGACCTCTGGCTGGGTGACGAGGCCTGGGACCTCGACCACTTCCTGCACGAGCACCCCCACCTCAAGCGGGCGCCGTTCGTCTGGATGACCGACTTCGTGGGCTGGGTGCCCATGTCCGACGGCGGGGAGCGGGAGGCGTTCCTGACCTCCGACTACAACGCCGAGATGGTCGAGCACGTCGCGCGCTACCCGTGGCTGCGGGACCGTTCGGTGTTCGTGGGAGACCCGGACGACGTGGTGGACCTGCCCCTCGGGCCGGACCTGCCGAGGGCGCGCGCCTGGACCGAGGAGCACTTCGACTTCGCCGGCTACGTGACGGCGCCCTCGCCCGACGGCGCGGCCGACAGGGCGGAGCTGCGGCACCGGCTCGGGTACGCCGACGACGAGGTCGTCTGCGTGGTCAGCGCGGGTGGGTCGGGCGTGGGCGCGCCCCTGCTGCGGCGGGTCGTGGCGGCGTACCCGGAGGCGAGGGACCGGGTGCCCGGGCTGCGGATGGTGGTGATCGCGGGGCCACGGATCGACCCGGACTCGCTGGGTGCGCCGGCGGGCGTGGAGGTGCATGGGTTCGTGCCCGACGCCGACCTGCGGCACGCCGCATGCGACGTCGCGGTGGTCCAGGGCGGGTTGAGCACGACGATGGAGCTGACCGCCGCCGGTCGCCCGTTCCTCTACTTCCCGCTCGGTCACCACTTCGAGCAGCAGGTGCACGTGCGACATCGCCTCGAACGCCATCGGGCGGGACGGGCGATGGACTATCGCGACACCGACCCCGGGCAGCTCGCGCAGGCGCTGGTCGAGGTCTTGCGCACTCCGACCGACTATCTCCCCGTGCCTGCCGACGGCGCCGCCCGCGCCGCACGGCTGGTCGCCGACCTGCTGCCCGGCCCGACCTGACAGGCAGTCCTTGAACCTGACGGGCAATGCTTTGCCCGTCAACCTTCGGTTTCCCCGGTCGACCGGGGAAACCGAGTGGGCGCGACCGCGAGCTATGCGTTGAGGGCCTGAACGTGCTCGCGGATCTCGCGCCAGGAGTGGAGGGTGGCGGACCGCAGCGGCTCGAGGAGCCGGGTCGCCTCGGCCGGGGCCGCGGCCGCGAGCAGGAGGTAGCAGTCGGCGCCCGGGATCCACGCGTGGCCGGGCGGGCACTCGATCGCGTCGAGCAACCGCACGGCTTCCCTGACGTCCGCAGGATCGCGGGTGACGGCGGCCTGCACGGCGAGGCAGCGCAGCCGCCCTCCCGCCGTGGCGGTGGCGCTCAGGGCGAGACCGCGCCTCGCCATCGTCAACGCCGGCTCCGGCTCACCTGCCTCGACCAAGCTCGCGGCCAGCAGGCCGAAGGAGGAGGCGAACCACCACGGATGCGCGCTCAGCACGCTCGAGTCGACGGCGGCCCGGCCCTGCCTCAGGGCGGTGTCGAGGTCGCCGGCCAGACGGGCGAACCACCCGTCGTGGGCGAGCAGGAAGCCGGCGTACGCCGGGAACCCGCTGCGGTGGTTGAGGTCCAGCGCCTCCGCGACCAGGCCTCGCGCCTCGTCCCAGCGGCTCTCGGCCGCCGCCACGAACGCAGCCTCGAAGACCACCCATTGGAGCAGCCAGGTGTTGTCCTGCGCCCGCACCAGCGGCTCCATCTCGTCGATGACCGCGCGCAGCTGGTCGGGCGCCGCTAGGTAGGACCACACCGTCTTGAGGCCGTCGAGGGCCAGCATCCGCGCCTCCTCCGTGCCCGACGAGCGGGCGCGCGCCACCCCGCGTTCGGCGTGGACCAGGGCCGTGGTGAGCCTGAGCCGGCTCGCGTCGAGCACGGCGAGCCGGCTGGAGAAGTCCGCCTCCGCGCGGCGGTCGCCCAGGTCCGCCGCCAGCGCGAGCCCCGACTCCACCGCCGCCATCAGCTCGTCGACGGTCAGTCCGCCGCCGACCCCGGCATCGCCGCCCCGGGCGCGTAGCCCGGCCATCTCCACCCGCCGGTCGTCGCTGTTCCTCGCGAGCGCGAGGGCGGCGTCGATGTCCGTGAGCGCCAGCGCGAACTCGCTCCGCGCCTCGTGCACCCGGCTGCGCGCCAACAGCGCGCGAGAGCGGGTGCCGGCGAAGGCGGTCGGCACGGCGAGGGACCGGTCGAGCAGGATCTGGGCGTCCTCCACGGCCGAACGACGCAGCGCGGCCTCGCCGGAGAGCAACCACCCGTGTGCGGCCCGCGGCTCGTCGCCCGCGGCGTACGCATGCTCGGCCATCACCTCCGGCTGGCCGGCCGTCAGCTCAGCTGCGCGGCGGTGGTACGCGACGGCGACGGCCGGGGGCAGCGCCGCATGGACGCACTCCTGGAGCAGGTCGTTGGCGAACTCGTAGACGTCGTCGCTGCGCACCAGGAGCCGGAGCCGGACCAGGTCCTCGCAGTGTCGCGCGGTCGCCACCTCGGTGGCCTCGACCAGCGCCCCGAGCAGGCGTGGGTCGAGTCGACGTCGCACGATCGAGGCAGCGTCCACGACAGCCCGCTGCGGGGGATCGAGCCGTCCGACGCGGGTGAGGACGGCGTCCGCAAGGGACGCCGGCACCCCGGTCTCACCGCCGGCCAGAGCCCTGAGGCACTCGACCACCGACAGCGGGTGGCCCGCCGTCCGCGCCATCACCTGCTCGCCGTGGACGCTCAGGCCCGCTGCGGCCGCGAGCGCGTCGACGGCCGAGCGAGGGAGGACTCCGAGTCGGATCACGTGCCCCCGGTCGGTGAGCCGGTCGGCTACCTGGGCATCCTCGGCGCGGACCGCGCCGACGAGCAGCACGCGGGCCGGGCCGAGGTGACCGGCGAGGTAGCCGAGGAGGTCGACGGTCGCGGCGCCGCCGTCCTGGAGGTCGTCGAGGGTGAGCAGCAGGGGCTGTTCGGCCGCGAGGCGGGTCAGCGTGGCGGCCACGGCGTCGTACGCCTGACGCCGCTGGAGGTCGACGTCCGCGGCGAGGGCGGGCGGGTCCGGGAGCACGGCGCCCAGAGCCGGGAGGAGGGCCACCCACGGGGCCTCGTGGTCGCGGACGAGAGTCGCGAGGCGGGTCGACGGAGAGCTCAGGAGCACCGGCCGGAGGGCGTCGACGTACGGCTGCAGGAACAGCGAGCGCTCGGCCGGGTGGCAGCGCCCGCTCAGAGCCAGACCGCCGGTCGCGAGCGCGAGGTCCGTCAACGCCTCGAGCAGCCGGGTCTTGCCGATGCCCGCCTCGCCCTCCACGAGCAGCAGGTGCTGGTCTGCCCGCTCGCCGACCCGAGCCCAAGCATCCTCGACAGCCGCCAGCTCGGCCTCTCGCCCGACGAGGGCGGCGCGCGTCGTCACCTCCCCCACGGGCTCGGTCGGGAGCGAGGTCTCGCGAAGGATCGCGAGGTGCAGCTCGGCGGTCGCGGCGTCCGGGGCCGTGCCGAGCTCGTCGCGCAGCCGGCCGACGAGGGCGTCGTAGGCCGCCAGGGCGGCGCTCGGGCGGCCGTCTGCCACCAGTGCGCGCATCAGGTCGCGCACCGCCTGCTCGTCGTACTCGTCGGCGGCGACCGCCTCGGTCGCCACGCGGACGGCCTCGGCCGGCTCGAGGCGGGTCATCGCGTCGGCGAGCACGTGCCGCGCGCGCCGACGTGCCACGTCGGCCTCGTGACGGACGACCAGCACCCAGTCGGACTCCGGCTCGTCCACGAGCGCGGGCTGGGCCCCCAGCAACGCCAGCGCGGCCCGGGCGGCGGCCCCGGCCAGGAGAGGTTCGTCCGCGCCTGCCCGGGCGGTCGCCTCGCCGACCAGTCGACCGGCCTCGTCGAGGTCGACGGTCCAGGCGCCGCGCTCGGCAAGCCCGTAGGACCGGACACCTGCCACGATCAGGTCCGACCCGAGTAGTCGGCGCGTGCGGCTGACCAGCGTCGCGACGTTCGCGGACGGGTCCGCTGGTGCCTGGTCCGGCCAGAGCGCGTCCACGATCCGGTCGAGGGGGACCGGGGCGCCTCGCTCCGCCGCCAGCAGGGCGAGCAGGGTGCGGGCCTTGCGGCTGCCCAGCTCACGGCCGGCCAGGGTGCGCCCGGACGCCTCGACCGCGAGCGCGGAGGCCAGCCGGATCCGGACCGTCGGGCGGACCTCCTCCTCCACGGGACCGAGTATCCGCCCCCGACCCGCGGATCAGGCAACGACGACGGCCGCCTCCGATGCGGGAGGGGCAACTCGGCGGTCAGCCGCCGGCCAGCTCCGGCAGCCGGTCGGCGGCGCGCCGTACGAGGTCGATGAAGGCGCCCGGCGCCATCTGGACCGGCCCGTCCGGCACGAAGCCGACCTGGGCCACCGAGCGTCCGTCCCGGACGATGCCCATCAGGTAGGTGATGGTCTCGTCGTCGCTGATCTCCGTCTTGACGTGCCAGACGGTGAGGTCGTGGCCGGCGTCGGTCTGGTCGGCGACCCGCACGACAACGGTGCCCATCTCGCGGTCCGAGCAGGTGCGCAGCTTGGTCCGGACCCGAGTGACGAAGTCCTGGGCCGCCTGCTCGTCGCGCAGCCGTCCGACGGTCTCGGTGAGCCCGAAGAGGTCGGAGAGCTCCGCCTCGGGGATCACGAACGTCCGGCTCCGGTTGTGCCTCATGCCGGGCACCTCGAACGACGTCGCGTCGCAACGGCTGGCGGCGAGGTTCTGCGCCGAGGGCCGCGGGGCGGTACCGATCCAGGGCCGCTGGATCCGCGCGACCGGTGGCAGGTCGATCTCGCCGAGCATGCCGGGCGCCTCACCCGTGGCGACCGGCGTCGTCTCCTCCAGCTCGGGCTCCTCGGCGCAAGGCCCTGTCCGGGGCAGCGAGCAGAGCCCGTTGACCGCGCCGGCCAGGATCTGGGCGCCGGCCTCGGGGGCCGTGTGCGCCCGCGAGGAGGTGCGCGCGACCGTCGAGGTCGTGGCCCGCCCCGTGCGGGCCACTCCGGCTAGGAACGTGGTCTCGGGGCGGTCCCAGGAGCGCAACACCATCAGCATCGCCTGGTCGCCGACCTGGTCGACGCGGTAGGTGGACAGCAGCTGGACCCGGCCGTCGGTGCAGCCGGCGAACCAGTCCAGCATCGTCGCGTACGCCGTGCGGGCGCCGTCGCCGCTGGCGGAGAGCTCCGCGGTCTGCGAGACCCGCCGCAGGGGTTGGTCGGAGCGTCCGCTGCGGAACTGACGGACGCCGGACGACGTCCCGTCCGGATCGGCGAAGCGCGTGGACTGGCAGGGCAGCACGATGCCCGAGTCGGACTCCTCGGTCACCTGTCGCCACGGCCCGGGCATGGCCTGGCGCACATCCTGTTCGGCGAGGAGGTCGTCGTCCTCGATCACCGCATCGGGCGCCTGGCTTGCCTCGGCGGCTGGGCTGGGAGACCCGACAGGCGCACCCGGCCCGAGGGCCGAGGCGGCCACGCCCGTCGTCCTGGCGGCCTCGAGGGAGGGCCGGACTCCTTGAGCGTCGGTCACGACCGCGCCCGTCAGCAGGACGGCACCGACGACGACGGCGGCGCCGAAGGCGGTGTGGGTTCGACGACGTGTCGTGCCCGCTCTCCTGATGATGGTGACCCGGGCCCACCGCTCGTCGGCGACGTGCTCCCGGAGCGCGTCGAGCAGCGGCCGGATGGCGACCGTCGGCACCTCCCGGTGGAGCGAGAAGGAGCTCGTCGCCGTCTGCAGGCGCTCCTCGGCGACCGCCTGGGTCATCCCGACCTCACGCGCCAGGTCAGGCCTGGTGACCGTGGTCGTCTGAGTGAGCAGGAGCACCTTGCGCTGCGGCACCGGGAGCCGAGCGAGGGCGTCGAGGGTGGCGCGCAGCTCGCCGTCGAGGGATCGGTCCCGATGGAGGATCCGGGCCGAGTGCCGGCGCAGCGCGTGCCGCCACGCGCGCGGGCGGATCCAGGCCCGTGGGTCGTCGAGCCGCGACACCTTGCGCCAGTGGTGCCAGGCCGCCACGTAGGCATCCCGCACCGCGCTGCGCGCCGCCGGGAGATCGCCGGTGAGCGCGTAGGTCTGCCACAGCAGTTCGGTGCGGGTCGACGCGTAGAACTCGTCGAACGCGGAACTGTCGGGCATGGCCGTTCTACGGTACGTGCTCGCCCCAGGCCGCGCACATCCCCGCAGGCCCCTGTCCGTCCTCGCGGGCTCGACCACCAGCGAACCGACGCTCGCTCCTCGGCCGGGCCCCCTCTGTTCCTGGCCGTTCTCGGTGGTCGAGCCGGGCGAGCCGCCAGGCGAGCCCGTGTCGAGACCCCGGCACCTTGTGAGACCCGCGAATGCGCTTGCTCCTCGGCCTGCAGGAACCGAGTCCCCGGCGTGGCGGGTGAGGCCCGGCGGTTCCCCCGGCGAAGATGGCTGACGATGACCTCTCTGCTGCCCGGCGTCTCCGGCGCGTCGACCGCGACCGGGGTCGACGCCGCCCACCGACGTCCCCTCGTCCTGCTGGCCACGCTCGGCGGCGCCGCGACGGCCGCGGCCACGCTGCTCGTGTGCCTGGCGGTCGGGGTCGCGGGGTGGTTCGTGAGCGACGCCGGGACGCACGGCGTCCCGCGCGACGGGCTGCGTGCCGGGGCTCTGGGGTGGCTGATGGGCCACGGCGCCGGCCTGACCGTCGGCGGCACCACGCTGACCGCCGTACCGCTCGGCATCACCCTGATGTGCCTGTGGTCGGCCTGGCGGATCTCCTACCGTGTCGGCGACTCGATCTCGGGGCACGGTCCGGACGCCGACGCCATCGCCGACGGTGCGCGCGACTGGACGGTGCCGACGGCCACGGTGCTGTTCGCCACGGGCTACCTGGCCGTGGCCTGGGCGACGTTCCGACTGGCCGACGCCGAGGCCGTCGGTCAGTCGGCGGGTCGGGTCGTCACGTGGTGCCTGGTGCTCGGGCTCGGCATCGGCGGACTCGGGATCGCGGTCGGATCCGGACGCGCCGCCATCTGGGCGGCGTTCCTGCCTGTGTCGGTGCGGGCGACGTCGATGGTCGCCTTCCGGATCGTCACGACCGTGCTGTTCGCCTCTCTGGTGACCGCGCTGGTCTCGCTGGGGCTGCACCTCGACGAGGCGCTCAATGTGATGTCCCAGCTGCACACCTCGGCCGGAGAGGCGGTGCTGTACGCCGCCCTCGGGCTCGCCGTGCTGCCCAACGCAGCCCTGCTGGCGGCGGCGTATCTGCTGGGGCCGGGCTTCGCGTTCGGGACGGCTACCGTGATCAGCCCGACCGCGGTCGTCCTGGGTCCGATGCCCATGGTGCCGCTCCTCGCGGCGCTGCCCGACGACACCACGCCTGCGCCTTGGCTGGCTGTGCTGCTCCTGGTGCCGCCGGTGCTCGCCGCGCTCGCGGCAGCGCGCGGACACCGGCTCTATCCGACGGCTCGGTGGGAGGAGGCGGCCGTCCGGGGCTGCGTCGGCGGCATCCTCGCCGCGCTCGCCCTCGGGGCGCTGACGTTGTTCGCCGGGGGAGCGGTCGGGCCGGGTCGGATGGCGGACGTGGGCGCCTCGGCCGCTCAGGTCACCCTGCACGGTGTGGTCGCGCTGGGCCTGGGTGGTCTGGTCGGAGCGCTGATCGCGGCCCGGTCGCACCGACGCCGGCTCCGCGGGTCGGCGCCCGAGGACTGACGATGTCCAGGACGCTGGTGCTGATCCGGCACGCGAAGTCGGACTGGTCCGGCGACGAGCCCGACGACCAGCGGCCGCTAGCGCGACGCGGGCGCCGCCAGGCGCCGGAGACCGGGGTCTGGATCGCCGCCCATCTGAGTCTCGACCTGACCGTGGTGTCCCCCGCGGTGCGGGCGCGAGCCACCTGGGAGCTGGTGGCGGCCCAGCTGCCCGTCGTACCTCCCGTGGTGGTCGACGACCGTGTGTACGCCGCGTGGGGACGCGAGCTGCTCGGCGTCGTCCGGGACCTGCCAGCCGAGGCGAGCACGGTCGCGCTCGTCGGCCACAATCCCGGCCTCGAGGACCTCGTGGGTCACCTGACGGGCCGATTCGTGCCGATGCCGACCTCCGCCGTGGCGGTGGTCGACCTTCCGGGTAGGTGGGCCGAGGCGGGACCGGGGGCCACGCTGCGGGCCGCGGGTCGGCCGCCCGAGTGGCTCGAGGCGCCCTGACGGTGGGTTAGTGCCGGTTGCTGAAGGTTCGGCGTCGGTACAACGACGCCGAACGTACGGAACACCCGGTCGACCGGGTGTTCCGGCGCCGGGCGACCGATGCGCCCTAGACTCCGCGCGTGCCCGCCCGACTCGTCGTCCTGGTCTCCGGTGCGGGCACCAACCTGCAGGCGCTGCTCGAGGCGACGCGGGAGCCGGCGTACGGCGCCCAGGTGGTCGCCGTGGGGGCCGACCGGCCGGACATCGAGGGGCTGCGGAGGGCAGAGCGCGCGGGCGTGCCGACGTTCGTGCACCGGGTCGGCGACTTCTCGACCCGCGCCGACTGGGACCGGGAGCTGGCCGCGACCGTGGCGTCGTACGAACCAGACCTGGTGGTGTGCGCGGGCTTCATGAAGCTGCTCGGACCGCCTCTGCTGGCGGCGTACGGCGGTCGCATCCTCAACACCCACCCTGCGCTGTCTCCGTCGTTCCCGGGGGTGCAGGGGCCCGCGGACGCGCTGGCGTACGGCGTCAGGATCACCGGCTGCACGCTGTTCCTGGTCGATGCCGGCGTCGACACCGGGGCGATCGTCGAGCAACGCCCGGTGCGGGTCGCCGAGGACGACACCGTCGAGTCGCTGCACGAGCGGATCAAGGTCGAGGAACGGGCGATGCTCGTGGAGACGGTCGGCCGGATGGCGCGCGAGGGCTACCGCGTCGAGGGCCGCCACGTCCGGATCCCCTAGCCCCGTTACGCTGGGCGGCAACACGACTGGCGCGGGTGGGTGACCACCGGGGAGTGACGTCGTGGGCATCGACCGCCTGGGTGCCCGCTCGTATCACCGCCTGAAGCTGGAGGGTCCCCGTGAGCCAGATCCCCGTCCGTCGCGCGCTGCTCTCGGTCTACGACAAGACCGGTCTCGACGACCTCGTCCGCGGCCTGCACGAGGCCGGTGTCGCGCTCGTCTCCACCGGCGGATCGGCCGCGCGCATCGAGTCGCTCGAGATTCCCGTGACCCGCGTGGAGGACCTCACCGGCTTCCCGGAGTGCCTCGACGGCCGCGTCAAGACCCTGCACCCCAAGGTGCATGCGGGCATCCTCGCCGACCGGCGCCTCGAGACCCACGTGCGGCAGTTGGGCGAACTGGGCGTGGAGCCCTTCGACCTGGTGGTGTCCAACCTCTACCCGTTCCGGCAGACGGTCGCGTCCGGCGCGACGCCCGACGAGTGTGTCGAACAGATCGACATCGGGGGGCCTTCGATGGTGCGCGCAGCGGCCAAGAACCATCCGTCCGTCGCGATCGTCACCTCGCCCGGCCGCTACGACGAGGCGCTGGCAGCCGTGGCCGCGGGTGGGTTCACGCTCGAGCAGCGGCGACGGCTGGCCGCCGAGGCGTTCGCACACACGGCGGCGTACGACGTGGCGGTCGCCCAGTGGTTCGCCCAGGAGCTGGCCGATCCCGAGCAGTGGTGGCCCGAGTTCACCGGACAGACCTTCCACCGGGCCGCGGTGCTGCGCTACGGCGAGAACGCCCACCAGCCCGCCGCCCTCTACCGCGAGGACGACGCGCCCGAGAGCCTCGCGCACGCGGAGCAGCTGCGCGGCAAGGAGATGTCGTTCAACAACTACGTCGACGCCGCGGCCGCCTATCGCGCGGCGTACGACTTCGACAGGCCGGCCGTCGCGGTCGTCAAGCACGCCAATCCGTGCGGGATCGCCGTCGGGACCGACGTGGCGGACGCCCATCGCCGGGCCCACGCGTGCGACTCCGTGTCGGCCTTCGGCGGGGTGATCGCGGCCAACCGGCCGGTCTCGGTGGCGATGGCGGAACAGGTCGCCGAGGTGTTCACCGAGGTGATCGTGGCGCCTGCGTACGACGACGGCGCGGTCGAGGTCCTCGCCGGACGCAAGAACCTCCGCGTGCTCGTCTGCGCACCCCCGGCCGGGTCGCCCCTCGAGACCCGCCAGATCCCGGGCGGGGTCCTGGTCCAGGTCGCCGACCGCTTCCAAGCGCCGGGCGACGATCCGGCGACCTGGACGCTGGCTGCCGGGGCCCCGGCCGACGAGGCCACCCTCGCCGACCTGGCCTTCGCCTGGCGCGCCTGCCGTGCGGTGAAGTCGAACGCGATCCTGCTGGCGTCCGACGGCGCCTCGGTCGGCATCGGGATGGGCCAGGTCAACCGAGTGGACTCCTGCCGCCTGGCCGTCCAGCGGGCGGGAGACCGGGCACCCGGCTCGGTGGCTGCCTCGGACGCCTTCTTCCCGTTCGAGGACGGGCCGCAGATCCTCGTCGACGGCGGGGTGCGTGCCATCGTGCAGCCTGGCGGCTCGGTCCGCGACGAGCTGACCACCGCCCTGTGCGAGCAGGCGGGTGTGACGCTGTACTTCACTGGCACCCGGCACTTTGCGCATTAGCCGTCGCGGCAGCGGCGGCGCGAATGCGCAGGTCGAGCAGCGACCGCGGCTGAGGACCGAGTCCGCGACGGAGCCTGTCGAGACCCGGTGACCAAGCAGACCACCTCACCTCGACGACACCCACCCCCGGCGACAGCCACCCGACTGAGAGGGAAGACATGACAGCCCAGATCCTCGACGGCACCGCGACGCTCAAGGCCATCAAGGCCGAGCTCGCCGAGCGGGTCGCCGCCCTGCGTGCACGCGGCGTCGTCCCCGGCCTCGGCACCGTGCTGATCGGCGACGATCCAGGCTCGCATTGGTACGTCGGCGCCAAGCACAAGGACTGTGCGGAGATCGGCATCACCTCGATCCGACGCGACCTCCCGGCAGGGGCGACCCAGGCGGAGGCGGAGGCGGTGATCGACGAGCTGAACGCCGACCCCGCATGCACCGGCTTCATCGTGCAGCAGCCCACGGGTCTCGACGAGTTCGCGCTGCTGTCGCGCGTCGACCCCGACAAGGACGTCGACGGCCTCCACCCGACGAACCTCGGCAAGCTCGTCCTAGGCGAGCCCGGCCCGCTGCCCTGCACGCCGGTCGGCATCATCGAGCTGCTGCGTCGCCACGAGGTGACGATCGCCGGGGCCGAGGTGGTCGTGGTCGGTCGAGGCCTGACTGTCGGACGACCGCTCGGGTTGCTGCTGACCCGGCGTACGGAGAACGCCACGGTGACCCTCTGCCACACCGGCACGCGCGACCTCGCGGCCCACGTGCGGAACGCCGACATCGTCGTGGCCGCCGCAGGGGTGCCGGGGATCATCGGGGCCGACATGGTGCGTCCTGGCGCCGCCGTGCTCGACGTCGGTGTCTCCAGGGTGGAGGGCCGGATCGCCGGTGACGTCGCTCCCGAGGTCGCCGAGGTGGCCGGCTGGATCTCGCCCAATCCCGGCGGAGTGGGCCCGATGACGCGGGCCATGCTGCTCAGCAACATCGTCGAGATCGCCGAGCAGGTGGCAGGCTGAGCCCGTGACCCACCTGCGCGCGGTGCCCGACGAGCCCGACGAGCCGATCGTCGAGCTCGCGGGACCGGGCGAGGCGCCCGAGGTGGATGCCCCGGACGACCCGATCGACGGGGCCGCGGCGGTCGCCCCCGATGAGGAGGTGGGCGAGCCGGAGGGAGATGTCCAGCCTGAGGAGGAGACGCGGCGGATCCCGTCGACGGTCGGTGGCGCCTTCTTCCTGAGCATCCTCGCGATCGCCTGCGGTGGCGTCGTGATCGCGGCCCGCTCCGACTGGCGCCTGGGCGTGCAGGTGCTCGCCGGTGCGATGCTCGCCGCGGCCGGCCTGCGCCTGCTGCTGGCCAACCGCGACGCCGGCATGCTCGCCGTACGCAACCGCTTCGTCGACGTCGTCCTCATGGGCGGCGCCGGTGTCCTCCTCGCGGTGCTGGCCACCACCATCCCGGACATGCCGATCCTCTGACCGGCCATGACCCCTCGTCGTCCGTGACGTTCTTGTCGGTTCGCCGGACGAAAACCGACAAGAACGTCACAGACGGCGGCTAGATCAGGCCGAGCTCCACGACGGCGTCGCGCTCGTCGGCCAACTCCGCGACCGACGCGTCGATGCGCGTGCGGGAGAAGTCGTCGATCTCGAGACCCTGGACGATCGCCCAGTCGCCTCCGGACGTCGTGACCGGGAACGACGAGACCAGGCCCTCCGCCACGCCGTAGGACCCGTCGGAGACGACGGCCATGGAGACCCAGTCGTCGGCCGCGCTGCCGAGGAGCCAGTCGCGCGCCGCGTCGATGGTGGCCGACGCGGCCGACGCGGCGGAGGACGACCCGCGCGCCTCGATGATGGCCGCGCCGCGCTTGGCCACGGTGGGGATGAACGTCTCCTCGATCCACGCCTGGTCGCCGACGACCTCGGCGGCGTTGCGGCCGCCGACCTCGGCGTGGAAGAGATCCGGGTACTGAGTGGCGGAGTGGTTGCCCCAGATCGACATCTTCTTGATGGCGGTCACGGGGGAGCCGGTCTTCGCCGCGAGTTGGGAGATCGCGCGGTTGTGGTCGAGGCGAGTCAACGCGGAGAACCGATCGCGGGGGATGTCGGGTGCGTTGCTCATCGCGATCAGCGCGTTGGT
The DNA here is from genome assembly GCA_964542635.1 of uncultured Nocardioides sp. Classification (GTDB taxonomy): domain Bacteria; phylum Actinomycetota; class Actinomycetes; order Propionibacteriales; family Nocardioidaceae; genus Nocardioides. Next base: position 389 of record CAZIVD010000076.1, on the reverse strand, counting down.
GTTGGCCGGGTTGCCGGTGACGCCGATGCGGACGTCGTCGGCGGCGACCTGGTTGAGGGCCTTGCCCTGGGCGGTGAAGATCGCGCCGTTGGCCGAGAGCAGGTCGCCCCGCTCCATGCCCGGGCCGCGGGGGCGGGCGCCGACGAGCAGCGCGAGGTTCACGCCGTCGAAGATCGTCGTCGGGTCGGCACCGATCTGGACGCCGGCGAGCGTGGGGAAGGCACAGTCGTCGAGCTCCATGACCACGCCCTCGAGCGTCTTGAGGGCCGGCTCGATCTCCAGCAGGCGCAGCTCGATCGGGCGGTCGGCGCCGAGCAGCGAGCCGCTCGCCAGACGGAACAGCAGGCTGTAGCCGATCTGGCCGGCGGCGCCGGTGACGGCGACCTTCA
>CAZIVD010000075.1:0-23823 GCA_964542635.1 uncultured Nocardioides sp. | reverse complement strand
CTAGCACGCCGCCCTCTCAAGGCGGTAGCGCCGGTTCGAATCCGGTCGGGGGTACGACGCAGGCCCGGTGATTTCTAGACGCCGGGCCTCGTGCCATTTCTGGGGCGCTCCCTCTGGTGGATCCGCTGCGAACCGCACCAGTGTCGCGGCACACTCGCCCTCGTGTCTGGCTCTGGCTTGTCCCCACTGTTCGAAGGGCTGCGCCCGTACGTTCCGGTCCTGGTCGCCATGGTTGTGCTCGTGGGGTGCCTTGTGCTGCCTTTGCCCGGGCGCGGTCCCAGGGTGTTCCAGCGTCGGGATCCGTGGCGCCGCTTCAAGTTCGCCTCTAGACGGGCGGTGATGACTCGGGCCGGTGGTCGCTGCGAGGCCCCGCTGCTTCTCGCCTGGGGTCGTTGCCAAGACCCGGCAACCGAGATCGACCACATCTATCCGTGGTCACGAGGGGGACCAACGGTGGTGAGCAATGGCCAAGCCCTGTGCAGCACGCACAACCGTCGCAAGTCGAACCTGCGTCCACCGTGGTGGTACGTGCTTTCGCTCGAGCGGCGCCGGTCCGCCTACGTCGGGCTGGGAGTCGACTCCCGGGTCCTGGCGCGAATGAACGCGGAAGAGCGTTCGGCACGGGCCGCCTGGCTGGATGGGCGCCGTCGACGATCCAACTAGATCAACGGGCGCGCGAGCTCGCGGCGGTGTGGTGCTGCTGATGTCGCGGCGGAAGGTCGCGTCAGAGTGCCATGCCAAGCAGGTGTGGAAGCCATGTTCCGGCGCGCAACCCTTGGCGCTTCATGTAGGGCACGATGCGGCTGTGAGCGCACAAGAAGTGGGACAACTCGCCTCCCTGCTGAGGTTCGGGCTCTATGCACACGCAGCAGCCCTTGAGATCGCAGGAGACCCGCAGATATCGAACGTTGGTATGGACGCGCTGGGTCCGCCGCGGGCGGGACACGTTCGATGCAAGGACGGAACCGAGCGGTCATTCGACTTGTCTTACGTCCTTGACCAGATGCGCTCGCATCCAGTTCTGCGCTCGGAGCTGGACAGGGCTTGGTGCGTGAGCTCGCTGATCTTGCTGGGCGACCGTTTGGCCGCGGAGGGCTACTTCGACCGCGCGCCAGTGCTGGAGGTGGTTCGCCACTTGCGGAACGGAATCGCGCACGGCAATCGGTTCACGTTCCGCAACCCCAAGGAATTGGGCGTCTGGCCGGCTCATACGCGCGATGCCTCGCGCCGCACGACTGACTCCTTCGAGATCACCGCCGAACTGGATGGACAACCAGTGCTCTTTGACTTCATGGCGCCCGGAGACGTCCTGGACCTCCTCATCTCAGTCGGGACCCACTTGACAAGCGTCGAACGAAGGTAGCTTCAGGTGGCCCGTCCTGGGCGAGCGCTGCCAAATGACTAAGGGGTTCCCCGCAAGCCGTCGAAGCCTGGCCGCAGGCGTTCGATAGACGCACCACCGCCGGCGCGCTGTTGGCAGATCCGGACGCCGTCTTGGTGGCGCGGCGCTTCACACGGCCTGACTTGTATCGACGTGCCCGATGGTGTAATTCACCCGTGACGCACTACAAGTAGGTTCCTCTCAGTGGCCCGTGACTGAGTCGCGCCCGCGGGGTCGGCGATGAATGCTAGGAAGCGCTGGGCCAGAGGTGTGGTCAGCCGGTCGTACACCGCGGCTCCCGTGACCATGCCACTGATTCCGGCAATCAATAGGCTGTTGTCGGCAAGGTCCTTAGCCACCAGGCGTGCCCAGTCATCGTTTCGGAACTCCGGTAGTGCCTGCTGGAGCCCGTTGATGCGCGAGCCGGTCATGTACTCCTGAGGTTGAATCCCATGAGACGCGAACCATTCGCGGGGGCCATCGAAGTAGGAGAGCATACGCAATTGAGCCGGGGTGAACTGGTCGACGAGTCGGAAGAACCGCGCTTGCTCGTCGTCATCTGGCGCGCCCGGGAGGGTCGAGTTAAGGACGCCGTTGCGAAGAGCCTCCAGTTTCTCCCTAGCATGAGTTGCCTGCGCAGCGCGCGTCGCGTTGATCACGGCGTCGACGAATGTCTCGTCCTCGGCCAAGTCATCGAAGGCGATTGGTTCGTCCATCCGCTGCTGCAGGTCGTCGACTGCGGCAGCGAGGTCATCGAACCAGAGGTTGAGGCGCTTGTTGAAGCTGTAGTTGACCGCATAGGCGAACGCGACCGCCATGGCACTACCGACTACGGGCAGCATGTTGATGCCCGCTTCGGCGCCAGTCTCAACTAGTTCGCGGCTGACTGACTTCTGCGGACGTTCACGCACCCCTCTGAGGCTAGTCGTCAAAGCCGACCTTGCCTGCCACGCTGAGTGGGTCGGACAGCGTCTCACCCTGAACGGGGTGGATCAGTCCTCGACAGGTTCCAGGCCGCTGTCGACGAACTTGCCGTCTGGGCCGTCCCACGGGTCCGGGTAGTACTCCGTCAGGATTCGGAGGTTTCCCCGAGTATTGATCCGCTCGATCATCCCTCGGTCCTTGAGTGCCGTCATCACATGCGCGCGGACCGCGTGCGCCTCCTCGGCGCCAAGACCAAACTCCTGCATCAACCAGGGATGGATGTCGGTCTTGAACTCGGGCCCACCGACGTGGCCGAGGGTGCGCAAATAGTCGTATACGGCGCGGGTGTAGTCGGTCATCCGATCCCTCCTCTGTCGAGTGTGTGAGTCATCGTGACAAGACGGCCGATCGCGTGCGCGCCACCTCAAGGGAAGGGACGCCGCACCTCTCGGTGGGACTTGTCGAGTGACGCTCACTCGCGGCGGATGGACGCATATGGTGGGCAGCCGGTGAGAAGTCCTCAGCGTCGCTCGCAGTGACGCCTGACCTCGGCCCGGCATTCGTCGTTGCCACCTCGCCCGTTCGCTACGTCGCGCCCTGCTCCGCCGAAGAGGACGTCGTCGTGGACCGAGCCGACGAGACTGTCGGCGCCGGCACCACCCAAGAGGCGTCGCTCCTGGGTGGTGCAACCGTCGCCGGAGTCGAAACCCAACCGGAGCACGTCGTCGCCACCCCGGCCTTCGATCACCGCTTGGCAGGCACGGGCTTTCAGGATCTCCGGTGCTGCCGAGCCGAGCATCCTCAGGGCCGCGCCGTCCGGGAAGGCGATCACGGACAGGTCTCGCACCACCCCCGTCCAGCGCACCAACACGCCGGCGCCGGGACCGAGGCCGTTGCCCAACCGCCAGTCGCGTTGCTCCTCGCCGCCCAGCGAGACCTTGATGCTGTGTCGGCCGGCACCGAAGTCGAGCGTGCCGCCGGTCTGGCGCCCGCTCCAGAAGACTGTCGTATTGCCGTGCCCCACGGTGATCGTGTCGGCGTTGGCCTTGCCCGGTGCGCCCGTGTAGATCGTGGCCGAGCCCGCCCCGACGTCGATGACGTCGGCGTCCTGGTCGCCGATGGCCCTTCCGCTGCCGGGATCGCCTGCGGCCTTCACGAAGTCAGTTCCCGGACCTCCAAGGTAGGTATCCGCCCCGGGGCCGAGGAAGGACCGGCCGGACGACCGTGTCGTCGTGTCCACGACGTCGTCACCGAACCCGGCGTACACCAGGCCCGAGCTGCCCGTGACACACACGATGTCGTCGCCCCCCAAGGCGAGGATCGCCGAGGCGCCGTTGGTCACGATGATGTCATCTCCGTCGGTGCCGACCACGGTCGTGTCAGGGCTGCCGACGATGGTGGCCGCTTGCCCCTGGCAAATCTCCAGCGTTACTGCCGACACCGGCAGAGCCAGCACTCCGAGGACAAGACCGCAGGCTAGACCCCCCGCGAGCAACCAGGACCTCATGGCAGGTTCGACGCCGGACACCCTCGGTCGGTTCACCGGCGGCTCCCCACCACGGCCCCGAAACTCGGTGAGTCCGTGGGAGTCGAATGATGATCAGTGGGGGGCGGTGCTCACCGGTTGTGGCGTCTCTTGGGGTGCGTCGAGCTCGCGCCTGATGGTGTAGAGGTAGCCCAGGGCAAGCGTGAGGATGGCCGCGTCGAGGATGGCCAGCCAGGAGATGTTCTGGACGTGGGCGATCGGGAAGAGGACTGCGCCGAGGGCCAGAAGGGCAGGCACCCAGGCGGGCACGCGCTTCCAGATGGCTCCGGCGGCGAGGAGAAGGGTGAGGGGGAAGAAGAAGCCAACCATCTTGAAGAGGTTGGCGGGGCCGTCCTGCTGGAACAGGTCGCTGCCACCGAGGCCGACGTGCAGGGTGTCGATGGCGACGCCGGCGTTGCCGACGACGCCGAGCATGGCCACGACGAGCATCACGGCCTGGAGCCGACCCTGAGCCAGGGTTACGAGCCGGATCGCCGTCACGCCGTAAAGCGCGGCGACGAGGATGTGGATGGCGCCGGTCTGGGCATCCCACCATCCACGGTTGACGTAGGTAATGTCCAGGAAGAGGTAGGCCAACGGTCCCAGCAGGAGGGACGCGTTGAGCAGGGCGGCGGTGGGGGTGCCTGGGATGAGCTTCATGCCTTCTCCATCACGAGCCGTTGGGTGCGGATTGAGGCACTGTGATGGCCGGGCCGGGTGAGCCAGAACCGGGGAAGACCCTATTTGTGCTGAATCAGGGAAAACCCTGGGCGACCAGCCAGAGTCCGCATGACACCATTCCGGTCATGCAGCGGTCGGGTCGGTCCGGGGCACTGTTTCCGCTGCTCGTCCTCTGCGCGGTCGTGGGGCTGGTGGCTGCGGGTCTCGCACGGGGATTCTGGCAGGAGAACCTCCACAACGGACTGCTCGCCTTCGCCTTCGGTCTTGTCGGGGTCGTCGTGCTGTTGGAGCGGCCCGGCCAGCGTGAGGGAATGTTGTTCCTGGTCGTCGGTGTGCTCGAAGCGATCCTGTTCTTCGGCCGGCAGGTCGGGCACTCACCCTCATCGGCTCGAGACCAATGGTGGGGGTGGCTCGGGGTCTGGCCGCTGGCCCTCACGCTGGGTGCGGTGACCTGGTGCGTCATGTGCTTTCCCGAGGGCCGGTTCTTGTCGCAGGGATGGCGTCGGATTGGGGTCGTCGCCGCGGTCGTGGCCGTCGCATGCTCGCTGATGTCGGCCCTCTGGCCGGTCGAGTACGAGGCCGCGGGTGTGGTCACCGCGCATCCCTTCTCGCTGCCGGGCGCCGACTCTGCCCAGGTCGTGTGGGATGCCCTGGCTCATCCCTTCTATCTCTCGCTCCAGTTGCTGTGGGTGGTGGCCGTGGTTGCTCGCTGGCGCCACTCCGGCGGCGTCGTACGTCACCAGCTCACGATCTTGCTCGTCGCGGTCGCGGTGTCGACGGTAGGTCTCGTCGCGGGGCTGGCCGTGACGGGGTCACCGCGGGCCGGGACCCTCTTGGCGACGCTCATTCCCCTGGCGGCCGGCTGGGCGATGGAGCGGCTGAGCCTGGCAAAGGTGATCGAGCAGGAGACCGAGGCGGGTCATCTCGAAGGTCTGACGCCCCGCGAGAACGACGTGCTCGACCTGGTGGCGCAGGGTCTGTCGAACGCCGCGATCGCCGACCGACTCCACTTGAGCATCAAGACCGTCGAACCGGTGGTGAGCTCGATCTTCGTCAAGCTGGGTCTTCCCGCGGACTCCGACAGCAACCGCCGAGTGCTTGCAGTCCTGGAGTACCTCCGCCGCTAGCGAACCGTCGAGCCAGATCCGCGCCTGCGCTACCTGTCGAGGCCCGCTTCGATCTCCTGTTCCAGTTAGGGGACGCGCCCCGTCGCAATCGATCCACGTGGGGAGGGCGCCAACCAGCCGAGTCCGAGCAATACGTCGATCGCCCTGACGTACTGCCGCTCGGTGAGCGACTGCTCGGCAACTCGGCGTACCCGTACCTCGCGGAGAACGGATGCATTCCCTCTCAGCGCCATTTCGGGGATCACGGTGTCGCGGATGCGAGCTCGCGGGACCGATCAACTACTGTCCGCGGCCGCGACACACGCTCGCCGCCCTGTGTCGGAGTCAACGGCGCCGCGGCTCGCTCCCGACCCGGATGCGCTCGGCGATGACCGAGACGTCATCCAACTGCCCGGAGGCAACGTCGATGACGAGCGTGTAGGCCTCGTCGTTGCTGAGGGTCAGTCGCCGCACGTTGAGCCCGAGGAACGCGATCGTGGCAGCGAGAGCAAGTCGCTTGTTGCCGTCGACCAGCGCGTGGTTACGGGCCAACGAGTGCAGCAGTGCCGCCGCTTTCTCGTCCAGACTCGGGTACGCGTCCAGACCGAAGACTGTCGCCTGCGGCCTCGCCAAGGCTGACTCCAGCAGTCCGTGATCGCGGACCAGAACGTTGGAGCCGAGGGTGCGTTCGGCGACATGGATGAGCTCGGGCAGGGTCAGGTAGATCACTGACCGAGGCGCTCCAGGGCCTCGGCGTAGCGAGGCAGCTCCTCGTCGAGAACCTGGTCGAGCAACTCCGCTCGACTGTGGTTCTCCACGTACTCGCGCACGGCCTGACGCGCCACGTCCTGCATCGATCGGGACTCGCGCTGGGCGCGACGGCGCAGTGCCTCGGCCTCCTCGTCCGTGAGTCGCAGGGTCATCGCCATGCACGGATGGTATCACCGGTGAGACCACGCCGATGAGGCGCCCTTGGTCTTGCGCCTGATGGGCCTAGTCATTCACCGTTTGTCCGGCGTTGCCTCGGCGCCCGTGCACCCCCGGGGGAGCGCACGCTCCCTGCGGTCGAGAGTGCCTCCTAGAACGGGGGCGGTCCAAGGATCTCGATGCCGCCGTTCTCCTGGGCGCTCTGAGCGATTCGGGCAAAGTCGACGACGCATGCGGATCCCGCAAGGGGCTCGCTGGCGCCGCGGTAGAAGGGCTCGCACTGGCAGGTCGGCTGGATGCCGAGCACCTTGGCCGTTGGGCTCTTGACCATGAAGGCGTGGGGCACGCCGGCGGGCACCATGACGAAGTCGCCCGATGTGAGCTCGTGATCGTCGTCGTCGATGCGGTACTGGATCTGTCCTTCGAGCACCCACATGGACTCCGACACCGGGTGGGTGTGGATCGGGGTCCATTTCCCCTCGACCATGTCGACCTGCCACAGGCCGATGTCCTCGTTGGCGCTGCTGAGCTTCCAGGTGAAGACTCCACCGCCGAAGAACCATCGCTTCTCGCCCTCGCCCGCCCGTCGGATCACCGGCGCGAGCGTCGTCTTCTCAGTCATGCGACACCCCTGATTCATGAGACATGAGTCTCATAATGAGAGTGGCATATCATGACGACCGTGTCAAGGGACTACCTCCAGTCGGGCCGCACACGACAGAAGCAACGGACCCACGACCAGCTGATCGCCGCGGCGCGCGAGCTGATCACGGCGGGCGACACGCCCCGTGTCGAGGAGGTCGCCGAGGCTGCCGGGATCTCTCGTCCAACCGCCTACCGCTACTTCGCGTCACAGGCCGAACTGCTCGCCGCGGCATTCCCGGAGACGGCGGCCGGGTCGGTCCTTCCCGACCCGGCGCCGGCCGCCGTGGACGAACGCGTGGCCGCGGTTGCCGGTTTCGTCATCGGCATCGTGGAGGAGCACGAGCCGCAGCAGCGTGCGATGCTGCGCCTCTCGCTGGGCGAGGTGCCGCACGAGTTGCCGCTGCGCCAGGGCCGCGCCATTCCATGGTTCCTCGAGGCGCTCGCACCCATGGTCGACTCGATCGGCGACGAAGGCGTCCACCGGCTTGCGTTGGCCCTCCGTGCCGCCTGTGGTATCGAGACCCGCGTCTGGCTGAGTGACGTCGCCGGACTCGCGCCCTCAGAAGTCAGTGCCCTCCAGCGATGGATGGTCGACGCCCTCCTCGAGCGCGCCACTGCGACACCGCCACCGATGTGAGCGCATCACGCACGGACCTCGCCCATTCATGAGCTTCGAACGGGCCATGGCCATAGGTCGGGTTTCCCAAGGCGTACCAGACCTCCTGATCGCGGGCGAGGTGCAGGATTGCGGGGATGTCGAACGCGCCGAAGCCGGCGCCGTTGACCAGGGCACAGACCCCGGCCAAGCGCAGTGCCCAGGCAGCCGACGCGTTGAGCTGGACCGAGGCTTCCGACGAGGTCGCGGTGCTCACCTTCGGTCTGCCCATGACCTCTCTGTCGCCGGGAAGGCGCCGGAAGGTTCCGCCCCCTCGCATCCCCGGGAGGTTCGCGGGTCCCCGGGGCACGGCGTGCGTGAGTCGCCCGCGGCGCAAGGACCCGGTGGTCATTCCGGGCGGTTGCCGGCGTCGCCGACGCGGAACGACGAGGTGACGTTGGTGTACATCAGGTGGGCGACCAGCCCCTCTGCGGCGTGGGGCAGGTTGTGGCAGTGGTCCATCCAGATCCCGGGGTTGTCGGCCAGGAAGGCGATCTCCCAGGTCTCGCCGGTGTCGACCTCGAGTGAGTCGACCCACCACGGCGAGCCGGTGGAGCGCACTCCGTCGCGTCCCAGGACCAGGGCGTGGTGGCCGTGCAGGTGCATGGGGTGTGACTCGCCGCTGTGGTTGTCGATGCGCATGACCACGACGTCCCCCTCGTCGACCAGGTACATCGGGACGTCGGGGAACAGGTGCCCGTTGATCGTCCACCAGCGGCCGGGAACGCCGTCGAGGAAGCCGAGACGGCGCCCGATGCTGTAGTCGAAGACCCGGTCGGGACGGTCCACGTCGATCCCCGGGTCGGTGGGAGTGCCATAGGAGAGCAGGTCGACGAACTCTCGCGGCTGCGGAGGCGTATCGTCGGCTGCCGGATCGGCGCCGAGCACGAGGGCGGTCGTGCCGCCGAAGTCCACCCGGGCGCCCTGGGTGGGGACCGTGATGAGCAGGTCGACCCGTCCGCCGGCGGTGACTCCCAGCGATCGGTCGGCCACTGGCGGGGGTTCGTGCAGGTCTGTCCCGTCCACGGCAGCGACGGTGAACGGCGCGCCGGTGACCCACAGGGCGGTGAGTGCGTTGTCGGTGTTGACGACCCTGACCCGGACGACGTCGCCGGGCTCGGCCGGCACGACTGAGGTGGCGGTCGAGCCGTTCAGCGTGGCGGCGCCGTCGTACTGATGGAGCACCGCGACCACGTCGCGCTCCTCAGGTGAGGCCTCGACGACCAGCGCTCCCAGCAGCCCTCGGCGCACCTGCTCGTGGGAGATCTGGTGGGAGTGGTACCAGTAGGTGCCGGTCTGCTCGGCGACGAATCGGTAGACGAACGACTCGCCGGGCCGGACCGCGTCCTGGGTCACCCCGGCGACGCCGTCCATCGCGTCGGGGACGTCGAGCCCGTGCCAGTGGAGGGTGACGCCGTCGGCGACGTTCTCGTTGACCAGCGTGACCTCGACCAGGTCCCCTTGCCGGAAGCGGAGGGTCGGCCCGGGGGAGGAGCCGTTGACCGTGATCCGCTCGCCGTCGTCGCGGATGGTCAGCGTGGTCCTCGCGCCAGGGGGACCCGCCTGTGTCTCGACCAGCGAGGCGACCGGTGTCCCGGCGTGGTGGTGGTGATGGCTGCCGCCGGACGGTTCCGGCCCGCCGCCGTAGTCGGCGTACCCCATGTCGGCGACGTCGTAGCTGTCGGGCAGGAGGCTGGACCACCACATCCAGCCGATGGGCAGCACGATGGCCAGGGTGCTGGCGACGGCCAGCAGGAGGCGACCACGATCCGATCGCGGGAGCAGGCCCACTCAGGCGGCTTCGGACGGCTGCGGCGACGCCTCGATCGTGACCGTCGGCGCCTTGGCCTTGCGCCAGGTGACGAGCGCCGCCAGGAAGAGCAGGAGTGCGTTGAGGCCGTGGAGCGCGCCGAAGACGGGGTACTCCCGTCCCGCGTAGGGAAGGATCTGCGACTGGATGATCACGAGTCCGAAGGTCAGCGCCGCCCAGCGGATCAGGGTCTTGTCGCGGGTGAAGAACGACACGATCAGCAGGGCCAGCGAGAGCACCGGGATGAGAAGTGCTCCGTTCAGCCCGTGGATGATGAACCCGCGCTCCTCGGTGAAGCTGAAGGGGCAGTCGCGGCACTCCAGCATGGTCTTGTTCAGGGTGTTGCCCTCGTTGATCCAGGCTCCGAGCCCGAAGAGCGCCCAGGCCACCGCAGCCGCCTGCACGACGACCTCGATGGCGATGAGCATCGCGAGCACCCGGTAGGTCTTCCTCATGCTCGTGTCCCTCCCGTGGGATCGGGTACGACGGCCAGTTGCCCGCGCCTGAGCAGGCGGACGGCGAGCGCGATGGCGCCGATCCAGAACGCGGAGTACGGCAGCATCCACAGCGGCGACTCCCACACGAAACGGACGAGCACCAGGCCCACCCCGACCGCGAAGGCCCACCACGCGCACCACCGTGGCAGCACCGCGCTCGTCTGGAGCACCCAGCCGACGCCGATCGCGAGGGAGGCCATGGCGAGCCAGGCGTTGGCGAACCCGATGTTGCCGACGTCGAAGGCGTACAGCGCGACCGCGGGGTCCGTGCCCGCTCCGCGGTTGGCGGCCGCCTCCCAGCTCGCGTCGACCAGGCCGTAGGCGACGAGCATCGCCGCCGACACCAGGGCGGCCGTCGACCGCCAGGCCGGCTCGCCCTCGGCACGCCTCAAGAGGGCGGTGAGGCCGACGAAGAACCAGAGAAGGGCCAGCATCCCGATCGAGAACATGGCCTCGGCCGTGGCGTACCACCCGGCGTCACCGGCGGCGAGGAAGAACTCCGCCACGTCGTCCGGGGCGCCGTCGAGGGGCGGCTCACCGAGGCCGGAGATGGCGATGACGGGGGCGAAGAGCAGGACGACGCCCGCGAGACCGAGGATGCCCGTCGTCTTCGCGAGGGTGCGCCAGGGATCGGCCTGCGTCGTCGTGATGGCTGTCATGGCTGGGACCGTAGGCATCGGACTCGGCGGGCGACACGAGGCTGTCGCGCAGACCGACCCCGGGGCCAGCCCCGGGGTGGGGGCGGGGCAGGCCCTCTGGACGGTGCGGTCGGCCACGGCGGACCATGAGCCTGTGTCGCGTTGGGCTCGCGTCAGGCTGTACGCCGCCATCGCGGTCGGCGCCGTCGGCCTTCTGGTGGCGGTCGGCTACGCGCCGTACGCCCAGATGGAGTCCGTGTGGAGCCACCTGGCGTGGACCGGTGCCGTCGTGGTGCCGTTCTACGTGCTGGCTGTCTGGCTGGTCCGGCATCGACCGGATCACCCCCAGGCGCGCCGTCTCCTGGTGATGGCCGCCGCATTCTCGGTCGGGGTTGCGCTGGAGAGCGTGGCGCGCGGCGTGTATCACGACCGCGGCCCGGGTGAGTGGTTGTGGGTGGCGAACCTGGCTCACCAGTACTGCTCGCTCGTCGTGGGCGCGGCCGGCGGCGTGCTGCTCGCGTCGTACCCCGACGGCGAGCCGGATCCTGGCTGGCAGCGCGTCCTGACCAGGGCGATGTGGTGGACGCTCGTGCTGCCTCCGCTCCTGCTGGTGACGCGCGAGGACATCGTCGTCTCGCCGTACCTGTTCGAGTCCGCGAGCCCGGAGATGCCCGCCAACCCGTTCACGGTCCCCTGGTTGACCTTCCTGGGCCCGACGCTGACGGTGTTGTTCGCGGGGAGTGCCTCCGCACTCGTCGGCGCAGCCGTGATGTTCGTCCGCTACGTCCGGGGGAGTCGCGTGCAGCGCCTTCGGATGCGACCGCTGGCGTACACCATCGTCGCCATCGCGTTGGCCTTCGCGGGCTTGGGGGTCACGCTGGCACTGGACGTCCCCAGGGACTCCCCGACGTTCGTCCTGCTGAGCGTGCTGACGATCCCGGCACTGTTCATGTTCCCGGTCAGCATCGCGATCAGCGTGCTCCGCTACCGCCTCTTCGACATCGACGTCGCGCTGCGTCGTTCGGTGGTGTACGGCGTGCTGGTCACGGGGATCGCCCTGGTCTACGTCGCCGTGGCGGCGGCCCCGGGCCTCGCGCTGGGCAACGAGGTCCCCGTGCAGCTCGCTGTCGTCGTGACCGTGGCCGCCGCTGTCGCCTTCCACCCGCTCCGGCGGCGGCTCGAGGCGGTGGCCGGGCGGTGGGTGTTCGGGAAACGCGCCAACCGCTACGAGCTGCTGACCTCCTTCGGCACGACGCTGGAGCAGACGGTCGACCTCACCGAGCTGCTTCCCCGGCTGGCCCGCACGGTCCGTGAGGGTCTCGGCGCCACGTGGGTGAAGGTCTCCCTGTGCGGGGAGGGTCCGGACGCCTGGCTCACCGAGCCTGTGGGGGTCGCGGGGGAGCCCGGTGCCAACGTCGTCCTCGTCGAGAGGCTCCGCCACCAGGACGAGGACGTGGGCAAGATCGAGTGCGGACCAGGCCCGCTGGCGGGCGAGGCCAGCTATGACTGGGCGGACCGCGAGCTGTTGTCGGTGCTGGCGGCCCAGGCGGCGAGTGCGATCGCGAACGTGCGGCTGACCGCCCGTCTGAGCGAGCAGGTGACCGAGCTGGCACGGTCCCGAGCACGCATCGTCGCGGCGCAGGACGGTGAACGTCGGCGCATCGAGCGCGACATCCACGACGGCGTGCAGCAGGCCGCCGTGGCGCTGCTGACCAAGCTCAGGCTGGCTCGCAACCAGGTCGCCCGGGGCGAGTCGCCGGAGGCGCTTCTGGTCGAGACCCAGGCCGATGCGAGCGAGCTGCTCACCGATCTCCGCGAGCTCGCTCACGGCATCCACCCGCCCGTGCTCACCGACGGTGGCCTGGTCGCGGCCGTGGAGGCCCGCGCCGGCCGGCTTCCGCTCGGCGTGGCGCTGCACGCGGACGAGTCCATGCGCGGGCGTCGGTTCGGGCCGGACGTCGAGGCGGCGGCGTACTTCGTCGCCTGCGAGGCGCTGACCAACGTCGTCAAGCACGCGCGCGCCACACAGGCCGACGTCGGCTTCACTGCGGCCGACGGGATGCTGCATCTCAGCGTGAGCGACGACGGCCGGGGCATCAACGGCTCGGCTGGCTCCGGCCAGGGCCTCACGAACCTCCGCGACCGCGTCGAGGCCCTGGGAGGCACGCTCCGCATCGAGGGCGCGGCCGGCGGCGGGACCCAGCTCTCGGCAGCATTGCCGATCGGGCCCGGCGATGCCTGAACAGCTCAAGGTGGTGCTGGCCGAGGACAACTACCTGGTCCGCGAGGGCACCCGCCGACTGCTCGAGGACAGCGGCGAGGTCCAGGTGCTGGCCGCCGTCTCCGATGCCGAGCAGCTGCGCGACGCCGTACGCCGGCTCCGTCCCGATGCGGTGCTGACCGACATCCGGATGCCGCCCGGCCACCACATGGAGGGGATCGAGGCGGCGCACGACATCCGGCGGGATCATCCCGGCGTCGGGGTGGTCGTCCTGTCCCAGCACACCGACGAGACCTACGCCTTCGCGCTGCTCCGCGATGGCACGAACGGCCTGGCCTACCTCCTCAAGGACAGGCTCGGCGACCTGGACGAGCTCCTCACCGCTCTCCGGACCGTGGTCGACGGCGGCTCGGTGATAGACCCGGTCGTGGTCGAGAGCCTGGTGACCCGGCGCTCCCGGCTCGCGCAGTCACCCCTGGCATCACTCACGCCGCGCGAGGTCGACGTGCTGCGCGAGATGGCGCAGGGGAAGACGAACGCCGGGATCGAACGGGCGCTGCACCTCTCCGCCTCGAGCGTCGAGAAGCACGTCAGCTCCATCTTCGCCAAGCTCGGTCTCGCCGAGGAGCCCGTCCACCGCCGCGTGTCCGCCGTGCTCGCGTTCCTCGACCACGGCTAGTGGAGGCTGGCTAAGGAGCCTCAAAGCGGCAGGATCACGGTTGTGAGTGGACGCAGTGATGGAGATGCGAGCCTCGAGGCCCTGCGGTTGCTTCGTATGGTCAGTGAGCTCCACGGTCTGGGCTACCAGCGACTCCGAGTGATTCCGGGGATGTCACCAAGTGGGCTGCACTGGCGTTGTGCCATCACCCCGGCTTCCAACGTGCTGGGTCCTCATGGGCTCGAGGAGGGCCCGGCCCATCGGCTCGTCGCCCGTTACACCACCGGAGAGCGAAGCAAGTACTTCGGGTGGTCGGATGCCGAGCGCGCTGAACCCGTGGGATTAGCGCAGCTGTTCGTGGAAAGGTTTCCGGAGATCGCGCGGGAGGCCGCGGGTCAAGACCCCGGCTACGCGAGGTGGCTCGTTGAGGCGATCGCGATAGCCGGACATGGCTTCCTCCCTTTCGCCTACTCGGACTTTGGCGATGAGCCTCTGGAAAGGATGCGGTTGACCTCACCTGTTGCCGACGCAGGATCCACGCCGGCCCTTCGTCCGCCTCCCACCCCGATGGTCGCGCCCGCCAAGGAGATCGAGATCGATCCGAGTACGACCAGGAACCGCGTCCAACGTCTGCGCCGGTACGTCGCGTCCACGCTGCTCAACGAGGACGGTTTCATCTGCCCTGCCCTGGAGCAGTGCCGGAGCTCGATGAAACCGGGAGATGTCCTCCGTGAAGGAACGATGAGCCATGTGGGGAAGCGCTTCGACCTCCGTGTCAATGGTCGAGCGCTCAGGATCGTCGTGGTGGGCCAGGAGTCGGGCTGGCCCAAGGACCCAGCACTGCAGCATCTGGCCCGCCAGGTTTCTATGGAGGACAGGTACAGGCACATCCACGACACCACCGGCCTGAGCCGTCGCTACTACACCGAGCCGGGGCATCAGGGCCGTAGTCCGCACATGCGGGGCACCACGTCCGCTCTGCGGGTGATGCTCGGGAGTGGGCTTGGCGCCGATTACGCGGGTGAGTTCGTGTATCCCCTGCGTGGCCGTCCCTTCCACTTGTTCGACGGCTTCGCCCTGGTCAACCGGTTGCTCTGCTCCGCCGGTCCCCAGGACAGCAGCCAGGGCCGGCCCACCCCGACCATGTTCCGCAACTGCGGATCCCACTTCGCGGCCACCATGTCGATCCTCCAACCAACTGTGGTGATCTCGCAGGGCCGGCAGGTCTCGAAGTGGGTGAACCAAGTGTTCCCGTGCGATTTCATCCATGGTCACCACTTGCACGAGGCGCGCATGGACTACGGCAGGGTGCTCGTTTGCACCTTCTCCCATCCCTCGTCCCAAAGCGCGACCAGGTGGGGAGATCGGCTCGACGCCCCCTACCTCACCGAAGTCGTCAGACCCACACTGACCGAGGCGATGGCCCTCCTTTGACTCAGCGTGGGCGAGTCCGGCGGAGCGCCGATATCGAGCAACGACACTGACTTGCGGCGGAAAGACGCCACGTGGCTGGTCGACTCAACCATCTCGTGAAGCTCCCCCGGCCGTGGGCCACGTTATAGGCTTCGGAGGTCCTCCGGCTCTGTGGACTGACAATGCGGTTGAGCCGGGTGCCTAGAGCTCTGCCGCCTTTGTGTCGTTCGGACTGTGAGCCGAGGCGTCACTCCAATGAGGTCCATCTATTGGAGGCGCCATGTGCACCAAGGTCCCCTACGCGAATCGTTGGCTTGCCCGCCGAGTTCTTCTCAAGCTCCGTACCCAGGGTCGGGAGCTGGGCGGGATCCATCCGTGCTTCACCAACCATCCTGGCGCTTGGCACATCACGAGACACTCGAACCGCCGATGGTAAGGCTCGTCGAGCGGAGATGATCCGTTGCGCTGGACAGTCCGGACTAGTCACGGCGTCCAGAACGCGGCGATATGACGCACGGCTGAACACCGCCGCCGACTCAACGGCTTCCGCAGGCCGTGTCGTCGGACGTGAGCCGTTGGGTCGACGCATGCACGGAGAGCGCTGGTGGTCGGGGTGCTGCTCGCCTGCGAAGTGTGCGGGGACCGCTCGCCCACGGTCCTCTTGTCCGGTCCGGTCCGACGTGCCTGACCAGCTCAGAACGGCACGAACGTCGCCATCAGCCCCACGCCCGAGCCCCGTCCGGAGAGGATCCGGCAGAACTGCTCGGCGTCCAGGTTGATCGCCTCGCCGGTGGCGCCGGACGACCAGCGGCCGCCCGCGGGTCCGGTCAGGATGAGGCTGTAGGGCTGCCCGTGCCGGAGAGCCCACTCTGCAACCACATCGGCGACGACGACGCCGTCGTGTTCGCGGGTCAGCTCCATGGGTCGACCCAGCGCCTGGGCGATGTCGCTGCGGTGCATCCATGGGTCGCGGGTCAGGATCGTGTCGGTCATGAACCCGACCTTCCAGCGCTCCGGGCTGGCACCGTCCGGCCCGTGGTCGATGATCGTCCTGGCCCGCATCAGCGCTGGCCGGCGGCGACGTCCGGCGACCGCCTTGGGCCCGATGCGCTGGACCGCAGCAACCAGGTCCACGACGCTCAGTTGTTGGTGCTTGCGGACCTGGAGGTCGGTGAGCTCGTCGATCTGGGGCTTCCCGGACCGCTTCGCGGCGCGGCCGGCGCGGACCAGCTGGCGCGCCATCTCGGGAAGCGACGCTGCGAGCTCGGCCATCCCAAGCGTGTGCCCGGCCATGTCGCGGACCGTCCAGCCGGGACAGCTGGTTGGCGCCTGCCAGTCCTTCTCGGCCAGGCCGGCGAGCATGCTGGCGAATCGGGAGTACTCCTCGGCGGCGAGCGTCATGGCGGTCTCGTGGTCGAACCGGGTGTCGTGGATCGTGGCTTGGTCTGCGACCTGGGTGGACATTTGCTTCTCCTCAGAATCCGAAGTGGTCGGCGAGCATGCCGATGGCTCGGTCGAGCTGCCGTGCGTAGCGGTCGCCCCCGGGGTCGTTGGCCAGCTGGGCGTCAACGAGGCCGGAGACGACCGCCGAATAGAGGTCGAGGTCCGCTTCCGCGGTTACCCCGATCGTTGCGAGGTGGGTCCGGCCCAGCTCCCAAGCGGCGAGCGAGGGCGCGTACGCCTCCGGACTGGGCTGGAAGTCGGCGCTGATCCGGGCGTTCATCAGCTGGTTGCGGGACTGGTCGGCAACCGCGTACTCGAAGTAGGCGCGGCCCATCACGGTCATCGCCGCCCGCGGGTCCTCCGGGAGTCCGTCCTCCGCGGCGGCGCGCAACGCGTCGAGACAGCCCTGCCACGCCTGGCCGAACATCGCGTCGTAGATGGCGTTCTTGGACGCGAAGTGCGAGTAGAGCGACGGCGGGCGCATCCCGACCCGGTCGGCGACGTCCTTGAGGGTCAGGGCGGCGATTCCCTTCTCGTGGGAGACGGCCCAGGCGGCGTCGAGGATCTCCCGACGCGTGGCCTCACGACGTTCGGCTACCCTATCTCTTGTAGGACTACCTATCATGATTAGGAGAATGGGCCTCGAGACGGCTCCTGTCAAGGTTCCGGAACTCCCTCGACGGCGTACTGCACACGAGGCCGCGGAACCGTGCGCCCGGCAGGCGGCGTAAAGACTCCCTCGTCAAGCGCGCGTCGTGGCGGCAGCGCGAGCGACCGATGAACCACCTGCACTCCGTCTTCCGGCGTTCGTCGAGCGGCGCCACGAGCGTGGGAGGGGAGCGTCTCGGGTCTGGGGCAAGTTCTCGCAGCCGTGAAGGCGACCCACCTACTGATTGGCGTCGACTGCCCGGCGAGGCGTCCCCACCCCCTTGCCGCACTTGCGTTGTCGACGGCATGTCGGAGGTTCTCGCTATTGTCCGACCACTGAGGCGCCCACTGAGAGGTTCAAGATGTTGTCGCCCACCGAGGGTAGCGGGGCCGACCCCCGCAAGGTCTTCGTGATCCATGGCCGGAACGAGGCTGCTCGAAGGGGGTTGTTCGCGTTCCTGCGATCCATCGGGCTCGACCCCATCGAGTGGTCCGAAGCCATTGCCATGACCGGCAGCGGATCTCCGTACATCGGAGAAGTGCTCAACGTTGCCTTCAGCGCCGCACAGGCCGTGGTCGTACTCCAGACGCCGGATGACGTGGCGCACCTCCACGAGTCGCTGACATACCCCGGCGACCCTGAGACGGCTCCGCAGATGCAGCCACGACCCAACGTCCTCTTTGAGGCCGGCATGGCACTCGCCCGCGATGAGCACCGCACGATCATCGTGGAGCTGGGGCACGTGAAGTCGTTTAGCGACATCCACGGGCGCCACGTGGTCCGACTCGACAACAGCGTCGGTAAGCGCCAGGAGTTGGCCAATCGTCTGAAGACGGCCGGTTGTGCGGTGAAGACGGAAGGCACCGACTGGCACGAGGAGGGGGACCTCACTCCTCCGGCTCCTCCAGGGGGAGGTCTGCCGCTGGGTCGCAAGCTTCCGTCGTCGCAGACCTCGGGACAGCCTCGGCTCCGGGTGACGCTGTCCTCGGCAGGCAAGAACAACCAACGCATGACCATCACCAACCACGGACCGGGCGACATCTACGACCTCGACTTCGAGGTGGCGGACGATCGGAGTGCCACCCGGGAGTGGCGCGAGGAAGGGTTCCCGGTCCCAAAGCTGCCTGCGGGCAAGTCGGTCAGCGCAGCGCGCTTCATGACACTTGCGTCCACCGACCCGGCGTACTTCAACGTCATCCTCACCGGTAAGACAGCCGACGGTGTAGAGATCCGGCAGGAGGAGTTCGTCAGTGGACGATGAGTATGAGATTGAGGTCTCCGTGGACATCCCAAGCGACTCAGACGGATTCATCCGCCGAGAGTGTCCGCACTGCATGCGGCAGTTCAAATGGCACGACGGGCCGGCCAACGAGGATGCCGAGCAGTACCCGGCGGCGGACACCTACAACTGTCCCCTTTGCGGCCAGCCCGCGGGAGTTGACTCCTGGACTACCCAAGAGCAGGTGGAGCTCGCGCAGCAAGCCGCCATGCCGCAGATCATGGGGCTCTTGAACGATGAATTGGAGTCCATGTTTCGGGGCGTAAAGGGACTCACCTACAAGAGGGGCAACGACGAGTTGCCCGATGAGTCGGTGCCGCTCACTGAACCCGAGGACATGGTCATCGTCGCGTCACCATGCCACGGATACGAACCCGTGAAGATCCCGGAGAAACACACAGGGCCGCTCTACTGCCTGGTGTGTGGCTCCGCCTTCGCTGTCTGACCGTCATCGGTTCGTGCAGTGGCGCCCTGATGCGGCGGATAGACGCGCTCGCCGGATGTGCCGACGACGGCGGGGCACGTACGATGTCTTCATCGTTGGCTGAAGGCGCCACCCGAAAGGCGAACTCGATGGCCTAGTGCGTCGAGCGCGGAGCCGACTGCACTCCGAACCTAGTCGGGCCTTTGGCCGAGCACACCCGAGCCGAGAACGGCGAGGCCGATTCGAGGCCAGCGGATGACAAAGGGCAGGCCATTCCATGAACCGGCGGCCGCGGAGCACTAGGCTTCCGGCCAAGCGGCATGAAGGGCTGGATCTGATGCATCTCACCTCGGTCGGGGCTCATCGAGGAACGGTTCACACTCCGCTCCGGTACCCCGGCGGCAAGACTCGGCTGGCGGGCTTCTTGGAGCGCGTCATCGAGTCCGGCGGCTGGACCGGATGCACCTACCTCGAGCCCTACGCCGGCGGAGCTGGCGCAGCGCTCTCCCTACTCCACGACCGTGTTGTGTCACGCCTCGTTATCAACGACCTCGACCCATGCATCCACGCCTTCTGGGTCGCCGTCACCCGGCACCCGTACCTCTTCATCAGGCGATTCGACGACACCCAAGTCACGCTGGACGAGTGGCACCGTCAACGAGATATCTACCGCGCCGCAGACGCCAGCGACCCCGTGGCCCTTGGGTTCGCCACCTTCTTCCTGAACCGCACCAACCGTTCCGGGATCATGAACGCTGGCGTCATCGGTGGGCAACGCCAGACCGGGACCTACAAGATCGGCGCCAGATTCAACCGAGCCGAGCTGCGGACCAAGCTGCGCTGGATCGGAAACAACGCTCGCCGGATCACAGTCACACAGCGTGACGGGCTCGAGCTGCTTCGCGACTCGCTCGGGTCAGGAGACGTCTTCGGGTACATCGACCCGCCGTACTTCGACAAGGGCTCGTTCCTCTACATGAACAGCTTCGCAGCCGACAGCCACGCAGCCCTCGCCGGGGTCTTGCGCGACGCGAGGCGGGGTCGCTGGGTGCTGACCTATGACGATGTGCCCGTCATCAGGAGCCTATATCGCGGCCTCTACCAGGGCACGTACTCCCTGCCCTACTCCGCACACGAGGCAACCTTGGCCAAGGAGCGGATGATCCTGTCCGATGCGGTGGCGGACCTTGATTGGGTCATGGCGTAGCGGGGCTTCAGACGGCTTCGCCGCAGTACTCCCGGACCCTCATCACCCAATCGTCAACGTCTTCAGCGATCTCGGACGGTTCCTTGCAGTTGTGGATGCGCGACCCGTCCGGCAGTCCGCTACCCCAGAGCTCGGTGAGGCGCAGTCGGTCGACGATCGTGCCGAAGGTCATCGCCTTTGCGCGGGAGTACTCCACGATCGCGTCGTAGGTGAGGACACCTCTCCGCTCCGGAAGGTCGTTGTGGAGGATGAACGGCATGAACATGGCCTCGATGAATGTCTCGCTGGGTTTCAGCAGTAAGTAGCGGAGGAACTTCTCAGCCAGGTAGGCGCCGATCGGCTTGTCTTGCCAGTTCGCCCCGGAGGCAACCTGTCCGTAGAGGATCAGCCCGCCGTAGAGTCCGTCGCCGAAGGGACGCCAAGCAACGACATCGACCGTGCCGTCGTTCTCTTTGCCGGTCGAGTCAACGGGGAACTCGGGCAAGATGCGACCAACTCCGCATCGGCTTAGGAGGTCAATAATGGCCTCCCGGAATCCGCTCGAGTCGTCCCTGGGCCAGCCGAATGCGTAGGCCTCGCCCATCAAGCCCGCCGCCGCGACCGTGGCAATCTGCTGCATGAAGTCTGGGATCTCGGCGTTCAGGGCCACCCATGCCTCGTTGCCTGCGTCCTTCTTGATGTGAAGGTTCTTGAACGCGGACATCACCAGGGCGGCCAAGTAGACGCGATGTGCGGCCTGAACCGCCGGATCCTCTGACTCGCCCCTGCGTCGCAGCTCCCAGTGAACCCCGCGCCCTTCCAACGTGAACGGGTAGAAGTCCCCGAGCGCGTCGCGTCGGTGAGCGAGCTCATTCCACATATCGTCGCGACGCCGCTCGGACCGCTCGTCGAGGATCTCCCGGTCGAGCTCCTCGTCGGTCTCGTCGTCGAATACAGCTCGCCCAGCGTCGGGGTCATCTTCGAGGACCTGGTCGCCCTTGACGACCAGCGAGTCAGTGATGCTGGCGCGGGTGGTGAACGCGAGCTCTAGCTCCAGCCAGTCAGCGACCACAGCACGGTTGTTGTCCTGGTCGAACACGTCGCGCATGGGTCAGTCGTCGTCGCCAGAGGCGGCGACACGCATGGCGTTGAGGACGCCGCGGACGGTGCGATAGACGCCCTCCACCAGGGCTTCGAGTTCTTCGGCGTCGTCGCCGCCTTGGTAGTTCCCGATGATGCTGCTCGTTCGTTGAGCTGCTGTCACGAGCGCGTAGATCGAGTCGGCGAAGATCTGCGCCTTGTCCTCGACGAGCGCATGGGCTTCGTCGAGATTCCGATTGGCCGTAAGCATCCCGACCGCGGTCCTGTTCGGCAGGACCTCCATCAGGCGTCGCAGGTCCGGGTTCTGGCTCTTGATGACGGACCGTTGGTCGTCGTCTCCGTACAGGAACGACATCAGGAGGTTGAGTTCGTCGACGTGGTCACCGTCGATCGGCTTGACACCGAGAAGCTCGGTGTCTTCCGGCAACCCGAGGTACTGGCGGTAGGTGGGTCGCGACAGCGCGGTGTAGAGATGACTGAAGAAGAAGCGTTCAGGACGCACAAAGCCGAGGTCTTCCGCCTGCTTCAAGACGCGGTAGCCGTTGACCAGGCGAGCGACGGTCTTATGTGTGTCGCCCAGGCGACGTGCGACGTCCGCCACGTCGGCCCCGTCATCCTCGAGCCAGCGAGCCGCGAATCGAGCCTTGGCGTAGGAGTCCCATCGAAACGGGCCGTTGATGTGCTTGAAGCCGATGAAGTCACGCGCTTCCTCGCGTGAGTCGACCACCCAGCACGTCACGGTCTCCGGCTCGGCGTTCTCATGCAGTGGCATCGGCACGGTGATGCCGAGGGCGGACGCCCTCTCTGGGTCGGCCACGAGCTTGAGGGCCACCAAGCGCCGGTTCCCCTCGATGACCTCGTTAGTGCCCTTGACGACTATCAGTGGCTCGACGTCGATCCAGCCTGAGAGTGCGATCGACTGAACAAGTTCCTCGAGCGACCCGATCTTCACGAGGTGTTCGATCGCCTCGTCCTGGGTAGTGAGGGTCTGCTCCGGCATGCGTGGGTTGTCGAGGTCGAGGAGCAGGTCTTTCACCCGCAGTTTGGGCTTCGCAGACTCGCCAGCCGCTTCCTCGTTCGCGCCTTTCGTGGGCCCGGCTTCTGCTCGTTCGGTAGCCTCACCCTGCGCCGACTTGTCCTCATCAGGCATGAAGGCATCCTTGCAGGCCACCGTGTGATCTCGTCAGGGGTAGCACCGAGCTGTGGATGGGGCGGTCGTCGAAGCCTCGCACCCTTTCGGTGCCGATTCCCTGCGCCACAGAGACGATCATCTCGACTGCCCAACTCGCGAGCCGACCAAGCCAGAAGATCGCGGTGAAGTTGGAGGCCAGGCTTGAATTGGGATGTCGCCATCGACGGGAATCTCCCTCTCAAACCGGCGCTCACGGCCCTGATTCACGCATGCCCCGAGGTGGAAATCATTAGCGCGTGAGGCTCGACCTAAGGTCCTCCGGTGAAGGCGTGCGTTCACCCAGGCGCCACTCGCGTAGACGTCTGGGGCGGTCGCGGTCGGCCACGCAACTAGACAACAGGCGCAGGTCGACCTGTGGGTCAATCTGGGCGGAAGGACGCAGGTCCCAACTGTCTGACCAGCTGGCAAGCGTCGCGTGGCGGGCACTTCGCGTTGCTTCCACCGAAGTGCATGGGCGCAAAGGTGCGCTCGTCTTGCGGAGCGGCGCGCGATGGCCGCCTCCTCCGGTGGTCAGGGTCGCGCCAGCGGGCGGATCTGGCCCGACGCCTCGGGTGGGGGGCCCACGAGGAGCTCGCGGGCGCGGGCGGCGACGTGCTCGGGGAAGGGTGCGGAGGAGCCGGCGACCACGTGCACGCCGAGGATCTCCTCGGTGGCGCACAGGCGATCCTCGACGTACATCTCGTGCCAGAGCCAGAGCAGCTTGCCGGTGGCGCCGATGATCGAGGACCTGACCTCGAGGTCGACGCCGGGCGGGATCTCGGTCCGATAGCGCACGTGCGCCTCGGCGGTGTAGAGGGAGGCGTCGTGGGCGGAGCGGTACGCCGGGCCGAGGCCGACCTGGTCCATCACCTCGTCGGTGGCGTGGCCGAAGACCAGGACGTAGTAGGGCTCGGAGACGTGGCCGTTGTAGTCGATCCACGCCTCCTGTACCGGCTCGCGCCAGACGATCATGCGCGCCCCAGCGCCCGCAGGATCGCGATCACGCCCCGGTCGCGCTCGGCGACCAGGTCGTCGATGCTGCGCCCGTCGGCCTCGCGGTCGCAGCCGTCGACCACGGCGTCGCGCAGTTGCGGGGTGAGCTCTGCGGCCACCAGGCGGGTCCAGGGGGCCTGGAGCGAGGGGCCGAAGTGGTCGAGCATGTGCGCCATCCCGCCCTGCCCGCCCGCGAGGTGGAAGGTCAACATCGGGCCGTGGATCGGCCAGCGCAGGCCGGGTCCGTCGGTGATCGACAGGTCGATCTGCTCCACCGTGGCCTCGCCCTCGGCGACCATGTGCAGCGCCTCGCGCCACAGGGCCTCTTGGAGGCGGTTGGCGATGAAGCCGGGCACTTCCCGCTCCATCGTGATCACCGACTTGCCCGCGTGGCGATAGAAGTCCGACGCCCACGCGACGACGTCGGCCGAGGTGGCCTCACCGCCCACCACCTCCACGAGCGGGATGAGGTACGGCGGGTTGAACGGATGCCCCA
>CAZIVD010000074.1:0-24040 GCA_964542635.1 uncultured Nocardioides sp. | reverse complement strand
ACGATCTCCGGACCGGCGCCCAGCCCCAGCGCCGCCACGAGCGACACGATGCCGACCAACAACGCCGCGAGGCCGGCCGTCACGACCCGTCGGGGCGAGGCCTGCGGCCATAGCTTCGGGATCCCGATCGCGGCGACGAGCAGCGTCACCGAGAGTGGGAGCAGCCTGACGCCGGTGTCCAGCGCACTGAGCCCGAGGGCGACGGACAGGTAGAGCGGGATGGTGAAGAACAGGCCCGCCTGCAGCAGGAACTGGAACAGGAACATGACCAGTCCGCCGACCAGCCGGGCGTTCCGCAAGATGGTGAGGTCGATCAGCGGTTCACGACCGCGTGCGGCAGTGCGGGTCTCCCACCACATGAACACCCGCAGCACGACGAGGCCCCCGACGATCAGCCAGAAGGTCCCCGAGATCCCCCACAGGTCGGGCGCGCCCGACTTGGCGCGGACCCATCCCCAGTCACCAGAGCGCAGGACCCCGAACACCGCGAGGCCGAGGCCCAGCGCCGACAGCAGCACCCCGACCAGGTCGATCCTGGTCCGGCCGACCGGTGCCGCATCGTGGATCCGGCGGGTCAGCGCCAGGATGCCGATCACGACGAGCACCTCGCCGGCGAAGACCAGTCGCCACGTCCAATACGTCGTGACCGCCCCGCCGATGAGCGGTCCGGCGGCGACCGCGATGGCGCCCGCGGACGCGACCAGGCCATAGGCCCGGGGCCGTTGGGAGGGTTCGAAGTTGGAGGCGACCAGCGCGACGATCGCCGGCATGATCAACGCCGCGCCGAGACCCTCGAGCACCGACCAGCCCAAGATGAGCACCGTCAGATTGGGTGAGAGTGCTGTCGTCAGTGACCCGGCGCCGTAGATCACGCAGCCGATCGCGAACGCCTTGCGGCGCCCGATCATGGTGCCGATCTTGCCGCCGGTGATCATCATCGTGGCCATCACCAGCGTGTAGAGCGTGATGGCCGTCTGCACGCCCGTGACCGTGGTGCCGACGTCCTGCGCCACCTGGGCGATCGACACGTTCATGACCGAGCTGTCCAGGGTCATCAGGAACTGGCCGGCGGCCAGGGTGAGCAGCACGATCCCCGACCCGGTCGCCGCCGCGGCGCTCGTCGTCCTGGTGGACATCACGCCCGTCCTCTCTCGCGGCCCGACCTCTCCGCATCGCGCAGGTGGCGTAGTCCGGTGCGTTTCCGGGGCCATATGCGGGCGCAGACACCGGAACCGCACCGGACTATGCGACCGCCCCCGCGAGGATCGCGGCCGCGGGGGTGGTGCGGCCTCACCCTCGGAAGGGTGGGCCGGAACCACCCGGCCAGCCATCAGGATCTGCAGGACGCACACTAACGACCTGCGGTCCATTCGGGGGTGCCTATGTCCGAGTTCTCCCGCTCAGAGGCCCGCGCCGAGCCGGCCTTCGAGCCGAGGCCCGACGCGGACCTGATCGAGTACGTCGTGGTGAGTGCGGCGTCGCCCGAGGGTCTCGCGGACCTGGTGCCCCGGGTGGTCGATCTCGTCGACTCCGGCGCGATCCGCCTGATCGACGTCGTGGTGCTCCGGCGTCTCGACGACCAGGTAGCGGTCACGACGTCAGAGCCCGGTGAGCTCGAGGAGATGCGGGCGCTCGCCGACCTCGCCGACCACCGGGTCCGCCTCAGCGATCACGACGTCGAGCTGGCGGCCGCGACCCTCGAGCCGCGGGGCAACGCGCTGGTCCTCCTCGTCGAGGACCGCTGGGTCGATCTGCTTGCCCGGGCAGCCCGGGCCGCGGGCGGCCGCCTGGCCGGCGGGGAGCGCGTGGTGCGGGACCGATTCCTCGCAGCCTGTGACTCGGAGACCGGCCAGCGTCCCGGTGAGCCGCCTCCGACCGCTGCCGGAGCGCGCACCGGCCGCGGTGACCTGCTCGCCCGTAGCCCACAGCTCACCGGACCGGCCGGCCTGGCCTCGGTCGACCAGGTGGCCCAGCTGCGCACGCTGTCGAGCCTGGTCGACCGAGGGGTCCTCTCACTCGATCAGTACGAGGTTCAGCGGCGGCGGGCGCTGGACGACTGAGCGCCGTGATGGAGGCTCGTCAGCGCGCGAGCCATCTGGGCCGCCTCACCCCGTGAACCGCAGTCGAGCTTCCTGTAGATCACCTTGAGGTGGAACTTGAGGGTGTTCATCGAGATGAACAGCTCGTCCGCGATCTCCCGCAGTGTCAGCCGGCTCGGCAGCAACCGCAGCACCTCCAGCTCACGGTCGGTGAGCGACTCCACGAGCTTGACCGTCGGGCTCACCCCTCCGGTGGCACCAGGCACCGCGGCCCGCCGGAGGTGGTCCAGCCAGGCCTGCGGCGCCCGCCACGCGAGCCGTTCGACCGCCTCGACCAGCGGAGCGCCTTCGGAGGCCACGGTCTGCACCAGGCCCTGCGGGGCCGCGAGCTGCACGGCCACGAGGAGATGGGCCTCGGCCTGCACGGGATCCTTCACGGACTGGGACAGCAGCAGTTCGCGCACGACGTGGTGCCGCAGGCAGCGGGGCTCGGCGGTCTTCAGGACGTCGGCAGCCGCGGCCGACTCGTCGGCGACGAGGAGCACCTTGCCGGAGCACACCGCGGACCAGAAGGGATCGGAGATCTGGGCGGCCCAGCCGCGCGCCTCGGACTCCTCGCCGGCAGCGAGGGCTAGCTGCACGCCCGCCCGGGCCACCCAATCCCGGGCCCCCGGGCCGGACATCTCGGTGTCGACCAGCTCGGTCGCCTGCCCGAACGCCTCCTCGGCCGCCACCAGGTCGACATCGTCGATCCGCGTCTCGACCAGCTGGAGGCACGCCAGGAGGCAGGCGTACGGGATGGGTTCCACGCGTCCGGCGGCGAGCTCCGCGAGGGCGGGGCGGGCGGCGGTCGAGTCGCCGATCTCCCGCAGTGCCATCGCCTCGGCGATCGCCAGCTCCGTGCGCAGGATCGTCATGTTGTTGAAGTCCGCCGCGGTGCGGGCACCGGCGACGACCCGGAGCGCATCGACCGGATGCCCCGCCAGCACGGTGCCCAGCGCGCGGGTCCCCTCGAAGCCGATGCGGCGCTCCGGGGCGATGCTGAGAGCGCGCATCGCGGCCCGCACCTCGGATCCGGCATCGTCCCACCGCTCGCCAAGGGCCACGTCCCGAGCGATCATGTTCCAGCCGAACCTGCCGAGGGAGTCGCCCAGCCAATCCGTCCCCAGGCCGCGCAGCGCATCGTCAGCCCACAGCGCCCCCTGGGCCCAGTCGCCCCGGATCGTGGCCGCCATCGAGCGCAGCATCTGCACGCGGGAGGCACTGGTCGTGTCGACCGCCTCGTCCGCCGTCCAGGCACTCACGTGGTCGACCGAGAGCAGGAAGCGCTGCCGGTCGACGAGAACGTGGCACCACGCGTACTCGATCATCGCCGGCGCGTCCTGCGACGCCACTCCGACCGGGATCGCCGCGATCGTGCGCAGGATGGTGCTCTCCCGGCCCGCGTCGTACAGGGCCGATGCCTCGGTCGCGAGGAGATGGAGCGCTTGACGGTGACGTTCGGCGCGCACCAGATGCTCGAGCGCGGAGACCACGTCGCGCTCGGACTCGAACCAGGCAGCCGCCCGCGTGTGGAGGTCGCGTAGCCGATCCGGCGAGCGCCTCGCGATGACGGCGACGAGCACCTCACGCACCAGCGCATGAACCTGGAACGATCCGTACGGCTCGACCCGCGTGACGAACAAGCCGCGCTCCTCCGCGAGGGTGAGCAGCTGGGCGGCGTCCGGTCGATCGGCGAGCACCTCGGCCAGCCTCGGGTCGATCCGGTCGAGCACCGAGGTCGCGAGCAGCACGTCGAGCACGTCGGCCCGCTCGTTGGCCAGCACCTCATGCCACACGTAGTCCTCGAGATAGCCCGTCGCGTGGTCCTGCCCCGGGACGTCCACGACGACCTGCGCGCGGTTGGAACGGGCCGCCAGCGCAGCCAGCTGGATGCTGGCCGCCCATCCCCCGGCCCGGGCCGCGACCTCGGCGATGCGGTCGGGAGGCAGCTCCGGGGCGATGCGGTGCAGCATCTCCGCGGCCTCGTCCAGGGAGAACCTGAGCTCGGCGAAGCGCACCTCGCCGAGCTGACCTCGCGCTCGCAGACGGTGCACGGGCAGGCGTGGCGAGTGACGGCTAGCCACGACGACGTGCAGCCAGGGAGGGAGATGCTGCACGAAGAGGGCCAGCGTCGCCGCGACGGCGTCGACCTCGTCGACGAGCTGGAGGTCGTCCACGACGAGCACGCGCGGGGACACGTCGCGGGCCTCGAGGTCGTCCAGCAGCGAGCCGACCGCTTGGTTCAGCGATCCCGGGCGGCGGACCAGATCCATCGCCGACGAGCCACAGCCGGGCGCGATGGTCTCGAGGGCGGCCAGGATGCCCAGCCAGAGCTGGACCGGATCACGGTCCGTCTCGTCGAGGGACAGCCACGCGTGCGGCATCGCGGTCTCCGCGACCCAACTGCGCAGCACCGAGGTCTTGCCCGAGCCCGCGGGCGCCACCACGAGCGTGAGCGGCGCCCGGACCGCCGCATCCAACAAGTCGTGGAGTCGTGGGCGGCGCACGAGGTACTCCGGGTTCACCGCCGGGCGCAGCTTGGCCCGGACGACGGAGTCCAACGGGGTCGCCGACCTGCCCGGCGAGGCCTCTCCCACACCGGGTCCGACGGTCGACTCGTCGATGGCCACGAACACCCCTGCCAGGCCGGTCCTACTCCCGCGCCAGCGTACTCGCGGCCCCTGAGAGGCCGAGGGGTCTGTCCCTCACCGATCTCCGGCCCTAGTCTCGAGCTCGGGGAGGGCGGTGAACCCCTCGAGACCGTCTCACCCGGAGGACGGTCATGGGGTGTACACGTCCAGCTGAACGGGTCACGCACGTCCGATCGCAACGCAACGTCGCGCTCTGGACAGCGCTCGGGGCGCTCTGGCTGCTTCTCGTCGTCGTTCCCGGGCCCCGAGCCGCGGCGGACGGGCCGACGACGTTCAGCAACACCACGTCGATCGCCATCCCCGCGACCGGGTCGCCGAACCAGATCGGCCCGGCCAGCCCGTATCCCTCATCGATCTCCGTGTCCGGCATGGCGGGCTCGGTCTCGTCGGTGTCGGTGCGCTTCAACAACCTCACCCATGGCGCGGTCAACGACATCGACGCGCTCCTCGTCGCGCCCACCGGTCAGAACCTCGTGGTCCTCTCCGACATCGGCGACCCGTCGACCCTCGCGTTCGCGACCAACGCCACCCTCACCCTCTCCGACTCTGCCGCCGGCCCGGTGCCCACCGGGAACATCCCCACGGGCACCTACAGACCCACCAACAACGGCACGACCGACACCTTTCCGGCACCCGCGCCCTCGCCGTCCTCCCAGACGACCTTGGGAGGCGCGTTCACAGGCATCAACCCCAACGGGACCTGGCAGCTCTTCGTCGTCGACGACGCGACCGGTGACCTCGGCGCGATGAACGGGGGCTGGAGCCTGATCGTCACCACCCAGGTCGCGGCCCTGCCGACCACCACCGTGGTGACCACCTCCGGGACCCCGTCGACGACGGGCACCTCCGTGACGTTCACGGCCACCGTGCGGGCCGGCACCACCCCGGTCACGACCGGCACTGTGCAGTTCGCCGACGGCGTGAACAACCTGGGTGGCCCGGTCGCGCTCGACGGCTCAGGAGTCGCACTGTTGGCCACGTCGGCACTGGCCGAGGGCAGCCACGAGATCCGAGGGACCTACAGCGGTGCCACCGGCTTCCTCTCGAGCAACGGCACGGTGGCCCAACGCGTCGACAACCCCACGGTCGAGACCGGGGACACCTACTGCAATCTCGGCCCGCTGTCCGTGCCGAACGTCGGTCCCGCGACGCCGTACCCCTCGAACATCACGATCGCAGGTCGCACCGGGCTGATCACCAAGGTCACGGCGACCCTGAAGGGCGTCTCGCACTCAGCTCCCATCGACCTTGACGTCTTGCTTGCGGGACCGCAGCCCACCACGAACGTGACGTTGCTCAGCGACTCGGGCGGGCAGGCAGCGGTCAGCAGTCTCCAGGTGAGCTTCGACGACGACGCCGCCGGCTTGGTGCCCAATCCGATGGTCACCGGCACCTTCCGCCCGACCGACGACGACGCGGGCGGTGCAGACTCCTGGCCGGCCCCCGCACCCGCACCCGCTTCCGGCACGACCTTGGGGAGTTTCGCGGGCACCTCGCCCAACGGGACCTGGTCCCTGTGGGTCAACGACGACGCCACCGGTGACCCCGGATCCATCACGGGCGGCTGGTGCCTGACCGTGACGACCACGTCCGCGACGCCCACACCAACGCCCACCCCGACCGCCACGGGCACGCCCACGCCCTCGCCCGCCCCGAGCCCACCGGTCACTCCGGAGACGAGCATCTCGTTGTCCACCAGCAAGAACCCCGCCATCAAGGGCAAGAAGGTGACACTGAAGGCGACGGTGACGTCAGGCGGTCTGCCCGTGACCACCGGTGCGGTGCAGTTCAGCGACGGTGGGAAGCAGATGGGCGGTCCCGTGCCGCTCACCCTCGACGGGACCGCCCGGCTCGTCACCAAGACCCTGTCGGTGAAGACCCACCAGATCTCCGCGAGCTTCACCGGTGCCGGCCACGCATCCAGCAGCACGGCCCTCATCCAGGTGGTGCTGCCGGCCCCCGCGCGACTCACGCTGGTCACCGTCGTCGTCAACGACGACGGAGGTCATGCCCACCGCCGGGACTGGCGGCTCTCGGCCAAGGGCCCCGTGAAGGTCGTCGGAGTGAGTGGCAGCAAGGCCGTCACGAAGGTCTCCGTCCCCCCGGGCACCTACGCGCTCAAGGCGGCGCGCGGCCCCGCGGGCTACCGGACCTCCGCGTGGTCGTGCTCCGGCGCCTCCGTGCACCAGGGAAAGGTGAAGCTCAAGCAAGGGAGCACCGTGGTCTGCACGGTCACGCAGAACGACCGCCCGTAGGGCTCCCAGCGGGTCAGCCCGCGTGCTCGACGAGCCAGGCCACCACGTCCGCCGTCACCTCGTCACGGTTGGTCTCGTTGAGGATCTCGTGACGTGCGCCGGAATAGATCGTGACCGTGACGTCGGAGAGGCCCGCGTCGCGATAGCGCCGGCCGAGCAGCTCGACGAGCTGCCCGCCGCCAGCGAGCGGATCGTCGCTCCCTGACGCGATCAGCACCGGCAGGTCGCTCCGGATCCTGGCGAGGGCCGCCGGGTCCGCCAGCCGCGGCGCCGGCGCGAACAGCATCGGGATGGTCTCCTCGGGCAGGTCGAAGCCACACCACGGGTCGGCGACGTAGGCGTCCACCTCGGCCTCGTCGCGCGAGAGCCACTCGTAGCCGGTGCGGTGCGCGAAGCCGGCGTTGAACGCCTCCAACCCCGCCGGGGCGTCCGGATTCGTCGCCGCTGCTTCCGCCATGCCTGCGGCGAGGACGTCCAGGGCGGTCGAGCCCGACAGCACAGCGCCGGCGTACTGCCCGGCGTGGTCGAGGAGCACCCCCTGCGCGGCGAAAGAGCCCATGGAGTGCCCGAAGAGGAAGACCGGCAGACTCGAGTGGTCGGCGGCGAGGAGGCCGCCGTACTGCGCGACGTCGGCGATCAGCCCCTGGAAGCCGGCGGCGCCGAAGTCGCCGAGCCGGTCCCGCCCGGTCCGCCCGTGGCCCCGGTGATCGGTGGCGAACGCGAGGAAGCCGGCCTCGTTGAGCGCCCCGGCGAACCGGGCATACCGCGCCGCGTGCTCGGCCAGGCCGTGCGCGATCTGCACGACACCACGCGGCTGGCCGGTGACGGCTGTCCAGGCGGTCGTGGCGATCTGGGTGCCGTCGGCGGCGGAGGCGAAGGAGGACTCGGCGGAAGGCTGGGTGGCGGACTGGGTGCTGGTCACGCCTCAACGTAGCGCGCGGCCTGCTCGCTGTGCCGTCGACGATCCGGCCTACGGTGTCCGCGTGGAGGCCGAAGGGCAGCAGTCGTTCCGCGTCGGGTTCGTCACCGGGGCGACCCCGGACAAGTGGGCGCGCATCTGGCGCGAGCGCTACCCACGCGAGCCCTTGGAGCTCGTCTCGCTGAGCGAGGTCGAGCAGGAGCCCGCGGTCCGCGAGAGGGTCGTCGACCTCGCGCTGGTCCGCCTCCCCGTGGACACCGACGCCCTGCACCGCATCCGTCTGTACGACGAGGTGCCGGTCGTGGTCGCCCACCGCGAGCACCTCGTGGCGGCGGCGGACGAGGTCGTCCTGGCCGACCTCGACGACGAGCAGCTCGTCCGCCCGCACGCCTCCGGCTGGAGGCCCGCTGCCGTGCAGCTGGAGTGGCCCCCGATGACCGAGCGCGAAGCGGTCGAGACCGTGGCCGCCGGCACGGGCGTCGTCATCGTGCCGCAGTCCGTCGCACGCCTCTATCACCGCAAGGACGTGGTGCACCGGCCCGTGACCGACCTGCAGCCCACGACCGTGGCCCTCGTCTGGTTGGTGGAACGCGACGACGAACGCGCCCAACGGTTCGTCGGTGTGGTGCGGGGCCGCACGGCGCGGAGCACTCGCTGATCGGTCCGGCGGGCCGAGGCGGCGGTGCACCAGCCACCGCCGGCGGCGTGGAGACGGTGGCCCTCCCACCGGCGGCCCGAGGCGGCGGTGCACCAGCCACCGTCCGCGGCGCGGAGACGGTGGCCCTCCACCGGCGGTGCAGCAAAGGTCACAGGAAGATCACGGATCCTGGGGCGCCCTTGCGTCGCAATATGTTTGTAAACTCTACTAACCAATGTGACCACGGCGATCCCCCCGGAGCTGGGCCAGCATGCGCACTCTCGCGCGCTGCGGCCCCGCGCCAAGCTTCTGGCCGAGGACACCCGACGGCACAACCGCGCGCTGGTCCTCCAGACGCTCTTCCGCAGCGAAGAGCTCAGCCGGGCCGACATCGCCCGGAGCACCGGCCTGACGAGGGTCACCGTCTCTGACCTGGTCGCCGACCTGATGACCGAGGATCTCGTCGTCGAGACGGGCGTGCGCACCGACACCCGCCCGGGCAAGCCGGCCACCCTCCTGCGCTTCGACCCCCGTGCCGGGGCGATCGTCGGCCTCGACCTCTCGGGGCACACCACGTTCCGGGGCGCGGTCACCGACCTCCGGGGCAGCGTGCTCTCGGACGCCTCGGTCGACATCGACGGCCGGACGGGCACCCAGGCCGTCGAGCTCGCCGTGCACCTGGCACGGACGCTCGTCGACCGCGCCGACCGGCCGCTGCTCGGTGTTGGCATCGGCTCCCCCGGCATCGTCACCACCGACGGCGTCGTGCTGACCGCGCCCAACCTCGGCTGGGAGGACGTGGACCTGCGGCGCGCGGTCTCCGGCGCGCTCGACGTGCCCACCGTCGTCTCCAACGACGCGAACGCCGCCGTGCTCGCCGAGCACAGCCTCGGCCCGAGCCGCGAGGGTGCCCACGGCGATCTGATGCTCCTGCGCATCGGTCACGGCGTGGGCGCCGGCCTCCTGCTCGGCGGCACCCCCCTGTTCGGCAGCCACTTCGCTGCCGGTGAGATCGGCCATGTCGTCGTCGGCACCGACGGCGGCCGGCCCTGTGCCTGTGGGAAGGTCGGCTGCCTCGAAGCCTGGCTGTCGGTTCCCAACCTCCAGGCCCAGCTGAACGACCCGTCGGGCGACCCCGACGCGGTGCTGTACGAGGCAGGGCGACGTCTGGGCGTCGCTCTGGCCCCGATCGTCGGCGCACTCGACCTGGCCGAGATCGTCCTCAGCGGGCCTCCGGACCTGCTGGAGGGCCGCCTGGTCGACGCGACGATCACGACCCTGGGCGACCGCACGATGTCCCAGCTCCACGACCACCTCACCGTCCGCATGAGCGGGCTCGGCGAGGACATCGTGGTGCGGGGTGCGGCCGTCCTGGTCTTGTCCGGACAGCTCGGGGTCTCCTAGCGAGCCCCCCGAGCACCCCAGGTGCCGCGGGTGGACCCGGCACCTTCGCCTGAGGAAAGGAAAGAGAACACACCATGAGGACACGCAACTGGGCGGCCCTGCTGGCCGCGGCCGCCCTCGCGCTGACCGCGTGCGGGTCGGAGGACTCTGCGGGCGGAGGCGGCGAGGACACCGACGGAGGGTCCGCGACCGGCGAGATCCGCGTCTGGCTCAACGGCACCGACACGCCGCAGGAGGCCCGCGACTACCTCAAGACCACCTTCGAGGCCGAGCACGAGGGCTCGACGCTGGTCATCGAGGAGCAGTCGTGGACGGGTCTGGTCGACAAGCTGACGACCAGCCTCTCCGGCAGTGACAGCCCCGACGTCGTCGAGGTCGGCAACACCCAGGCCCCCGCGTTCACCTCGGCGGGCGCCTTCATGGACCTCACCGACAAGTCCGACGACCTGGCTGTCGACGACCTGCTTCCGGGCTTCGTCGACATCGGCACGTACGACGGCAAGTTCTACGCCGCGCCGTACTACTCCGGCTCGCGTCTGGTGTTCTACCGGACCGACCTCTACGAGAAGGCCGGCCTGAGCGTGCCCACGACCCTGGACGAGTACGTCGCCAACGGCGTCGCCCTCGCCAATGCCAACCCGGGCGTCAGCGGGATCTACTTCCCGGGCCAGGACTGGTACAACGCCCTGCCCTACGTGTGGGAGCACGGCGGCGAGATCGCCGTCCAGTCCGACGACGGCTCGTGGGACGCCCAGCTCTCCTCGGCGGAGTCGGTGTCCGGCCTGGAGCAGGTCCAGGAGGTCATGAGCGACGCCTCGGTGGCGCCGAAGGACGGCAATGAGGCAGACCCCCAGGTGCCGTTCTGCGAGGACAAGGTCGCGATGCTCTCGGCCCCGAGCTGGGTGAAGTGGTCGATCCTCGCTCCCGAGGACGCCGAGGCCCCCGGTTGCCCCGACATGGAGAAGAACCTCGGCGTGTTCGCCCTGCCCGGCGCCGACGGCGGTGCCGCCCAGGTCTTCGCCGGTGGCTCCAACATCGCGATCTCGGCCAACTCGGCCCACCAGGACCTGGCCTACGACGCGCTGAAGATCATGCTGAGCGACGAGTACCAGACCATGCTCGGCTCGATCGGCCTGATCCCCGCCCGGCTCTCCCTGGCCGACACCGTCGGCACCGACGACGCGGCCAAGGCGTCCATCGAGGCGGCCGCCAACGCCAAGCTCACGCCGGCATCGCCGAAGTGGGCCGACGTCGAGGCGCAGGGCATCCTGCAGGACCTGTTCGTCCAGATCGCCCAGGGTGGTGACGTCACGGAGCTGGCGACGACCGCGGACGAGAAGATCGAGGCCATCCTCAACGGCTGAGGTCCTGACCCGCATCGGCGCGGCCCCCACCGCGCCGGTGCACGATCAACGGGTGGTGGCCCGTTCTGGGCGGGCCACCACCCGTCGTGCGCCCGGCGCCTGAGGGAACCGAGCGCGCCCATGATATCGACCCGCGCTACCGAGAGGAGGATCCATGAGCACCGTCGAGCCCACCGGGCTGACCCCCACGGCCGCACCGCGCGACTGGTCGACCATGACCGAGCCGCCACGCGCGCCGGTGCCCCTGGTCCGTCGTCTCGTCCCGCCGGCCATGCTGCTGCCGACCGTCGTGGTGCTGGCCCTCTTGATCGGCTACCCGCTCGTCCGGCTCGTGTGGGTCTCCTTCCACGAGTTCGGCCGCGCGCAGGTGTTCGGCCAGCCGGCGCCGTTCGTGGGCCTCCAGAACTACCGGGAGATCCTCACCGACGAGATGTTCTGGCGCGTCTTCGTCCGCTCGGTGCTGTTCTGCCTCGTCAACGTCGTCGCCACGATGGTGATCGGCATCCTCGTGGCCGTGCTGATGACGAAGCTGCATCGGTGGTTCCGGTTGCTCGCCTCGTTCGGCCTCCTGGTGGCCTGGGCGATGCCCGCACTGACCGCGATCATCATCTGGGGCTGGATGTTCGACACCCAGTTCGGCGTCGTGAACTACGTCCTGACCCGACTGACCCCCGGTGATTTCACCGGCCACTCCTGGTTGATCAACCCGCTGTCGTTCTTCGCCGTCGCGACCGTCGTCATCGTCTGGCAGTCGGTCCCCTTCGTCGCGTTCAGCGTGTACGCCGCCCTGACCACCGTCCCCTCGGACGTCGTCGAGGCAGCCCAGCTCGACGGAGCCGGAGCGTGGCGGCGCGCCCGCTACGTCGTCTTCCCCTATCTGCGTTCGGTGCTGATCATCCTGGTGATGCTGCAGGTGATCTGGGACCTGCGCGTGTTCACCCAGATCTACGCCCTGCAGGGCATCGGGGGGATCCGGGAGAAGACCTCGACCCTCGGCGTGTACATCTACACGACCTCGATCGGCTCGGGTGACTTCGGACAAGGGGGCGCGATGGCGATGATCCTCGTCGTCCTGATGATGGCGCTCGCCGTGGGCTACGTGCGCTCGACCTTGAGGAGTGAGGAACTGTGAGGCGCGGATGGCGCGGACGGGTCGCGACCGTGGCGGCCAACGGATTCGCGGTGGTGCTGTTCTTGTGGTGCGTGTTCCCCGTCTACTGGATGGTGAACACCTCGTTCCTGCCCAACAACCTGACCCGGGGCAGCGTCCCGCACTTCTACCCCGACGTGGCGACCCTCGACAACTACCGCACGGTCCTCTCGGGCGAGGGCAAGGCGCCGTTCCTGCCGGCCCTGCAGAACTCGCTGATGGTCACGCTGCTGACCCTGGTGGTCGCGCTCATCTTCGCCTTCATCGCGGCCGTGGCGCTCACGCGGTTCCGGTTCCGCGGTCGGTACGCCTTCATCCTGTGCGTGCTCGCCATCCAGATGATCCCGGGCGAGGCGATGATCGTGTCGACCTACCAGGTGCTCGACGGCTGGCACCTGCTCAACACCATCATCGGCCTGACGCTGGTCTACATCGCGACCGTGCTGCCCTTCACGATCTGGATGCTGCGCGGCTTCGTCCAGGGTGTCCCCCACGAGCTCGAGGAGGCCGCCATGATCGACGGCTGCACCCGGGCCGGCGCGTTCTGGCGGATCACCTTCCCACTCCTGGCCCCAGGCCTCGTGGCGACCGGTGTGTTCGCGTTCATCCAGGCGTGGAACGAGTTCCTGCTGGCGCTCGTGGTCAACTCGCGTCCCGAGATGATGACGCTGCCGGTGTGGCTGCGGACGTTCCAGCAGACCACCCAGGCCACGAACTGGGCGGCCATCATGGCGGGGTCGACCTTGATGACGATCCCCGTGGTGCTCTTCTTCGTCGTCGTGCAGGGCCGGATGACCCAGGGCCTGGTCTCGGGGGCGGTGAAGGGATGAGTGTGCCCTCCAGCGCGCTCGGCGTGCTGCTGCCGGGCTTCCCGGGACCCCGGCTTCCGGCGTGGCTCGGCGACCGTCTCGAGCAGGGTCTGGCTGGCCTGTGCCTCTTCGGCTCCAACATCGAGTCCCCCGAACGGCTGCGCGCCCTCACCGACGAAGTCCGCGGACGTCGTCCCGGCGTCCTGCTCGCCGTCGACGAGGAGGGCGGCGACGTCACCCGCCTGCACGCCCGGGACGGGGCGCCCGACGCGGGCAACGCCTGGCTCGGCCGCCGCGACGACCTTGCGTGCACCGCGGCTGCGGCCGTCCGCATCGCCGGTGAGCTGGCCACCGCGGGGATCAACCTCAACCTGGCCCCCGACGTCGACGTGAACGCCGACCCGCGCAACCCGGTCATCGGCGTCCGGAGCTTCGGCGCCGATCCCGACCTCGTGGCACGGCACTCCGCAGCCTGGGTCGCGGCCCACGAGGCGGCGGGAGTGGCGACCTGCCCCAAGCACTTCCCCGGCCACGGTGACACCAACGTCGACTCGCACGTCGACCTGCCGGTCGTGACGGCCTCCGCGGACCTCCTCGAGCGCCGCGACCTCCTGCCGTTCGCCGCGGCCATCGCGGCGGGCGCCGGCGCCGTGATGACCTCGCACCTCGTCGTACCCGCACTCGACCCCGTCAACCCGGCGACGTTCTCTACCGCCATCCTGGTCGACCTGCTGCGCGGGCGGCTCGGCTTCGAGGGCGTGGTCGTCTCGGACGCGCTCGACATGGCGGGGGCCAGCGCCCAGACGGGCATCCCCGAGGCAGCGGTCCGGGCACTCGCCGCTGGATGCGACCTCCTCTGCCTGGGCTCCGACATCGGCGAGACGCTTCTCGACGAGATCGTCGACGCGATCACGGCCGCCGTGGAGTCGGGTCGCCTGGACCCTTCTCGACTCGACGACGCCGCCGCGCGGGTGCGGCACCTCAGCGAGTCGTTGACCGCAGTCGGCCGATCGGCGTCCGGTTCCTCCCCCAGCAGCGCCGAGCTCGCCGCGTCGTTCGACATCACCGTCGAGGGGCAGCGGCTCCTCGACGGGGTCCGGGCCTCGGGGGCCTCCTGGCAGCTGGTGCAGCTCGAGGCGGCACCGAACATCGCGGCCGGCTCTGTCCCGTGGGGACCCGGAGCGCTGACCCCTGCGTGTCACGTGAGCTCCGAGTCGGTCGCCACGCTGGCCACCAGCCTCGACCCGGGGCCGGTCGTCGTCGTCGGCCGCGACATCGCCCGGCTTGCGTGGCAGGCCGCCGTCGTCGACGACCTCCGCGCGACCCGGCCCAAGTGCCTCGTGGTCGAGATGGGGTCCGTCGATCCCGACGGTCGGTACGCCGACGTCGTCACCCATGGCGGGTCGCGTGCCCTCGGCGCCGCGCTGCTGGAGCTGCTCGGACCGGCGCGACCGGGGGTGAACCGATGACGGCGCACAACGGCGTGCCGATCCGGCTGGGGGTCGACATCGGCGGCACCAAGACCCACGCCGTCGCCGTGGACGCGCAGGGCGACGTGCTCGCCGACTTCCTGATCCCCACCGGACACGGCCCCGACGGCGTGCTTGCCGGCACCGAGCAGGCGGTCCGGGCCGCAGCGCTCCGGGCCGGGGTGACGCCCAGCGAGGCGGCCTCGATCGGCGTCGGTGTGCCCGGCTCGGTGGACCGCGACACGGGAAGCGTGAGCCACGCCGTCAACCTCGACGTGGAGGAACTTCCGCTCGGCGCCCTCCTCGCGAGCCGACTGGGCCGTTCGGTGGTCGTCGAGAACGACGTCAAGGCAGCCGCCCTGGGGGCGTTCCACCTCGACTCCCGCACCGGGTCGATGGCCTATCTGAACCTCGGCACGGGGCTGGCCGCAGGCCTGGTCCTGGACGGCCGGCTCTGGCGCGGCTCCGACGGGGTGGCGGGGGAGATCGGGCACATCCCGGTGCAGCCGGACGGCGACCGGTGCCTCTGCGGCCAGCGGGGCTGCTTGGAGACCGTGGCCTCGGGCAGCGGGCTGGCCCGGCGCTGGCCGGACGGCCGCGGCCGCGGGGTCACCGCTCTGTTCGACGCCGCCGACGCGGGCGACCGGGCGGCGACGGCGGTCCGCCACGACTTCGTCAGCGGCGTCGCGGCCGCGGTCCGACTGCTCGTGCTGACGACCGGCGTCGACCGCGTGGTGGTCGGTGGCGGACTGAGTGTGCTGGGCGACCGGCTCCGGTCCGCCGTCGTCGAGGTGCTGGACGAGTGGGCCGACGACTCGCCGTTCGTCGCCTCGCTCGCGCTCCCGGCCAGGGTCCGGGTGCTGCCTCCGCTCAGTCCCGTCGGCGCAGTCGGCGCCGCGTTGGTCGGGCGCTAGGAGCAGCGGCCGATGGAGATCGTGGTGGTCGACTCGCCGGACCGGCTGGGCGAGGTGGCCGCGGACGTCGTCGAGGAGCTGTTGCGCACGAGGCCGGACGCCGTCCTCGGGTTCGCGACCGGCTCGAGTCCCCTCCCCCTCTACCGCACCCTCGCGGCCAGGGTGGGTCGTGGGCTGTCCGTGGCCGGGATCCACGGGTTCGCCCTCGACGAGTACGTCGGCCTGTCCCCCGAGCACCCCGCCTCCTACCACCGGGTGATCGCCCAGGAGGTCGAGGCTCCGCTCGGCCTGGCCCCCGGCACCGTGGCGGTCCCTGACGGCATGGCCGTCGACCTCGAGGCTGCCTGCGCGGCGTACGAGGAAGCGATCCGGGCCGCCGGAGGCATCGACCTGCAGGTGCTGGGGATCGGTGCCGACGGGCACCTCGGCTTCAACGAGCCGGGCTCGTCACTGGCCTCGAGGACGCGCATCAAGACGCTCACCGACCGCACCCGTCGCGACAACGCGCGCTTCTTCGAGGATCCGGCCACCGTGCCGCGGCACTGCCTCACCCAAGGCGTCGGCACGATCCTCGAGGCCCGCCACCTGCTCCTCCTCGCCACCGGCTCCCGCAAGGCCGCCGCGGTCGCTGCCGCGGTCGAGGGCCCCCTCGGCGCCCGCTGCCCCGCCTCCGCCATCCAGCTGCATCCCCACACGACCGTGATCGTCGACGAGGCCGCTGCTGCCGGCCTGGAACTCCTCGACTACTACCGCGAGACCTACGCCCACAAGCCCCCCTGGCAAGGCTTCTGACGGCCCGCGTTGTGCCTTTCCCGGGCCAGCTTCAGGCTCCCGTGCATAGTCCGGTGCGTTTCCGGGGTCCGGCCGGGCGGAGGCCCCCGGAAGCGCACCGGACTATGCGAGGACGCGGAGCAACCGTGCGCGATCGTCGAAGAGCAGGGCCCCGGCGTCGCTGTCGGCGACGAGGCATCCGACCGTCCGCTCACGGCCCAGGACACGGGCGGGGGTCTCGGTCGCCGCGACGAGAGCGGCCACCGGGTCCACTCCCTCGGCGACTGCCCAGGCCACTGCGTCGTCGAGCGTGAGCGTCGAGCCGGCCAGGGTCACCCCGTCGTCCAGGTACGCCGCGCCGTCGCGCACGCCGACATCCAAAGAGCCCAGCCGATACGCACCGTCCCCCACCCCAGCCGCGGCCATCGCGTCGGTGACGAGCGCGACCCGGCCCGGCGCGGCATCGAAGAGCAGGCGGATCGCGGGTCCGGCCACGTGCCGCCCGTCCGCGATCACCTCCAGCAGCGCTCGACCGTCATCGATAGTGGCCAGGACCGGACCCGGCTCTCGGTGGTGGATGCCCGGCATCGCGTTGAAGGCGTGGGTCAGCAGCGAGGCTCCGGCGTCGAAGGCGGCCCGGGTCTCGGCATAGGTCGCCTCGGTATGTCCCACGGCCACGACGACCCCCGCCGCCACGAAGCGGGCGACCGCATCGAGTGCCCCCGGCCGCTCCGGAGCCAGCGTCACCTGGACGAGCGCGCCGTCGGCGGCGGTCAGCAGCGCTTCCACGGCCGCGGGCGTGGGGTCGACCAGCGCACTCGGGTCGTGGGCGCCGCGGCGCGTGGGCGCCAGGAACGGCCCCTCCAGGTGCACGCCCAGCAGGTCGGACCGCGAGGCGCGCAGCGCGGTCAGGCGCCGCAACTGGCTCCCGAGCTCCTCCAGCGGAGCTGAGACGAGGCTGGCCACCAGCGCCCGGGTCCCATGCGTCCGGTGGGCGTCCAGAGCCGTCGCGACCGCCCGGTCGTCGCCCTCGAAGGACGCACCGCCGCCGCCGTGGACGTGCAGGTCGACGAAGCCGGCGGTGACCAGGCCACCGTTCGCGTCCACGACCTCGTCGCCGGGCACGACCGGCCAGCCCGGACCGGCCCCGACCCCGACCACGCTGGTGCCCTCGAGACGCATCCACGCGTCGTCGACCAGATGACCCTGGTCCAGCACACGGGCGTGGTGGACGAGGACAGACATGGCCCGCCGAGTGTAGTGCGCCCGGTCGGGGAGCAGAGGAGGCTTCCGCTCGCCCTACGCTGGCGGCCATGGCCCTCCTCGACCCCGGTGGTCCCGCCCGCGCGCTGGCTGCCTCGTCGGCGTTCCGGGAGTCGTACGGCGCCGACCCCGGCATCGTGGCCCGGGCACCCGGGCGGGTGAACCTGATCGGGGAGCACACCGACTACAACGCCGGCACGTGCCTGCCCGTAGCCCTCCCCCACGCGACGTTCGCGGCGGTCTCCCTGCGCGAGGACCGAGTCGTCCGCGTGCGCAGCGCGCAGACCGGCCAGACGTGGGAGGGCGACGGGATCGGGCCGGGCCAAGTGACGGGCTGGCCGAGCTATGTGGCGGGAGTCGTGTGGGCTCTGCGCGAGGAGGGCGTCCCGGTGCCCGGCGTCGATGTCTGCGTGGACAGCACGGTCCCCCTCGGGGCGGGCCTCTCGTCGTCGGCCGCTCTCGAGTGCTCCGTCGCGATCGCGGTCACCACTCTGCTGGGCCTGCCCGACGATCGCGCCCTGAGAGACCGGCTGGTGGCGGCGTGCATCCGGGCGGAGGCCGAGGTCGCCGGAGCGCCCACGGGCGGCATGGACCAGACCGTCTCGCTGCTGGCCGAGCCAGGCGCCGCCCTCCTCATCGACTTCTCGGACCACACGACCCGGCCGGTGCCGCTCGGCCTTGCGGAGGCCGGACTGGCTCTCCTCGTCGTGGACACCCGCGTGTCACACGCCCTCGTCGACGGGGGCTACGCCAGCCGGCGGACCGACTGCGAGACCGCGGCCTCCTTCCTCGGGGTCCCGTCGTTGCGGGAGGCGACCCCGGCCCAGGTCGAGGCCCTCGACGACTCCCGCATCCGCCGTCGCGCCCGACACGTGGTGACCGAGATCGCCAGGGTCGCGGCGACGGTCAACGCGATCGAGCAGGCGGACTGGGCCGGGGTCGGCGAGCTCTTGGCCCAGTCGCACGCGTCGATGCGCGACGACTTCGAGATCTCCTGCGCCGAGCTCGACACGGCGGTCGACGCGAGCGAAGCGGCCGGTGCCGTGGGCGCACGGATGACCGGCGGTGGGTTCGGTGGCTCCGCGGTGGCGCTGGTCCGGGCCGACGAGGTGCCGGCCGTGACGGCCGCGATCGACGCGGCCTTCGACGAGCGCGACCACCGTCGTCCGGCCTACCTGGTGGCCACCCCCTCGGGCGCAGCCGCCCCGGTCTGAGCCGTCATCGCAGTCCTGCTGGGATGCGGAGGCCGCTCGACCGCAACTCGATCCGCGCCAGCTCCCGCACGATCTCGGGATCGCGCGCACGCCAGGCTCCGGACGGGTCGTCGCTCACTCGGGCGAGCACGTGCATCGGTTGGCGGGCGAGCGCGCGCAGCGCGAAGAGGTCCAGGTCGGCGGCCGCGTCGATGTACCGCGCCCCAGCGGTCGCCCGCCTCATGAACCGCCAGCGCAGCGGGAGATAGAAGGCTGCCACCACCAGCACCGGGATCGCGGTGATGGCCACCGCGAGCCAGAAGGCGAGCCGCTCCACCGCCTCCACCTGGCTCCGACCCGCCTCGGCGAGGGAGTCGGCCGCGCCCGAGGCGCCGTCGAACGGCGCCGCGACCTCGTCCCCGACCAGAGGCACGTCGCGCAGCCGGTCACCCGCGTCGGTGAGACTCTCCGACAGCGCCGAGCCGGCAGCCTCGGCCTGGCGCCCAGGCTCCGCCAACGACAGCGTGGCATCGTGCACGACCTGGCCCATCCAGACCCAGACGACCAACCACAGCACGAAGAGCACGTCCGCGACGACCTGGGAGGTACGGCGGACCGGGGTGTCGGCGTAGACCTTCATGGCCCTATCGGAGCAGGAAACATCGGGTACGGGTACTCACCTCGCCCCTGGTACTCCGGCGGTCCCCGGGCACCCAGGGCTCCGGGCACGCTGCTGCTATGGCTACCTCGACGAACTCCAACCCCAAGAACTCCAGCGCCTTCTACGTCCAGGCCGTCGTCTCCTTCGGCGTCGCGCTCTTCGCAATCCTGGTCTCGATCTACTACCTGCCCGCCGAACCGTGGGTGAAGGCCTTCCTCGCCCTGGCGACCATGTTCCTCACCACGTCCTCCTTCACCCTCGCCAAGGTGATCCGGGACCGCCAGGAGGACGACGCGGTCGTCACCCGGCTCGACCAGGCCCGACTCGAGAAGGCCCTCGCCACCCACGACCCCTACAAGAACGTCTCCTGACCCTCCTCCTGCCACACTGCGAGCCATGGCTCGCGCCACCGGATCCCCACCCATCCCGGACTTGCCCGATCCCGCACTCGTGGTCCTCGTCGGACCCGCGGGGTCGGGCAAGTCGCATTTCGCCCACCTGCACTACCGGGACGCCGAGATCGTGTCGTCCGACGACCTGCGCGCCGTCGTCGGGAGCGGTCCGCACGACCTGGCCGCCAGCGCGGACGCGTTCGCTCTCCTGGACCGCATCGTCGCGGGGCGGCTCTCCCGGCGACTGACCACGGTCGTGGACACGCTCGGCCTGGACCGCGAGCGCCGCTTGGCCTGGCTGCAGCAGGCGCGCGCTGTGGGAGTTCCGGCGGTGGTCGTGGTCATCGACACACCGGCCGCGGAGACCCGGCGGCGCAACGCCGACCGTGACCACGTCGTCCCAGCCACGGCCCTGGGCCAGCAACTGCGCCGGGCGCGGCAGGTGCGCGCGGAGATCGAGACCGAGAGCTGGGACCAGGTCCACGTCGTGTCCCCGGACGATGGAGGCGCACCTCCGGCGG
This sequence comes from uncultured Nocardioides sp., assembly GCA_964542635.1. Taxonomy (GTDB): domain Bacteria; phylum Actinomycetota; class Actinomycetes; order Propionibacteriales; family Nocardioidaceae; genus Nocardioides. The sequence continues at coordinate 3,586 of CAZIVD010000074.1, read as the reverse complement.
AGGCGGGGCCGACCGCCTCGGCGCCCCTCGCGCTCGGGCGGGGCGTGGGGGGTCGCCGGTCCTCCCAGGGCCTGGAGATCGTGCTGCACCTCTCCCGCTTCCCCTGGGAGAGGGACCCTCACGTGTGGTTGCGCTCGATGGCGCTGGCCGCGGCGGAGGCCGGATTCGCCGGGGTCTCGCTGATGGACCACCTCATCCAGATCCCGCAGGTCGACCGCGCGTGGGAGCCGATCCCCGAGCCGTGGGTCACCCTGGGCACGCTCGCCGGCCTCGGCACCGACCTGAGCCTGGGCACCCTGGTCACACCGGTCACCTTCCGGCCTCCGGGGGTAACGGCCAAGGCTGCGGCGACGCTCGACGTCCTCAGCGGAGGGCGCGCCTTCCTCGGGGTCGGGACGGGCTGGTGGGAGCGTGAGCACGCGGCGTACGGACTGTCCCTGCCCCCGGCCAGCGAGCGACTCCGCGCCCTCGAGGCCGGCGTCGAGACGATGCGCGCGCTCTGGGCCCCGGGCACCAAGCCGTACGCCGGTGGGCTGGTCACGCTGCCCGAGACCACCTGCTACCCACGGCCGGTCGGTCGGCTGCCGGTCATCGTGGGCGGCCGCGGGCGAGGCCTCTTGGGGATCGCGGCGCGGGCCGCCGACGCCTGCAACGTCTCCTCCCGGCTGGAGGTGCTCGAACCGGCGCTCCAGGTGCTCCACGCGGAGCTCGACGCGATCGGGCGGGACCGCGCCAGCGTCGACGTCACCGTGCTCGACCTCCCCGTGGTCGGTCGAGACCGCGAGGACGTCTGGTCCCGGGTGGAGCGACTGCGAGGCCGGACGGACGCCGCGACGTACGCCGCGCGCAGTCACGCCGGCACCGTGGCCCAGCAGCGGGACCGCTACGGGGTGCTGGCCGAGCGCGGCGTCGGCACCGTCTTCCTCGCCACGCCCGACCTGGCCGGCCCCGACGACGTGCTCGCCCTCGCCGGCCTCACGGTGTGAGGGGCTACTTCAGCTCGGCACTGCTCAGGCCTAACACCCGACGCGCCACGATCAGCTGCTGGATCTGCTGGGTGCCCTCGAAGATGTCGAGGATCTTGCTGTCGCGGGCCCACTTCTCCAGCAGCGTCTCCTCGCTGTAACCCAGTGCCCCGACGAGCTCGACGCAGCCCAGGGTCACGTCGGAGCCGACCCGCCCCGCCTTGGCCTTCGCCATCGAGGCCTCGAGGGAGTTCGGGCGGCCGTTGTCGGCCATCCAGGCAGCCTGCAGCATGAGCAGGCGGGCGCCCTCCCAGTCGGCTTCCAGCTGCAGCAGCCGTGCGGCGGCGGCACTCTGGAGGGTCGGGGCCCGATCGAGATCGACCGTGACGCCCGCCTCTGCGAGCAGCTCGATGGTCAGGTCGAGTGCGGCGCGAGCGCAGCCGATGGCGAACGACGCGACCAGCGGCCTGGTGTTGTCGAAGGTCGCCATGGCACCGCCGAAGCCGGTGTCCCCCGTGTCCGGGTCGGCGCCGGACGCGCCCAGAAGGTTCTCGACGGGCACCCGGCAGTCCTCGAAGCGGATGGCTGCCGTGTCGGAGGCACGGATCCCGAGCTTGTGCTCGAGCCGTTCGACGGTCATGCCCGGCGTGCCTCGTGGGACGACGAACGACCTGATCCCGGCACGGCCCAGCGAGCGATCCACGCTCGCCCACACCACGACCGCGTCGCTGCGCTCCCCCGAGGTGACGAAGACCTTCTCGCCGTTGAGGACGTAGTCGTCGCCGTCGAGCACCGCCGTCGTGGTGATCGCCGCTGAGTCCGAGCCGGCGTCGGGCTCGGTGATGGCCATGCTCGCCCAGAGCCCGCGGAACCGCTCGGCCTGTTCGGGGGTCGCCACTGCGGCGATCGCGGAATTTCCCAGACCCTGGCGCGGGATGGCGAGGAGGAGGCCCACGTCGCCCCAGCACATCTCGGCGATCGAGAGCACCGAGGCCAGGTTGGTCCCATTGCGGATCTCGCCCGCCGCGGCCCCCGTCTCACGCCGGACGCCGGTCGCACCGGCTCCACCGCTGGACCCCGCCGCCGCGGCGGCGTCGATGAGCTCCGCGAGGGCGTCCAGCTCCTGCGGGTAGGTGTGCTCGGCCGCGTCGTAGGTGCGCGAGATCGGCCGCAGGGTGGATGCCGCGATCTCGCGGGCGATGTCGCGCAGCCCGACCAGGGCGCCTGGGTCGTCGAGGTTGATCACACCATCACCCCGCCTTCCATCACGGCGACGGCGCGCAGGTCGCGGTACCACCGCTCGACGGGGTGCTCCTTGACGAACCCGTGTCCGCCGAGCAGCTGCACCCCGTCGAGTCCGATCCGCATGCCGTGCCGTCCGCACAGCTGCCGGGCCAGCGCGATCTCCCGACCGGCGTCCCTCCCCGCAGTGACCCGGGCGGCCGCCTTGTAGGTCACCAGGCGCATCGCCTGCAGCTCGATCGCGAGGTCGGCGACCATGAACGCGACCGACTGGCGGTGCGCGATCGGTTCGCCGAAGGCCTCGCGCTCCTTCACGTACGGCGTCACGTGGTCGAGCACGGCCTGGGCGGTGCCGACGGCCAGGGCGCACCAGGCCAGGCGGGCCAGCCGCACGCAGTCGACGTACGTCGACCCGTCCGGCCGGCCCAGCAGTGCGTCGGTCGGCAGATGCACGTCCTCGAGGACCACCCTGCTGAGGGCAGCAGCACGCACACCCATCGCCGGATCGGGAGCGGTGCTGACCCCGGGCCTCCCCGCGTCGACCAGGAAGAGCCCGGGCGAGCCGTCGTCCCGCTGGGCCCCGACGAGGAGCAGGTCGGCCTCCGCGCCTCGCGGCACGGCGGACTTCACGCCGTCGAGGACGTAGCCACCGTCACGCCTGCGCGCCGCGGCCTTGGGGGCCAGGACGTCGAAGAGCGGCCGCGGCTCGGTGAGCGCGAGTGCGGCGATCGGCGGCGTGCTCGCGGCGAACCGAGGGAGGTAGGCCGCCTGCTGGCCAGGGTCTCCCCAGAGAGCGAGCGAGGTGGCGACCGAGCCGGGGGCCAGCAACGCCACGGCGATGCCGAGGTCGCCGTGGGCGAGCGCCTCGGCCACCAGGGTGGTCGTCATCGCCGACCGCTCCTCGGCGAGCCCGCCGGCGTCGGTGGGTACCCCCAGGAGAGACAAGCCGAGGTCGTCGCCCGCGGCCAGCACGGCGGCGGGCGTGGCAGTGGCGTCGTCAGCCTCGCGGGCGGCGGGGCGGACGACCTCGGCGGCCACGTCACGGACCGTCTCCACGAGGGCCTGCTGGTCGTCGGTCGGGGTGAGGTCGAACAGTGCGCCGGCGGGCTGCGACATGCGGGCACTGTAATGGCGTGGGCCGCACGGTCCGCGCTTCCTCGGCGGCAATAGGGTTTCGCTCATGAGCAGCGACGTCCGCCACGCGCCGTACGGTCTGCTGCCCGACGGCGGCACGGTGCGGCCGATGACCCGATGGGGCATCCCGGTAATGCATCGCCCGCAGGCCGAGGTGACGGCGTTCGACGCGAGCCTGCGGGACCTCGTCGCCGACATGGTCGCGACGATGTACGCCGCCGATGGGGTCGGCCTGGCCGCCTGCC
>CAZIVD010000073.1:0-24248 GCA_964542635.1 uncultured Nocardioides sp. | reverse complement strand
GCCTTGCAGAAGCCGAAGAAGTCCAGGTATGCCGCGTAGCCGAGGTTGAGGAACTCGAAGTGGTACTGCCACAGCGTGAAGCCGAGGTCGAGCAGTCGGTGGTAGGTCGACAGCAGGTCGAGGCCGGACCCGCGACCCGCACCCGAGGTGATCACCTCGAGGTCCTCCATCACCGGGAGCGGCTCGAGCCGCAGCTCGCTCATCTCCTTGACGAGGTCGCGGATCTTCACCAGCCAGTCGTCGTAGAGGCGGTCCCAGTTGCCGAAGTAGAAGCCGGCGCGCTCCAAGAACAGCGGCACGCGGCTCTCGATCTCCTCGGGGGGCGCGGGCACCGGGCTGAGGTAGACGTAGCCGTTGAGGATCCGGTAGTCCACGCCGTACGCCGGCGGGATCAGGTAGTGCCGGGTGTTGTACTGCGAGAGGGACGCCAAGGCGTACTCCAAGAACGTGACGTCCCAGGGCGTCATCGCCTCGGGCCAGTGCACGCCGTCGTGGAACCAGAACCCGCCTTCTTCGTACTCCTTGCGCTCCTCGGAGAACAGGCTCGAGTAGGTGTAGAGCTCCTCCCAGCCCTCCGCCCCGGGCGGAGTCTGGATCTCGAAGGGGCTGGGGAAACGATCGGCCATCTGGTGACCTCCTTGGGTCTGGCTGCGGATGAGCGGTTGAGGCGTGGCGCCCGCGGCGCTGCGGGCGAGTCCTGAACCCGAGTCAGGCCGGTTGGGTCCCCTTTCTGGAGTAGAGCGGGTTGACGAGGGTGTCGACGATGGAGGACATCAGGTCCGTCTTCGCGGAGACGGCGTGGCCCTGCTTGCTCCAGACCGTCTCGGGACGCGCCTGCAGGAGGACGACGTCGGCGCCCGCCGGCAGGTCGTCGTCGACGGCCCACTCGATGTCCTGCGGGCAGCCGTAGTGCTTCTCGGCGGTGCGGGCGAGCCGGGCGATGGCGATGATCTCGTCGTCGGTGAGCGAGGGCGCGTCCACCAGGCCGTCGGAGAGCTCGACCCGCTCCACGTGGGGCAGGGCGGCGTGGCCGTGGCCGTCGTCGGCGACGAGCAGGTGCGCGTGCGTCTTGGGGCTGATGACGCGGCGGTTGATCGTCCACATCACCTTGTCGACGAGGAAGTTGTCGGGCGTGACGTCGCCGGAGACCACGCCCTCGCCGAAGCCCCAGGCGGCGTCGATGCAGATGCCCGAGCGGTCGCCGTTCGTGGGGTCGAGGGTGAACGCGACGCCCGCCGAGCGCGGGCGCACCATCTTCTGGACCGCGACGGCCATGTCCACCTGGTCGTGGTGGTAGCCCATCTCGTCGCGGTAGGCGATCGCCCGGTCGGTGTAGAGGCTGGCCCAGCAGTCGCGGATCCGGTCCAGGACCGCGTCGATCCCGCACACCCACAGGTAGGTGTCGTGCTCACCCGCGAACGACGCGTCCGGCGAGTCCTCGGCGGTCGCCGAGGACCGGACGGCCACCGGCACGTCCGTGACGCCGCAGTGGGCGCACAAGGTCTCGTACCTGGCCCGGATCCCGTCCTCGTGCTCCTGCGGGATCTGCCAGCTGCGCACCAGGTCGCGGGCCTCCGCGGCCGCCGCCTCGAGCGCGTGGGAGTCGGAGGTGTCGACGTCGTCGATCAGCTCCTTGATGCGCGGCATCAGGCCGGAGGCGTCCCGGGCGTCGGCGAACACGTCCGTGGTCACTGCGAAGCCGGGCGGGACCGGGAGGCCGGCCTGGCTCATCGTCCCGAGCGACGCGCACTTGCCCCCGACGTGGACGTGCTGCTCGGCCACCATGGTGTCGAACGTGATGGTGCTGGCGTGGTCGGTCACGGTGTCACTCCTGGAAGCGCGCGTCGGTGCTGGGCGGGAGGGCATCGAGGTCGGGCACGACGACCTCCTGGACCCGGTTGCGGTAGAGCACGAGGGCGGTCGTCCCTCCGGAGACGAGGCGCACCCGCACGAACTCGGTGTTGAAGGGCTCACCGGGGTCGTACCCCATGGCCGTCGTGGCGAAGGCCCGGATCGGGCCGGAGTGCGTGGCGACCACGATGGTGCGGGCGTCGGTGCCGGCGCGGGCAGCGAGGATGCCCCGCCAGAACCTGCGCACGCACGACACCGGCGGCTCGAAGTGCAGCATCGGCATGGTCAGCCAATGGGTGATCGGGTCGCCGCCACCCTGTTGGATGCCCCAGAAGCGGTCGACGTCGACGAGCCAGCCCGGACGCTCGCCGAGGCCCACGCGCTCGTACTTCTCCATCTCGCGGTGGTACAGCCGGAAGGCGCTGGTGACGTCACGGGGCCCCTCGGGCGTGGCCACCTCGAAGTTGCGGAAGTCCGGAGCGTCTCGGAGGTCTCCGATCACGGCCTCCCGGCCGAAGAGGTCGACGTTGTCGAGCAGTCCCCGGCGCAGGTGCTCGCCGGTCTGTCGGGCCCGGTTCGTCGGCGCGCAGAGCAGCTCCACGCTCATCCCGTCCAGGACCCGCCGAGCGATCTCCTGACCGCGGCGGTGCGCCTGCCAGGAGCCCAGCGGCGTCAGTCCCGACTCGGACGAGTAGCCCTGCGTCTCGCCGTGACGCACCAGATAGATGTCGCAGTCGACGGCCGCGAGCTGGTCGCGGCGCTCGGGCACGATCTCCTTGGTCCGCGTGACCTCGGCCCAGGCGCGCGAGGCACCGATCACGTTGCCGTCGTACATGATCGGGTCGGTGCGCTGCTCACGCTCGCGGAAGCGGCGCAGGTACAGCGGCGTCTCGTCCTGCTCCTCCGGGGCGTCGGGGGTGGCCGGGGTGGGCGCGCTCCGGCGAGCGAGGTGCCGGGTCAGGTACGCCGGCGGGTCGGGACGCTCGGTGCGCGGAAGCGACGGCGACCCCGTCTGATCCTCGATGGTCATGGCGTCCTCAGCTGTGCACCGTCAGGAACTGCTGGTTGACCACGCCGTCGTAGTAGAACATCGCCCGGCCCATCTCGGCCTCGGTCCAGGTGATCGGCTCGGCGCCGGGGTCGACCCAGTAGCCGCCGGTGAACATCTCGTTGCGGTTGCCGACCGGGTCGAAGAAGTAGAGGCACTGGCCGCGGGTGGCGCCGTGCCGCGTGGGGTTCGTCTCGATCGCGACGCCGTGGTAGACGCAGACGTCCGCTGCGCTGCGCAGGTCGTTCCACCCGTCCACCCAGTAGGCGAAGTGGTGCAGCCCGCCGTTCGGCCCGGTGATGAACGCGATGTCGTGGGAGCGGTGCGAGACCTCGAGCCAGCTCGCGATCTGATAGCCGTCGTCGCCGAGCACCTGCTCGGTGAGCCGGAAGTCGAGGTGGTCGGTGAGGAAGCGGGTGTTGGTGTCGACCTCCTCGGCGGTCAGGAAGACGTGGTCGACGCGAGGCGGGGCGATCCCGACCAGCCCCATCGGTCGCGGCGGCGGGTTGGTCTGGGGCAGCAGGTTGCCGACCTGCTGCATCCCGTAGACAAGCTCCATCTCGTGGCCACTGGGCAGGGTGAAGCGGATCGCCGTGCCGTGGCCCGGCGCCCACTCGTCGGCGGCGTACCGGCGGACCGCCACGCCGGCGGACTCGAGGCGCTCCTGGTAGAGGTCGAGGTCGGCCTCGTCGGTGACCTTGAACCCCACGTGGTTGAGGCCGTGGGTGGGTTCGAGGGTGAGCACCACGCTGTGGTGCTGGTGCTCGTCCCAGCACTTCAGGAAGACCCGCGAGGAGTCCCTCGCGGTCTCGATCATGCCGACGACCTCGGAGTAGTAGGCGGTGGCGAGCTCGAGGTCGGGGACGCGGAGCTCGACGTGGGACAGGCGCAGGATGGACATCAGGTGTGCACTCTCATGAAGCGGTCGTTGAGCTCGCCCTCGTAGTAGAAGATCGCTCGGCCGATGTTGTCCTCGGTCCAGGTGAGGGTCGGGAAGTCCGGATCAGGGCGGTAGCCGCCGGTGAACACCTCGTTGCGCGTGCCCAGCGGGTCGAAGAAGTAGATGGTGGAGCCACGGGTGATGCCGTGCCTGGTGGGGCCGACGTCGAGCTGGATGCCGTTGTAGGCCAGCACGTCCGCCGCGTCGCGCACCTGGTCCCAGTCGTCGAGCCAGTAGGCGAAGTGGTGCAGCCCGCCGTTGGGCCCCTGCACGACGGCCAGGTCGTGGGGCGAGTGCGAGCGCTCGAGCCAGGTGCCGAGCTGGTGGCCGTTGCCGTCGAGGAGCTGCTCGGTGATCCGGAAGCCCAGCACGTCCATGTAGAACTGCGTGGAGTCCCCGACCTCCTCGGCGGTGATCAGCATGTGGTCCATCCGCGGCGGCGCGATCCGGTCGCGGTTGAGGTTCTCGAGATCGGCCACGAGGGGGTCGTGGCGGGGCCGCGAGGTGCCGACCTTCTCGACGTCGGCGACCAGCTCCATCACGTGCCCGCTGGGGGTCGCGAAGCGGATCGACTCGCCCTGGCCGATCGTCTCCCCCGCGGAGACCCGCTCGACGGGGAAGCCGAACCGGGACACCTTGCGCTCGAGGTCGGCCAGGTCGTCCTCGTGGTGCACCTTGAAGGACATCAGGTCCATGCCGACGCGCGGCGCGTACCGCAGCCGGAGGGAGTGGTGGTCCTCCTCGTCCCAGCACTTGAGGTAGACCGAGTCCTCGGTGAGCGCCGAGATCTCCATCCCCATCACCCCGGTGTAGTACGCCGTGGCGAGGTCAAGGTCGGTCACGGTGATGTCGACGTGCCCCAGACGCAGGATCCCGCGCGGCGGGCCGGCGACGGTGCCGCGCGTCTGACGGGAGTCGGACGGGTCGATCCGACTCCCGTCGGGCGGCGCGTCCGGGGACATCACCCGGCGGGTGCCGGCGGGAGTGCCCTCGGCGAGGTCGACGTGGTCATCGCCGTCCCCTCGATGGGGTGTGACGCCGTTCACCTCGACCATGTCCGGGAACGTAGGTGAGCCTGCGCTTCCACGGTCAGCGCGTTCCGCTATACGGGACAGTAAGTGCTCCGGAGTGCGGAACGGGCCAGGCTGGTGCCGTGACCGAGGACGAGCGGCGCGCCGGACCCGAGGCGATGCGGGGGATCGTGCGCGACTACGTGTGGACCGTCCACACGACGTACCTCGACCACGTGCGTCACCTGCCTCCCGCCGAGCGCGCCGCCCTCCCCCTCGTGGGTGCGCAGGAGATCGTGGTCGTGGCGGCGGCGGCGCGCCGACTGCATCTGGTGGCCACCACCGACGCCCTGCCTGAACCGCTGGGACCTGAGGTGGCCGTCGCCGACGAGCACCTCGGGACCCGCTGGACCGTGCGGTTCTACGACCCGTCGGTGCTGCCCGACCTCGGTCTCCTCGCCGACGACCGGCCCGAGGAGGTCCGCCGGGCCCTCGGGGTCTCCGAGGTGCTCTACCACCTGACCGTCTCGCCCGGCGGCGGCCTGACCGGGCATCACGCCCAGCACTCCGGCGTCGCCCTCGCGAACCTCCACGCCCAGCAGCACCGCGACCTCGAGCGGATCCGGCAGGCCCTGCCACGCGACGTACGGACGGTCGACGAGCTCGGCACCTGCGCCCGCCTCGGACTGGACCGGGCCGCCGCGCTCCTGGCGGCCGAGCTGACCGGCGGCCGCGTGGTGGTCGAGCGCGAGACCTCTGCCGCGGACTGCGTCGCCGCCGTCCTCGCCGAGGTGACCGACCGATGAGCCGGGGAGCGCCTGCTACGAGCCGGGGTCACCGCGAGCACGGCGAGCGGCTCTCCAGCGTGGCGGCCGCCGCGCGCCTGCTCCGGGAGTTCGACAAGCACAGCACCCAGCTGGGGGTCAGCCAGCTCGCGCGCCGGGTGGGGATCGGCAAGAGCACCGCGCACCGGATCATCTGGACCCTCGTGGACGAGGGCCTGCTGGAGAAGGTGGACGAGACGGGGCTGTTTCGGCTCACCACGACCATGCGCTCGCTGGGTGCCAGCGCGGAGACGGCGCAGCGGCTCCACGAGGCCGCCACGATGCCGCTCGACCGCCTGCGATCGCAGACCACCGGGACCTTGCACATCGCGATCCTCGACGGCCACGACGTGCTCTACCTCGAACGTCGGGAAGGCCCGGGCACGATCCCGGTGTTCCGCGCCATCGGTGCGCGCAACGCCGCGCACGTGACCTCGAGCGGGAAGGTGCTGCTCGCCTTCCTGCCGCCCGACCAGCTGCGCGGCCTCGTCGAGAGCATGCGTCTCGCGATGCGCACTCCGCGGACGATCACCTCGCGGGCCGAGTTCCTCGAGGAGCTCGCCAGGGTCCGCCGGCAGGGGTTCGCGGAGAACCGCGGGGAGTCCGAGCCCGGCATGTGCTCGCTCGCGGCGCCCGTCCGCGACCCGCTCGGTCGGGTGGTCGCCTCGGTCTCCGTCGCGCAGTACGTCGACGACGTCGACGCCGGCCTGCGGCATCTGGCCCGTCCCGTCGTCGAGACCGCGACGCGCATCTCGGCCGGACTGGGGTGGAGCCCGTGAGCGAGGTGTGGGAGCGCGTCTGCAGGACGGAGGACGTCGAGGTCGGCCGTCCACTCGGTCGCCGGATCGGCGACTCGGGCCACGACCGCGACCGCGTCTGTGTCGTGGCGACCGAGGACGGCGGGTACGTCGCGCTGCTCGACCGCTGCCCGCACCGCGACATCGCGCTGTCGGCCGGCTTCGTCACCGACGGGACGCTCGTCTGCGCAGGGCACTTCTGGCGCTTCGACCTGCGCACCGGCGCCCGCACCGACCTCCCGGCCCGGGGCGCGACGGTCTATCCCACGCGGGTCGTCGACGGCTGGGTCGAGGCTCTCGTGCCCCCACCGCCGCCTCGCCTCTCGATGCGCGAGTGGCTGCTCGCCGAGGCGCGCAAGGCTCCCGACACCCCGCCCACCCTGCTGGTCGAGGAGGGCCCCCTCGGGGCCCGTCACGAGACCCCGTAACCACCACCGCCACGACACCGTCCAGCTGGTTTCATGACGCTCGCTGCTTGCACCGAGGAGTGTCGAGACCGCGCCACCCTCACCATGGTCTCGACACGCCGCTCGTCCCTCGCGGCGGCTCGACCAACGAGAAGGCTCGTCCCTCGCGGCGGCTCGACCCCCGAAGCGGGCACGACCAGCGGAGGGCGACGGTTCAGCGGAGGTCGGCAACCAAGGCGCGGTGGTCGGACACGGCCAGCTCGACCGGGCCTCCGGACCCTGCCGGCGCGACCCCGCGACCGAGGACGTGGTCCAGTTGGCGACGCGGTCGAGAGGCCGGGTACGTCGGTCCGGAGGCCAGCGCGGTCAGGCCGGTGAGTCGGCCGACCGGGCCGGGGCTCAGGTTGAGGTCGCCGAGCAGCACCGTTGGGCGCGGGCCGGCGGTCCGCCGTACCACGAGCCGGAGCTGCCGCCGGGCTGACGGCGCGAGGAAGGACAAGTGCGTGGCCACCACCCGCAACGGTCCGTCGGGCGCGGCGACGTCGGCGACGAGAGCCGTGCGCGGCTCGTCCCTGACGAGATGTGGCCGCGGCCAGCCGCGCTCCCAGTACGGCACCGGTCCAGGGAGCGGCGGCAGTCGCACCTCGACCCAGTCGGCGACCGGGTACCTGCTGAGCAGCGCGATGCCGTACTGCGGCAACCCTGGGAGATCGGAGGCCTGCGCAGGGCCCCAGTGCGGCGGGACGCCGTGCATCGTGGCGGCGAACCGCCACTCCGCCGCACCCATGGCCTCGGCGGCCACGGCCGTGAGGTCTGCCCCACCGGAGCGTGGCTGGTCCCGGTCCACCTCCTGCAACGCGAGCACGTCGGCGTCGAGCCGCCGGATCGCGTCGGCGAAGACCCCCGGGTCGACGGTGGTGGCAGCCGGGTGCCGTCCGTGGAGGATGTTCCAGGTCGCCAGCCGCACGACCCCACTCTGCCTCCCGCTGGTCCAGGAGCGAGCCCAGCGCCCGGCTGGTTGAGGAGCGAGCGCAGCGAACGTCACGGCCGCCGTATCGTGACCGGCGTGAGCCTGGCCCTCGCCGTCGACCTCGGCGCCACCAAGGTCGAGGCGGCCTTGGTGCGGCCGGACGGGACGATCGTGCCCGGGACGCGGCACCGCGCCCCCACCGGCTCAGCGGTGGCCGCCTCGGCCGAGGCCGGTCGGGCGGCCCTGGCCGAGGTGCTGCAGGCGGTCAGCCGCCACGCGGAGTTCGACTCCGTCGCCGCGGCGGGCGTGGGCTCGGCGGGTCCGGTCGACCTCGGCGAGGGCACCGTCGCCCCGATCAACCTGCCCGCCCTGCGGGACTTTCCGATCACCGACGTGGTCGCCCAGCTCACCGGGGTCGCGGACGTGACACTGCGACTCGACGGCACCTGCATCGCGCTCGCCGAGCACTGGCGGGGCGCGGCTCGCGGGGTGAGCGACGCCATCGTGCTGATTGTCTCCACGGGCATCGGGGCGGGCCTGGTGTCGGGCGGACGTGTCGTCACCGGCCGCACCGGGAACGCCGGGCACCTGGGCCAGGTGGTCGTCGACGGCGCAGCGGCGCACCCACGAGCCGGGACGGTCGAAGCGCTCGGCTCGGGTCCGTCCGCCGTGGCCTGGGCCCGGACGCAGGGTTGGGACGGGACCACCGGCGAGGACCTCGCAGCGGCGTGCGCAGCGGGCGACCAGGTGGCCACGGCGGCGGTGCGCCGCTCCGCGCGGGCCGTCGGCCTCGGCCTGGTGAACGCGGCCACCCTCCTCGACCTGGAGCTCGGCGTGATCGGCGGTGGCTTCGCACAGGTCACACCGGGCTACTGCCCTCTCGTCGCCGAGACGGTGCGCTCCTCGGCGGTGAACGCCTACGCCGCCCAGCTCGCCGTCGTACCGGCCGCCCTCGGCACCGACGCCCCCCTCGTCGGCGCCGCTGCGTTGGTGCACCGACGCGACCTGCTGGGCGACTGAGCCGGGGGCACAGTCGGCTACTTGGCGGCCCGGATTCGAACCTGTGACGCCAGCCACAGACCGTTGATCGATCCAATAGGTAGGGCGAATCCCCGCCGGTAGCGTGCGCTCCACCACTCGCCGTCAACGACGCCGGACGCCCACCACACTCTCGCCGCGATCGTGTCGCGGCGGCTCGAGAGGGATCACATGACCGCCGAGACGCAGGCTCCCGTCACCCACGCGCCGACGACCCACCAGGGCATCTTGGACTTCGTCGCCGAGGTCGCCGAGCTGACCACCCCCGACCGCATCCACTGGTGCACCGGCTCGCCCGAGGAGTGGACCGAGCTGACCGACGCTCTGGTCGCTTCCGGGACGTTCACCCGGCTCAACCCGGCGAAGAAGCCGAACAGCTTCTACGCCCGCACGGACCCGACGGACGTCGCCCGGGTCGAGGACCGCACCTACATCTGCTCGGTCGACGAGAAGGATGCCGGCCCCACCAACAACTGGATGGCGCCCGCGGAGATGAAGCAGCTCATGCGTGGGCTGTACGCCGGCTGCATGCGGGGCCGCACCATGTACGTCATCCCGTTCGTGATGGGCCACCTCGAGGCCGAGCGGCCGATGTTCGGCGTCGAGATCACCGACTCGGCGTACGTCACGGTGAGCATGACCGTCATGGCGCGCATGGGCAGCGCGGTGCTGCGCCGGATGGAGGAGCTCGACGCCCAAGGCCACGGGGAGTTCGTCCCGGCCCTGCACTCCGTCGGTCACCCGCTCGAGCCCGGCGAGGCGGACGTTGCCTGGCCCTGCAACCAGACGAAGTACATCGTGCAGTTTCCCGAGGAGCGGACGATCTGGTCCTACGGCTCCGGGTACGGCGGCAACTCCCTGCTGGGCAAGAAGTGCTACGCCCTGCGGATCGCCAGCGTGATGGCCCGCGACGAGGGCTGGCTCGCCGAGCACATGTTGATCCTCAAGCTCACCAGCCCCGAAGGCGTCACGAAGTACGTCGCCGCGGCGTTCCCGAGCGCCTGCGGGAAGACCAACCTCGCCATGCTCGCGCCGACCATCCCCGGCTGGAAGGTCGAGTCGATCGGCGACGACATCGCCTGGATGCGGATCGGCGAGGACGGTCGCCTGTGGGCGGTCAACCCGGAGTACGGCTTCTTCGGCGTCGCGCCCGGCACCAACGAGCACACCAACCCCAACGCGATGCGCACGATCAACATCGGCAACTCGGTGTTCACCAACGTCGCGCTCACCGACGACGGCGACATCTGGTGGGAGGGCCTGGAGAACACCCCCGCCCACGCGACGTCGTGGAAGGGCGAGGACTGGACGCCCGACAGCGAGGAACTGTCCAGCCACGCCAACAGCCGCTACTGCACGCCGATCAAGCAGTGCCCGATCCTGGCGCCCGAGTACGACGACCCGCGCGGCGTGCCGATCGACGCGATCCTCTTCGGCGGTCGCCGCAAGACCACCATCCCGTTGGTGACCGAGGCCCGCGACTGGGTGCACGGCACGTTCATGGGCGCGACCCTCTCGAGCGAGACGACGGCTGCCGCGGTCGGCCAGGTCGGGGTCGTGCGCCGCGACCCGATGGCGATGCTGCCGTTCATCGGCTACCACGCGGGCGACTACTTCAACCACTGGATCCAGGTCGGCAAGAACAACGACGCCGCCAAGCTGCCCAAGATCTTCTACGTCAACTGGTTCCGGCGCGACGAGGACGGCGGCTTCTTGTGGCCGGGCTTCGGTGAGAACAGCCGCGTGCTCAAGTGGGTCGTCGAGCGCATCGACGGCCAGGCCGCCGCGGTGGAGACGCCGATCGGCCGCGTGCCGGCACCCGGCTCGCTCGACGTCGATGGACTCGACCTGACCCCCGAGCAGCTCGAGGCGGTGCTCCACGTCGACGTCGACGAGTGGCGCGCCGAGCTCCCGCAGATTCAGGAGTGGTTCGAGAAGTTCGGCGAGCAGCTGCCCGCCGTGCTCTGGACCGAGCTGGACGGCCTCCGCGCGCGCCTCACCGAGTCGGCGTGAGCTCTCGCCCCGGCCGCGCCCAGTCGGCGTGAACTCCCGCGAGATGTGCGCCCAGTCGGCGTGAACTCTCGCCACACCTAGGTCACGGGTGAGAGGTGGCGCCGACTCGGCGTGTCCACGGTGAGAACTGACGCCGACTCGCCGGGGCTTCGATGAGAGGTAGCGCCCGCTCGGCGCGACCTGCGATCATGCCGAGCGGGGGAACACTCGGAAGGGGACGCGCCCGTGTCACAGTACGGTCCGGCGGACCGGGCTGTCTTCGAGTCACGAGCCTCCGACGTCTTCGAGGAGGTTGTCGCCTCGGGCGGTCTGCGCCCGGCCGACCCCAGACTGGGCGATGACCCCGAGTTCAAGGAGGCCGTCGACCTCCTGGTCCGGTTGAACCTCCTCCTGTTCGACCAGCGCAGCGGCACCTGGCAGGCCGTCGATCCGAGTACCGTCCAGGCGCAGGTGGTGGCCCCGCTGGGGACCCAAGGCGCGGAGCTCCTGGCTGAGTCCTCGCACTGGGCGCGGGCCTTCGCGGCCCTCGCCCAGTCCTGGCGGCGCGCGGCACCTGTGGAGCGCGGGCCGCACACCGAGATCAGGGGTCCGGAGGCGATCTCGGCGTTCCTCGCCTCCCACGTCGCCGACGCCGAGGAGGAGCTGCTCACCGCCCAGCCACAGAGCACCCGCGACGGCGCCACCCTCGACGCGGCCCTGCTCCGCGACCAAGCGGCGCTCGAGCGCGGCGTACGGATGCGGATCCTCTACCAGCACAGCGCCCGCCGACACGCCAGCACCAGCCGGTACGTCGCCGCGGTGACCCAGCTGGGAGCCGAGGTGCGCACCCTCGACGAGTTCTTCAACCGCCTCATCGTGATCGACCGCCGCCTGGCGGTGATCCCCGGGGCGGAGGGTCCGGCGACCGCGCTGGTCATCCGCGAGCCGAACCTGCTCGCCTACCTCGTCGACATCTTCGAGCGCACCTGGGAGCGCGGTCGCCCCTTCACCAACCGGGGCAGCGCCGCCCAGCGCGGCATCGCCCACGAGCAACGTCAGATGACGATCCGGATGCTCATCGAGGGCCACGCGGACCCCGCGAGCGCCAAGCGGCTCGGCGTGAGCCCGCGGACGTACGCCGGGTACGTGGCTGACCTCAAGGACGAGTACGAGGCGGCGACACGGTTCCAGCTCGGCTACACGATGGGGCGGCTCGGCGTGTCCGGACACGAGACCCGCGAGGACGATGCCGGGACCGGCGACACGTCCGCCGGCGGTGCGGACTCCTGAGACCTGCGACGAGGGCAGCGCCGGACGGCGCTGCCCTCGTACTTGAGAACGGCCGGGGGGACGGCCTCGAGGCCACGACCTGGATTGGGGGGTGGGTCGCGGACCCCGTCTCACACTTGTGCAGTTGTCGTGCGTGGGGTGCGGGGTGTCGCTAGCGATTGATGTGCAGGCAGCCCGGACAGTCCCACCCGGTGTCGAATGCCTGCGCAGGGGCCGCCGTGCCCAGGAGGCCCACAGCGAGCGCGGTCCCCGCCACGACCACTGCTGCTCGGCGAAGCCAGTTCATAGGGTCCCACCTTCCCTGTGCCTTGCGCCTTCGTCCAGTGTGAGCGAAGCAATGCGCGACGGGCAGCCCTCCGGAGGCTCAGGATTGTGCATTGCACATTCCTGCAAATGGCGGGCATCGGACCCCAGGGGGCTCGCGCACCCCGCCGGGCCTTGAAGGCCCTGGCGGGGATGCGGAGCTTCGGCCGCGGAGGCGGCGGGATTTGAACCCGCGAGAGGTTTGACCCTCAACCCGCTTAGCAGGCGGGCGCCATAGACCGGACTAGGCGACGCCTCCTGGACTGCGGGGACAGGCTACAAGCCCCCGCGGGGGACCGACGAATCTCCCCGGAACTCTCCCCGCCACCAGCTGCCTCGGGTTCGCTTCGGGCCTACGTCGCACCCCGGCCGCCCCGGAGCCGCTCCCGCAGGTCGGTGACGAAGTCGTCGCGGTCCGCGGCCAGCGCGGCCACCGGGATGGTGGACGTCCGGCCGTCGCGCAGCTCGACCACGACGCACGGATGGCCCTGCACGATCGCCGTCGACGCGTCCGCGACGTCGACCCATCTCGCGCGAGGGGCACCGACTCCACGCACCAGGCGCACGCGATAGCCCCGGTCGTCGAAGCGCACGACGTACGCCCGGCGCGCCAGCCACCAGACCGCGGTCAGGAGAGCCACGATTCCGACGCCGGCCAGCACCAGCACCGGGGTGAACGGCCAGTCGGCCAGAGCGGCCACCACCGACCCGGCCACCACGGCGCCGGCCAGCAGCACCAGGCCGATGCCGGCCAGGGTGAGCACCGCGCTGGGAGCGAGTCGGTAGTCGGTCACCCGCCGATTCAACCCTGGCTGGCAGGTGTCGCCAATTTCGACACCGCGCCTTGTCCGAGCACGGTGGCGGGAGTCACACTCGAAGCCCCACCCCCACCTCCGTGGGAGGGCTCATGACCACTGCTGCGGCCGCTCTGGCGGGTCTCCACCACGCGCTCGACACCCCTGCCGAGACCGTCGGCACCTGGCGATGGTCGGTGCGCCGACACATGACGCCGGTGCGCGACGCCCTCGTCCGGGAGCACGACGACCCCTCCGATGCGTGGCTCTCGGCTCGGCACGGCCGGGCCGCCCGAGAGCGGGAGGCCCTGCTCGGACGACTCGCCGACCTCGGTCCCGCCGTCCTCGAGAGCCCCGACGTCGACGACGTCCGCGGGCGCCTCAAGCGTCTCCTCGTCGACATCGACCACTACCTCCAGCGCCGCCACGACCTCGCCTACGACGAGGTGGAGATCGAGATCGGCGGCTCGGAGTAGCTCGGGCGGTCGACCAGCCTAGACTCGCCTCCGGTCGGGCGCCTGCGCTCCCGGCCTCGGAGGGGTGCCGGAGTGGCCGATCGGAACCGCCTTGAAAGCGGTCGCTGGCAGAGATGTCAGCCGCGGGTTCGAATCCCGCCCCCTCTGCTCATATGGGACGAGCGTGTCGCCTTCGGCGCCACGCTGCCGTCCTTTGTGCCCAACGCTGGCTCGTGCCGAGGTCGCCTCGGCGGATTGCGGCTGTCGCCTTCGGCGCCACGCTGCCGTCCTTTGTGCCCAGCGCCTGCTCATCCTGCGGTTTGCCGCCCACCTCGTTCGCTGGTCGCGCCGCGTCGAGACTCCCGGAGTGGTACGCCGCCAGTCACCGGGTCTCGACACCGCTCGCTGACGCTCGCGGGCTCGACCAGCGATCCCTCTCGCGGGTCGAGCTGGGCGCGACAAGCCCCTCAGAGGAGGGGGTGGGTGCGGGGTGGCTCGGGGCGCAGGGTGGTCAGGGTGTCGTCGACGCGGGCGCGGCGTCCGCGTCCGGCGTTGAAGGTCAGGTCCAGGCGGATCAGTAGGCCACCGACCACGATCCCCACGAGCAGGGAGTAGAGGGTGGTCAGCGCGACCTGGCTCACGGTCAGCCGCGGGTCCAGCAGCGTGTGGGCGATCGGCGCGGTCGCGGCCACGCCGAAGGCACAGAACCACCAGCCTTGGCGCCGCCGCGCCCTCAGATGTGTGCCCCACACCAACGCCGGCACGCCAAGCAGCGCCTGGATCGGTCGCGGCGCGCCGCCGAGGTGCTCGAGGGCCCAGGCCCGACCGTCGAGCAGCGAGTCGACCAGGCCGGGGGTGCCGTAGCGACGGAGCACCTCGGCGTAGGCGAGGCTCAGCGCCAGCACCACACCGCCCAGCAGCACCACGACGAGCCCGCGCCTGCCCAGCCCGTGCCAGCCGGCCCCAAGGCGATGCACCACCAGGAAGCACAGCACGAAGGCGCCGACGAGCGAGGCGTACTCGAAGCGGAGCAGGTTGATCGTGGGCTCCAGACCCGCCACCGTGACGGCGGCGACGCACCCCACGAGGACGGCGATCGTCGCCTCCCGGGCGGCGCGCAGCCAGGTCGGCGAGGGGACTGTGACCATGACCGCGAACACCGCTCCCACGACACAGGTCATCACCGCGGCTCCGGTACGCAGGACCGGCTCGTCGGTGAGCACCACCAGCGCGCTGAGCGCGACGGCGACGGCTGCATACGGCAGCACGCGACCACCGGTCCTGGCCACCAGGCCGGCCGTCATCGCGACGGCGACGGTGAGTGCGCCGATCTCTCCGACGTACGTCGGCGCCGGCGCCGAGGCGGCCGCGACACCCATCGCCCCGAGCCCGGCGACCATGAGGGTCCACCAGGCGGCCAGCCACCAGCCGCGCGACCGACCGCTCCGCGACGGATCGACCGCGCGCCGGGCGGCAGCACGGCGGCGGGGCGAAGCGGTCGACACGGGCGGGAAGGGTAGCGCGACCTACAGCCGCCGGTTCGCCAGGGACGGGTTCGTGGCTCGGGCTGCGTCGAGCTCGTCGCGCGAGAGGGTCACCGTCAGCACCTCCGGATCTTCTCCCGCCTCGCAGAGCACGTCACCGAGGGGGCCCACGGCCAGGGAGTGGCCGGTGTAGCGGGGTCCGGGCTGGCCGACCCCGACGACGTACGCGGTGTTCTCGATCGCCCGGGCACGCAGCAGCGTGGTCCAGTGATCCACCTTGCGAGGCCCGGCGACCCACGCCGCCGGCACCACCAGCACCTCGGCTCCCGCCGACACCAAGGCTCGGGCCAACTCCGGGAAGCGCAGGTCGTAGCAGGTCATCAGGCCCACGACGAGACCGCCGACCTCGAGGGTGACCGGCTCCAGCACCCCGGCCAGCACTCGGTCGGACTCGCGGTAGCCGAAGGAGTCGTAGAGGTGGATCTTCCGGTACGTCGCCGCGGCCGCCCCGCGGGCCACGAGCGTGTTCGCGGGCCGTGCCGGCTCGGCCGAACGCTCGAACATCCCGGCGACGACCGTCGTGGCCCGGTCCTTCGCGACGGCCTCGACCGCGGAGACGAACGACCCGTCGAGCGACTCGGCGTGCTCGCTGAGATCGGAGCCCGGCTCGCCGAAGTCCCGCATGAACGCCTCGGGGAACACCACCAGGTCCGAGTCCTCCGGGGTGAGCTCCGCCAGGCGGGCGCGGTTGGCGGCCGGGTCCAGGGACGACGGCTCCTGCACGAGGGTGACCTGCATCGCCCCAGTCTGCCCCGGTGCTGATGGGGCCCGGGGCAGACTGGGCCGGTGCCCTTCGACGCCATCGTGCTCACCGGCGGCCGCGCCGCGCGCCTCGAGGGTGCCGTGAAGGGCGCCATCAGCGTGGACGGACGCTCCCTCCTCGACCGGGCGCTCGAGACGGTCACGGCGGCCGGAGCCGCCCGCATCGTCGCGGTCGGGGATCCGCTGCCCACGTCGCTGCCGGTGCGCTGGGCCCGCGAGGACCCGCCGTACGCCGGGCCGGTGGCGGCGATCTGGGCGGGCTTGGACGCCCTCCCCCGGCCCGCCGACGCCATCCTGGTCCTGGCCGTCGACATGCCAGGCGTCACCCCGAGGACCATCGCGCGCCTTCTGGCCGCGAGCGCCGGACGCGACGGGGCGGTGCTGGCCTCGGGAGGACACCGGCACCTCGCTGCCGTGACGAGCGCCGCTGCCCTCGGCCGGGTCCGGCCTGCCGATCCGGCAGGGCTCGCGGTCCGGACGGTCTGGTCCAGCCTGGACCTGGCCGACGTACTCGCAGAGCCGGGCGAGGCCGACGACGTGGACACGCCGGGTGACCTCCGCCGCGTCCTGGCGAAAGTCCTTGAAGGTCGTCGGCAGGTCCGCGAGATTGACCTTGTGAACCTCCACGACTGGATCGACGAGCTCTGCGATGCACTCGACATCGACACCGAGGTCGACGAAGGTCTCGTCCTGGACCTGACCAAGGTGGTCGCCGACAACGTCGAGCGGCCCGCGGCGCCGATCACGGCGTACCTCGTCGGCTACGCAGCCGGACTGCAGGAGGCCGACCCCGAGGGCATCGAGCGGCTGGCGGCCCGGGCCCAGGCCTTGGCAGAGGGGTGGGACCGGCCGGCCGACGCGCCGGACCCCGACGACGTCGACGATGCGGTCCCCGACGACAGCGCGGTCGACCACACCGGCGACCGGTTCGACTGACGTGCGCGCCGTCGTCGCAGCTGAGCCGGGAGGGCCGGAGGTCCTGTCGCTGGTCGAGCTGCCTGACACCGAGCCCGGCCCTGGCGAGGTCGCCCTCGCGGTGGTCGCCAGTGCCGTCAACCGCGCCGACCTCCTGCAACGGCAGGGCTTCTACCCACCCCCGCCCGGAGCGTCCGGGGTGTTGGGCCTCGAGTGCAGCGGCACCGTCGCCGCCCTGGGTGAGGGAGTGACCGACTGGCAGGTCGGGGACGACTGTTGCGCGCTCCTGGCGGGAGGTGGGTACGCCGACCGCGTGGTCGTGCCCGCCGGTCAGCTGATGCCGGTGCCGGACGGGGTCTCCCTCGTGGACGCTGCCGCCCTGCCCGAGGTGGCCTGCACGGTCTGGTCCAACGTCTTCATGGTGGCGGGCCTGCAGCCCGGCGAATGGCTCCTCGTCCACGGTGGCGCCGGGGGGATCGGCACGATGGCCATCCAGCTCGCCGCCGCCCTGGGCGCGCGCGTGGCCACCACCGCCGGCTCGCCCGACAAGCTGGCCCGCTGTGCCGAGCTCGGCGCCGAGATCACGATCGACTACCGGGAGGAGGACTTCGTCGCGCGGATCGCCGAGGCGACCGGCGGTCATGGCGCGGACGTGATCCTCGACAACATGGGCGCCTCCTACCTCGGGCGGAACGTCGAGGCGCTCGCGACCTCGGGTCGGCTGGTGGTGATCGGGCTTCAGGGCGGTGCGAAGGGAGAGCTCGACGTGGGGATGCTGCTCCGCAAGCGCGGGGCCCTCGTCGCCACCACACTGCGCTCCCGCCCGGTCGAGGAGAAGACCGCCATCTGCGCGGCCGTGACCGAGCACGTGTGGCCGCTCGTGGCGGACGGGACCGTGCGACCGGTGATCGGCGCACGCTTCCCGCTGGCGGACGCCGCCTCGGCCCACGCACTGATGACCTCGGGCGGACACGTCGGCAAGATCCTGCTCGAGGTCGGGTGAGCCCTGAGGTTGTGCCCCTGAGGTTGTGCGGGGCGATCACCCTCCGCACCCTAAGGTGGGGCGCATGAGCGAGCCCACGAGCGAGCAGCAGGACGCCTCCGAGGCGGACGGCGGCCCCCAGCCCGGGATGCCCGGCGCCGGTCCCGGCCACGTGGTCATCGTCGGCCCGGACGGCCGTCCGGTGGGGTCGATGCCTGCGGCACTGGTGCGCCAGGAGGACTCGTCGGAGGACTCCGACGAGGACCTGACCCGCTTGGTCGAGCAGCCCGCCAAGGTGATGCGGATCGGCAGCATGAT
This sequence comes from uncultured Nocardioides sp., assembly GCA_964542635.1. Lineage (GTDB taxonomy): Bacteria > Actinomycetota > Actinomycetes > Propionibacteriales > Nocardioidaceae > Nocardioides. The sequence continues at coordinate 6,008 of CAZIVD010000073.1, read as the reverse complement.
CCGTCAGCTGCTCGAAGAGGTGAAGGCCGCGCCGCTCGACGAGGCCAGCCGGCAGCGGCTCAAGGAGATCTACCGCCAGTCGATCAAGGAGCTCGAGTCCGGGCTCGCCCCCGAGCTCGTCGAGGAGCTCGAGCGCCTGACGTTGCCCTTCACCGGTTCGGAAGCGCCGACGGATGCCGAGCTCCGGATCTCGCAGGCCCAGCTGGTCGGCTGGCTCGAAGGGCTCTTCCACGGCATCCAGACCGCGATCTACGCCCAGCAGATGGCGGCGCGGGCCCAGTTCGAGCAGATGCGGCGCGCCCTCCCTCCCGGAGTGTCGGTCGCTGCCGACCCGAGCGGTCAGGGGCCGGGCCAACCGGGCGCTCCGGGTGACGGCGAGGGCGAGCGCCAGTCCGGGTCCGGCGGGATGTACCTGTAGGTCGCTCCCGATCGGAACGACCCCTGGTCGAGGAGCGAGCGCAGCGAGCGTCACGAGACCAGCGGCACCGACGACGCCCTCTGGTCACCGGGTCTCCACACGGGCTCGCCCAGGGGCTCGCCCGGTGGTTCCTGAGGAGCCGAGGTACGAGGCGTCTCGAAGGGCTCGACCAACGATCCTCCCGATCGGTGGTCGAGCCCGCGAGCGCAGCGAGCGGTGTCGAGACCCCGTGACGAGCGCGGTCAGCGGGAGTGGGGGCGACGACGGCCGAACCAGCCGAAGAGCATCACCCCGAGCAGCCCGAGCACGACCATGGCAGCGCCGGGCGCGGCCAGCCGCGCGAGCGTGGGCGGCTCGGCGTCGGCCACCGGGGTGAAGACCGCCTCCTCGGGTGTGGGCGGGTTCGGCGTGCTGCCCTCGCCGAGGATCGCCACGACCCGCTGGCTCCTGGCGCTGGTGGCCGGACCGGTGCCGCCGCACGAGGTGGCCACGAGGTTGTCGTTCTGGCCCTGCGCGAAGAACAGGTACCGGTTGTCGGCCGTCATCCCCGTGAGGCCGCACTCACCGGACGCGACGTCCGACTTGACGGTGACGCGCGGGGAGTCGAAGTCGCCCTTGTAGATGCGGTCGACCTTGACGTCGTACGACATCACCTGGTTCTTGCCCGACGTCGTCGGCCCCGAGGCCATCGTCAGGACGCCGCTGAACACCGCGTCGGCCGCGTCGACCTTCTCCTCCAGCGACAGCCGCTTGCAGGTACACGCATGCGCGGGCGCCTCCGTGACGACGACCATCGTGACCCCCAGCACCAGGAGCACCAAGAGCCGGCTCAGCCCGGGTCTCAGAAGCCCTCGGGCGGGTCCGGGGGGGACGACGGCCATGGGCGCTATCGAATCACAGCCTGAAAAGCCCGCTCAGCACCCGCGCCACACCGTCGTCACCGTTGGCCGGTGCCCGGTGGTCTGCGGCGGCCAGCACGGTGGGGTGGGCGTTCGACGGGGCGTACGACGTGCCCGCCCAGGCCATGAGCGGCAGGTCGTTCGGCATGTCGCCGAAGACCAGCACCTCGTCGGGGGCGATGCCACGGCTCGCGCACAGTGCCGCGACCGCGGCGCCCTTGTCGACCCCGGCGGCACTGATCTCCAGGAGGGCGGAGGTGGAGGACCAGGTGATCACGGCCAGGTCGCCCACTGCCTCGGCCGCGAGGTCCCAGAACTCCTGGTGGCCAAGCTCCTCGTGTCGCGCCAGCACCTTCACCGCCGGCTCGGTGAACAGGTCGGCGATCGGCCCGCGCCGGCTGCCGTCCGGGATCGGGTGCCGTTCGAGGAACTCCTCCTCCAGCGAGATGCCGGCCAGGGTCTCGACCGCGAACGCGCTGCCCGGCACCGCCTCGCGGATCCGAGTACACACCTCAAGGCCGGCCGCGGGCTCGAGGCACCGAAGCTCGACCGGGCGGTCGGCGGCGACGTCCCACACCAAGGCACCGTTGGAGAGCACGGCCAACCCGTGCGCACCGACGTGGTCGAAGACGTCGCGGGCCCAGCGCAACGGTCTCCCCGTGACGAAGACGACGAGGACCCCCCGATCGTCCACCTGACGAAGCACCTCAGCCGTGTACGGCGAGATCGTGCCGTCGTCTCGCAGCAAGGTGCCGTCCAGGTCGGTGGCCACCAGCCGGAACTGCCCCATGGGGGTCACCCGAACCAGCGTGAGATCTCCGTCGCGGCGCCGTCCTCGAAGACGGTTCCGGTGACGTCGTCGGCCACCGCCCGCACCTCCTCGACGGCCTGGCCCATCGCGACCCCCCGTCCGGCCCAGCTCAGCATCTCGAGGTCGTTGCGGCCGTCGCCGATGGCGAGGACGTCGACGGGGTCGACGCCGAGCGTGTCCGCGACGTGGGCGAGCCCTGAGGCCTTGCTGATGCCGACCGGGGCCAGGTCCAGCCAGGCCGTCCACCCCACGACGTAGTCGGTGCCCTGGAGGCCCAGCCGCCGTCCCAGCTCGACGAAGTCCTCGGCGGTGGCCTCAGGGTCGCGGATGATCACGCGGCTCACGTGGTCGGCCACCAAGTCGGCGACGTCGGTGAGGATCATCTCGCCGGACAGCTCGCCGTCGGGGAAGGGGCGGTTGACGCGGTACCCGACGCCGCGCTCCTCCACCGCGACCAGCGCGGACGGGTGCTCGCGCAGCACCGCCTCCACCGCCGGCCGGGCGTCGAAGGTCTCCTCGAGGACCACATCCATCGGCGGGTACCGGAAGACCACCGCCCCGTTCGAAGCCACCACCCACAACGGGTCCGAGCCGTCGATGTGCAGGTCGAGCAGGTCGGCGACCGGGACCATGCCGTGCGGCGAGCGACCGCTGGCCAGCACGATGTGGGCGCCTCCCTCCCGCGCGCGCTGAACGGCCCCGTAGACAGCGGGCGCGATCTCGTCGTGGGACTGCCCCGAGCCCTCGACCCACTTCAGCAAGGTGCCGTCGATGTCGAGCGCGACGATGCCCGGACGCCACCCGATCGGACGAGTCACGCGACCGGCTTGATGACGTCCAGGCCACCCAGGTAGGGCTGCAGCGCGCGCGGCACCTTGACCGAGCCGTCGGCCTGCTGGTGGGTCTCGAGCAGCGCGATGATCGGCCGGTTGGTGGAGCACAGCGTGCCGTTGAGCGTCGCGATCGGCCCGATTCGCCCGTCGGCGAACCGGCCCCGGGTATCGAGGCGCCGGGTCTGGAAGTCGGTGCAGTTGGACGTCGAGGTGAGCTCCCGGTAGCGCGCCTGGGAGGCGATCCAGGCCTCGCAATCGAACTTGCGCTGCGCGGAGGTGCCGAGGTCGCCGGCCGCGACGTCGATGACGCGGTAGTGCAACTCGAGCTTGTCGAGGAACTCCTTCTCCCACTCCAGGAGGCGCCGGTGCTCGGCGTAGGACTCCTCGACCGTCGTGTAGACGAACATCTCGACCTTGTCGAACCAGTGCACCCGGAAGATCCCTCGGGTGTCCTTGCCGTGCGAGCCCGCCTCCTTGCGGAAGCACGGGCTGAACGCCGCGTAGCGGAGGGGCAGCGCCCCGGCCTCGAGGATCTCGTCGGAGTGGTACGCCGCCAGCGGGACCTCCGACGTACCGACGAGGTAGAGGTCCTGGCCCTCGATCCGATAGACGTCGTCGGCCGCCTGCCCGAGGAAGCCGGTGCCCTCCATCGCGCGCGGCTTCACGAGGGACGGCGCGATCATCTGGGTGAAGCCGGCGTTGCGGGCCTGGTCCATCGCCAGGTTCACCAGTGCCAGCTCGAGCTGCGCGCCGATCCCGGTCAGGAAGTAGAAGCGGCTGCCGGAGACCTTGGCCCCGCGCTCGAGGTCGATCGCGCCGAGCATCCGACCGAGCTCGACGTGGTCTCGGGGCTCGAAGTCGAACTCCGGCTTGGTGCCGACCGTCTCGAGGACGACGTAGTCCTCCTCGCCCCCGGCGGGCGCCTCGTCGGCCGCGACGTTCGGGATCTCCATGAGAGTCGTACGCCAGCGCTCCTCAGCCTCCACCTGCGCGGCCTCGGCGTCCTTGACGCGGGCGGCGAGGTCCTTGGTCTGCTGCAGGAGCGCGGCCTTCTCCTGGCCCTGGGCCTGCGGGATCAGCTTGCCGAGCTGCTTCTGCTCCGCACGCAGCCGCTCGAACTCCGCGATCGCCGACCGCCTGCCCTCGTCGGCAGCGAGCGCACGGTCGACCACCTCGCCGGACAGGCCGCGCTTGGCCTGGGCGGCGCGCACGCGGTCGGGCTCGTCACGCAGGAGGCGGGGGTCGATCATCGGTCAGCCCCCGCGGAACCGAGAGCGAAGCGAGCGATTCGCTGGGGTGCAGTCACAACGGAAAGGCTACTTGTGGCCGGTCGAGGGCCGCATTCGAGATCCAGCCCCGTGGGACATACTGAGCGCCGTGCTCGACCGCCCCCGCGTGATCCACCTGTCCTGGGCGGCCCTGTGCTTCTCGCTCTTCGGCGTGCTGACCCTCCTCGTGGTGCAGGACCGGGTGCCCGACGACGCCGTGGACCATCTCGGCGAGGACGCGGCCGACTGGGCCGCGCAGCAGGACTGGCTGTGGCCGGTGCTTCGGTTCGTCGAGGTGGCGTTCAGCTTCGTCCCGATGGCGATCACCACGCTGGTGATCGCGGCCCTGCTCTGGCGCCGGCACCGTCGGGCCGCGATCTACACGGTGGCGGTGATGTCGACCACCGCGCTCGTCAACGTCCTGCTCAAGCAGCTCGTCGGCCGCGAGCGGCCGATCTGGCAGAGCCCCGACGCGCTGTACTCGAGCCCTGCCTTCCCTTCGGGCCACGCCTCGTCGACTGCGGCGTTGATGGGCATCGTGTGCGTGCTGACGATGATGCTGGTCCGCCGCGCGGGCCTGCGCCGGCTGGTGTACGTCGGCGCGGCTCTCGTCCTGCTCCTCGTCTGCCTGGACCGCGTGCTGCTCGGCCGGCACTACGTCACCGACGTGGTGGCCGGAAGCCTGCTGGGCGCCGGCATGGTGTTGCTGTGGATGGCCCTGTTCAACCCGCTGCCGCGCAGCCACGCGGCCAAGGAGCTGCCCCTGGTCGAGGCGGTCCCCAGCACCCGCCAGCTCGCTGTCGTGCTCAACCCGAGCAAGGTCGAGGACGTCGCCTCGTTCCGTTCCGTGGTCTCCTCCATGGCCCAGGAGTCGGGCTGGTCGACGCCCACCTGGCACTACACGACGGTCGAGGACCCGGGTCGCAGCATGGCCGAGGCCGCTGCGGTGTCCGGCGCCGACCTGGTGCTGGTGTGCGGAGGCGACGGCACCGTGCGCGAGGTCTGCGCCGAGCTGGCCGGCACCGGTGTGCCGGTCGGGATCGTGCCGGCCGGCACCGGCAACCTGCTCGCCCGCAACCTCGAGATCCCGCTCTTCCTCCGCGCAGCCATCGACGTAGCACTCAACGGCCAGGACCGGGCGATCGACCTGGTCGAGGTGTCCGGCGACGGCTTCGACAACACCCACTTCATGGTGATGGCCGGGATGGGCCTGGACGCCGCGATCATGGAGGGCGTCAACGAGGACATCAAGCGCCGCGTCGGCTGGCTGGCCTACGTGCTCTCCGGCATCAAGGCACTGATGTCGCCGGTGGTCAGGCTCGAGATCAGCATCGACGACGGCGAGTTCGCGCCGTACCGCGCGCGCACGGTGGTGGTCGGCAACGTGGGCTATCTCCAGGCGGGCATGCCGCTGCTGCCCGACGCGGCGATCGATGACGGCGTGCTCGACGTGGTGCTGCTCTATCCCAAGCGCTTCTTCTCCTGGGTCCCGCTGGCGGCGCGGGTGCTGAGCCGCCGTCGCCGCACCGACGACACCATCGACCGCCTCACCGGACAGTCGGTGGCGATCCGGGCCGCGGCCGACACCCCCCGCCAGCTCGACGGGGACTCGATCGGCCCCGGTCGGGAGCTGCGGATGCGCTGCATCCACGGCCGGCTCCTGGTGCGCGTGCCGCGCTGACCGCTGGTTGCCCGCGAGTCGTGGAGACGCCGCTCGTGCGTCCCGGGGTCTCGACACTCAATGTCAGGGTGGCGTTGAGCCCCTGGTGGGGTGGAGGC
>CAZIVD010000072.1:0-24364 GCA_964542635.1 uncultured Nocardioides sp. | reverse complement strand
AGGTCGCCGGAGACCTGGAGCGCGAGCTCGCGGGTCGGCGCCACGATCAGCGCCTGCGGCTTCCCCTCCGGGATCTCGGTGTAGTCGGGGTCCTTGGGGGAGACGCTGCGCTGCAGCACGGGGATGCCGCAGGCCAGCGTCTTGCCAGTGCCGGTGCGCGCCGGACCGATCAGGTCGGTGCCCATCAGGGCCACCGAGAGGGTCATCTCCTGGATGGCGAAGGGGGTGGTGATGCCGGCGCGCTCGAGCGCGTCGCAGATCTCGGGGTCGACCCCGAGCTCACGGAAGGTGGTCACGATGTGGAGTTCGCTTTCGTCGGCTGGAACACGGGGGACTTGATGACAGAATCCGTGCGGCCGACCGAGAGCTGTTGAATCGTGGGTCTGCCGCGCACATGCTGAACGGCGGCCGCAGCGGCCCGCGCGAGCGAGCCGGACTTCGAAGCGCCGCCTCGATCCCATGCTATCGGTAGGGTGCGGCCATGGCTGAATCCGCCGGGCCGGGAGCCTTCGAGGATCCGGTCTACCGCGAGGCGGTCGTCGACCTCCTGGGGGTCATCTCCTACGGCGAGATCTCGGCGTTCGAGCGGCTCGCCGAGGACGCCAAGATGGCGCCGACCATCCACGACAAGCTCGCCTTGGCGCGGATGGCGAGCGCCGAGCTGGGCCACGTGGGGCCGTTGCACGCACGGATCGCCGAGCTCGGCGACGACCCGATGGCCGCGATGGCGCCGTTCGTGCTGCCGATCGAGAAGTTCCACCGGCACACGGCGCCGTCCGACTGGTACGAGGGCCTGGTCAAGGCGTACGTCGGCGACGGCCTGGCCGCGGACTTCTACCGGGAGATCGCGTCGTTCCTCGACTCCTCGACCCGGGATCTGGTCATCGCCTCGCTCGACGACGCCGGCCATGCGGACTTCGTCGTCGACCGGATCCGGGCGGCCATCGCCGCCCAGCCCCGGCTGGCCGGCCGACTGGCGCTGTGGGGGCGCCGGCTGATGGGCGAGGCCCTGACCCAGGCCCAGCACGTCGCAGCCGAGCGCGACGCCCTGTCGGCGTTGCTCTCGGGCGGGGTCGACCACCCGGGTCTCGAGCTGCCCGGGCTCGACCTGGCCGCGATCGGCCGGATGTTCACCCGGATCACCGAGCGACACGTCGAGCGGATGGCCGCCCTCGACCTCGCCAGCTAGCCGCGCGCCCGGGGACTCGCCGTCCGTGACGGACTCGTCGGTCCGCCTCGGGAAAACCGACTAGTTCGTCACGAACGACGGCTGGCGATCGCCTTGCGGCTGCCGGCGCCCGCCGCGACGCTCACCAGGACGGCCGCGGCGACGATCTGCCACACGTGACGCCACCAGTCGATGCCGGGGTTGTTGGCGTCGAAGAACAGCGTGTACAGGAAGTTGCCGCCGATCATGCCGCCGATGCCGCAGGCGATGGTGAGCCAGAGCGGGACGTGGCTCTTGTCGCCGGGAGCGGCAGCCCGACCGAGCAGGCCGATGATGGTGCCGCCGATGAGCGCCCAGAGGATCGTGCTGATCATGGCTGTGGGTCCTTCCTTCGTCGCCCCCGGGAGACCCTCCCCCGGAGGTCGGACCCTTCGATGATGACAAGGGGACGCCCGGGATTCACGCGCGCAGCCCCGAAATCAGGTGTCGCTCAGGGTCGGGTCGGGGCTCGATCGGGGTCGATCGGTCCCGACCGGCTCGCCTCAGGACCGGAAGCCGACCGTCCCCGCGACTCCGCCGCCGATCTCGACGTACGCGATCCGCGAGCCCGGCACCAGGATCCGCCGACCCCGCACGTCGTCGAGGGAGAGCGTGCCGTCGTTCTTGACCGCCTCGGCTACCCGCTTCTCGATCTCGGCGGCGTCCTCGCTGGTGTCGAAGACGATCTCTCGCGGGGCGTGCTGGACGCCGATCTTGACCTCCATGGGTGGTGCTCCTTCGTCTGTGGTCGTCTCAGTGGTCATCGGTCAGGGGGTAGCCGCGGATCCCGCGCCACGCGAGCTCGGCGACCAGCCCGGCCGCGTCCGCCTGGTCGATGCCCGCGCCCTCCGCCAACCAGAACCGGGCGCTGACCTGGGCCATTCCGACCAGGGACACGGCCAGCAGCCTGGACCGGTCGTCGGGCAGGCCGGTGTCCTCGTGGATCACCTCCGCGATCATCGCGGCGCACTCGTGGGTGACGCGGTCCACCCGTGCCCGGACCGCGGGCTCGTTGGTCAGGTCGGACTCGAAGACCAGGCGGAACGCGCCTGTGTCGCCGGCCACGTAGGCATAGAAGACCTCCATGGTCGCGGCGACCCGCTGCTTGTTGTCGTGCGTGGAGGCCAGCGCACGACGGCAGTTGTCCACGACCGCGTCGCACGAGGTGTCCAGCAGGGCGAGGTAGAGGTCGAGCTTGCCGGGGAAGTGCTGGTAGAGGACGGGCTTGGACACGCCTGCCCGCTCGGCGATATCGTCCATCGCCGCCGCGTGGTAGCCCTGGGCGACGAACACCTCGAGGGCCGACTCCAGGAGCTGGGCACGCCGCTCCTTGCGGGGGAGTCTGGCCCCCCGGGGCCGCGTCTCCACCTCGCCCGCACTCACGATCCGCGAGCCTACTCGGCGCCCTGAAGGGTCCGGATGACGGGACGCGCGGCGGACCACCGACGCACGGGGAGGGAACATGGACGCCCCGGGAGATGTTGGACCGGGACGACCCGACGAGATGCAGGAGCCCAGCCGTGTCCCTTCCGCCCCTGGTGGAGCCCGCCGACGAGCTGACCATCGACGAGGTACGCCGCTACAGCCGGCACCTCATCATCCCCGACGTCGGCATGTCGGGACAGAAGCGCCTCAAGAACGCCAAGGTGCTCGTCATCGGCGCGGGTGGGCTGGGCAGCCCGGCCCTGCTCTACCTGGCGGCCGCCGGGGTCGGGACCATCGGAATCGCGGAGTTCGACGAGGTCGACGAGTCGAACCTGCAGCGCCAGATCATCCACGGCCAGTCCGACATCGGCCGCCCCAAGGCGGAGTCCGCCCGCGACGCCATTCGCGAGGCCAACCCCTACGTCGACGTGGTGGTCCACAACGAGCGCCTCGACAACGACAACGTGATGGGCATCTTCGAGGGCTACGACCTCATCGTCGACGGCACCGACAACTTCGCGACGCGCTACATGGTCAACGACGCGGCGTACTTCCTGGGCATCCCCTACGTCTGGGGGTCCATCTACCGCTTCGACGGCCAGGCCTCGGTGTTCTGGCCCACCCTGACGAACGCCGACGGCTCCAGCGCCGACGCGCCGTGCTACCGCTGCCTCTACCCCGAGCCGCCGCCGCCGGGCATGGTGCCCAGCTGCGCCGAGGGGGGCGTGCTGGGCGTGCTGTGTGCGAGTGTCGGCTCGATCCAGGTCACCGAGGCGATCAAGCTGCTCACCGGCACCGGCGAGCCGTTGGTCGGCAAGCTGATGATCTACGACGCCCTGGAGATGGAGTACCGCAAGCTCACCGTCCGCAAGGACCCGAACTGCGCGCTGTGCGGTGACCACCCGACGGTCACGGGGCTGATCGACTACGACAACTTCTGCGGTGCGCTGTCAGACGAAGCGCTCGACGCGGCCGCCGACGCCACCATCTCGGTCGTGACGCTCGAGCACATGCTCAAGGAGCGCGCGGAGGGCACCCGCGACTTCGTGCTGGTCGACGTGCGCGAGCCCAACGAGTACGAGATCAACCAGATCCCGGGCTCGGTGCTGATCCCCAAGGGCGAGTTCCTCAACGGCAACGCCCTGGCCCAGCTGCCGGGCGTCGACTCGGGTCGGCAGGTCGTCATGCACTGCAAGACCGGGGTGCGCAGCGCCGAGACGCTCGCGATCGTCAAGGGTGCCGGCTACTCCGACGCCGTCCACGTGGGCGGCGGGGTGGTGGCCTGGGTCAACCAGATCGACCCCAGCCAGCCGTCGTACTGACCCTTTCGGCGGTGCGCCGAGTCCCTCGGCGGGCGTAGGTTCGGCGCATGCCGGAGGGCCAGGAGGGCGGTGCGGCGACCCCTCTGTCAGCCGCGCGGGCGTCCACCACGGCGGTCGCCGGGGTGCTGGCAGCCGTGGGTCTGGTGCTGCTCATGGTCGCGTGGGCCGCGCTGATCGGCCCCCAAGAGGTGTTGCGCGAGGAGGGCAGCCCGCCGTCGTACCCGTCCCTGTCGCCCTCCACGCCCACGGCCAGCGCGAGTGCCTCCGCAGGCGCCGGCACGCCGGCGAGTGGGGGGCAGCAGGACATCCTCTTCACGGTGGTCTCGATCGCCGCGGTCCTCCTGGCGTCGATCTTCCTGCTGGCGGTGCTGATCGCGGCGCTCTACTGGCTGCTGACGCGGGACTGGCGGAGGGCTCCGCGAGATCCCGAGCCGGCCGATGTGGACTTCGACCCGATCGAGGCGCCGGGGTGGCTCGCGGCGGCGCTTCTGGACCACGCCGCCGACCAGCGGGCCGCCCTCGCGGAGGGGACGCCCCGCAACGGCGTGGTCGCCTGCTGGCACGCCTTTGAGGAGGGCCTCGCCACCCGTGGGGTCCGGAGACGGGAGTGGGAGACGTCGTCCGAGTTCACCCTCCGGGTCTTCGACGCGGTGGCCGCCGATCCGGCAGCGGTCCAGCAGCTCGGCGAGCTCTACCGGGCCGCTCGGCACTCCGCTCACGAGCTGACCGAGGACGACCGCCAGCGCGCCGTTGAGCTGTTGGATGCCATTCACCGCTCTCTCGGCGACCGCGCCGGAGCGCGAGGATGAGTCGTCGATGGGCCGGTTGGCTGGCGGCCACGGCAGCGGTCTTCGGCGTGGCCTGGGCGGTGCTCACGGCGCTCGACACCGCGCCGCGCCCGCTGCGGCTGCTCTTGCTCGTCGCCCTGGCGATGGGCGTGCTGATGCTGGTGCATCTCGCCTCGCGGTCGGAGCAGGCCGTCTGGACCGTGCACTCGACGCAGCCCGGCCTTGCCCCGGGACAGGACGCCCGGCTCGACATGTACACGCGGACGATCGCCGGGCACCTGGACGCCAGACATCCCGACTCGGGGCTGCGCGACCGCCTGGCCACCCTCGCGGACACGAGGCTGCGGCAGCGCCACGGGGTCGACCTGCACGGGCCGGAGGTCGGCCGCTTGCTCGGTGACGACGTCGTCGCTGTTCTGCTCGGCCCCGCGCACCGGCTCTCGCGCGGCGAGATCGAGACCTGTGTACGCCGGATCGAAGGGTTGTGAGGTGGCGATGGTTCCCCCGCCGAACGTCGACGCGCAGGTTGCCGAGGCCTCCCGCCTCGCCGGGTCGGTCCTCGAGGAGGTGGGCCGCGCGGTGGTGGGCAAGCGCGAGGCGCTCACCCTCGTCCTGGCCGCGGTGCTGGCGAAGGGACACGTGCTGCTGGAGGACTTCCCCGGCCTGGGCAAGACGCTGGCCGCGCGCTCGCTGGCAGCCGCGCTCGGCCTGGACTTCGCGCGTGCGCAGTTCACCCCCGACCTGCTGCCGGCGGACCTCACGGGCTCCTTCCTCTACAACCGTCAGGCGGGCAGCTTCGAGTTCCGCCGCGGCCCGCTCTTCACCGGGCTGCTGCTCGCCGACGAGATCAACCGGACGCCGCCCAAGACCCAGTCCGCGCTCCTCGAGGCGATGCAGGAGCGACAGGTGACCGTCGAAGGCGAGACGTTCCCGCTGCCTGCGCCCTTCCACGTGCTGGCCACGGCCAACCCGATCGAGTACGAGGGCACCTATCCGCTGCCCGAGGCGCAGCTCGACCGGTTCCTGCTCCGGGTGAGCTTCGGCTATCCGCAGCGCGACGAGGAGTACGACGTGATCGCCCGGCGACTCGACCGCAGGCAGGAGGAGGTCGACGTCGGGCGCGTGACCGACGCCGACGGTCTCCTCACCATGCAGGCGGCGACCGAGGCCGTCGCGGTCGAGGAGAGCGTCGCGCGCTACTGCGTCGACCTGGCCGTGGCCACCCGCGAGCACCCGGACGTGCTCACCGGGGCCTCACCCCGCGGCTCGCTGGGGTTGGTGTTGGCGGCCCGAGGCTGGGCGGTGCTGCGCGGCCGCGACTACGTGATCCCCGAGGACGTGAAGGCCGTGGCGCGCTCGGTGCTCGCCCACCGGATCACCGTGCGCCCCGAGCTCTGGATGACCCAGGCGAGCGGACGCCGGGTGGTCGACGCAGTGCTCGGCTCGGTGCCTACACCGTCGACCCTCGAGGGCCCCCGGCACGGGTCGTCCCGGTGAGGCGCTGGCAGGCGACTCCCGCGTTGAGCCGGGCCCTGTGCGTCGCCGCCCTCCTGCTCGGCGGTGGCGTGGTGTTCGGCGAGCCAGGCCTGGCCGTGCTGGCGGCCCCGTTGCTCGTCTGCGCGGCGTTCGGGCTGGTGCTGCGCCCCACCACGCAGCCGGTCGTGCGCGGTGTGCTCGACCACGTCTCGCTCTACGAGGGCCAGGGCACCCGGTCCCGGCTGAGTGTGGCGGAGGACGACGGCGTCGAGCAGGTGACCCGGGTGGCCGCCCAGGCGCCGTACGTCGCCCTGCATCCGGCCGCAGGCCGGGTGAGCGGCCTGGTGCGGACCGGCGTTCCGGTCATCGAGATCAGCCCGCGACGGTGGGGACGCCGGACGCTGGGCGAGGAGAAGGTGGCGCTGACCAGCGGCTGGGCGGGCTACCGGTGGGGTCCGGTGCTGGAGGCCGGCGCCGAGCTGAGCGTGCTGCCCACCGCCGCACCGTTCGACGCTCGGGCCGAGACGCCGCAGCCGCTGGGCCTGGTCGGTCCCAACCGGTCGCGTCGGATCGGCGGTGGCACCGAGCTCGCCGGGATCCGGCCGTTCCAGGTCGGCGACCGGTTGCGCCGGATCAACTGGCGGGTCTCGCTCCGCACCGACGCTCTCCATGTGGTGACGGCCAGGGCCGAGGAGGACAGCGGCGTCCTGCTGGTCGTCGACTCGTTGGCCGATCTTGGCCGCTCGGGGGGCGTCGACGGGGTGGCGAGCAGCCTGGACGTGACCGTGCGCGCGGCTTCGGCGCTGGCCGAGCACTTCAGCCGGCACGGGGACCGCGTGGCGCTGCGGGTCGTCGGGGGGCGCGGCGAGCTCGTCGGTCTCGGGTCGGGTCCGCGCCACCTGCACCGGATCCTCGGCCGTCTCGCCGAGGTCCGGCCGGGATTCCCGCACGATGCCACGGCTGACGGAGTCCGGCTGAACGTGGTCGCCGGAACGGTCGTCGTGGTGCTCTCCCCGCTGCTGTCGGACTTGATGGGCTCGCTGACCGCCGCGGCGCACCGCAGCGGTCTCCCGGTCCTCGTGGTCGACACCCTTCCGGACCCCGACCACCAGATGCCCGGCCTCTCGACCGACGCCGGACCCGGAACGGCAGACCCGGTCGTGGCCGGCCTCGCGTGGCGACTACGCCGCACGGAACGGGCGGATCTGCTGCAGGCCCTCGCACGGGAGGGCTGTCCTGTGGTGACCTGGCGCGGACCGGGCACCCTCGACGAGGTGCTGCACCGGCTGGCCCGGCGTGCCCAGGTGCCGCAGGTGCGCGTGCGATGAGCGACTGGCGGGGCTGGAGCGCGGGGCAGTGGGCCTTGCGCGCGGTGGTGCTGCTCGGCCCGGTCGTGGCCGTGCTGGTGCGGTGGCCGGTCGGTGGCCGTCCCTCCGGATGGCTCGTGCTCCTCACCGTCGGAGTCGCCCTCGGCTGGGCCCTCGCGGCCGAGTCGATGGCCGGCGCGGTGGCCCTGCTCGTGGCCGGGTTCTCGTGGGCCCCGGTGCTGGACCGCGGCCTGCCCGCGGTGCTGCTGCTCGCGGCAGCGGCGATGTTCGCCGCGCACGTCGCCGCCCTGTTGGTCTCCTATGGCCCCGGCCGCCTGCCCGTCGACCGGGCGCTGGCCCTGCTCTGGCTGAGGCGAGCCGCTCTCGCCTTCCTGACCGCGCCGGCGGTGTGGCTGGTCGCCCGGTCGGCGCTCCGGCTACCCGAGCGGGAGATCGCGAGCGAGGTGTGGGTGGCCGGCCTCGTCGTGGCCCTGTCGGTGACCCTCGTGGCGGTCGCCGCCGTCCGGGCCGCGCTGCCTCCCGAGGATTGAGCAGATGGGGGTCGGGCGGTGGCGGATCGAGAGGGGAGGATGGAGACCGTGACGGCATCGGGGATCGACTGGGAGGAGTACGCCGAGCGCGTGCTCCGCTGCGTCGAGCAGGTGCCGCGCGGGCGGGTCACGACGTACGGCACGATCGCCGAGGTCGTCGGTGCCGCGGTCGGGGGTGGCGGTCCGCGCCTGGTCGGCACCGTGATGGCCCGTCACGGCGGACCCGTGCCGTGGTGGCGGGTGGTGCGGGCCGACGGCTCGCTCCCGCCCAGTCATCAGGGCGAGGCCCGCCAGTGCTACCTGGAGGAGGGCACGCCGCTGCGCGCCTCGGGCAACGTCGACCTGGCGCGGGCGTTCTTCCGGCCGGAGTAGCCCGGAATCCCCGGTTGACCGGGTATTCCGCCACTTGGTGCGCGAGACGCACCGACCAGGCCCCCGAACCCAGCCATCTCACGCATCAAGTCGACCACGCTCGGCCAGACGACTCAGCCCAAGGCAGCGACGGCGGCGTCGTAGTCGGGCTCCTGCCCGACGGCCGGCACCACCTCGCTGTGGAGCACGCTGCCGTCGGTGTCGAGCACCACGACCGCGCGGGCGAGCAGCCCGCGCCAGTTGCCGTCGGCCATCGTCACGCCGTAGTCGGTGCCGAAGCCGGAGCGGAACGCCGATCCGACGGTGACGTTCTCGATGCCCTCGGCCCCGCAGAAGCCGGCCAACGCGAAGGGCAGGTCCTGCGAGACGCAGACGACCTCGGTGTTGTCGAGGCCGGCGGCCAGCTCGTTGAACCTCCGCACGCTGGCCTGGCACACGCCGGTCGCGATGCTGGGGAAGATGTTGAGGACGGTGCGCGAGCCCTCCTTGCGCGTGACGTCGGCGAAGTCACCGCCGGTCAGCGAGAAGTCGGGAGCGGTCGTGCCGACGGCGGGCAGGTCGCCTACGAGGTGGACGGTGGCGTCGCCGAGCTGTGTGGTGGCCATGACGACTGTCTAGCACGCGAGCGGCGTCAGCGACGCTCGCGGGTCCTGGCCGCGAGACGGGCCAGCGCCGCCGGGAAGATCTCGGCGGGCGGGGTCACCAGGCCCGCGCCCACCTGGCCGACCCCGGCCAGCTTGCCCGCCATGCCGGTGTTGATCTGGGGGAGGATCCCGGTGCGGCACACCTTCGAGACGTCGATGCCGGTCGCCGCTCCCTGGAACTCGAGCACGGGGATCGACCAGCGCGGGTTCTCGCCGAGGGTGATCTCGTGCATCCGCCGGGTGGTGGCCAGCGCGTCGGGCACCGAGCCGCCGACGAAGCGCACGATCGCGGGAGCCGTGGCCATGGCGAAGCCGCCGATGCCCGCCGTCTCGGTGATCGCCGAGTCGCCGATGTCGGGGTTGGCGTCGTCCGGGCCGTAGCTGCCGAGGTAGAGCCCGTCCGCGAGCTGGGCGGGTCCGGTGAACCACTCGTCGCCCGTGCCGGCGACCTGGATGCCGAAGTCGGTGCCGTTGCGCGCCATCGCGACCACCATCGTGGCTCCGTCGATGCCCCGCGCCGCGTCGAGCGCGAGCTTGCACGCGGGCATCGCGAGATTGAGGAAGAAGTGGTCGTTGCCGCCCACGAAGGCCATCGCCCGCGCAACGTCTGCGGTCTCACCCGCTCGCACCAGAGCCGGGCCGAGGTCGCGCAGGAGCATCAGCGTGCCCGCGCGGTTGCGGTTGTGCGCCTCGTCGCCCATCTGCAGCATCTGCGCGAGGATCGCGGTCACGTCGACCGGCGTCTGCGCGGCCACGCTGTCCCGTACCCCCGCCTGCAGCAGGGGCCCGAGGACGTCGCTCATCCACCTCAGGCGTTCGAGCACGTCGGGCGAGTAGGCGCCGTACCTCAGCACCTTGCCGAGGCCCTCGTTGAGGGAGCAGTAGGTACGGCTCCCGGTGCGCGGGTCCTCGAGCACCCACATCCACATCGACGGGGTGACGACCCCGGCCATCGGGCCGACCGCTCCGCGGTGGTGGCACGGCTCCAGCGACACCGAGGTGCCCGACTCGAACAGCGCGACGGCCTCCTCCGGGTCGTCGACCAGGCCCTCGAGCGCGGCGCCCCCCATGAGCGCGCCGCGCAGCGGCCCGGACGTCCGCTCCCACTCGATCGGCGGCCCGGCGTGCAGGAAATGGCCCCGCTCGAGCCCGAGCACCTCCGAGGCCGGCGCCACGTCGACGAGGATCGCGTCGACCTCGAGCATGGCGGCCAGCGCGCGGGCGTTGGCCTCGGCGCGAAGCGGGTCGGTGGCGACGGTGACCAGGTCGGCCTCGGTGCCGGGCATCGGCGGGCGCCAGTCGACCCGGGTGACCGGGACCGCCTGGGACTCGGCGGCGGTGGCGAGCAGGTCGGCTCCGGCGGCGACGACGGCTGTCGGGGTGCTCATCACTGGTCTCCCTCGGTGGACGGGGTGCCGGCGTCGCCGGTCAGGAGCGCCACGGCGCGGCGGGCCGCGGCGGCGTTCGAGAGGTAGACCTCGGCGCCGACGGCCGCGAGGGCGCTCGCCTGGCGTTCGCGGTCCTGGGGGTCTGCGTCGGTGCCGACGAGCGCCACGACGACCGGCTGCGGGACCTGCGCGATCGCAGGGGCCAGGAGGGCGGCCGGGTCCGGCTCCGCCCCGTGTCCGAGGACCACGTCCAGGAGAAGAACGCCGGTGTCGGCGTCCTCGGTGGCCCGAGCGAGGTGCTCGAGCCGCAGCGTCGGGTCGATCATCGGATGGGCGCGGCCCTCGGTGTACGCGTCGTCGCCGAAGTCGACGAAGGTGTGCCCTCCGGAGTCGCCGAGGAGGCCAGTGGCCACCAGGGCGGCCTCCTGGCAGTTCGTGCCGCCGACGAACAGGCCGCGCAGCAGGCCGCCGCGCGGACCGTGATGCCCCGCGTCGGGGAGGCGGACCGGCCATGCGGGCACCTCGCGCCCGAGTCGGCTGACGACCGACTCCGCGGCCGTCGTGAGGTCGGGCTGGCCGGGCCCGAGCAGCGCGAGCTCCACTGGGGTGTCCAGGCTCTCGGCGTACGACGTGATGGCGGCGGCCACGTCCGCAGCCGGCGGCTTCGAGACCAAGACGACCAGCTCCACGGTCGGGTCGGCGTCGAGGCGACGAAGCGCCTCCCGGGTGGCCAGGCCGCCCACCTCGGAGCTCAGGTCCCTCCCGCCGACGCCGAGGGCCGACGTGACGCCGACGCCCGCGAAGTCCAGGAGGGACAGCAGCTGCTGACAGCCGGTGCCCGACGCCGCGACGATGCCGACCGGCCCGGGTCGCACGACGTTGGCGAAGCCCAGGCCGAGGCCGCCGACGACGGCCGTGCCGCAGTCCGGCCCCATCACGAGCAGTCCGCGCTCGGCGGCGGCCTGCTTGAGGGCTGCCTCCTCCTCGAGCGGGACGTTGTCGCTGAAGAGCATCACGTCGCTGCCCGCGTCCAGGGCGTCCATCGCTTCGACGGTCGCGCTCGCGCCAGGCACCGAGACGAGCACGATCGCCCCCGGCGCGGAGCGGAGCCCGCTGGCGGTGGTGCGAGGCGGTGCGAGCTCGGTGGGCCCGGTGGGCCGCCGGACGGCTTCGACCAGTGCCCGGTCGACGGCGGCGAGCCCACGCGCCAGAGCCTCGTCGTCCTCGACCCGGAGCGCCACGACCATGTCGTTGGGCCCGGCCGGCGGCACGTCGAAGCCCATCTCGCCGAGCACGTCGATGTTCAGGGGGGTGGCCATGGCGACCTGCGCGGCGAGCACGCCCTCGACCCCCTGCACGTCGCGGCTGACCTGCAGCAGGGTCACCGAGTCGGCGTAAGCGCCCGACCGGAGCTCCACGTGGACGGTCATCGGCATCTCCTCGGTCGTGGGTTGCTCATGCTGCTGGTCGCAGCGAGAGCGTGGACAGGGCGTGGGTGGCGCCCCACCAGAGCCCGGCCCCGGACGTGTGGCCGAGTCCCAGCAGCGCGGCCAGGGCCTCGTCCTCGGCGTTCGTCCCGAACGCCGCCAGGTAGGCAGCCATCTCGGGCACGGCCTCGCCGTGCAGGGCGCAGTCCAGCAAGGTCGCGGACAGGGTGGTGGTGCGGTGCAGCAGGGCGCGGATCGCGGCGTCCACGGCGGGCTCGAGCCGCCCGCTCACCGCGAGCACCGCGAGCCAGCCGGCCAGGACGTCGTCGCCGAGGGGCGTGAGGCCCCCGCCGCGCCCGAC
Source organism: uncultured Nocardioides sp. (assembly GCA_964542635.1). GTDB lineage: Bacteria > Actinomycetota > Actinomycetes > Propionibacteriales > Nocardioidaceae > Nocardioides. The sequence continues at coordinate 12,096 of CAZIVD010000072.1, read as the reverse complement.
CAACCGAGTGGCGGCGACGTCGACGTACGCCGGCAGCGGACCGAGCCCGTCGAGCTCACCGAGGCTCTCGGCGAGGCGCGCGAGGACCGCTTGTCGGACGGTCAGCCCGGCGGCGGCGGTCCGGGGGGAATGGGCCAACACGTCCGCCGGGCTCACCGGTTGACGCGGGATCCCGCTGGGAGCGACCCGGGGCACGCGAACATCCACGAATCGTCGAACCGGCAGGGGGGTGCCGGACAGACGCAAGATCCCACGACCAACATAGGCCGATTCGCCCGCGTCGGCCAGTAGTTGACGGGCAGAGAAACCGTGATCGTCGACAGCCCCCAGGCGCAGGGCACAGGGCACCCGGGCCGCTCCGGGCGCCACGATGCCGACGCAGCGGCCCTCGATCTCGACGTAGACGGCGAGGGCGCTCTGGTGCCTCACGGGCACCGGTCCGTCGGGGGTGCGAGCGAGCAGGGCGGCCACCCGCGCCGGAGCGGCGACGCCGTGGGGGGCCCGGACGGTCCGGGGCTCGACAGTGCGCGCGGAGGCCACGCTTCCCGACGCTAGTGCGGCGCGGTTACATTTGCCGATGTGAGGTTGTGCCAACACTGATGGAGACGAGCCTCAAGTGTTGATAACTGGCGACGCGGCCGCGGCCGCCCTGGCACGCGTCGACGCGCTGCACACCGCGCTGACCCACCTGGTGCTGGAAGGCGGCGACTTGGCCGTGATTGCCCAGGAGGTGGCCGCGGTCTTGGGTGTCGGGGTCGCCTTCACCTCCAGTGACGGCCGGGAGCGCGCCGCCGCGCTCGAGCCCGAGGCTCGCGGGGCCTTGGAGGTCGCCAGGCTGGTCGACCCGACGGGGAGACTCCGGGTCGAGCGACTCGTCGACGCCGGCTTCCGTCTCGACCAGGGCGAGGTGCGGTCGCTCCGGGTCGCCGCAGCCGGCAGCGACCTCGGCCGTCTCGTGGCCCTGCGGCTGGACCAGCCGTTCGACGAGGAGGACGTGCACGCCTTGGAGCGGGTGGCCATCGTCGCCGCCCTGCTCATCACCCGCCAGAGCGCCGTCGCGGCCGTCGAGAACAAGTACCAGGGCGACTTCCTGCGGGACCTGCTGGTCCGCGGCGTGGGCGACGACGGCTACGTCGAGGAGCACGGGCAGGCGTTCGGCTGGGCGCTGTCTCGCCCGGTCGTGGTGGCGGTCGCCGAGATCGACCCGCAGCCGCGCGGGGAGCAGGCGGCGAGCCGGGAGCAGCGCCGAGGCTGGCAGGAGCGGTTCTCGGCGGCGTGGCGACAGGTCACCCATGCGATCGACCCGAGCATCCCCACCGCGGACTTCAGCTCGGAGGTCGTGGCCCTGCTCCCGGTAGACGCCGACGAGCCGGGCCCGTGGACCGGGCAGCGGTCGACGCGGCGCCGGGAGCCGGCGTCGGGGCACGACATCGTCGACCGGGTCGTGACCGGCGTGGCGGGCGACAAGGGCGGCGGACGGCGCAGCTTCTCCGTCGGCGTCAGCCGGGTGGCGCCTGACCTGACCGCGCTCCCGGAGGCCTACGCGCAGGCGCGACGGGCCGTGGACATCGGACGCCGGGTGCACGGCGCGGGCTCCACGACGTACTTCGACGAGCTCGGCCTGCATCGCCTGATCGCCTTGATCTCCGACCTCGACGAGCTGCGGGCGTTCGCCCGCGACATCCTCGGCCCGCTGGCCGACGGCAGTGCGGACGCGGCGAACCTCCGCGAGACCCTCCAGGTGCTGCTGGACACCAACTTCAACGTCGCCGAGGCCGCCCGCCAGCAGTACTTCCACTACAACACGATGCGCTACCGGGTCTCCAAGCTCGAGCGGCTCCTCGGCCCGCTCGCCTCCGACCCGCACCTGCGCCTGGACGTGGCGGTCGCTCTGCGGGTCCTCGACATCACGGGCTGACGGTCTCACCGCCGTCCGTGACGTATTTGTCGTTCTAGCCGGGAAACCCGACAAATTCGTCACGGACGGCGACGAGCCCCGGAGCGACTCTCCACACGAACTGCCATGCCCCCCGGCGTTCCTTCGGCAGATTGCGCCGTGTCGGGTGTCTCATGGGCTCACTACGTTGAGCGTTCTCGGAGCGCGGGACCACGCTCTGGCACACTCCGAAAGGACCGTCAATGTCGTCGATGTTCAAGTGGGAAGTCGTCAATCCTGCGCCCGGTGAGCCGGTAGCGCCTCAGCAGCGTCTGTCGTGGGGCAAGACGGTGGGGCTGGGCGCCCAACACGTCGTGGCGATGTTCGGAGCGACCTTTGTGTTCCCGCTGATCATGGGGCTGAACGCCAACCTCGCGATCATGATGAGCGGGATCGCCACGATCTGCTTCCTCCTCATCGTCGGAGGCAAGGTTCCCAGCTACCTCGGCACCAGCGCGTCGTTCGTCGGTGCGGCGGCCGCGATCTACGGCTACAGCGGCGAACGTGGCCCGGGCGGCCCGGCCGACGTCACAGGCGCCATCCTGGTCGCGGGCATCGTGCTCGCCATCGTCGGCGTGATCATCCACTACCTCGGCGCCGAGGCCGTACACCGCGTGCTGCCGCCAGCCGTCACCGGAGCCGTGGTGATGCTGATCGGCTTCAACCTCGCGCCGGTCGCCACCAAGACGTACATGCCGTCCGATCCGTGGGCGGCGATCCTCACGATGACTGCAGTCATCCTCATGGCAGTGGGTCTCCGAGGCTTCTTCGGCCGTATAGCGGTCTTCCTCGGCCTGATCTTCGGCTATCTCCTGTCTTGGATCTTCGACCTCATCTTCGGGGCTACCAGCCTGCCCCTCCCCGGGAACCCCGAGCCCGGCCCCCACGACCGCGTGGACTGGTCGGGCGTCACCTCGGCCGACTGGTTCGGCTTCCCATCGCAAACTGCTGATGGCCTGGTGGGCAACCAGGCTTTCACGCCCGGATACGCCGAGGTCGGCTGGCACCTCCCTTCGTTCTCGCTTGTCTTCATCTTGTTGGCCCTGCCGGCCGTTATCGCTCTCACTGCTGAGAACCTCGGGCACGTCAAGGCCGTGGCCGAGATGACAAAGACCGACCTGGACCCGGTGCTCGGCCGCGCGGTCGCCGCCGACGGCGTGGCCACGGTGATCACGAGCACGGTAGGCGGATCGCCGACCACGACGTACGCCGAGAACATCGGCGTCATGGCGGCTACCCGGGTCTACTCCACGGCTGCGTACTTCGTGGCGGCGATCGTTGCCATCCTGCTTGGTCTGATCCCCAAGTTCGGTGCGATCGTCAACGCCACGCCGCCTGCCGTGCTCGGCGGCATCACACTCGTGCTCTACGGCATGATTGGCCTGCTTGGAGCCAAGATCTGGAAGGAGAACGACGTCGACTTCGGCAGGCCGATCAACCTGGTGCCGCTTTCCGCGGGCATCATCCTCGCGATCGGCGACGGTGCCCTGAAGATCACCGACGACTTCATCCTCACCGGCATCGCGCTCGGCACGATCGTCGTGGTGGGCGGATACCACTTGGCTCGCTACGTCGCTCGCGCGGCCGGCACCGACGACGCAGGCGGCGCTGGCTCCGTGGGCCCTGGTGGTGCGGACCAAGCGTCCGGGACCAACCACCCTTAGGTGGGCCTAGCAGTCTCAGCGAGGTGCATCGTGACACCAGACGTCCGGTCCATCGTCTCTACGGCGCTGGACCGGCAGTCCCGAATGGGACTTTTCGGTAGAGACTCGTTCACGGGAGGGAATCACCGCAATGTTCAGAAGAGCGATCTTGAGTACGCTTCTCGCGATCCAACTCGCTTTGGTTGGTGTCGCCAGTTCTGCTGGGCCCGCATCGGCGAGCCCATACTGCGACAATCTCGGTATATGCGGCGTCGTCATCCACTACTCCCCGGACGACGGCTACGATCCGCCGTTCCTGGTGCGCTGCAACTTCGGCGACCCGTCCAGCAATCGCTATGTCTACGAGGGCCAGACGTCGAAGTCCTACTGCAAGGACACGGACCAGATCTACATCAACAGCGGCGCCAGGTTGGTGTGCATCTACTACCTAGGTGGCTACCCGAAATGGGAAGTGGTGTTCGACTCAACCGGCTGGCACAAGATCGGGGACGACTTCGGGCGCACGTGCGTATACCAGTTGGACTGATCGCCCCTTCTCCGCGGGTGGCGACTTGAAGCCGGCACCGTTCGACTACGTGCGACCGGAGACGCTCGCCGACGCCCTCGCGGCGTTGGCGGGCGATCCGGGGGCCAAGGTGCTCGCGGGCGGCCAGAGCCTGGTGCCGCTGCTGTCGATGCGCCTGGCGGCGCCGTCGCGTCTCGTGGACATCAACGGACTGCCCGACCTCGACGGCATCGAGGTGACCGACGAGGGGGTGCGGATCGGGGCGCTGGCCCGGCATGCCGACGTGCTGGCCTCGCCCGACGTACGCCGGGTGCAGCCGCTGGTCAGTGAGGCGCTGGCGATGGTGGCCCATGCGACGATCCGCAACCGCGGCACCACCGTGGGCTCGATCGTGCACGCCGACGCCGCGGCGGAGATGCCGATGGTGCTGCGGCTGCTCGGAGGTTCGGTGGACGTCGCGTCGGGCGACGCGCGAAGGACCATCCCGGCCGAGGAGCTCTACCTCGGGCCTCTAGAGTCCGCGCTGCACCATGACGAGATCGCGGTGTCGGCGTTCTTCCCAGCTCTGCCCGAGGGTGCCGGTGTCGCCTTCGAGGAAGTGGCCCGTCGGCACGGCGACTATGCACTGTGCGGCGTCGCCGCGCTGGTCGAGGGCGACCTGGTCAGCGCCGGCTTCCTGTCGGTCTGCGACGTGCCGACGGTGGTCGACCTCACCGGCGTCGCCGACGACGACCTCGGCGAGGCCGCCCTCGAGCACCTCGACCCGGGGGACGACATCCACGCCACCGCGGCCTATCGCACGCAGCTGGTGCGCGTGCTGACGGCCCGGGTGGTCAGGACCGCGCGCGAGAGGGCTGCCTGACATGGCCGAGGAGCTCCACGAAGTCCGACTCACGGTCAACGGCGTCTCGCGCGCCGTGAGCGTGCCCGCGCGGCGTCTGCTGTCCGACGCGCTGCGACACGACCTCGGTCTCACGGGCACCCACGTCGGCTGCGAGCACGGCGTGTGCGGTGCCTGCACCGTGCTGGTCGAAGGACGTCCGGTGCGATCCTGTCTGATGTTCGCGGTCTCAGCGGTCGACGCGGAGATCACCACCGTGGAGGGCCTCACCCTCGTGGACGGGTCGCCCGAAGGCCGGCTGAGCCCGGTCCAGCAGGCCTTCGCCGAGTGCCACGGGCTGCAGTGCGGCTTCTGCACGCCGGGGTTCCTCACCACGATCACCGCCGGGCTGGCCGAGAACCCCGCTCCGACCGAGGACGAGGCCCGCGACATGGTGGCCGGCAACCTGTGCCGCTGCACCGGCTACCAGAACATCGTCAAGGCGGTGCTGCGGGCGGCGGAGCTGGCCTCACCGGGTCTCGACACGGCCTCGCCTGGCGGCTCGGCCGGCTCGACCAGCGAGGATTCGGTGGTCGAGCCCGCGAGCGCAGCGAGCGGTGTCGAGACCCCGGGAGCGGACCGATGACCACCAAGCTGTTCGGCAGCCGGGTCCAGCGGGTCGAGGACCAGCGCTTCCTGCGCGGGCAGGGCCGCTACGTCGATGACGTCGCGGTCGGGCCGGACACCTTGCACGTGGCGGTGCTGCGCTCGCCGCACGCCCACGCCCGGATCCTCGACGTCCACGTCGACGACGTGCTCGACCTCGAGGGCGTGCACCTGGTGTGGACCTACGAGGATCTCGCCGACCTGGCCCCGTCGATGGCCGACCCGCTGCCGCTCCTGATCCCGCACCCCGCGCTCACGCACGGCCGCACTCAGTACGCCCTGGCCAACGGCGAGGTCAACTACATGGGCGAGGCGGTCGCGTTCGTGGTCGCCGACGACCGCTACATCGCCGAGGACGCCGTGGGCCGGATCCGCGTCGACTACGAGTTCCTCGAGCCTGTGGTCGGCATCGGCACGGCACGGGCCGCGAAGGCCTTGGTGCACGAGGACGTCCCCGGCAACGTCGGCGCCCGTCTCGAGCAGCAGAACGGCGATGCCGCCGCCGCCATCGCAGCCGCTCCGCACACGCTGAGCCTCGACCTGACCATCGAGCGCAGCTCGTGCCAGCCGATGGAGGGCCGCGGCACCGTCGCGCGCTGGGACCCCGACTCCGGACGGCTGACGGTGTGGACCTCCACGCAGACCTCCACGGGTGTGCGCGCGGCCGTGGCCGCCAAGCTCGGCCTGGACCTGAGCAAGGTCGACGTCATCACGCCCGACGTCGGCGGCGGCTTCGGGGTGAAGATCAACCACCCGTGGCCCGAGGAGCTTCTCGTGCCGCTCGCCGCCCGCGCCCTCAACCGGCCGGTGAAGTTCACCGAGGACCGGCGCGAGCACTTCATCTCCTCTGCCCACGAGCGCGGTCAGGAGCACCACGTCGAGGCCGGCTTCGACGACGAGGGGCGGATCCTCGGGCTCGACGTGCGGTTCTGGCACGACCACGGCGCCTACACGCCGTACGGGCTGATCGTGCCGATCATCACCTCGACCCAGCTGCTCGGTCCCTACAAGCCGGGCGCCTACCACGTGGTGTTCGAGTCGCTCTACACCAACACGGTGATGGTGACGCCCTACCGCGGCGCCGGCCGCCCCCAGGGCTGCTTCGTGATGGAGCGGACCATGGACGCGATCGCCGCCTACCTCGGCCGCGACCGGGCGGACGTCCGGGCGGTGAACTTCATCCAGCCCGACGAGTTCCCCTACGACCACGGGCTGATCTTCCAGGACGGCCGCGAGCTCGAGTACGACTCCGGGGACTACCCGGCGTCGCTGGAGAAGATCAAGGCGCTGGTCGGCTGGGACGAGTTCCCGGCGTTCAAGGCCGAGATGGCCGCGCAGGGACGTCGGGTGGGTCTGGGCCTCGCTTGCTACGTCGAGGGCACCGGCGTCGGGCCCTACGAGGGCGCCCACGTGCACATCGAGACCACGGGCAAGGTCAAGGTGGCCACCGGGCTGACCACCCAGGGCCAGGGTCACGCGACGGCGTTCGCGCAGCTGGTGGCCGACGTGCTCGGCGTTCCGTTCGAGGACGTCGAGGTGGTCACCGGCGACACCCGCCGGATGCCGTACGCCGTGGGGACGTTCGCCTCGCGGGCCGCGGTGATGAGCGGCTCGGCCGTCCATCTCGCCGCGCTGCGGGCCAAGGAGAAGGTGCTGCGGATCGCGGCCGACGCGCTCGAGGCGTCCGTCGACGACCTCGAGATCGTCGACGGCGTGGTCTCCGTGCGTGGCGCCCCGTCGGCGGCCATCGCGCTCGGCACCGTGGCGGTGCTCTCCAACCCGCTGCGCTACGCCTTCGACGAGCAGTCCAAGCTAGCGACCCAGTTCACCGTCGGCGACCCCGGCAAGCCCCCCGTCGCCGAGGACGACGAGCCCGGCCTCGAGGGCAAGGACTTCTACTCGCCGGAGCGGTCGACGTTCGCCTCCGGGATGCATGCCGCGATCGTCGAGACCGACCCGCTGACCGCGGAGATCAAGATCCTCAAGTACGCCGTGGTGCACGACTGCGGCCACCTGATCAACCCGATGATCGTCGAGGGTCAGATCCACGGGGGCGTCGCGCAGGGCGTGGGCGGGGCCCTGTACGAGCGGATGGCCTACGACGAGTCCGGCCAGCTGCTCAACGCGTCGTTCATGGACTTCCTGATGCCCTACGTCACCGAGGTGCCGGAGTCGATCGAGATCGACCACCTCGAGACCCCCTCGCCGCTGAACCCGCTCGGCATCAAGGGCGCGGGGGAGGCGGGCGTGATCCCGTCGGCGGCCGTGTTCGCTGCCGCGATCTCCGACGCGGAGGGCTTCCCGATCACGGCGATGCCGATCTCGCCGTCGGACCTGTTCGCGCTCCGTCAGGAGCAACCGTCGAAGGAGCCCACGTGAGGATCGCCGGAGAGAACGTCCTGCAAGCACCCGTCGAGCGTGCCTGGGACGCGCTGCTCGACCCCGCCGTGCTCGTGCGCACCATCCCCGGGTGCGAGAGACTCGTCGCCACGGGTGAGAACGCCTACGACATGACCGTGACCGCCGGGGTGGCCTCGATCAAGGGCACCTACACGGGCACCTGCGTGCTCTCGGACCTCGACCTGCACCGCTCGCTGGTGATGCGGCTCGAAGGGGCCGGCGCGCCGGGCACGATCGGGGCCACGGTGAACGTCGGGTTCGCCGACTCGGGCGACGGCTCGACGCGGGTTGCCTGGGACGCCGACGCGATCGTGGGCGGGATGATCGGCGGGGTCGGCCAGCGGATGCTGACGTCGGTCTCCAAGCGGATGGCGGGGGAGTTCTTCGGCAACGTCGACCAGGCCATCAGCGGCACCCTCCCCGTCGGCGCCGAGGCTGCGGCCGCCGTGGCGGGGGCCGAGGGCGGTGCCGCCGTCGGGGCCGGTGTGATCACCCCCGGCCAGGTCTTCACCGCCCCGCCCGCCCCCGCGGCCGTCACCTCCCAGGCCGACTTCCTGAAGGGCGTGGCCGTGGGCGCCGGCCTCGTCGTCCTCGGCGTCGTCGTCGGCTCGCTGTTCGGGCGGCGTCGGTGAGGCTCGCCGTTCCGGCGGGTCCCCCGCCGCCGGAATCCCCGGTCGGCCGGGGATTCCGAAGCTTTGGCCGCGCTGCAACGCGGCCAAAGGGTCAGGAACGACGCCGAACCCCGAGCCCGGAACGACCGACGTGAACGTCGCCTCGACGGCGCGCGAGATGCTGGCGGCCCTGGGCGCGCGAGAGATCTCCTGCGTGGAGCTGATGGACCTCCACCTGGCCCGGATCGCCGAGCGCAACGGCGGCCCGCAGGGGCTCAACGCGATCGTCTCGCTGGACGAGGAGCGCGCTCGCGAGGGCGCCCGCCGGGCCGACGACGTACCGCTCGCCGAGCGAGGGCCGCTGCACGGCCTGCCCTGGGCCTTCAAGGACACCCACGCCGTGGCGGGGTGGCGCACGACCTACGGCTCCCCGCTGTACGCCGATCACGTGCCCGACCGCGACGAGCTCATCGTCGAGCGGATCCGGAAGGCCGGCGCGGTGCCGATCGGCAAGACGAACGTGCCGGAGTTCGCGGCCGGGTCCCACACCTTCAACACGGTCTTCGGCACCACGCGCAACCCGGTCGACCCGACGCGCAGCGCGGGCGGCTCCAGCGGGGGCGCGGCCTGCGCTCTGGCTGCCGGGATGGTCCCGCTCGCCGACGGATCCGACATGGGCGGCTCCCTGCGCAACCCCGCGTCGTTCTGCGGCGTCGTCGGCCTCCGGCCGTCGCTGGGCCGCGTGCCCGAGTGGCCCAAGGTCAACCAGTGGGAAACCACGTCGGTGGGTGGGCCGATGGCCCGCAATGTCGGCGACCTGGCTCTGGCGCTCTCCGTGATGGCCGGGCCGGACCCGCGCGCCCCCCAGGCCCTGGGAGACCCGGGGGCCTTGTTCGCCCCTCCGGTGACCGGCGATGTCGCCGGGCTGCGAATCGCGCTGAGCGTGGACTTGGGCGGCGCCTTCGACGTGGACCACGAGGTCGCCGGCGTCGTGGAGACCGCCGGTGCCGCCCTCGCACGTGCGGGCGCCTCCGTGCAGGCCGCCCATCCCGACCTGGTCGACGCCGACGCGACCTTCCGGACGCTGCGCGCCTGGCACTTCCAGGCGACCTTCGGCGCCCCGCTCGCCGAGCATCCCGCCGCGTTCAAGAAGTCCCTCGCGGACAACATCCGGGCGGGGGAGTCCCTCACCGGCGCCGACGTGGCGCTCGCCTATGCGCGCCGCACCCGCCTGGCCGAGGTGATGCGGCTGTTCTTCCTCGACCACGACGTGCTGGTGCTGCCGACCTCGCAGGTCCCGCCGTTCCCGGCGGACCAGGAGTTCCCGACCGCCATCAACGGCCGCCCGATGGAGACCTACCTCGACTGGATGCGGTCGGCCTACTTCATCACCGTCACAGGCTGCCCGGCGATCTCCCTGCCGGCCGGTACGACGTCCGACGGGCTCCCGATCGGCGTCCAGATCGTCGCCCCCCACGGCGCCGACCGCCGGCTGCTGGAGGTCGCCTCCGCGGCCGAGGCGGCGTTCGCGCGAGCCCGCTGACTCTCCACAGGGACGCGCAGATCTGTGGACGGACCCCGGTCTCCTGTGGACGGTGGCCACGGGCCTGTGGAGGGGTGAGAAATGTCCGAGAAAGATGGCGAAACCCCTTGCCAGGTTGGCGATCCGCCCCGTAGAACTCTCCTCACGAGCTTCCTCCGGGAAGTTCGGGTCTCACGGAAGTGAAGGCCCCAGCGGCGACTTCGGTCGTCGCAGTCCGCGGGTGACAGCGTGACCGGGGCCGGAGCCGAGGTGAGGCGACCGGAGGGTCACCACGAAGGTCAACCGTAGGGCCCCGGCACTCATACTGCCGGGGCCCTTTCGGTTTCTCGGGGCTGACCGGCCGCCCCTAGCCTGGGGCCATGACGGTCCAGCTGATCCGGCCGGCGTCGCTGGCGCCGACCGCGCCGTACGCCTACGCCTCGGTCGTCCCCGCCGCGCACCTGGTCTTCACCGCGGGCGCCTGTCCCCTCGGCCCGGACGGCGAGATCACCCCGCTGGACGACTACGCCGGGCAGGCCGCCGTAGTGATGGCCAACCTCGCGACCGCCCTGGCGGCCGCAGGGGCGACGCTGGCCGACATCGCCAAGAGCACGGTCTACGTCGCCACCTCCGGGCGGGCCGATCTCGTCGCGGTGTGGCAGGTCGTCCGCGGGGCGATGGGGGACCACGACGCTCCCAGCACCCTGCTCGCGGTCCCCGTGCTCGGCTATCCCGGCCAGTTGGTGGAGGTCGAGGCCGTCGCCGCGCTCGCCCCGGTGGACGAGGTCTGAGCATGGCGTCCCTGACGATCTCGACCTTGCGCCGCTATCCCGTGAAGGCCATGGGCGGCGAGAGCCCACCGTCCCTGGAACTCGACACGCGAGGAGTGGCGGGTGACCGAGGCCATGCCGTGGTGGACGACGACGGCCGACTCGCCTCGGGCAAGGACAGCCGCCGCTTCCGACGCCGCGACACCGTCTTCGAGTACGCCGCGCACACGCTCTCGAACGGCGAGATCGAGGTGCGACGAGGCGAGCGGGTCTGGCGGGTGGGCGACGCGGCGCTCGATGCAGAGCTGAGCGAGCACTTGGCCGCGCCGGTGCGAGTGCTGCCCGAGCGGGAGGCGCCGTTCCACGACGGAGGGGCCGTCTCCCTCGTGGGCACCGCCACCCTTGAGTGGTGCCGCAGCCAGCTGGCCGTCGACCCCGACCCTCGACGGCTGAGGGTCAACCTCGTGGTGCGGACCGAGGAGCCGTTCGAGGAGGAGGCCTGGCTCGGTCGCGAGGTCGCGATCGACGGTGGGCCCGCCGCTCGAGGTGCCGATGGGGCGAGGCTCCGGGGGGTCGAGCGGATCGAGCGGTGTCGCACCATCGACCTGGCGCAGGACGGGGTCGACACCACCACGCGGTGGCTCCAGGCGCTCGGCGCCGAACGTGAGCTCTGCGTCGGAATCTATGCGGACGTGGTGCGGCCCGGCGTGGTGCGCGTCGGCGACGCCGTGACCGTCTCCTGAGACGCTCCTCGTCCACAGACGCGTGCCGCGACTGTGGACGAGTCGGCACCCCCTGTGGAGGAAGTGCGGACGCTTGTGGACGACACGCCGGTGGCGCGAAATCCCTTGAAATTGTTGGGCTTTCCCCCTTGCGGGAGCTCCTCGGCAGGCCGTAGAACTTCTCCTACGCGATTCCTCCGGGAAGAGCGGGACCAGCCGGAAGGCGAAGGTTCACACCGAGGGGCAACCCGAGGCGGCAGCAGGGTGACGAGGCTGTCGGAGCCGGAGCAGAAGGCAGGTCGATCGGAAGCGTCACCGGTACCGATCACCCGAAGGGCCCTTGTAGCTCATACCTATGAGGGCCCTTCACCTATTTGTCTGGCGCGAGCGTGTCGGTGCTTCCTCCCGCGGCGAGCGTGTCGCGCTTCGCTGCGCCACGCTGACGCCGCGTATCGGTCGCTCCGCCACGCTGCCGCGCGG
>CAZIVD010000071.1:0-24782 GCA_964542635.1 uncultured Nocardioides sp. | reverse complement strand
ACCGCCCGCCTGTTCAGCGGTGCGCAGCGCAAGGCGCTGGCGATCCGGGACCGGGAATGCACCGCCCAGGGCTGCTCGATCCCCGCGGCGTGGTGCGAAGCCCACCACCGGCAGCCCTGGGCGCAAGGTGGGAAGACCGACCTCGCCGACGGCACACTGCTCTGCTCCCTTCCACCACCACCGGGCTCACGACCCTGGCTGGGACACCCGACACCACCCCAACGGCACCACCACCTTCCACCGCAGAACATGAACCAGCCCGACGGGACACTCACCGGGTCTCGACACGAGCTCGCCGAGCGGCTCGCCCGGCTCGACCACCGAACGGCCCGGCTCGACCACCGAACACTCACGGGCTCGACCACCGAGAGGGCGGCGACTCGACCACCGAACACTCGCGGCTCGACCATCGAGGGGTCTTGTGACGGCCACCACCGAGAGCTCGGGGTTAGGCGGCGTCGTCACCGAGGATGGCGTCGAGGGGGAGGGGGACGAGGTCGTGGTCGCACGCGCGGTGCACCACCTCGCAGGGCATGCCGGCGTCGCGGCTCGCCTGGTAAAGAGCCCGTGCCCAGGCCCGGTCTTCGGCCGTGACCCCGCTCCGGCCAGGACGGGCACGCAGGAACGCGACGCGGGCGATCTCGTCGAGATCGCGAAGGTGGGTGAGCAGGCGAGCGAGTCCGCCGACGAGGTCGGGGCCGGGGACGTGGTCGGCATCGGTGATCTCGGTGAGCTGCGGGACCGGACGGTCGTCGGGGCCGATGAGCATCAGCCAGACGCTGCCGGCGCCGAAGCCGAGCGGGGTCATCAGCGTCCGCCAGCAGGCCTCGAGGTCGGCCTGGGAGCCGATCACGGGGCGGGCAGGGCTGTCGTCGCCGAGGATGGGATGAGAGGCGTCGTCGTGGGTCATGGCAGGTGAGCCTGGACCCGTCCTCGAGGCTGCGCGAACGGTTGTCCACAGGTAGGCGTCCCCTGCGCGTCGGCCGCGCGCTCAGCCGAACCCGTGGCGGGCGAGCGGGTCGATCAGCTCGCGTTCCTCGTAGGCGAGGTGGGACAGCAGGGTGTCGGTGAGCAGGTCCAGGGACCGCTGGAGCTCTGCGAGAGCCTCGGCGGCCGGCGCGCCGTACGGCGCCGTGCCGACCAGCCCGACCAAGGCGTCGTCGACCTGCTCCAGCACGTCGGCGATCACCACGTGCTCCTCGGCCAGCCGGTCGAGGACCGGGCCGAGATCGGGTTCGCGCGTGCGTAGGTGGCGGAAGATGCTGTGGTCCTCGAGGGAGTGGTGGCCCGTGACGATCCGGCAGTAGGACTCGCAGTAGGCGCCCAGCGTCCAGTTGTTCTGCCGCATGGTCATGGTGTTGATCTCCGACCGCGCGGCTCCCACGCCGAGGGTGCCGCGCCGTACCTGGTCGACGAGGTCGCGGACCTGGGCCAGCTCCCCGCGGAGGTGGTCGTGCACGTCGACGAGGTGCTGGGGCACGGCTCGCTGCCCGGCGGTGTAGGTCGCGTCGCTCGGCACCGGCCGCGTCGGCCGGTCGTCCTCCCGCCAGGGCAGCGAGGCCGAGAGTCGAACGCCGTCGTCGGGCGTAGGCCGCACCAGCACAGGTGGGCTCCCGAGGGGCTCGTCCGGGCGATCCGAACCAGCAGGGTGGGTCGTCGCCCCGGCCCTGGCCGCAGACGGCGCCTGGTCCGGCGCCGCGGCCCGTCGGGCTCGTTCGGCGTCGACCTGCTCGCGTACCGCGGGGGCGACCTCGAGGGCGAAGCGCCGGATCTCGTCGGGGTCGTCGGAGCCGAGCACGAAGGTGGCGATGCCGTCCGCCAGTGCGAGCGACGCCAAACGCTCGGCCCGCTCGGCCGAGCCGCCGCGCAAGATCTCGTGGGCGCCGAACACGTTGAGCATCCGGCGTACGGCGGTGGGCGGACGACCGGCCCGGTCGGCCGCCTCGTCGATGATGCCGTTGAGGCGCGGGAGATCGCCCGGCTCGACATACCCCAGACTCGGCAGCCAGCCGTCGCCGAGGCGCCCGGTGAGCCTGAGCATCCGGGGCCCGTAGGCGCCGATCCAGATGCCTACGTCGTGGACCGGCCGCGGCCCGGCGTGCAGGCCCTTGACCGGGTAGTGCGTCCCTGCGAGGTCGACGGTCCGGTTGCCGGAGCCGCCCCACACGCCACGGATCACCGCGATGGCCTCCTCGAGGGCCTCCACCGACTCGCCGGGGGTGCGTCGGGGCCCGCCGGCGGCGGCGATCGCCTCCCACATCGCCCCGGCGCCGAGCCCGAGCTCCGCGCGGCCGCCGCTGAGGATGTCGAGCGAGGCGACCGAGCCCGCGAGCACGACCGGTGGACGGAGCGGCAGGTTGGCGACGTTGAGAGCGACGCGCACCGCGCTGGTCCGCGCGGCGATGGTGGCGAGCAGAGTCCACGCGTCGAGGTGCCGCGCCTGGTAGGGGTGGTCCTGCACCGTCACCAGGTCGATGCCGAGCACGTCGGCCAGCTGCGCGAGCTCCCAGGTGTCGGCGGCCCTGGACGCGTCCGGGGAGAGGAAGAGACCGAACTCCAGTTCCAGGCCGTAGTCGGTCACCTCCTCAGCCTAGGAGGGCTTCCCGCGAAGCGGGAGCCGAGCCCGTTCGCCTGAGGCGAACACGATGAGGGAATCTGAGTCGACCTCACTCAAGTTAAACCAGGTAGAGGGCCGGCATCGGCCGCCCACCGTCTCGTCAGGAGAACGCATGCGCACCACCATCACTCGCAGCCACTACCCGGTGCGGCCCCTCGCGGTCGACCCGTTCGCGGACTTCGACAGCCTGGTCCGCAGCGCCTTCGGCGCCGCCCGCGCGGCGGGCTTCCAGCCCGCCGTCGAGACCGTCCGCGACGGCGACGACGCCGTCGTCCGCCTCGAGCTCCCGGGCGTCGACTTCACGCGCGACGTCACCGTCGAGGTCAAGGGTCGCGACCTGGTCATCGCCGGCGAGCGCCGCGACCAGCGCGAGGAGCAGGACACCGGACGCCGCGTCTCGGAGTTCCGCTACGGCGCGTTCCGCCGGGTGTTCCGCCTCGGCGCGGCCGTCAAGCCCGAGGCCGTGTCGGCGTCGTACGACGCCGGCGTGCTGAGCGTCCGGGTCGCCGGCGCCTACGCCGAGGACGCCACCCACCAGGTCACCATCACCCCGGGCGCCAGCGTGCCCGCGGTCGCCGAGCAGTCCGGGGACGACGAGTCCTGAGGCGACCCTGATCCGTGCACGGCGGTCGAGAGGGGGGTTTCCCGCTCGACCGCCGTCGCGTCGGTGGTCTGGCCCACTCGTGAGCCCCGCTGCGGCGCACCGTCACGGTGGTCTGGACAGATCATCTCCACCCGTGCCGGGTGGCGGTTCGGTCCATAGAATCGTCACCGAGTCTTCCGGGGGGGAGAGCACCAAATGGGGCAGTCGAGGCATGCCGTCAATCGCCTCGTGCGCGGGATGGGGGTCCCTGTGCACGAGGCGGCCGCGTTCGCTGACGCGGCGCACGACATCGTGGAGGAGCTGATCACCGACGACGTTGCGGTGGTCGCGCCACCGCTGGTCGTGGGGCGCCTCGACTGCCCGGTGCTCGATCGGCTCCGACTCCGTCTCCAGGATCCGCGGTGGACACTGCCGGAGAGCCTCGACGTCTCCTGCGAGCAGCTGGCCGCCGAGTTGCTCCTGCCCCTCGAGGTCGTCGAGGGCTATCCCATTGTCGGCCGATTCGGGCTGTTGGCCGCGGTGATGGACCGGCTCGGCTATGCCGACGACGACGCCGAGTGGGCGCTCGGGATGCTCGACACCTGGCTGCAGACCTGGGATCCGGGCGCCGACGACGGCTCCTTCGCGGTCTCGCCGACCGGCACCCGGGATGCGTTCCGCGACTGGCTGGTGGACCGCATCGGCCAGCTCGGACGCGACGGGTACGCCGTCCGCCTGGCCACCGAGGACGAAGATGGCGTCGATGGGCTCGACCACGTCTTCGACGACGGCCGGCGCCCCGACCTCGTGCTCCGAGTGCTCGAGGACGGTGACCGCATCCGCACCGGGGACTGGCTCGTGGTCTCGCACAAGGTCACCGCGGTCGGGGACGCCGCCGGGCACGAGCTGGCCAGTCACGTGGACTGGCTCCGCGCCGAGCTCGAGGCCGGCGAGGGACTCGGCGGAGCGCAGGTGCACGGGCTCCTGATCGCCGACGGTGCCAGCCTCCGCCTGGAGCGCGCCCTCCGCGAGCGCCGCTTCGGCTACCTTTCGCTCTCCAGCCTGGGCTACCGGCGCTGGGTCCGCAGCAAGTCGCGCGTGCCCACGATGCTCGACCCGGACGCCACCGCCATCGGCTACCCGGTGCCCTACCACCTGGGCCCGATGGTCAGCATGGTCGGCTAGGGCTCCTGGGGTGAACCGCCGACGAAGTTCCGGCGGCAACCACTAGCCTGTGCGCGTGTTTGACGGCGATCCCCACGAGCGCGCCAAGGACCGGGACCGGGACGGCGCGGCGTACGTCATCGACGCCGCCCTGCGCAACGGGCGGATCAGCCAGCAGGACCATGACCTGCGGATCGAGCGGGCCAAGTCGGCCGCCACCGTGGGCGAGCTGGCGGTGCTGGTCCGCGACATCGCCGTGGCGCCGGAGCCGCAACCGACGCAGACACCGGCCGGTACGGCGCCCGCGGAACCGAGCGCCGTACCGGCCGCGTCGGTGCCTGCGGACCTCTACGGCCCGCCCCCCGGGAGCACGACCGAGGCTGTGGCGCTGGCGGGCGGGTCCCGGAAGGCGACGCCGGCTTCGGGCGCGACGGCCACCGCGCGCAGGGTCACCGTGGGGTGTCTGGTCGGGGTGGTGGCGCTGATGGTGGTCGGGATCGCCGGCGTGCTGGTGTTCGCGATCTCGGGCTTCAACGAGGTCGCGGAGGTGCAGTCACAGCCGCCGCCCGAGGGCCCGGTGTTCGAGCTCACGGCTGAGGGCATCGACGACTTCGTGGAGGTCTTCGAAGAGCGCTTCGACCACACCGACGTGGTCCGTGCGGTCTTCTACGACGGCTACGTCGTGGCGTGGGTGCCGACGGACGGCGACTCCGCGGAGATCTGGAACTACTCGGGTGGGTCGTTCCAGAGCTTCGGGGACCCGGTCGACGAGTCCAGCGCCGCCGCACCGGTCGACCTGGGCGACCTGCGCTCCGACAAGGTGATCGAGGTGCTCGACCAGGCGGAGCAGACGCTGGGTGTCGAGGATGTCACCTCGCGCTATGTGATCTACCAGCGCGACGTCGTGGACCAGGAGCCCCACCTGTGGGTGTTCGTCTCCAACGACGCGGGCGACAGCGGCTATCTGGTCGCCGACCTCGACGGCGAGGTCGAGTACACGTCGGCGGCCTGAACGGCGGCCGGGCCGGTCAGCCCGCGACCTCGCGGTAGATGTCGAGGGTCCGGCCGGCGATCGCAGCCCAGGAGAAGGCGTCGATGGCGCGCCGCCGGCCCGCCTGTCCCAGCTCGCGGGCGCGGTCGGGGTCGGTGACCACCTCGGTGAGGGCCGCGGCGAAGTCGGCTACGTAGCGGTCGGGATCCAGCGGCGTGCCGGTGCCGTCGGTGGCCTGCTCGATCGGCACCAGGAGCCCGGTCGCCTCCAGACCCGAGCCCGCCGAGGGGTCGACCACCACCTCGGGGATGCCGCCGGTCGCGGTCGCCACGACGGCGGTCTCGCACGCCATCGCCTCGAGGTTCACGATGCCGAGCGGCTCGTAGATGGACGGGCAGGCGAAAACGGTGGCCGCCGACAGCAGTGCCACGACGTCGGCCCGTGGCAGCATCTCGCGGATCCAGACGACGCCGGTCCTGCTGGCTCGCAGGTCATCGACCAGGCCGACCACCTCGGCCTCGATCTCCGGGGTGTCCGGGGCGCCGGCGCAGAGCACGATCTGGACGTCGGGCGGCAGCTGCGCGACGGCGCGCAGGAACAGCGGAAGACCCTTCTGTCGCGTCACGCGCCCGACGAAGATCACCGAGGGCCGGTCGGGGTCCACCCCGAGGGCGCGCACCCGGTCGGGGTCCTCGACCCGGGTCCAGTCGGTGGTGTCGATGCCGTTGTGCACCACGACCACGCGGGCCGGGTCGATGTCGAGGTAGCACCGCAGCACGTCCTCGCGCATCGCCGCGGAGACGGCGATCACCCGGGCGGCGGCGAGATAGCTGGTGCGCTCGACCCACGACGACACGGCGTACCCGCCGCCCAGCTGCTCGGCCTTCCACGGGCGCAACGGCTCGAGCGAGTGGGCGGTGATCACGTGCGGCACGCCGTACAGCAGGCCGGAGACGTGTCCGGCGAAGTTGGCGTACCACGTGTGCGAGTGCACGACGTCGGCGCCCTCGCAGCCGGGAACGATGGAGAGGTCGACGCCCATCGTGCGGACCGCGCCGTTGGCCGTGGCGAGTTCGGCCAGGTCGGTGTACGACGTGGTCAGCGGCTCGTCCCGAGAGGCCCCGAAGGCGTGGACCCGGGTCTCCAGCCCGTCGATCGCGCGCAGGGCCCGGACCAGCTCGGCGACGTGCACGCCGGCGCCACCGTAGACCTCGGGCGGGTACTCCTTGCTGACGATGTCGACTCGCACGGTGGGGACGCTACTCCCGAACCCGCCGGGCGTGCGGCCCGCGCGGTCACGACCTCGTCCAGGGTGCGTGGCGGCCCTCGACAAGGCACGCGGGCGGATGGAAGCCTCAGGAGCATGGCCGTCCCGAACCGCAAGGTGCTCGCAATCGTGCTCGCCGGCGGCGAGGGCAAGCGGCTGATGCCGCTGACCGCCGACCGCGCCAAGCCGGCCGTGCCGTTCGCGGGGATCTACCGCCTCATCGACTTCGCGCTCTCCAACGTCGTGAACTCCGGCTATCTGCGGGTCGTGGTGCTCACCCAGTACAAGTCGCACAGCCTCGACCGGCACGTCACCCAGACCTGGCGGATGTCGACGATGCTCGGCAACTACGTGGCGCCGGTGCCGGCCCAGCAGCGCGTGGGCAAGCACTGGTATCTCGGCAGTGCCGACGCGATCTTCCAGTCGCTCAACCTGATGAACGACGAGCGGCCGGACATCGTGGTCGTCGTGGGAGCCGACCACGTCTACCGCATGGACTTCCACCAGATGGTCAAGCAGCACGTCGCCAGCGGTTCGGAGTGCACGGTGGCCGCGATCCGGCAGCCGATCGCGCTGGCCGACCAGTTCGGCGTCATCGACGTGCACCCGCACGACCCGAACTCGATCCGCGAGTTCCTCGAGAAGCCCAAGGACGCCCAGGGTCTGCCGGACAGCCCCGGCGAGGTGCTGGCCTCGATGGGCAACTACGTGTTCAACGCGGATGCGCTCGTGGCGGCGGTCACCGAGGACGCCGCGATGCACGGCTCCAAGCACGACATGGGCGGCGACATCGTGCCGGCGTTCGTGAACAAGGGGTCGGCCGGCGTCTACGACTTCAAGGACAACGTCGTGCCCGGGTCGACCGAGCGGGACCGCGGCTACTGGCGCGACGTCGGGACGCTCGGCTCCTTCTACGCCGCGCACATGGACGTCGTCTCGCCGCTGCCGGTCTTCAACCTCTACAATTTCGACTGGCCGATCTACACCTCCTACGGCCCGCAGCCCCCGGTGAAGGTCGGCCAGGGGGTCGACGGGCAGCCCTCGCGCACTGACGAGTCCCTCTTGTCTCCGGGGGTCGTCGTGACGGGCGGCACTGTGAACCGGTCGGTGCTCTCGCCGTCGGTCCGCGTGGACAACGGCGCGATCGTGTCCGACTCCGTGCTGATGCACGGGGTGCACGTGGGCGCCGGGGCGGTGCTGCGCAACGCGATCATCGACAAGTCCGTGACGATCCCCCCTGGCTGCCGGATCGGCGTGGACCAGGAGCACGACCGGGCCCGCGGCTTCGTGGTCGAGGACGGCCTGACCGTGCTCGGCAAGGGTCAGCAGGTGCCGGACTGAGCGTGGCGGACGAACCCCGACGGGAACGTCGAGAGCCGGTGCAGCGTCGTACAGGTGTGGGACGTGTCCTCCTCGCTGCCGTGCTCCTGGCGCTCCTGACCGCCTGCGGGTCGGGATCCTCGGACGTGGCATCCGACGGCTCGGGGGCCACTCCGTCGCCGAGTGCGACCTCACAAGAAGGAGACGGTGTCGTGGAGTTCCAGGAGATCGCCCTGCTCTCGCAGACGGCCGCCGGGGGACAGGTGTCCACCGCGGCGGTCCGGCTGGACGACCAGGCCGAGGTGGACACGTTCGTGTCGCAGTTCCAACACCCGGGCTTCGGCGACCAGATCTCCGAGGCCGTGGCTGGGGCGACGGTGCCGGAGGGATACGTCGTGATCGGGGCCGTGGTGGCCGTCGGGTGCGACGTGCCGCCCGGGGTGATCGTCACCGGGGAGCCGGACTCGTGGACGATCATCGCGCAGAAGGTGCCCAGCCCCCTGGAGGAGTGCTTCGCCGCCGTCACCACCGTGTCGGTGGTCGCGGTGCCGGGGAGCTGAGGCCTCCTCGGCCAGGTGCCTGGCGGCGGTGGGCTGGCCACCGTTCATGCGCAGATGACGGTGGCTGTCGCACCGCCGAAGGGTCAGCGAGCCGCCGGCGGGGTGTAGGTCACCACGAGACCGTTGGCCACCTTGCGCTCGACGCCGTCGGACGGCGAGTTGAGGACGTCGAGGATCGCGTCGGGCCCGAGACCGAGCATGGTGGACGAGCCACCGCCGTCGAGGTTGAGCGCGTCCTCCGCCCCCAGGGTGGTCATCAGGTTGGCCAGCTCGACCATGGTGTAGCCACGGCTGAACGACTGGCGACCGTCGACCACGAGCAGCAGCACCTGACCGGTGTCGCGGTCGATGCCCACGGCCGTGCGCGGGTGGAGCTCGACGTCGTCGACCACCCGGCGGACGCCGTTGCGCAGGAGCACCTTGTTGCCGGTGATCGCCACGTCGGGTCTGCCGCGCAGATGCCAGCTGACCCGGGCGCGGGTGCCGACGCGGAGAGCCTTGAGCGCGTTCGCCCCCGGCCCGCGGCCCACCAGCATCACGCCGCGGATGGGCTTGCCGGAGGAGAGCCCGGCGGAGTTCTCGACCACCCGGTTCCTGCGGATCACGACCTGCCGGACGTCGTACCGCTGGCCGTCGACGACCCGGTAACCGGCCGACATCCCCCAGCGGTGGTCGTAGATCCCGACCTTGCCGATCTTGACCGTGGGGGAGTTGTAGTTGGTGATCGGGAGCCACGGCGCCTGCACCACCTTGGCGCGCATGCGGGTGCTGACGATGTCGGGATGACCGTCCTTGACCACGAAGGCGCGGTTCCAGCCGTACTTCGGCGCGTGCAGCAGTCCGCGCTGGCGGTCGACCCCGACACCCAGCGCCGCGCCGGTGTCGCCGATGTCGAAGAAGTCGCCGTTCACGGCCGCTACCGCGCCGGCGTCGCGGCGGATCAGGCGGCGCACGGTGTCGCGATTGCGGACCGACTTTGAGCCGGCGTAGTCGATCGCCACCCCCGGGGCTGGATCGACGGTGAGCAGGTAGGCGCGGATCGGCCCCCGCGCGTCCGTCTGGTCCCACTGGCGGTAGGTCACGCCCGGCGACACGAGCCAGGTGAGCTCGTTGCTGACGACCGGGGGTTTGCGAAGCGCCCGCGGCACGTACGCCGCCACGTCGCCACGCACGCCGTCGGAGGTCTGCGGCGCGCGCTGTCGCGGTCGGTGGTCGCGGGAGTCGGGTCCCACCCGCTGGCCTCCCGCACGACTGCCGCCCGGGTCGGCGCTGGCCGTCGGGAGGGAGGCGGGCACCAGCAGAGTCGTGGCGAGAGTGGCTCCCGCCGCGGCGAGGGCCATCCGACGGCGTCGTGGTCCTGGGGCGGCGGCAGTCATGCGGGCCAGGCTAGGCAACGACCCAAGGGCAGCGAGGCAGCACACGCGCGCCCTACGCTGACGGGCGTGGTCGTGTGGAACGCCTTCGTGGAGGGCGACAACCTCGACGTGTTGCGCGCGCTCGCCGGGACCCGCACCTTCGACCTCGTCTACATCGACCCGCCGTACAACACCGGCAACGCCTTCGCCTACCGCGACGACTACCGCGGTGATGCGTGGGTGGCGATGATGCGACCGCGGCTCGAAGCGGCGCGGGACGTGCTGGCCGACTCGGGCGCGATCTTCGTCAGCATCGACGACAACGAGGTGGCCAGGCTGCGGCTGCTCATGGACGAGGTGTTCGGCCCGGCGGGCTTCCTCGCGCAGCTCGTGGTCAACCTCAATCCCAAGGGCCGACAGCTCGGCAAGGGCTTCGCCACCAGCCATGAGTACGTGCTGGTCTTCGCCCGTGACCCTCGGCGGTGCGTGCTCGACGCGAGCACCCCGGACACCGTCGACCCGGCCGACTTCCCCCTCGAGTCACCCGACGGGAGGCGCTACCGGCACCTGCCGCTGCGCAACACGAACAAGAAGTTCAACCCCGTGACCGCACGCACCTTGCACTTCCCGCTGTGGGGCGACCCGCTCTCGGGACGGGTGGCGACGGCGCCGTTCGCCGGCGGCGTCGAGGTGTGGCCGGTGTTCGGCGACGGTCGCCCGGCGGTGTGGCGGTGGTCGCCGGGACTCGTCGTACAGCGCCCGGACGACCTCGTCTGCCGCACCATCCAGGGACGTCGCGGCGAGCGGGTGGACGTCTTCCAGCGCGACTGGCTCGACGTCGGCGCGAACGGCGCCCGCCGCAAGAAGCTGCGCACCATCTGGCTCGCCGAGGAGGTGGGCTCCACCGACACGGCCGTGGCGGAGCTCAAGGCGATCGTCGGCCACGTCTTCGAGTCCCCCAAGCCCACCGGCCTGGTCCGCCGGATCCTGCAGACGATGCCCGCCGACGCCGCGGTGCTCGACTTCTTCGCCGGCAGCGGTACGACGGGCCACGCCGTCGCCCTGCAGAACGCCGCCGACGGGGGCACCCGCCAATGCCTGAGCGTGAACTGCGCCGAGCCCGTGCGGCCCGGCTCCAACGCCGACCTGGCCGGCTTCCAGACCGTCGCCGACATCACCCGCGCGCGACTCCGGGCCGTCGCTGACACCGTGGGCGGTGGCTTCGAGGAGCTCGTCCTCCCCGTGGGGTGAAGCGGTGGCACTCCGGATCGTTGGTCGAGCCGGGCGAGCCGCCAGGCGAGGAGTCCGTGTCGAGACCTTCGCTCCGGTCGCTCGGTCTCGACACGCCGCTCGTTCCTCGCGGCGGCTCGACCAGCGGAGGGGTCAGAGGCCGGCGACCTGCTCCAGGGCCGTGAGCTCGTCGTCGAGGTAGGTCAGCAGCCGCTGGAGGCGGGGCACCGTGCGCCGGCAGCCAGTGAGCCCGAACGCCATCTGGTCGGCGTAGGAGTTGCAGGTGATGTTGAGGGCGTTGCCGTCGATGGGCACCGACAGCGGATAGGTGCCGAGCATCTCCATGCCGTTGTAGTACTGGGTGGTGCGTGGGCCCGGGACGTTGGAGATGACCAGGTTGTAGGCGGGCTTCACGACGCTGCTCATGCCGAGCAGGGTCGGCAGGATCGCCGGCACCTGGCCGATCGCGCTCATCGCCTGGATCTGCAGCGGCGTCATCTGCGAGAGCGCCTCCTTGCCGTCGCGCATCGACTCGTGGATCGACTTGAGGCGGGCGGCAGGGTCGGGCAGCTCGGTGCCGAGCCTGACCATCACCGAGCCGACCGCGTTGCCGCCGTCGGCAGAGGCGTGATGGGCCTTCTTGGCGTTGAGACCGACGGGCACCATCGCGACCAGCGAGGTGTCCGGTAGCGCCTCGAGGTCGTCGAGATAGGTGCGCAGGGCGCCGCTGCACATGGCGAGCACCACGTCGTTCAGCGTCGTGCCGGTCGCCTTGCCCACCGCCCGCAGGCGCTCGAGCGGCCAGTCCTGAGCGGCGAAGCGTCGGGAGGCGGTGATCTCGGTGTTGAGGATCGTCTTGGGTGCGTAGAGCGCGAGGGTGGCGGTCTCGTTGCGCAGGCTCTTGCGCAGCGTGGTGACCAACGCCTTCGGCATCCCTGCGGCGTCGGCACTGATCCCGAGAGCCGTGCGCAGCGCCGACATCATCGCCGCGGACGGCGGCTGCTCGGCGGCGGCTTGGGCCTTGCCGATCCTGCTGCTCGGCGGGCGCGCGGCCCAGGGCGGCTGCATCCCACGCTGGTCGGGATCGCTGGAGAGGTAGCTCTGGAGGAGGCGCATCGCGGAGATGCCGTCGACGAGCGCGTGGTGCATCTTGGTGTACATCGCGATGCGGCCGTCGCGCAGGCCCTCGATGAGGTGCCACTCCCAGAGGGGGCGCTCGAAGGCCAGACGGGTGCTGTGCAGGCGCGACACCAGCTCGAGCAGCTCGCGCACGCGTCCCGGCTTGGGCAGGGCGCTGTGGCGCACGTGGTGCTCGATGTCGAACTGGGTGTCCTCGACCCACACCCACTGGCCCGCCGTCTTGATCGACCGGTGCGGGTGCTTGATGAACAAGGGGGCGATCTGGTCGACGTCGCGCATCGACTCGAAGAGGTCGCGGACGAAGTTGCGGCCGGCGTCCGGTGGCTTGCGGTAGAGCTGCAGCCCACCCACGTGCATCGGCATCCGGGGGTTGTCCGCGAGGAGGAAGCCGAGGGCGGTCGGGTCGAGCGGCGAGACCATTGGCCGATCCTTGCCGGTCCCGACCCGGGGCACAAGCAAGCCGGCACCCGAGTGCGCTCTGGCACGATCGACCCATGGAGGCCGCGCAGGAACGGGTCTGGCTCCTCGGTCGCGACTCCCTCCGGGTCCGCCTGGACCGGTTGCGTGACAAGGGCTGGCAGATCGGCCAGTGCGCCTTGGCCGCCGGCATCGCCTGGTTCGTGGCGGCCGACGTGTTCGGCCACGAGTCGCCCTTCTTCGCGCCGATCGCTGCCGTGGTCAGCCTCGGTACGACGTACGGCCAGCGACTCCGTCGGGTCGCCGAGGTCACCCTCGGCGTGGCCATCGGCGTGTTCCTGGGCGACCTGCTCGTGGTCTGGATCGGCTCGGGGTGGTGGCAGCTCACCGTGATCGTCGCGCTGGCGATGATCACCGCGGTGCTGCTCGACGGCGGTCAGCTCTTCATCACCCAGGCGGCTGTGCAGTCCATCGTGGTCAGCACTCTGCTGCCCGATCCCGACGCGGGGCTGACCCGCTGGACCGATGCGCTGATCGGAGGAGCCGTCGCGCTGGTGGCCGCGACGGTCGTCCCGGCCGCGCCGCTGCGCCGCCCGCGAGAGCAGGCGGCGCGTGTGGTGCGCAAGATCGCCGAGCTGCTGCGCGCCGCCGGCGAGGTGATGGTCGACGGCGAGGTCGAGCCGGCGCTCGCCCTCCTCGACGACGCCCGGTCGACCGACCACCTCGTCCGGGAGCTGCAGTCGGCCGCCGAGGAGGGGCTCTCGGTGGTCGCGTCGTCACCGTTCCGTGTGCGGCACAAGGGCAACCTGCGACGGATGGCCGACCTGGTGGAGCCGGTGGACCGGGCGCTGCGCAGTACCCGTGTGTTGGTCCGGCGGGCCGCCATCGCTGCCTATCGGCGCCGCGCTGTGCCTGCGTCGTACGCCGAGCTGTGCCGCCAGCTGGGCGAGGCCGCCGACGCCGTGGCCGACGAGCTCGCGGCGGACCGGCTCGCGGTCTCGGCCCGGCCCGCGCTGCTCGCCGTCGGCCGCGCCACCGGTGATGTCGAGCGGACCGCCGACCTCAACACCGACGTGGTGCTGGCCCAGGTCCGGTCGGTCGTCGCCGACCTCCTCCTGGTCACCGGCCTCGACGAGCTGGAGAGCACCGACGCGCTCCCCCCACCCCCCGAGCGCACACCGTGAGCCCTCCCCGCCCGGCACCAGGCGCGCGGCCGGCCGACGTGGCGGAGCCGGCCCGCTGGGTGTTGCACGTCGACCTCGACATGTTCCTGGCCGCGGTGGAGATCCTGCGCAACCCGGAGCTCGCCGGCCGGCCCCTCGTCGTCGGCGGCCGGGGCATCGTGACCGAGCGGGCGGTGGTGTCGACGGCGTCCTACGAGGCGCGGGAGTTCGGGATCCGGTCGGGGATGCCGTTGCGCACGGCGTACAAGAAGTGCCCGGACGCGGTCTTCCTGCCCGTCGACTCCCCGGTCTACGAGGAGGCGTCGGTCCAGGTGATGGCGGCGCTCCGCGGGATCGAGTGGGGCGGCGCTTCCGTGGTGGTGGAGGTGCTCGGGTGGGACGAGGCGTTCGTCGGGCCGGGCCGTGAGGCCGGCGACCTGGGGGACCTGGCGGACCAACGGGCCATGGCCGACCAGGTGCGCGCAGCGGTCCTCGAGGCCACGCGGCTGCACTGCTCGGTCGGCATCGGCAACAACAAGCTCCAGGCCAAGATCGCGACGGACTTCGGCAAGCCTCGTGGGGTCTACGCCATCACCGACGAGACCTGGTACGACGAGATGGGGCACCGTCCGACCCGGGCGCTGTGGGGGATCGGGGCGAAGATCGCCGGGCGGCTCGCCGGGCTCGGCATCGAGACCGTCGTCGACCTGGCCACCAGCGACGTGCACGCCCTGGTTGCGGAGTTCGGGCCGACGATGGGGCCGTGGTTCCACCGACTCGGGCGGGGTGTGGACAGCTCGCCGGTGGACGCGACGCCGTGGGTGGCGCGGGCGCACGGGCGCGAGGAGACCTTCCAGCGCGACCTCGAGTGGCCGGAGGTGCCGGAGGCGATCCGCGAGCTGACCACCCGCGTGGTCGCGGACATCGACGCCGAGGGCCGGCCGGCGACGCGGGTGCACCTCAAGGTGCGCTATCGCAGCTTCTTCACCGTGACCCGCTCGCACAAGCTGCCCGCCCCCACGAACGATCCCGCGGTCCTGGGAGACGCCGCGGTCGCCCTGTTGGCCCGCGTCGAGCAGGAGCGCCCGGTCCGGCTGCTCGGCGTACGGCTGGAGATGGTCCCGCCCGAAGGGGGCTATTGAGGCTGGTGGGGGTGCTGGGACTCCGCGGTTTCCCCGGTCAGCCGGCAGAACTGAGGCTTGACGGGCGAAGTTCTGCCCGCCAGGTTGCGGATTCCCCGGCCAACCGGGAAACCACGAGTGGGCCGGCCGCCTCCGCCGGACTATGCGAGCGCGGCGAGGCGGGCGAACCAGGACTCCGGCGTCGCCTGGTCGTACGGCGGGAGGGCGGACTCGACCCGAGAGCGCACCCAGGCGCACGACGCGACGGCGGCCTCGACGACCTCGGGTGGGTAGCCGAAGGCGACCTGGTGGTCGGCGAACTCGTCCTCGTCGTCGACCCTCGTCTCCCCTCGGGGGTCGCGGAGCACGTCGAGGTCGAGGTCGACCGCGTGCAGGGTGCGGCCCCGCCACTCGGGCGGCGCGGTGATGTCGACGTAGACGGAGAGCGGGCCGCCCGGAGCGTGGAAGGTCGCGAGCCAGCCGCGTTGCGCGTCGACCACCCCATCCAGCGGCGCCAGGACCAGCTGGGGCACCGGCGCGACGTACACCGCGCCCGGCCGGGTCATCCGCGTGCCGGCGGCCAGCCCCAGCCAGTCGCCGTGCTCGTCCGTGCCCAGCCAGCGCGCCTCGAAGGCCCAGTGCGGACGGTCGCCCCACTTGCTCATCCGTAGGGACACCGCGTCCCCGGGAGCGATCGCGGGGCTCGTCATCGTTCGGCAGGCCGATCCGCGGCGGTGGTCCCGCGCGCGGGCCCGCGGGTCCGCCGAGCCCCACGGGCCACGACGTCCTGGTAGCGCGCCCCCGTGATCCGCGCGAACTGGTGCACCAGGTGGGCATCCCACCCGACCAGCACCCGGGGCTTGCCACGGAGCACGCCGCGGAGGATGACTGCCGCGGCCTCCTCGGCGCTGGTCCGGGCGAACTCCTCGTCGAAACGACGCTGGTTCTCGCGGCGCTCGGTCTCGCTCGTGGCTCGGGCGTTGCGGGCGATGGAGGTGCGGATGCCGCCGGGGTGCACGACGGTGACCCCGACCGGTGCGCCGGCCACGAGCAGCTCCTCGCGCAACGACTCCGAGAACCCGCGGACGGCGTACTTGGTGGCGCTGTAGAGGCTCTGCCCGGGCACCGAGACGAGGCCGAACAGCGACGACATCGTGACGACGTGCCCCTCACCCGAGGTGATCAGGTGCGGCAGGAACGCGCGCGTGCCGTGCACGACCCCCCAGAAGTTGATGCCGACGATCCACTCCATGTCGGCGACCTCGAGGCGCGCGACCTCGCCGCTCAGGGCGACCCCGGCGTTGTTGACCAGCACGTTGACCCGACCGAAGCCCGCCGCGGTGGCGTCGGCCCATCCGGTCAGGGCCTCCCGGTCGGCCACGTCGACGACGGTGGTGACCACGTCGCGCGCACCGGCGGCGGAGGCCAGACCTGCTGTTTCGGCCAACCCGTCGGCGTCGACGTCCGAGACCGCCAGGAGCGCGCCCCGACGGCCGAGATCGATCGTGAGGGCCCGCCCGATGCCCGATGCCGCGCCGGTGACTGCGACCACCTTGCCGTCGAACGTCTTCAGTCGTGGGGCGTTCATGTCGCGGTGTCCGCGTCGAGCCAGGAGTCGCGACGCCGGCGCACGGCGTACGCCTCCGGGTCGAAGCGCGCGACGGCCCGCGTGAAGGAGATCATTGTGCGGGGCCACATGGTCGGGACCCGCCCGTGTGCGTCCTGGTACCAGCTCGAGCAGCCGCCCCGCTGCCACACCGTGGACGGCATCCGCCGCGCGATCTCGTCGTTCCACGCGTCGAACGCCTCGGCGCGCGGCTCGATGCCCACGTGCCCGCTGCCGCTGCTCAGCGCGTCGATCGCATGGCGGATGTAGTTGGCGATCGCCTCGATCGTGACGATGACGGAGCTGTGGCCCTGGCCGGTGTTGGGGCCCGTGACGAGGAACAGATTGGGGAAGCCGGGCACCGTGGTGCCCTTGTACGCCGCCATGCCGGTCTGCGCCCACGTCTCGGCAAGCGTGAGTCCCTCGCGCCCCCGCACCACGTGGGCGATCGGCGGATCCGTGGCGAGGAAGCCGGTCGCCACCACGATCACGTCGGCCGGGCGCTCGTCGCCGGATCTCGTGAGGACGCACTTCGGCGTGATGGCGACGATCGGGTCGGTGACGACCTCGACGTTGTCGGCGGACAGCGCCGGGTAGTAGTCGTCGGACAGCAGGATCCGCTTGCAGAAGATCTGGAAGTCGGGGGTCAGGCGGCGCCGCAGGTCCGGGTCGGCGACCCCGCGGGCGAGGTTGGCCCGTGCCTGGGCCTCGACGGGCCGGTTCAGCCGCTGGTGTCTGGTGATGCCGGGGACCAGGAGCTCGTGGGAGTAGTAGAGCCAGGCCCGCCGCAGCCGCAGGAGCACGGGGAAGCGCCGGAAGCGTCGCCGTTCCTTGTCGGTGAAGGCGCGGTCGTTGCGGGGGATGACCCACGGCGGCGTGCGCTGGTAGACGTCGAGGTGAGCCACCTCGGGCTGGAGGGTGGGCACGACCTGGATCGCCGACGCTCCGGTGCCGATCACGGCGACGCGGCGGTCGGAGAGCTCGGCGGCGTGGTCCCAGCAGGCAGTGTGGAAGAGGGGACCCTCGAAGGACTCGAGCCCCTCGATGTCGGGCATCCGCGGGGCCGAGAGGCCGCCCGTGGCCGCGATCAGGGTCTGTGCGGTCAGGTCTCCGGCGGAGGTGCGCACCCGCCACAGCACCTCGTCGTCGTCCCAGGTCGCCTCGACCACCTCGGCGCCGAATCGGAACCGGTCCAGCACGCCCGCGTCGTGTGCGACGTGCTCGAGGTAATCCCGGATCTCGGCCTGGGGGGAGTAGGCCCGCGTCCAGTCGGGGTTGGGCGCGAAGGAGAAGCTGTAGAGCTGGCTCGGGACGTCGCAGGCGGCGCCAGGGTAGGTGTTGGCCCACCAGGTGCCACCGAGGGCGTCGTCCTTCTCCAGGACCAGGTAGTCGCGCCCGTCCTCGCGCAGGCCGATCGCCATGGCGACCCCACCGAAGCCCGCACCGACGACCAGGTGGTCGACGTGGTCGGGAAGCGACGCGCCTGTCGAGGACATGGTCAGAAACTACTCAGCGCACCCTCGCGGCACGTCATCGGTGGGCCGGCGTCGGATCACTGCCGTCCGGCCAGGTGCGACGTGCTGCTGTGCGGCGCGTCCAGGGGATCATCCGCGGACTGCAGTGGCACTGGACCGGTCCCGCAGGTCGGGCCTGATGCCACAGAGCGGTGCCGGAAGATCCACCACCGCATCGCGACGAACCGCAACACCGTGGCCATCAGGTTGGCCGCGGTGAGCACGAGCACCTCCACGAGGCGGGAGGCGTCGGGGGCGACAGCCCCGAGGAGGACCAGGGACGACGAGGTGAGCGCCAGCCCTACGCCGAAGACCGCGACGGCCTGGAGGTGGTGGCGGATCGCCTCGGAGCGGCCGCGCACGCCGAAGGTGAACCGGCGGTTGGCCGCCGTGTTGGCCAGCGCGGTGAGCAGCAGCGCGGTGGCGTTGGCCACCTGTGCGGGCATCAGGTGCCGCAGGAGGAGGAAGAGCACGGCGTAGGCGACGGTGCTGAGGATCCCCACCGTGGCGAAGATGACGGTCTGCGTCCCCAGGCGCCCCGCGTCTCGTCGTACGCCGAGCTGGGTGCGGAGCTCATCGACCGGCACCCGCCCGCTGACCAGCCCCCAGCCCAGCCGGCGGATGCCGCGCAGGTCGTCCAGCGCCGTCCGCACCACGTCGACGGTGGAATCGGGGTCGTCCACCCAGTCGACCGGGACCTCGTGGATCCGCAGGCCGCACCGCTCGGCTAGGACCAGCAGCTCGGTGTCGAAGAACCAGGTGTCGTCCTCCACCAGCGGCAGCAGGACCTGGGCCACGTCGCGCCGGATCGCCTTGAAGCCGCACTGGGCATCACTGAAGCGCGCGCCGAGCGTGCCCCGCAGGAGGGTGTTGTAGGTGCGCGACACCAGCTCGCGCCGTGGACCGCGCACCACCCGCGACCCCCGCGTGAGCCGCGAGCCGATGGCGAGATCGGAGTGTCCGCTGACCAGCGGTGCGACGAGGGGGAGCAGGGCGTTGAGGTCGGTCGAGAGGTCGACGTCCATGTAGACGAGCACGTCGGCGTCGCTGGCCCGCCAGACCTGCTTGAGCGCGCGGCCGCGGCCCTTCTCCTCGAGCCGGGCGACCCGGACCCGGCCGTCCGCATGGGCCAGGCGGTGGGCGACCAACGGGGTGCCGTCGGTCGACGCGTTGTCGGCGATCGTCACCCGCCACGACCACGGGAAGGTGTCCAGGCGCGCGGTGAGGTCCCTGATCGCCCGCGGAAGTGCCTCCTCCTCGTTGTACACCGGCACGACGACCTCCAGCACCGGTGCGGGCCGCTCCACCTCCAGCGCGCTCACGAGGCGGTCCCGGTCGCGCCGGGGCTGAGGTCGTAGACGGTCACCCCGTCGACCTCGACGGACGGGAAGCTCTCCGCGACCCAGGCCGCGATCGCGCTGGCCGTGTCGCCCCCGGCTCCGGGCCCGCCGCCGAGGCCGCCGCCCCCGAAGCCTCCGAACCCACCAGAGGCGATGAAGTAGTGGATCCGACCGCTCGCGACGTACTCCTGGAACTGCTCGAGCGTCGGGCTCGGGTCGCTGCCGTTGAAGCCGCCGATCGCCATCACCGGCAGCTCGGTGGCGAGCTGGTAGCCCGCCGCCGAGTTGGCGCCGACCGCGGCGGCGACCCAGGTGTAGGCGTCGGCGTCGGCGCTGAGCAGCTCGGTCAGGGCAGTGCTCGACGTGCTGCCGGTGAGCAGGCCGCCCGTGCTGGCCCCGCCACCCATGCCACCGAAGCCACCTGGTCCGCCACGACCGCCGGAGCCGGATGGGCCGGCGCTCGGGATCGACCCGGTGTGAGGTGTGGCGGCCGTCGCCACGGCGTACGCCGTCGGGCCGAGCAGGCTCGCCATCAGCGCCGCAGCAGCCACGGTCGCGCCGACCGTGCGGGGCAGGTGTCGGACCCCGGCCAGCATCAAGGCGGCCGCGAAGCCGAGCGTCGCGACGACGTACTTGAGCCAGGGCAGCCAGTCGGCCTGCCGGTCCAGGAGCACGAATGACCACGAGGCGGTGAGCGCCGTGGTCAGCGCCAGCAGGCCCGACGCGACGAGGTGATCACGACGACGCCACAGCACGAGGGCACCGATGGCGACGCACGCCGCCACGGCAGGTGCCAGGGCCACCGTGTAGTAGGCGTGGAAGATGCCGGCCATCAGGCTGAACGTCAGTCCGGTGACCACGCCCCAGCCGAGCCACAGCGCGAGCGCGGCGCGGACTGCGCGCTCGCGCGTGAGCCAGAGCGCCGCGATCCCCAGGATGAGGGCTGCCGGCACGAGCCAGGCGATCTGCCCGCCGATCTCGGAGTCGAACATCCGCAGCAGGCCGGTCTCGCCCCAGCCGCCCTGGCCGCCGACCGATCCGGTCTCCTCCCCGGTCAGCCGGCCGAGTCCGTTGTAGCCCAGGGTGAGCTCGAGGATCGAGTTCTCCTGCGAGCCGCCGATGTAGGGCCGGGAGTCGGCCGGCCACAGGGACACGATCGCGACCCACCAGCCGCCCGCCAGCACCATCGCACCGAAGGCCACGAGCAGGTGCCCCAGCCTGGTCAACCACGGTCGGGCCGCGAAGAGGAGGTAGACCAGCGCGAGGGGCGGCAGGACCAGGAACGCCTGCAGCATCTTGGCGAGGAACGCGAGGCCGACGAGCGCGCCGGCCAGGGCGATCCAGCGCACCGGGTGACCGGCCGGGTGGTGAGTTGCGTCGTCCTCGTCGGACGGGACCGTCGCCTCCACGGCGCGCAACGTCGCGTACGCCGCGCCCACGAGGAGCAGCACCAGCATCGCGTCGGGGTTGTTGAACCGGAACATCAGCACCGCAACGGGTGTGAGCGCCAGGATGCTGCCCGCGAGCAGCCCGGCGCCTGCGGAGCCGGTGCTGCGGCGCACGGTCGCATAGAGGAGACCCACCGCGGCGACGCCCTCCAACGCCTGGGGCACCAGGATGCTCCAGGAGGACAGTCCGAAGACCTTGACCGACAGCGCCATCGGCCAGAGCGCGAGCGGTGTCTTGTCCACGGTGATCGAGCCCGCCGCGTCCGAGGCGCCGAAGAACAGCGCCTTCCAGGACTCCGAGCCCGCCTGGGCCGCCGCGGAGTAGAAGGAGTTGGCCCAGCCGGACTCGCCCAGGCCCCACAGATAGAGCACCGCGGTGGAGCCCAGGAGCAGCACGAGCGCCGCCCGCTCGGCCGAGACGGGGGTTCGGCGGCGGGCGGCGCCCGTGGGTTGGCTCCCCGGCCGCTGCGCCGGCGGTCGGGGACGATCGGAGGTCTCGGCGGCGGGCCGATCGAGCATCGGCGAGGTGGTCATGGACCCACCGTGGTTCCCCCACCTGGCACGACCCTCCCGGGACGCTGTGGCCTGCCTGTGCGTCGCTCCCGCTGGCCCAGGAGGTCGCTCTGCGAGCGTCGGGACCCCTCTCGGTGGTCGAGCCCGCGAGCGTCAGCGAGCGGTGTCGAGACCCGGTGAGGGTTGCGGGGTCTCGACGCGGGCTCGCCTGGGGGCTCACCCGGCTCGACCAACGCTCGCGCGGCTAGCTCGGGAGGGTGATGGTGAAGGTGGTGTCGCCGGGGACGGAGTGCAGGCCGACGCTGCCGCCGTGGGCGGTCACGATCGCCTGGACGAGGGCGAGGCCGAGGCCGTGGCCGCCCTCGGGGCCGGAGCGCGTGCGCGACTGGTCGCCGCGGGCGAAGCGCTCGAAGGCCTGTCCCACCATCTCAGGGGGGAAGCCGGGGCCGTCGTCGCTGACCGTGAAGCCGCCCGGGAACGCCGAGACGGTCACGGTCGTGCCGGGCGGGGTGTACTTGCGCGCGTTGGTCAGGAGGTTGGTGACGACCTGGTGCAGCCGCTGCTCGTCGCCCACGACGCCGACCCCGGCCTCAGGCAACGACAGCCGCCAGGTGTGGTCGGGGGCGAGCACCCGCGCATCGGAGACCGCCTCGACCAGGAGGCGGCTGAGGTCGACGGGCTCACGGGCGAGCGGGCGCCCCGCGTCGAGTCGGGCCAGGAGCAGGAGGTCCTCGACGAGTGCGGTCATCCGCCGCGACTCCTCCTCCACCTTGGCCAGTGCGAGGTCCGTGGCGCCGGGGTCG
Source organism: uncultured Nocardioides sp. (assembly GCA_964542635.1). GTDB lineage: Bacteria > Actinomycetota > Actinomycetes > Propionibacteriales > Nocardioidaceae > Nocardioides. The sequence goes on along the minus strand of CAZIVD010000071.1, from coordinate 2,630 downwards.
TCCGGGTGACTGCGGGCCAGCTCGGTGTAGCCGGCGATCGTGGTGAGCGGCGTCCTGAGCTCGTGCGAGGCGTCGGCGACGAACTGGCGCACCTGCTGCTCGCTGCGGTGACGGGCGTCGAGCGACGACTCGATGTGGGCGAGCATCGAGTTCAGGGCCGAGCCCACCTGACCGACCTCGGTGTGCTCGTCGGTCAGGTGCTCGGGCACTCGCTCGTCCAGCGAGATCGCGCCGGACGCGAGCGGCAGCTCGGCGACCGCATGGGCGGTGGCGGCGACCTCGCGAAGCGGCCGCAGCTGCCGGCGTACGACGACGGTGCCGGCGGCCGCGGCGGCCGCGACCGCCAGCAGAGCCAGCACGGCCTCGATCAGCACCAGCGACGAGATGGTGTCGTCGACCTCGGTTGTCGGGAGGCCGACGACGAGCACACCGTCGATCGTGGTGCCCTCGTAGAGGTAGGGCACCTCGCCGGCGGTGACCCTGAAGGTGCCGTGTCCAGTGACCTCGACGTCGTGGAGCTCGCCGTCGGCGGGGACGTCGTCGAGGTCGGCGAGCGCGTCCACGTCGAGCGTCTGCGGGCTCGGGCCCTCGTCCGCGCTGTCCACCATGACGTAGCCGGCGGGGTCGAGGTCTTCGGGGAAGTCGGCGCGCAAGGTGCCCACGGCCGTGAACCTGCTCGGGCCACCGCCGGGGCCGGGCGGGCTCTGCACGATGCGGGTGAACGTCTCGCGCACCTGCTCGTCGAGTCTCCCGTCGAGATAGCTGCGCATGGCCAAGGTGGTGATCGTGGCGATCAGCAGGCTGACGACAGCGACCAGGACGACCGCCGTCAGGACCAGTCGCGAGGTGAGGCTCGAGAAGGCGCGCACGGGTCAGCCCGCGGGCTTCAACACGTAGCCCGCCCCGCGCATCGTGTGGATCATCGGCTCGCGGCCGGCGTCGATCTTCTTGCGCAGGTAGGAGATGTAGAGCTCGACGACGTTGGCCTGGCCCCCGAAGTCGTAGTTCCAGACGCGGTCGAGGATCTGGGCCTTGGACAGCACTCGCCGGGGATTGCGCATCAGGAAGCGCAGCAGCTCGAACTCCGTCGCCGTCAGCGAGATCTCGACACCTGCCCGGGTCACCTCCCTGCTGTCCTCGTCCAGGGTCAGATCCCCGACGACGAGCACGCTGTTGGCGTGGGACTCACGGGCGCCGGAGCGACGCATCAGCGCGCGCAGCCGGGCCACCAGCTCCTCGAGGGAGAACGGCTTGGTGACGTAGTCGTCGCCCCCTGCGGTCAGCCCGGCCACCCGGTCCTCGACGGCGTCGCGGGCGGTGAGGAAGAGCACGGGCACGGCGGGGTCGCTCGCGCGCATCCGGCGCAGCACCTCGAGCCCGTCGAAGTCGGGCAGCATCATGTCGAGGACGACGGAGTCGGGCCGGAAGGTCTTCGCCGCGGTCACCGCCTTGGAGCCGGTGTGGGCGGTAGCGACCTCGAACCCCTCGTAGCGCAGGGCCATCGAGATCAGCTCGGCGATGTTGTGCTCGTCATCGACGACGAGCACGCGCAACGGGGAACCGTCGGGGCGGGTGAGCTCCATGACCCCACTCTCTCGGAGATTCCTGTGGCTTTGCTGTGCGCGCCCTGTCTCGGCGCCGAGGGAAGTCATCGGCTGGACACAGGTCTGCCACAGGACGCCGGGGCAGGCTCCCCGGCATGACCCAGACCCCGACCAAGACCGAACCCCTCGCCCCGGCGCCTGCCGCGACACCTCCTGCAGCACCGCCGGCGTACGCCCCGGCACAGCCACGTACGCCGCTGCGGGACCGCGTGATCGGCCTCCGGGCTGCGCTCGCCGTCGCTCTCGCGGCGCTGATCGTCGGCGGACTCGGCGGTGTCGCGCTCGGGGCGATGTCGAACGGCGGCAGCACCGGCGGGTCGGGCGGATTCCGTGGCGGCCCGGGCCAGCAGGGCCAGCTCCCGGGACAACAGCCCGGCCAGCAGGGTGGGCAACAGGGTGGGCAGCAGGGCGGTCAGCCGGGCCAGCTCCCGGGTCAACCGGGTGGTCAGCAGAGCTTCCCCGGTCAGGACCCGAACCAGGACCCGAATCAGGACCTCGAACAGGACCCGGGGACTGACCCGGGCACCGGCTCCACGACCTGAGGACCAGAACTCGCTACAGCGCGGGTGGTGCCGCCTGGCACGATGGTCGGCGCCGTGGACATCACCTTCCCTCCGGAGCTGCCGGTCTCGCAGCGCCGCGACGACATCGCCGCCGCCCTCCGGGACCACCAGGTGGTCGTGGTCGCGGGGGAGACCGGGTCCGGCAAGACCACCCAGTTGCCCAAGATCTGCCTCGAGCTCGGCCGCGGTCGGGGCGGTCGGCACGGTCTGATCGGGCACACCCAGCCCCGCCGGATCGCGGCCCGGTCGGTCGCCGAGCGGATCGCCGCGGAGCTCGGCACCGAGCTTGGCGACGTGGTCGGCTACCAGGTCCGGTTCACCGACCGCACCTCCGCGGCGGGGCGGGTCAAGCTGATGACCGACGGCATCCTGCTCGCCGAGCTGCAGCGGGACCGGGACCTGCGCCGCTACGACACGATCATCATCGACGAGGCCCACGAGCGCAGCCTCAACATCGACTTCC
>CAZIVD010000070.1:0-24926 GCA_964542635.1 uncultured Nocardioides sp. | reverse complement strand
AACTCGCGCACACTGGCGCGGAACTCCTCGTGCTCGCGGGACAGTACGAACGTCATGCCCGCATGCTAGCCCCCGTGGTTAACGATCGCTAACCTCCGGACTGCACGACCCTCCATCACTCGTTGGCCGAGCCGGGCGAGCCGGGCGAGCCGGGCGAGTGTCGAGACCGGGTGACCGGTGCGACGGTCTCGACACGCCGCTCGTCCCTCGCGGCGGTGGTTGCTGAGGAGCCGAGGGACGAGGCGTCTCGAAGGGCTCGACCAACGATCACTCAAGCGCCAAGGTCAACACGTGGACGGCGAAGTCGCTGCGCCCCGGCTCGAAGGGGCGCAGGTCGAACGTCGCGAACCTCGACTCGACGGCCAGCCCCGCGGCGACCGCATCAGCAGCGAACTCGTCGGCCGGGTAGACCCGCGAGCCCGGAGGAGCCCCGACCAGGGAGAAGCCGACCATCACGCGACCTCCGGGCGCCAGCACACCGGCGAACCGTTCGAGAACCGCGCGCTCGCTCCCGGGCGCGAGCAGCACCATCACGTTGCCGACGCACACGACCAGGTCGTACGACGACGGCAGACCCTGCTCGGCGAGGAACCCGCCGTCGATCGTCTCGAGCCGGCCCTGAGCGACGGGGAGGTCCGGATAGGTCGCCCGGGACTGCTCGATCAGCGCGGCATCGAGGTCCACGCCGACGGCGTCGTGCCCACGAAGGCGCAGCGCGGCCGCGACCCGTCCCATGCCCGATCCAGCGTCGAGGATGCGCGCGGCCCGCGGGACGAGGGCGTCGGCGAGCCTCGCCTCCCCCTCGATGTCCTCGCCGGCAGCGATCAGCTCGGCGAACCGCACGCCGTACCCGCGATGACCGCTGGGCCAGTCGGCCTCCCAACGAGTCGGCGGCAGGTCCTGGTCGGGTCCGCTCACCCGCGCAGCGCCTCCTCCAGCGCGGCGAGCACGAGGAGGACCGCGTCGGGACGGGCGTTGTGGCCCATCAGCCCGATGCGCCAGACCGTGGCGGCGTACTGCCCCACACCGGCGCCGATCTCGATGCCGTGCCGCTCCAGGAGCCGGCCGCGGACGGCGGCGGCATCGACACCGTCGGGCACCTTGACGGTGGTCAGCTCGGGAAGCCGGGAGCCCTTCTCCGCGAAGAGCTCCAGCCCCATCGCCTCGAGGCCGTCCTGGAGTTCCTGACCAGCCGCCTCGTGTCGGGCCCAGACCGCCTCCGGGCCTTCGTCCATGATCCGGGTCAGACCGGCGTGCAGGCTGACGACCATCGCGACGGGGGCGGTGTGGTGGTAGGTGCGTCCCCCCGCCCCGGAGGCCTCGCCGACGTAGCCGCCGAGCAGCCCCAGGTCGAGGTACCAGCTCCGCGGCCGCTCGACCCGGCGCGCGAAGGCGCGGTCGTTGATGGTGAAGGGGGCGAGACCGGGCGCGACACCGAGGCACTTCTGCGTCCCGGCGTAGCCGACGTCCACGCCCCAGTCGTCCGCCCGGAGCTCGATGCCGGCGATGCTCGTGACGGCGTCGGTGATGAGGAGCGCCTCGCCCTTCGCCGCACCGAGAGAGGCAATGTCGGAGCGGACGCCGGTCGAGGTCTCCGCGTGCACGGCGGCGTAGATCGCCGGCGCCGGGTGGGCCTCGACCATCCGCTGGACCTCGATGGGGCGGCCCCATTCGTGCTCGACCGCGATCACCTCCGCACCGCAGCGGGCGGCCACGTCGCACATCCGCTGCCCGAACAGCCCGTTGACGCCGACCACGACCACGTCGCCTTCGTGGACCGTGTTGACGAACGCCGCCTCCATGCCCGCCGAGCCGGTGGCACTGAGCGGGAGGGTCCGGGTGTTGGCGGTGCCCCACGCCGTACGCAGCAGATCGCAGGTCTCGTCCATGATCCGCAGGAACTCCGGGTCGAGATGCCCGAGCAGGGGGCGTCCGAGGGCCTCGGTGGCCTCCGGGTAGGGGTTGGACGGACCAGGACCGAAGAGATGGCGCTCGATGATCACCTCGCCGACGCTACTGCCTCTCGTTGGTCGAGCCCTTCGAGCCGCTCGCTCCTCAGGAACCATCGGGCGCCCGGACTCGACACGCCGCTCGTCCCTCGCGGCGGCTCGACCACCGAACAGGCTCGTCCCTCGCGGCGGCTCGACCACCGAACAGGCTCGTCCCTCGCGGCGGCTCGACCAGCGAGAGGTCAGAAGGCGGCGCCGGGGTTCAGGATGCCCTGCGGGTCGAGGGCGGTCTTGACCCGCAGGGTCAGCGCCATCACGTCGGGGCCGAGCTGGGCGGGCAGGGCGTCGCGCTTGGCGCGGCCGATCCCGTGCTCGCCGGTGATCGTGCCGCCGAGGGCGATCGCGGCCTGCATCACCTCGTCGAACGCCAGGCGTGCCCGGCGCTCGGAGTCAGGGTCGGAGGCGTCGTAGACGATGTTGGGGTGGGTGTTGCCGTCACCCGCGTGAGCGACGGTCGGGATCTCCACCCCGTGCCGCTCGGCGATCGCGCCGATCGCGTCGAGCAGGTCCGGAAGCAGTGGGACCGGCGCCCCGACGTCCTCCAGGAGCAGCGCCCCCCGCAGCTCCAGCGAGGGGAACGACGCGCGGCGCGCGGCCACGAACTGCTCGCCCTCCGCCGGGTCGTCGGTGACGAACACCTCGGCGCCCTGCGCCTCGCACGCCGCCCGCATCACCTCGACCTCGAGAGAGCGTGCGGCTCCGGGCGCGTCGGACTCGGCGATGAGCAGGGCTCCGGCGGTGCGGTCGAGCCCCATCGGACGGTAGTCCTCGACGGCGTTGATCGCGGCGCGGTCCATCAGCTCGAGCATCGAGGGGCGCATCGCGGACCGCATCGCCACGACCGCGTGGGCCGCGCCGCGCACCGTGGCGAACGACGCCACCAGCGTCGACCTCGCCGCCTGCGCGGGCACCAGGCGCAGGATCGCCTTCGTCACGATGCCCAGCGTCCCTTCGCTGCCCACGAAGAGCTTGAGCAGCGGCAGACCCGCGACGTCCTTGATCCGCTTGCCGCCGAGCCTGATCAGCGTCCCGTCGGCGAGCACCACGTCGAGGCCGAGCACGTAGTCGGTGGTCACGCCGTACTTCACGCAGCAGAGGCCTCCGGCATTGGTCGCCACGTTGCCGCCGATCGAGCAGATCTCGAACGACGAGGGGTCGGGTGGGTACCACAGCCCGTGCTCGGCGGCCGCGGCCTTGACCTCCGCGTTGAAGGCGCCGGGCTCGGCCACCGCGACCTGGCTCGCGGGGTCGATCTCGATCGCCCGCATCCGCTCCAGGCTGAGCACGATGGCGCCGTCGACCGCGGTCGAGCCTCCCGAGAGCCCGCTCCCGGCCCCTCGCGGGACCACCCCGACGCCGTGCTCGGCGGCCCAGCGCACGGCGGTCTGCACCTGCCCGGCGTTCTCGGCCCGGACGACGGCCGACGGAGTGCCCGCCGACTGGTCGCGCGACCAGTCGAAGCGGTACTTCTCCATCGCCGTCGGATCGGTCACCACCACGCCCTCGGGGAGCGCGGCCACCAGCTGGGCGACGGGATCGGTCATCGTGCGGTCACAGCCCCAACGTGGCCTGCGTGGCGAGCAGGGCCTCGGCCGACTCCTCCAGGAGTCGCTCCTCCTGCGGCGAGAGCGACACGTCGAGCACCGCCTCCACCCCCGAGGCGTTGACCAGGCTCGGCATCGAGAAGGCGACGCCGTGGAAGCGCCGGTAGCCGTCGTGGACCGTGCTCACCGGGAGGATCGCGTTCTCGTCCTTGACGATCGCGTCGACGATCCGAGCTCCCGCCAGGCCGATCGCGTAGTTGGTCGCGCCCTTCCCCTCGATGACCTGGTACGCCGCGTTGCGCACCGTGTCGGTGATGCTCTCGAGCTCGCTCGTGGTGAAGGGGGCGATGCCGTCGCGACGCCAGTCGAGGATCGGCACAGGCCCGATCCGAGCAGAGGACCACAGAGCGAACTCGGTGTCGCCGTGCTCACCCACGATCGTGGCGTGGATGTTGCCCGGGAGCACCTGGGCCCGACGCGCGAGCAGACCACACAGCCGCGAGCTGTCGAGCACGGTGCCGGACGACAGCACGCGCGACGTCGGCAGGCCGGAGATGCGCTGCGCGGCGACGGTGAGCACGTCGCAGGGGTTGGTGACCAGGACGTAGATCGCGTTCGGCGCGCGCTCGAGAAGGACCGGCATCAGCTGCTCGAGCAGCCTGACGTTGGTGGCGGCGAGGTCGAGCCTGGTCTGGCCCGGCTCCTGCTTGGCCCCCGCGGTGATGACCACGATGTGGGAGCCCTCGACCACCCCGGGGTCCGCTCCGCCGATCACCTCGCTGGAGCCGGTGAACAGCGAGCCGTGGCTCAGGTCAAGGACCTCGGCGTCGACCTTGGCGGCGTTGACGTCGTACAGCGCGATGGTGCGCGCCGAGCGGCGGATCAGCAAGGCGTACGCCATGCTCGCGCCGACGCTCCCCGCGCCGACGATCGCGATCTTGGCGGTGTCGATGACCACCCGCCGATGATGTCCTACGCCCGGCCCTCGGTCGAGGAGGGTCCCCTCCGCGACCAGCTGGCGGGCGCCGCGACCTCCTCGATCCGCAGGCCGAGTGGTCGGCGACACTGGGGGAGCCCGTAACGCCAGGGCGCCCTCCGGCAAAGAACAGGCATGCACCAACCCGACAGCGTGGCCAGGATCGGCGGCGATCCCGAGGTCCTGGAGAGCTTCTACCGCGAGCACGTCGAGGCGGTGCAGCGGTTCGTCGCGCGACGGGTCAGCGATCCGCATCTCGCCGCCGACCTGACGGCGGACGTGTTCGTGGCCGCGATCGACGCCGCCGGTGGCTACCGCGCCAGTCTCGGGTCGCCGCGGGCGTGGCTGTACGGCGTCGCCCGCAACGTGGTCGCGATGCACCTGCGCCGGCAGGCACGCGAGTCGCAGGCCCTGAGGCGGATCGAGGGGCGACGACTCCTGGACGCCGACGGCGTCCAACGCACCGCGGACCGCATCGACGCCGAGCGCGAGGCACGCAGGCTGTGGACCGCGCTCCAGGAGCTCGACGACCAGCAGCGCGCCGTGGTCGAGCTCGTCGCGGTCGACGGCCTGACTCCAGGGGAAGCCGCCGCCGTCCTCGGGATCACCGGGGGCGCGGCCCGCGTCCGTCTCCACCGTGCGCGGCAGTTCCTCGCTGCGCACTCCCTGTCCCCCTCACCCCTCAACCAGCCCACGACCGAGGTGACGCCATGACCAGCTCGCTCGACACCTTCGAGACCGCCCTGCTCACCGAGCTACGCGGCTACGTCGCGCAGCGGCCCGCGGACTCCGGTCCGCCGGCCCCGTCCGCCCGCCGGAAGCACCACCGGCGGCGCTGGGCGTACGCCGTCCTCGCGGCGGCGTCCGTCGCAGGGATCGCCGTACTCGCACTCCCCGGGACCGGCCCCTCCCCCGCCTACGCCGTCACCGAGGGCAACGACGGCGAGGTTCACGTCCGGGTCGACCGGATCGACGACGCGGCCGGACTCGAGCGGGCCTTGGCCGAGCACGGCGTGGCCGCCGACGTGACGTACCTGCCCGCCAACCAGGTCTGCGCCCCCGGGCGCTACGACGAGGCATCGCCGCAGCCCCGCGGGACGGGGATGAGCTTCGCGATGGGCACGGGCGGCTACCGCGTCGACCTGGCGCCCGGAGCCATCCGCGACGGCGAGACGATCGTGATCTCGATCTCGCGGCTCACCGACCTCGGCGTCGGCGAGAGCGGGGGGATCACCGGCTCGATCGGCATCGCGACGGGGCCGGTCTCCGCATGCGTCCCCGTGCCGGCCCCTCCCCTCCCGGATCCGGGCCCGGGCAACAGCGACCAGAGCGGTGACGAGCAGGGCACGTCGACCCGCGAAGAGTGAGCGATACGCTGCCCGCGTGCCGGAGACCCAGAGCCTGCAGAAGGTCCTGATCGCCAACCGCGGCGAGATCGCGGTGCGCGTGATCCGCGCCTGCAAGGACGCCGGGATCGCCAGCGTGGCCGTGTACGCCGACCCCGATCGCGACGCTCTCTTCGTGCGCCTCGCCGACGAGGCCCACAGCCTGGGCGGCGCGACCCCGGCCGACTCCTACCTCGACATCGCCAAGATCATCGCCGTCGCGGAGCGGACCGGGGCGGACTCGGTGCACCCCGGCTACGGCTTCCTCGCCGAGAACGCCGCCTTCGCCCAGGCGGTCCTCGACGCCGGGCTGATCTGGATCGGCCCGCCTCCCGCGGCCATCGACAGCCTGGGCGACAAGGTCCGGGCCCGCCACATCGCCGAGAAGGTCGGCGCCCCGTTGGTGGCCGGCACCCAGGACCCGGTCGAGAGCGCCGAGGAGGTCGTGGCCTTCGCCGAGGAGCACGGCCTGCCGATCGCCATCAAGGCGGCCTTCGGCGGCGGTGGCCGCGGCCTGAAGGTCGCCCGCCACGAGGACGAGGTCGCCCACCTCTACGAGTCCGCTGTCCGTGAGGCGATCACGGCGTTCGGCAGGGGTGAGTGCTTCGTGGAGAAGTACCTCGACAAGCCGCGCCACGTGGAGACCCAGTGCCTGGCCGACCAGCACGGCAACGTCGTGGTGGTCTCCACCCGGGACTGCTCACTGCAGCGTCGCCACCAGAAGCTTGTCGAGGAGGCCCCGGCGCCGTTCCTCACCGACGACCAGGTGGGCCGCCTCTACGACGCCAGCAAGGCGATCCTGCGCGAGGCCGGCTACGTCGGAGCCGGCACGTGCGAGTTCCTCGTGGGCCAGGACGGCACCATCTCCTTCCTCGAGGTCAACACCCGGCTGCAGGTCGAGCACCCGGTCTCCGAGGAGGTCACCGGCCTCGACCTGGTGCGCGAGATGTTCCGGATCGCGGCCGGCGAGGAGCTCGGGTACGACGACCCGCAGGTCGTCGGCCACTCGATCGAGTACCGCATCAACGCCGAGGACGGCGGCCGCAACTTCATGCCGGCGCCGGGCACCCTCACCACCTGGGTCCCCCCTGGCGGCCCGGGCGTCCGCGTCGACGGCGGCTACGAGGCCGGCGAGACGGTGCCCGGATCCTTCGACTCACTGGTCGCCAAGCTCGTCGTGACCGGTCGCGACCGCACCCAGGCCCTCGAGCGCAGCCGACGCGCCCTCGGCGAGTTCGTGGTCGACGGGATGCCCACGGTCATCCCCTTCCACCGCGCCGTGGTCGACGACCCGGCGTACATCGGTGACGGCCACACCTTCGGCGTCTACACCTCCTGGATCGAGACCGAGTTCGACAACCGGATCGAGCCGTACGCCGGCGACCACGGCGAGGCTGACGAGCCGGCGGAGCGGCAGCGGGTCACCGTCGAGGTCGACGGCAAGCGCCTCGAGGTCGTCCTGCCCGGCGGGCTGGGAGGTCTCTCGGCCGGTCCGGCGGCCGGGCAGGCGAAGCCCAAGCGGAGAGCCGGGAAGAAGGCGGGAGCGGCGGCCAGCGGCGACGCCGTCACCAGCCCGATGCAGGGCACCATCGTCAAGGTCGCCGTCGAGGAGGGCCAGGTCGTCGCCGAGGGCGACGTCGTCGTCGTCCTCGAGGCCATGAAGATGGAGCAGCCGCTCAAGGCCCACAAGGCCGGCACCGTGACCGGCCTCAACGCAGAGGTCGGCGCCACCGTCACCAACGGCGCCATCCTCTGCGAGCTGAAGGCCTAGATCCCGAGTCGGCGTGAGCTCTCGGGCGGGGCGGTTCGCAGCCGCAGTCGTTGCCTTTGCCGAGTCTGTGACGTGCCGGGTGAAACGCAGGCTCGGCACATCGCGCTCGCGCGGGCGCGCCTAGGCTGGCGATCATGGACGTCGCCGTACCCGCGCCACGCCTGCGCGACCCCGCCGAGCGGGTCAGTCCGCGCGCCAAGTCGTACTGGACCGTGTCCGGGATCCTCCCGGGACTCGTGCTCGTCGTGGGCTACTCGGTCGCCGCCCAGATCTTCGACTGGCCGTTCGAGTGGTGGTGGGCGGCTGCGGCGGTCGTCTTCATCGTCGTCGCCTCGGTCGGGATCGCGCAGTGGCGCTTCGTCGTCCACCGGTTCGAGGTCACCGACTCGGCGGTCTACACCCAGACGGGCTGGTGGCGGCGCGAGCGCCGGATCGCGCCGATGTCGCGGATCCAGACGGTCGACCACGTCGAGGGCGCCTTGGCACGCATGTTCCGCCTTGCGTCGGTCACCGTGACGACCGCCTCCGCTGCCGGCGCCCTCGAGATCGCCGGCCTCGACCGCGACCGGGCCCGCGCGCTCGTCGACGACCTCACGATCAAGGCGGACTCCGTGCCGGGGGACGCCACGTGACCGTGGACCCGCGTCCCCCGACCGGGCCGGAGACCGCGCCGCCGCAGTCCCCCGACTCCAACGACCCGGCCGGGAACCCGTACGGCGACCCGCTGGTCGACCACCGCGAATGGCAGCGCCTGGACCCGATGATGCTTCTGGTGCACCCCATCCGCGAGGTGATCCGGTTCCTGCCGGCCCTGGTCGGTCTGCTGATCGCCCGGTCGGCCACCGGAGGGGACGGCTGGTGGTGGCAGGTGATCGGCATCGGCGTGCCCATCGCCCTCGGTGTCGCGCGCTACCTGACGACCCGGTTCCGGATCGCCGACGAGCGGGTCGAGCTGCGGCGGGGCCTGTTCGCGCGACACCTGCTCTCCACCCCGCTGGACCGGGTGCGGACCGTCGACATCACGGCGTCCCCGATCCACCGGGTCCTGGGCCTGACCACGGTGCGGATCGGCACCGGCACGGCCTCGTCGAGCTCCGACGACACGGTCGAGCTCGACGGCGTGCGGGCGGGCGCCGCGGCGGCGCTGCGCGTGGCGCTGCTCCACACCACCACGGGCCGCGACGCGCTCGCACCGACCACGGAGGTCCCGGCTGATGAGGTGCGGACCGTCGTCAGCTTCGAGCCCGGGTGGCTCCGTTTCGCGCCGTTCACCAGCTCCGGGGTGATCATCGCGGCGGCGGTCGTCGGTGTCGGCAGCCAGGTCATCGAGGGCCTGGGGCTGTGGGATCACCTGAGCCTGGATGACGCCGCGCGCAACGTCGCGCGCCTGTCGCTGGCTCTCGTCGTACCTCTGGCGATCCTCGCCCTGCTGGCCATCGCGTCCGTGTTCGCCGTCGCCGGCTACGTGGTGGCCAACTTCGGCTTCCGGCTGACCTACGCCGTCCGCGACGGGGTGTGGCACGTACGCCGGGGCCTGCTGACCACGCGCGAGACCAGCATGGACGACGCCCGCCTGCACGGCGTCGTGCTCGGGGAGCCTCTCGGCCTGCGGATCGCCGGCGGCTCCCGGCTGACGGCGATCGTCACGGGCCTGGGACCCGACGACCAACAGGGCACCTCGGGCGTCCTCGTGCCGGCGGCTCCCCGCGAGCTGGTCCTCGCGGTGGCGGGTCAGGTGCTGGGCGACGACGCTCCCCTGCGCACGCCGCTCACCGAGCACGGACCGGCCGCTCGGCGACGCCGGTACACGCGAGCCGTCATCCTGCCCGCGATCCTGACGCTCGCTGCCCTCGTCGCGGCGCCGTTCGACCTGCTCCCGGCCTGGGCCGTCGTGATCGGCGTGCTGCTGGTGGGGCTCGCAGCACTCCTGGCGGCCGATCGCGCCCGCTCGCTCGGGCATGCCCTGACCAACCGGCACCTGGTGTCGCGCTCGGGCACTCTCGCCCGGCAACACATCGCCCTCGAGACCCAGGCGATCATCGGCTGGACCTTCTCCGCCTCCTGGTTCCAGCGCCGGGTCGGGCTGACCACGCTGATCGCCACCATGGCCGGACGGCCCCAGTCGGTCACCGTGCTCGACGTACCCGAGGGAGAGGCCGCCGCCGTCGCCCGCCAAGGCGTCCCCGGCCTGCTCGAGCAGTTCCTCGCCCCCCACTAGCTCCCTAAGGGGGGTCGAGGCGGAGCCAGGCGCGGCGAGGGCGCTGGGGTCCGGTACGCCGACCCCGCACGCGACGCGAACGACGCGCGGCCGACCTGGCCATGTCGGCGGCGCCGATCGAGCCCGCGTTGGGTCCGAGCGCGGCGCGCACGATGACCGGCTCCTGACGATGTCCGCGGCCGGTCAGCGAGCGGGAGAACGCCTGGCGGGTGGGCTCGAGCAGCAGATCCCCGGCCTCCGACAACCCGCCTCCGACGATGATGCAGCCCGGGTCGAAGGCCGCGGCCATCCCGGCCAGCCCGACGCCGAACCACCGCCCGACGTCGGCGATCAGCTCGATCGACAGCGGGTCGCCGTCGTGGGCCGCCTGGGTGATCTGGCGGCCCTCGAGCCGGTCGGCGTCGCCGTCCACGAGGTCCCTGAGGTGGTGGGCCATCGGCGAGGAGGAGCGGACCAGCTCGCGGGCATCGCGCTCCAGCGCGTTGCCCGACGCGTACTGCTCCCAGCACCCGCGGTTGCCGCACGGACAGCGGTGCCCGTCCGGGACGACCTGCATGTGCCCGAACTCGCCGGCCATCCCGTTCGCGCCGCGATAGACCCGCTGGTCGATCACGAGCGCCCCGCCGATGCCCGTTCCGAGCGTCGCGCACAGGATGAACCGGTGCCCGACCCCGGCGCCGAAGCGGCTCTCGGCCAGCGCCATCGTGTTGGCGTCGTTGTCCACGACCACGGGGAGCCGCACCCGGTCCGCCACACGGGCCCGCAGCGGCTCGCGCCGCCAGTTGAGGTGCGGCGAGAACATCACGATCGTGCGGGTGGCGTCGACGAAGCCCGCTGCCCCGATGCCCACGGCGGCGATGTCGTAGCTGCGTGAGAAGCCCTGCACCAGGTCGACGATCGTGTCCTCGACCAGCCGTACGTCGTGCCCGAGCGTCGGCCGACGGTCCATCGCGACGATCGTGCCGGCCGAGTCCACGACGGCGGCCAGCACCTTGGTGCCGCCGATGTCGATGCCGACCGTCAGTGGATCCCAGCGCGACACACGGGTCCGCCGGGTGGTCGGGTCGGCCATGGCGTCAGGGTACTGACGCCGGATCCCGGAGCCGCGAGCCCGCGAACCTCCAGCCCCGGACCCGAGGGGCCGAGCCCGCGGGTCCGGCGTACGAACGCGCAACATCGGCGTGACGAGGCGTAGGTAGCCTGCCCGGCATGTTCTCCAAGGTCCTCGTGGCGAACCGGGGCGAGATCGCGATCCGGGCGTTCCGGGCCGTCTACGAGCTGGGCGCGCGCTCGGTCGCGGTGTTCCCTAACGAGGACCGCTGGTCCGAGCACCGGCTCAAGGCGGACGAGGCCTACGAGATCGGCGAGCGCGGGCACCCGGTGCGGGCCTACCTCGACCCCGACGCGATCGTCGCGGTGGCGGTGCGGTCAGGGGCGGATGCGGTCTACCCCGGCTACGGGTTCCTGTCGGAGAATCCCCGGCTCGCCGAGGCGTGTGCCGCCGCGGGCATCACGTTCGTCGGTCCCTCCCCGGAGGTGCTCAGCCTAACCGGCAACAAAGCCCGCGCCATCGCTGCCGCCCAGGACGCCGGCGTCCCGACCCTCGCGTCGGTGCCGCCGTCGAGGGACGTCGAGGAACTCCTCGGCTCTGCGAAGGGCCTCCTCTACCCGCTGTTCGTCAAGGCCGTGGCCGGCGGCGGCGGTCGTGGCATGCGGCGCGTCGACGAGTCGAGCCAGCTCCGCGAGGCGGTCGAGACCTGCATGCGCGAGGCCGAGGGCGCCTTCGGCGACCCGACCGTCTTCATCGAGCAGGCGGTCGTCGACCCGCGCCACATCGAGGTGCAGATCCTGGCCGACACCCAGGGCGGGGTGATCCACCTCTACGAGCGCGATTGCTCGGTGCAGCGCCGCCACCAGAAGGTCGTCGAGATCGCACCGGCGCCCAACCTCGACCCCGACCTTCGGGAGCGCATCTGCGCGGACGCGGTGCGGTTCGCCCGGCACATCGGCTACCAGAACGCCGGCACCGTGGAGTTCCTCCTGGCTCCCGACGGCCGCTACGTCTTCATCGAGATGAACCCCCGGATCCAGGTCGAGCACACGGTGACCGAGGAGGTCACCGACGTCGATCTCGTGCAGTCGCAGCTGCGGATCGCCTCCGGCGAGAGCCTGGCCGACCTGGAGCTGACCCAGGAGTCCATCGTGTTGCGCGGCGCGGCGTTGCAGTGCCGGATCACCACCGAGGACCCGGCCAACAACTTCCGGCCCGACACCGGCCGGATCACCACCTATCGCTCACCCGGCGGGGCGGGGATCCGCCTCGACGGCGGCACGACGTACACCGGGGCGGAGATCAGTCCGCACTTCGACTCGATGCTGGCCAAGCTCACCTGTCGGGGCCGCACGTGGGAGAAGGCGGTCGAGCGCGCCAGGAGGGCGGTGGCGGAGTTCCGGATCCGGGGGGTCTCGACCAACATCGCGTTCCTGCAGGCGGTCCTGGACGACCCCGACTTCATCGCCGGACGCGTGACCACGTCGTTCATCGACACCCACCCCCAGCTCCTGACGGCTCGAGGCTCCGGTGACCGCGGTACCAAGTTGCTCACCTTCCTCGCCGACGTGACCGTCAACCAGCCCTACGGCCCGGCGCCGGTGAGCATCGACCCGGTGAGCAAGCTGCCGGACGTCGACCTGTCCGCGCCACCTCCCGACGGCTCTCGCCAGGCGCTGCTGGCGCTCGGACCGGTCGGCTTCGCGAGCCGGCTTCGCGCCCAGAGCGCCGTGGGCGTCACCGACACGACGTTCCGCGACGCCCATCAGTCCCTGCTGGCCACCCGCGTGCGCACCCGCGACCTGGTGGCCGTGGCCGGGCACGTCGCCCGCATCACCCCGCAACTGTGGTCACTCGAAGCCTGGGGCGGCGCGACGTACGACGTGGCGCTGCGGTTCCTCTCCGAGGACCCCTGGGAGCGACTGGCGGCCCTGCGTGAGTCGGTGCCGAACGTCTGCCTGCAGATGCTGCTCCGCGGGCGCAACACCGTGGGCTACACGCCGTATCCCACCGACGTCACGCAGGCGTTCGTCGAGGAAGCCGCGGCCACGGGCGTCGACGTGTTCCGGATCTTCGACGCGCTCAACGACGTGGAGCAGATGCGGCCGGCCATCGACGCCGTGCTCTCCACCGGCACGACCGTGGCCGAGGTGGCGCTGTGCTACACCGGCGACCTGTCGGATCCGGGCGAGCGGCTCTACACGCTGGACTACTACCTCCGGCTGGCCGAGCGGATCGTCACGACCGGCGCCCACGTGCTGGCGATCAAGGACATGGCCGGGCTGCTCCGGGTCCCGGCCGCCCGCACGCTGGTCAGCGCGCTGCGCGCGGAGTTCGACCTCCCGGTGCACCTGCACACCCACGACACCCCCGGTGGCCAGTTGGCCACGCTGCTGGCCGCGATCGACGCGGGCGTCGACGCCGTGGACGCCGCCACGGCTTCGATGGCCGGCACGACCTCGCAGCCGCCGCTCTCGGCGCTGGTGTCGGCGACCGACCACAGCGACCGCGAGACAGGACTGTCCCTGGAGGCCGTCTGCGCCCTCGAGCCCTACTGGGAAGCCGTTCGGCGCGTCTACGCGCCCTTCGAGTCCGGACTGCCGGCGCCCACCGGGCGCGTCTACACCCACGAGATCCCCGGTGGCCAGCTGTCCAACCTGCGGCAGCAGGCGATCGCTCTCGGGTTGGGTGAGAAGTTCGAGCAGATCGAGGACATGTATGCCGCGGCGGACGGGATCCTCGGCCACATCGTCAAGGTGACACCTTCGTCGAAGGTGGTCGGCGACCTCGCCCTGCACCTCGTCGCGGTCGGGGCCGACCCTGCGGAGTTCGCCGAGCAACCGGAGCGGTTCGACGTCCCCGCCTCGGTAGTCGGCTTCCTGCACGGCGAGCTCGGCGACCCGCCCGGCGGCTGGCCGGAGCCGTTCCGCAGCCGCGCCATCGAGGGCCGCCCCTGGCAGCCGCCGTCAGGAGAGCTGACCGACGACCAGCGCGCCGGTCTGCGCGACGCCCGCCGCGACACGCTCAACGAGCTGCTGTTCCCGGGTCCGACGCGGGAGTTCCAGGAGGTCCGGGCGACCTACGGAGACGTGTCCGTGCTGTCCTCGATCGACTACCTCTATGGACTCCGCCAGGGCGTCGAGCACCAGGTCGAGCTCGGCGAGGGAGTGCGGATCATCCTGGGCATCCAGGCGATCTCGGAGCCCGACGAGCGCGGCTTCCGCACCGTGATGGCGCTCATCAACGGCCAGCTGCGCCCGGTCAGCATCCGCGACCGCAGCGTGTCGGCCGCCGTGGCCGCCGCGGAGAAGGCGGACCCTGCAGACCCCGGCCACGTCGCCGCACCCTTCCAAGGGGCCGTGACGATCGTGGTCGAGAAGGGCGAAGAGGTGGAGGCCGGCCAGACCCTGGCGACCATCGAGGCGATGAAGATGGAAGCCGCCATCACCACGCCCCGGAGCGGGACCGTGGACCGTCTGGCCCTTGTCGGCACCCAGACCGTCGAGGGCGGCGACCTGGTGCTGGTGCTGCGCTGAGGAGACGAGCTCACGACAGCCGCGCGAGGAATTCCAGCGAGCGCTGCATCAGCAGGGACGCCGCTTCGGCGTCGTAGGCCGCCAGGGACCGGTCGGCGAACAGATGCCGATCACCCGGGTAGAGGAACAGCTCGGCGAGGTCGGGATGGGCCGCGACCAGGGCCTTGGCCGAGTCGAGGTCGCCGTCCTCCTCGGCGAAGAACGGGTCGGCGTCCATGCCGTGCACCTGCACCGGCACGCCCTCGGGCCACGGACCGAACGCCCACTCGCCGGTGATGGGGAAGCAGGTCTCGTAGAGCAGCGCGCCTCGCGCGCCCGCCCTGGTCTGGGCGAACCGCTGGGCGACGCCGCCGCCCATCGAGAAGCCGGCGTAGACCACGTCGACCGGGAGCTCGGCCACGGCCGCGTCGGCGCGCTCGTCGAGCGCCTCACCGAGGCTGCGGGCGTGCGCCATGCCGTCGTCGATGGTGGCGAACGTCTGGCCCTCGAAGAGGTCGGGGGCGTGCACGGTGTGCCCCGCGGCCCGCAGGTCGTCGGCGAACGCGGTCATCCCGCTCGTCAGCCCTTGCACGTGGTGGAACAGCACGATCTCAGTCATGTCTCCACGCTAGAACCGGCCACCGACACTCCACGGCCCCGCTGGTCGAGGAGGGCCTCTCGCGCTGCCGGCGAGGTCTCGTGACGCTCGCAGGCTCGCTCCTCGACCAACAGAGCGGAGGGTCAGAAGCGGATCGTGAGCTCCACGGTGACCTCGTCGCCGACGCGGATACCCGTGGGCTTGCGCACCGCGTCCTTGAGCGGGAGCAGGTACCCGCCGTCCTTCGGGAACAGCGAGGTCTCGAACTCCACCTCGCCGATGACGGCGGTCACCGGGATCACGCCCCAGCCGTACGTCGCCAACGTGCGCACGTCGTGCACGTCCTCGGCCGCTTCGTCGGAGAGGGGCAGGTAGTAGTAGGGAGCCGGGCCACGCCACTCGATGACGCGGCCCGAGAACTCCAGCTCCAGCACCGGGCTCAGGCCCGCGCCTCGAGCACGGCCAGGTCCCGCTCGGCGTAGCGCCGGTGCTCCCACTCCTCGTTGAGCACGATGCGGAGGCACTGGCGGACGGGGTGCGTCGAGCCCTCGGGGGGCCACCCCGGCCCGACGCAGGGCTCGGTCTCGCGGTCCAGACCGGCGTCGGTAAGGTCGTCGACCACGCGGCGGACGAGCGCCATCGCGTCCAGCCGCAGCGCCAGCGCTTCGTCGAGCGAGGGCCGGGCGTCACGGTGCTGCTCGATGCCGAGGTCCCGATAGGTGTCCCAGGCCAGCGAGAGGGGGCGCCACGGGTGCGGGTCGCCCAGGACGGCGCGGCCGACCCAGGACTCGCTCGCGAAGGCCAGGTGCCGCAGGGTCTGCACGAACGACCACTCGCCGGCCACCGACTCGTGCAGTCGCTCAGGGGGCAGCCGGCGAGCCCGGTCGACGGTCGCGGCCCACCGGCGCTCGTTGACGTCCCACGCCTCGCGGAACCCGTCTGCCGTCGTCGGGCGGAACTTGGGACGGTCCGGGTCGCGACGGTCGAGCTCGGCCTCGACGTAGGGCGCCACGTCGACCCCGTTGACGACCAGGTTCGAGATCTCGCCGTCGATGGAGGTGCCCTCCATCCCGACGCCCCGCATGGTCACGCCGTTGAAGTCGCAGTCGCGGATGGTCGAGCCGTCGAACAGCACCAACCTGAACGCCGACCCGCTGAGGTCGGCCTTCTCATATGTCGATCCGGTCAGATCCTGGAAACCCTCGATCATGCAGCCAGGCTAGGCCGTAGCGCGGACAGTCTCCGTCCGGATCGGCGCCTCCTCGGCGCCCACCCGGCCCGCACGACGTTCGGCGGAGACCACCACGGCCACCGCCGCGACGACGATGCCGCCGCCGATCACGATCGGCCACGTCACCGGCTCGGCGAGGATCAGCCAGCCGAGGAACACCGCCACGACCGGATTGACGTAGGCATAGGTGGCCACGAGCGAGATGGGAGCGACGCTCAGCACCCAGACGTAGGCCGTGAAGGCCACGACCGAGCCGAACGTCACGAGATAGGCCCACGCGAGCCACGCCTCCGCCGGTGCGGCCACCGGGAGCAGATGCTCGCCGCGAACGGCGGCGAACAGGATCAGCCACACCGATCCGAAGAACATCTCGTAGACCGTGAGCACGAACGCGTCCCGCGGAAGCGACAGCCGGGGCGTCGCCCACGAGCCCAGCGACCAGAACACCGTCGCGCACATCACGATCAGGCACGCGCCGACCTTGACCTCGCCGCCGATGCCCGACGAGGCGACCAGCAGCACCAGGCCGGCGAAGCCGAGCAGCACGCCGAGCGTCGTCCGACGGCTGGGACGGTCGCCCGCCAGGCGTCGGTAGACGATCACCCACAGGGGCACCGCGGCCACGAGCAGCGCCGCGATGCCCGACGGCGCGCCCTGATACTCCCCCAGCACGACCAGGCCGTTGCCGAGCGCCGGGAGCAGCAGCCCCAGCGCGGCGCAGCCGAGCAGCTCGCGACGGGTCGCCCGCAGCCGCCGGAGGCCGCCGCGCGCGGCCACGATCGCGCCGAGGAGACCGGCCGCCGCGAGGTAGCGCCAACTCGCCGACGCCATCGGCGGCAGGCCCTCGACCATGACCCGGATGCCCAGGTACGTCGAGCCCCAGACGACGTACACGATGCCCAGGGCGACCACGACCAGCCATGGCGCAGCCTGGGCGGTCGGCCCGGGCGCCGCGGCGGCTGTCATCCGCGTCTGGTCGGTTTGCTCCTGTCGCACGCTGCCAGCCTAGGTCCGCGCACCTTCCTGCTCCGAGCGGATTCCGGACAACGAACCACGAGATCCGGATACCTTCCTGGGAGGTGCACCCCCGGACCCTCAGCCCGTCACGCGCAAGGTGAACCAGCTCGACTTCAGCCCGACCCGGAACCGGAAGTCCTCCCCCGTGG
The DNA here is from genome assembly GCA_964542635.1 of uncultured Nocardioides sp. Taxonomy (GTDB): domain Bacteria; phylum Actinomycetota; class Actinomycetes; order Propionibacteriales; family Nocardioidaceae; genus Nocardioides. The sequence continues at coordinate 7,462 of CAZIVD010000070.1, read as the reverse complement.
TCTGCACCGAGCCTTGGGTGCCGGTCAGCGTCATCTTCAGAGCCCGTCCGCCCCAGTCGCCGTGGCCGTCACGGGTGTCGACCGCGATCGAGGTCAGGGTGCCGATGGCGGGGAAGTTCTTCTCGACGTTGCCCGCGGTGAGGGGCAGCGTCCAGTTGGTGTGCGGGTTGCCGGACCACCCGTCGTACGGATCCTGGACCGCGACGAGGTAGGGCTGGGACCCGGCCACGCTCCAGCCGCCGTTGCTCGCCGAGAACTGCGTGAACGCCGGCTCGCCGGCCGCGTCCAGCCGCACCGCCCCGGCCGACGCCTCGATCGCGGCGTTCGTCGTGGCGTACTCCGCACTGAAGCCGCCGTAGACCTGGCACGCGGTGGTGTCGCAGATCTGATAGATCGACGACAGCGGCTGGGCGCGCTCGAAGGCGGCATACGTGCGCGCTGCGATCGCCTGGGCCTCGAGGGCCGCTGCGGACCACGACGGGAACGTCTCGCGCGGCACGACCCCCTTCAGATAGCTGTCCAGCGGGAGCCGGTTGACGGTCCGGCGCTTGGGCAAGCCCTGCTGGGGGCTCCTCGAGGCGAGCGCCCCGCGGTAGGCGACCCGCGCACCCTTCGGGAGCACCAGGGTGATCGGCTGACCGCCCGCGGAGAACTCGCCGTCGCCCTTGAGCGTGCGCCACTTCACCCAGCGACCGTCCTTCTTGAACGACGCGACGGTGCGGATGCCAGGCCCAGGGGTGAGCCGCCAGAGCGAGGCACCGCGCTGCGGTAGCACGTACTTCTTCACGGTCTGGAGGTCGAGCAGCTTCAGCCCTGGGCGCGCCACCACCGTGGTGTCGTTGTCGCGGTCGGCCGAGATCCAGACCTTCACGCGGCCGGTGGCCTGTCCCGGAGTGGTGCCTGGGTAGTAGAAGTCCATGATCTGCGCGGCGCTGAGTCCGGCGCGGGCAGCGCCCTCGGCGCCGTACTGCGACATCCCGCGGCCGTGCCCGTAGCCGTGCCCGTCGACCGCGATGGTCGACGTCGGGGTGATCGTCCAGACGTCCTTCTTGCGCGCCGCGGCGGCACCGGGAGCCGCCGTTCCCAGGCTCACGGCCAGCGCCAGGCAGGTGGCTGCCGTCGCCACCGGACAGGCAGCGATGCTCAGGCGCATGCAGGCACTCCAGGGTCGGGGACGGACGACGGGTGAGACTACCTGCGGGCGCGAAAGGTTCGGTCTCGCCAACCGCCGGATTCCCCGGCCGGCCGGGGATCCTGAAGCTTCGGCCCCGTTGCAACGACGCCACGGGGAACGCAACCCCCACAAACCAGGCGCCTGGGACCAGCTATCGACCCCCGCCAGACGAGGCATCCCGCGCGTGCGATCGCCGGATCACCCACGCCCCCAGCGCACCGATGGCGACCGCGGGCACGGCGACGAACACGCACAGCGCCACCTCCAAGGGCCAGAGGTTGTGCGAGGTCGGGTCGGCTGCCGTGTCGATCGCGACGCGCCCGAGGACAGCGACCGGCGAGCAGAGCAGCATCAGTCCCATCACCGCCAGGAGGCGGGCGCGGCTGAGCACCCCGGCCACGACCGTCCCGGCGAACAGGACGACCTCGACGGGCACGAACCACGTGAGCAGGCCGGCGTCGCGGACCGCGGACTCACTGGCCGCCCAGTAGGGCACGGAGATGACCGCCGTGCACACGACCGCGACCAGCACGGCCGGCGTCAGCCCGGCCGGCACAGGCTGCACCGCGCCCGGCGCTTCGATCTCCACGGGGCCAGTGTCCCGCTCGGCGTCGGGGTGCGCTGGCGTTCGACCAGAGTCGTCGCCGTCAGCCCGGCGGGATCTCACACCGGTGCCGCACGGCCACCGCGCGGCAGGTGTCGGTCCCGGGGCCGCCGTCGGCCACGTTCTGCCCGCCACCGCCGAAGAGCCGGTCGTCGCCCGACCCGCCCCGGAGGTCGTCGTCGCCCGAGCTTCCCGACAGGCGGTCGTCGCCGCCCGCCAGGTTGGCCCAGAGACTGGCCCCGTGACGCAGCACGACGGTCTCGGCGGCAGCGCTCCCGCGCACGTGCCAGCGCGGGCCCTGAGGACCGGCGAACTGGTTGAGCATCGTCAGCGACTCGACCGACGCCACCAGACCGCAGGTGGTCCCCCGGGCCCGCACTCCGAAGTCGCCGGCCTTCAGGTCGAGGTCGACGCGAGCCCTCCGCGCCGGGGCCGCCACGGCCGGCAACAGCTCGTCCTGGCCACCGCCGCCCACGACGTTCACGCACGATCCCGACTGCAGCCCTGCCACCGACAGCACATCGGCGCCGGGTCCCCCCTGGAGGGTCGCGCGGCCGAGCGGGGCATGCACCAGGGTCAGCACGTCGGCGGAGGCGTCGCCCACGAGCCGGTCGCGGCCGCCGTACGACGTGAGGGTGTCGCGGCCGACCCCTCCGACCAGCACGTCGTCCCCGGAGCGCGCGGACATCGGGCCGTCGACGAGCACGTCCCGGCCGCCCCCGCCGTCGATCCGGTCCGCGCCCGCCCGACCGAGGAGCTGGTCACCGTACGGCGACCCGGTGAGCACGTCGTCGCGGTCCGAGCCGAGCAGCGCCAGGAAGGGATGGGAGACCAGCAGGTCGCGTCCGTCGCCGCGGGCGTGCCCGCGACCCTTCGGCGAACCGAGCGTGACGATCACCCGGTAGGCGGAGTCGCGGTAGGAGAGGCGGTCGCGCTGGGCCGAGCCGAAGGTCTGCTGCCGCTCGTCGTATCCCAGGTCGATGAGGTCGCCCCCCGGGCCACCTTGCACGACATCGCCGACCATCAGCCGGATGCCGTCGTCGCTGCGTTGGGTGGACCGGCCGTCGGCGCCGGCGAAGATCTTGTCGGCGCCCGAGCCGCCCTTGATGAGGTCGCGGCCCGCTCCCCCGCAGATCACGTCGTTGCCGCCCCGGCCGTCGATGCGGTCGTCGCCGCCGAGTGCCAGGATCACGTCGCGCTCGTCGGTGCCGCGCAGCTTGTCCGGTCCTTCGGTGCCGAGCATGGTCACCGGCCGGCCGTGACACATCGGCTTCTCCTGCGAAGCGTTCACCCCACCGGGGGAGGTGAGTCCGGCCAGCAGGAGAGTCGCGACGGCGAGGAGCGAGGTCACCCAGATCAGCTCCTCACACCTTGTGCAGACGGCGGGCGGCCTCGGCCACCGAGCCGCTCATCGACGGATAGACGGTGAAGGCATGGGCCAGTTGGTCGGCGGTCAGGCTCTCGGCCACGGCGATCGACACGGGATGGATCAGCTCGCTGGCCCGGGGGGCGACGATCACGCCGCCGACGACGATGCCGGTGCCGGGGCGGCAGAAGAGCTTGACGAAACCGTCATGGACGCCCTGCATCTTGGCGCGCGCGTTGCCCGCCAACGGGAGCAGCACCTGCTCGGCCTGGATCTCACCGGCGTCGACGGCCCGCTGGGACCAGCCGACCGTGGCGATCTCGGGCGCCGTGAAGACGTTGGAGGAGACCTTGGTCAGGTCGAGAGGAGCGACCGCGTCGCCGAGGAAGTGCCACATCGCGATCCGGCCCTGCATCGCCGCCACGGAGGCGAGCATGAGGACGCCGGTGCAGTCGCCCGCGGCGTACACGCCTCGCGCCGACGTGCGCGAGACCCGGTCGACGCGCACGAACCCGCCCTCGTCGAGGGTGACGCCGGCCTCCTCGAGGCCGAGGCCTCCGGTGTTGGGCACCGAGCCCAGGGCCAGGATGCAGTGCGACCCCTCGACGGTGCGGCCGTCGGTGAGGGTGACCAGGACCGTGTCCCCCCGACGCTCGACCGACGCCATCCGCGAGCGCGACAGCACGTGCATGCCGCGCCGGGTCAACACGTCCTCCAGCACTGTGGCGGCGTCGGCGTCCTCCCCGGGCAGCACCCGGTCGCGCGAGGAGACGAGTGTGACCTCGGCACCGAGGGCGAGGTACGCCGACGCGAACTCCGCACCGGTCACCCCCGACCCGACCACCACCAGGTGGGTGGGCAGCTCCTGCAGGTCGTAGACCTGCTCCCAGGTGAGGATCCGCTCACCGTCGGGCTGCGCGGTGGACAGCACTCGAGGTGCCGCGCCGGTGGCCACCAGCACCGCATCGGCCTCGAGCTCCTGGTCGCCGACCACGACGCGGCCCGGGCCGTCGAGTCGCCCCCGCCCGCCGACGACCCGCACGCCTTCTTTGTCGAGGCGGCGACCGATGTCGGCGGACTGGTCGGACGCCAGCCGCTTCACGCGGGTGTTCACCCTGGCCAGGTCGACCGCGACCGTGGTCGCCTGGTCGCCCTCCCCGTCACTGAGGCGCACGCCCAACTCGCCCGAGCCGGCGACGTCGGTCATCAGCTCGGCGGTCGCGATCAGGGTCTTGCTGGGCACACAGTCGGTGAGCACCGCCGAGCCCCCGAGCCCGTCGGCGTCGACCACCGTCACCGACGCCCCGAGCTGGGCCGCGACCAGCGCCGACTCATAGCCCCCGGGACCGCCGCCGAGGATGACGACCCGCTCCGCCGTGCGCTCCATCGGACCGCTCCGGGTCAGAGGTTGATCATGTGGCCGGCGATACCGTGCACGGCTTCCTTGATCGCCTCGGTCAGCGTCGGGTGTGCGAACACGTTGCGGGCCACCTCGTCGGCGGTCAGGTCCCACTGCTGCGCGAGCGTGAGCACCGGCAGCAGCTCGGTCACCTCGGGCCCGATCATGTGGGCGCCGAGGATCTCGTTGTACTGCGCGTCGGCGACGACCTTGACGAAGCCCACGGCGTCGCCGAGACCCTGCGCCTTGCCGTTGGCGCTGAACGGGAAGGTGGCCGTCTTGACGTCATACCCCTTCTCCTTCGCCTGCGCCTCGGAGTAGCCGAAGGAGCCGATCTGCGGCTGGCAGTACGTCGCCCGCGGGACCATGTCGTAGTTGACCGGCATCGTCTCGACGCCGGCAATCGTCTCGGCCGCCACGATGCCCATCGCCTCGGCGACGTGGGCCAGCATCAGCTTGCCGGTCACGTCGCCGATCGCGTAGACGCCGGGGACGTTGGTGCGGCACTGCTCGTCGACCGCGATCGCCCCGCGCTCCGTGGTCGCGACTCCCGTGGACTCGAGCCCATAGCCTTCGAGCCGTGGCGCGAAGCCGAAGGCCGCGAGCATCTTGTCGGCCTCGAGGACCTGGCTCTCGCCCCCTGCGGCGGGACTCACCGTGACCCGCACCCCGGAGCCGGTGTCCTCGACGTTCTCCACCTTGGTGGACAGCAGCACCTTCACGCCCAGCTTCTTGTAGTGCTTGAGCAGCTCCTTGGAGACGGCCTCCTCCTCGGTCGGGACCATCCGGTCGAGGAACTCGACGATCGTGACGTCGACCCCGAAGTTCTTCATGACGTAGGCGAACTCGACGCCGATCGCGCCGGAGCCGCCGATGATCACCGAGCCCGGCAGCTGGTCGTCGAGGATCTGCTCCTCGTAGGTGACGACGTTCTGGCTCACCTGCATGCCGGGCAGCATCCGCACCGTGGCGCCGGTCCCGATGATCAGGTTGTCGAAGGTGTAGGACGTGGTGTCGCCCTCGTCGTCCTTGACGTCGATCGACTGCGGCCCGGTCAACGTGCCCCACCCGTCGATCTCGGTGATCTTGTTCTTCTTCATCAGGAAGTGGACGCCCTTGACGATCCCCGCGCTCACCTGGCGCGACCGCGCGTGGGTGGGGCCGTAGGCCATGGAGGCGTCGCCGGTGATGCCGTACTTGTCCTTGTCGTGGGCCAGGACGTGGGCCAGTTCGGCGTTCTTGAGCAGCGCCTTGGAGGGGATGCAGCCGACGTTGAGGCAGACCCCGCCCCAGTACTTGTCCTCCACGACCGCCACCGACTTGCCCAACTGGGCCGCGCGGATCGCCGCGACGTATCCGCCGGGTCCGGCACCGAGCACGAGCACGTTGAAGTGAGTCACCCGCTCAGCCTATTGCCGCGCTGTGGCGCGGTCACCGCATGGGCGCTCCGACGGGGCGCGCAGGCACTAACGTGGGCCTCCGTGACGTTCTACGCCGCGTACGGCACCAACCTGGACCCGGCCAGGATGAGCGTCCGGTGCCCGCACTCCCCCCTGCAGACCACGGGATGGCTCACGGGGTGGCGGCTGACCTTCGGCGGCGAGGACCTCGGCTGGGACGGCGCGCTGTCGACCATCGTCGAGGATCCCTTCGAGCAGGTGTACGTCGCGGTGTACGACGTCACTCGGGAGGACGAAGCCCTGCTGGACGACTGGGAGTCGGCCGGGACGGGTCTGTACCGCAAGACCAAGGTGCGGGTCTCGACCCTGACCGGGGATCTGCTGGTGTGGACCTACGTGCTGGATGCCTACGAGGGCGGCCTGCCCAGCGCGTCGTACCTGGGCGTGATCGCGGACGCCGCCGAGGCGGCCGACGCCCCGGCGGACTACGTCGCCGCCCTGCGCCGGCGTCCGTGCCGGTCAACCGGGCTGTAGCGTCGTCTCGGGTTGAGCTCGCCTCGACCCCCCGCTCATCGGCCGAGAGAACCGGCGGGGCCGCCGTTGGGTCCGAACAGCTCCACCGACGGCTTGCCGTGCTCGTCGAGGCCCAGTCGCAGCCGGACCCGCCCCTCCTGGTCGCTGAACGCGAGTCCGACGGAGCCGTCGGCCTCCGTGGCCAGCCGCATCCGGCAGACGGGCCCCTCGCCGGCCTCGTATCCGACGTTGCCGCTCTGCATCCCCTCGACGAGTGAGGTGGCGGGTCGATCCACGAACTCGATGGCACTGCGGCGTACGCCGCCCTCGTCGGCAGGCACCACCGTCTGCGGGTCCACGCCTGCGGCGCGGGCGGCCGCCTCGGCCGTCGCCAACGCCTCGCGGGCCACCCGCAGCGCCTCGCGGGCGTCGTCAGCAGCCGTCATTGGCGCTCACCATTAGTCGCCCTCGGTGGCCGTGTGGCAGACGGCCTCGACGTTGTTGCCCTCGGTGTCGCGCACGAACCCGCCGTAGTAGTGCTCGTGGTACTCCGGCCACATCCGCGGCTCGTGGAGCACCTCGGCGCCTTGCTCCACCGCGGCCGCGACGAAGGCCCGGACGTGCTCGGCATCGGGGGCGGAGAACGCGATGTGGACCTCGCGGTTGGGGCCGACGCCCTCGAACGTCGAGATCCAGAAGCTGGGCTGGTCGGTGCCGTAGCCGACGGCCACCCCGAAGTCCATGAGCCGGCGGTGCCCGAGCGTGCCGAGCACGGAGTCGTAGAAGGTGCCTGCGGTGGCCATGTCGGTGACGTTGATGCCGAAGTGATCGATCATGCCTCGATCCAACACCGCCCCACCGACAGCGTCGCTCGCTGGTCGAGGAGGACCCCCTCAGTTCGCTGGTCGAGCCCCCAGGCGAGCCCGCGTCGAGACCCGCGACCGGTGCGACGGTCTCGACACGCCGCTCGTCCCTCGCGGCGGCTCGACCACCGAAGGGCTCGTCC
>CAZIVD010000069.1:0-25195 GCA_964542635.1 uncultured Nocardioides sp. | reverse complement strand
AGGTCAGGGGCCACTTTCTTGTAGCGGGGGCAGGATTTGAACCTGCGACCTCTGGGATATACCCGAAGTGCGACGAGCGCCTGCCATAGTTTGACACTGTTTGATGGTTCTCGCCGCTGACCTGCGAAAACGCCACACGCAGGACTTCACCGTTTGACACTGGCTGACTAGTTTTGCGGCCAAATCCGCCCACTTTTCGCCCACCTTCAAGTTCTCCAGCCCTGCGTAGGCAGGCTCAGTGGGTGGGCGAAAACCTCGCTTGACCTTCAACTCTCTGCGCCTCATGCACCACAACAAGACCGAACGAAAGAGTCTCAAAGTCAGCGGCCACCACGCACGGACAACGCCTCCGTCGTCAGCATCATGGCGCTTGTCGCGAGGAGGGCCTGGACGATTTCGTAAAGCTCGAAGCGCACTCTCTCGTCGACGCAGCGCAACCAGCGACTCGCCTCCTCGTGGAATCGAACAGGAGCGGTGACTCGAACCAACAACTGTCGGCAACGCTCGAAAATGAGGCCGATCCGACGCTATGGCCTCGTTTTCAAGCGTCGTCGACAACAACCCTCCGATGGCGCCGCGAGTGCGATGAGCGCATGACGACTGTTGCCGCGCTCTGCCGATAAACGCCACTTGACCTGGCCAAACGCTGGCATCTGCTGCTGTTGTCGGGCCGCCGCTGTTTGACAGCAGTTGACGGTGTTTCTGGCTTGTTGGTGGACACCTTCGGGTTTGCGCCGCGTGAAGACGCTGAGCTACACCGAGTCCCGGGCACGTTATGCCCAAGTGCTCGACGACGTGGTCAACGACCGAGAGGAAGTCGTGATCACACGAGCCGGTCACCCGTCGATCGTATCGTTGAAGACTTCGAGTCCCTGCGCGAAACCGCCTACCTGAGGCGCTGGCCCGCCAACGCTCGTCGCCTGCTCGACGCCATGGAGCGTCTCGAGGCCGACGCAGGGGGAGCCACGACCTCCTCGACGCCGACTGAGGATGCGGCGGGTCTGGGCCCCAATGCCTAGGAGAACTATCTGTGGTGGCAGACCCAGGACCGCAAGGTCCTCAAGCGCATCAACCTGCTCATCCAAGACGTCGTGCGCAACGGCAGCAAGGCATCGGCAAGTGCGAGCCGCTCAAGCACGACTTCGCCGGCTACTGGTCGCGGCGGACCACCGACGAACACCGGCTGACGTGAATCAACGAGCCGGGGTGGGGGTGCTCGTAGCGGCGGATGGGTTCACCGGTGACGGGGCGATCCGGTTGAGTCGGTTGATCGCGCAGCGCACCAGCGCCGCGTGCACGGTGGGGGTAGCGATATCGAGCCGGCCTCCGATCTGCGCGGGGCCGAGTCGGTGTCGGCACGGCAACCGCACGATCTGGCGCACCAGCGGAGCGGGGGTCTGGTGTGGTGTGGATATGTCCGCGGGCGGCTCGAGCGATCGGTCATCCGGGCCGGCCCCTCGACCCTGAAGCGGGCCGCCCACTTGCGGGCGGTCACCGCCAAAACATGAGCAGTTCAGCTGCCTCAGTGGGAGTCCAGCCGTCCTCGACGATCAACTTGGCCAAGCGCAACCGGGCTCGTGGCGTCAGGGCAGCGTTAGCGTGGACCACGAAAGGCCTCCTGTGGTGTGAAGCGGTTCCTCGACAGCTTCACTTTCACCACGGAGGCTTTCACCTATCCGCACGCCGGGCCCGTGTCACGCATCAACGTACTGGACATCACATCTGACTCGAAGATTCCCCGAGTGGCAGTTCAGCTCGCGGGCTGGAGGGTGACTGCGTAGCCCAGTTCTTGGAGTTGGCGGATCGCGCGACGCTTGGTTCGGATGGGCTGAATGCGGTTGTAGTGATCGACGCCGAGGTCGTCGTAGAGCGCCCCTGTCTGCGCCATGCTCCAGATCGCGACGAGGATGCTGTGCTGGGTGGCCACGAGGGCCTTGGACTTACCTCGCCGGCCGGCGAGACGTCGGTAGCGGGCTCCAAGGAAGCTGTCCTTGTGGCGGGCAGCGTTCATCGCCGCGGTGCCCAGCACGGCCTTGAGATAGGGATTGCCCGCGCGAGTGTGAGTGCTCTTGGTCCGGCCGGCGGACTCATGGTGTCCCGGACACACACCGGCCCAGGAGGCGAGGTGGCCGGCGGTGGGGAACCGTGTCATGTCGGCGCCGGTCTCGGCGGTGATGACCTGTGCGGTGGTGGCGCCGATGCCCGGGATGGAGGAGATCAGGTCGCAGAACCCACGAAAGGGCTCGATGACCACCTCGATACGTTCGGTCAGCTCGACGATCGCAGCGGTGTGCTGGTCGATCAGACCCAAGTGCAGGCGGACCATGAACGCGTGGTGCTCGGTGAAACGCCCGGTCAGCGCCTCGACCAGCTGCGGTGTCTTCTTCCGCAGGCTCCTGTGTGCCAGGTCGGCCAGGACGTGGGGGTCGCGTTCGCCCGCGGCCAGGGCCTGCAGCATCGCCCGCCCGGAGACACCGACGATGTCGGTTGCCACCGACGAAAGCTTGATCCCGGCGTCTTCGAGCAACTTCTCCAACCGTTGCACCTCACGAGAACGTTCCCGGGTGATCGCGGTCCGGGTGCGGGTCAGATCCCGCAACTCTCGTATCGGCTGCGGCGGCACGAACGAGGCACGCACCAGGCCGTGTGCGCCGAGTTGGGCCAGCCAGGTCGCATCGGAGACGTCCGTCTTGCGCCCGGGCAGGTTCTTGGCGTCGCGGGCGTTGACCAGCATTACCTCCACCCCGTCCAGGTCCTCGAGCAGGTAGTAGAAGGGTTTCCAGTAGTCGCCGGTCGCCTCCATCACCACACAGGTCACTTGCTCGGCCGCGAGTTGCTCGCACAGAGCCAGGATCTGATTGGTCGTCGATCCCCACGTGGTCACAGTCTCGGTTGTCTTCTGACGACCGCGGCCGGCGATACGGACGCAGACCTTGGCGTCCTTCTTCGAGAGGTCCATGCCCGCGCATCGCGGGTGCATCACATCCATGACCGATCACTCCCACCTGCTCGTTGTTGTTGAGGTGGTGCGTCGCGGGGAGGGCAGGGATCAGTTCAGGAGTCTGACTCTCGTGCTCGACGGCAACAGTCCACGGTTCCCGTGGAAGCCCTCCATCACCATGCTGATATCCAGGCGCTCTGGCACTACAGTCGATTCGGCGTTCAACCGCGACACACACCCACGATTCTCATCCCGCTCGGGTGGCGACACCAGCCCCGCACGACCGCGAGCGACCCCGCCGATCTTCGGTCCACCACGGCGGGCGCGAAGGGCCCTGGGTTGCTGATATGCGCGGGTTGGTTGCCGCAGGACGGTGCTTTCGGCAGGAGCGGGACCGCGTGTCTAGCAGCGAGCGTCGCTGCCGTGTTGACCGCTGCTCATAGGTGTTGCGCGGGTCGCGCTCCGAGCGCGCTGCCACCAGCCCGTTGGACGACGGAGCAGATCGCGGTGGGCTACTCCTCGAGCACGGCCAAGGACCAGCACCAGCCAGCCAGCTCACGGGCAACCGCGACGTTGGCAATGGTGTTCTTCTTGCGGCGGTCGATGAACTTCACCCAACGGTGGTGGAGTCGCCGGTTGCCCTCATCGCCACGAGCTCGGGCGGCTGCGGGGGCCAGTTCCCAGCGGTCGCGCATGGTCTTGCCCACGGTGTAGCGGGCGCGGTGGTGCCAGGCGGCCTCGACAAGCAGCCGACGCACGTGATTGTTTCCGGCCTTTGTGATCGACCCCTGCACCCGCGAGGACCCCGATGAGTACTCACTGGGCACGAGTCCGACGAAGGAGCCGATGGTGTTGCCGGTGAACCGGTGCCAGTCGCCGATCTCGACCGCGAGTGCGAACCCGGTCAGGGTGCTGACCCCACGCAGACATCCGAGTCGGTGCACCATGTCGGTGAACTCGGAATCGACGGCCATGTCGCTGATCGCGGTGTCGAGCCGGTCCCGGCGAGCTTTGACCGTCAGGACGTTGTCGTAGTCGGACTCGAACGTCAGCCGGGTCGCGCGGATGGTCAGCTGCGGGAGCGCCTCGTGTCGTAGCCAGGTGTCGTGCTTGCCGGTCCATGCCTGCCCGCCGTAGTAAACAGCTTCGACAACCGGTGCCGGGCCCGCATCAGATCGCCGCGGCAGTCCTCGCGTGCCCGGACCAGATCGCGAGCAGCCTCCTGCTCAACGCTGGGAATCGCGACCGCGGTGATCTCGTCGAGTCGCAGCAGCCGAGCCAGGTGGATCGCGTCCTTGGGGTCGGTCTTGACGCGCTCGCCCGAGGGCTTCTGCAGCTTCGACGGCGCAGCGACCTCGCACCGGATTCCTGCACCGCTCAGCGCCCGGTACAGGTCGAAGCCGGTCGGGCCGGCCTCGTAGGTCACCGCCACCGGGCCGGGCAGGTCCTGAACCCAGGAACGGATGTGCTCATGTGACGGGGTCAGCTTTGCCTGGACCAGCTCGCCCGTGACGCCATCGATCGCTGCCGCAGCAACAGATCGTGCGTGCACGTCGAGCCCAACACTCGTACGCTCTGTAAACACCGGGGTCTCCACAACTGTCGGATAGGCCGAGCAGGTGGCCCCCGCTCGGTAACCCACGAACATGTGTGAGTGAGGCCCCGGCCCGCAACCACTCAGCCGTCCCGAGTGGTCACTCCATACCGTCTAGCGGTCCTCCCCCGGGTGGAGCGTACGAATGTCGATGCACCGGTCAGTGTGATGTTGCTTCGACGGTTGAGCCCGGGCAGTGTTCTCCGTTTCGTGTCGGAGGTGATGGGTTCATAGTGCGCGGAGGATGGCGTCGACGCGGTCCTTGGCGTCGCCGAAAAGCATCGCCGAGTTCTCCCGGAAGAAAAGCGGGTTCTGGACCCCGGCATAGCCGGCTGCCATGGATCGTTTGAATACGATCACGTCATCGGCTTCCCAGACGGTGAGCACCGGCATGCCGGCGATCGGGGAGCGGGGGTCGTCGGCGGCAGCGGGGTTGACGGTGTCGTTCGCGCCGATGACGAGGACCACTGCGGTGTCTTCGAAGTCGTCGTTGATCTCGTCCATCTCCAGGACGATGTCGTAAGGCACCTTAGCCTCGGCGAGCAATACGTTCATGTGCCCGGGCAGGCGGCCGGCGACGGGATGGATGCCGAACCGGACGTCGACGCCGCGGTCACGGAGCCTTCGGGTGAGCTCGGCAACGCCGTGCTGGGCTTGGGCCACTGCCATCCCATAGCCGGGTGTGATGATCACCGAGTCGGCGGCGGCGAGCAGCTCGGCAACACCCTCGGCGTCGATCTCGCGGTGCGCGCCGTAGTCGGCGTCGTCGGCCGGGCCGGCCGCGATGCCGAAGCCGCCAGCGATCACGGAAATGAACGAGCGGTTCATTGCCTTACACATGATGTAGGACAGGTAGGCGCCCGAGGAGCCGACCAGCGCGCCGGTGATAATCAGCAGGTCGTTCTCCAGCAAGAAGCCCGACGCGGCCGCGGCCCACCCGGAGTAGCTGTTCAACATGGACACCACGACCGGCATGTCACCGCCGCCGATTGAGGCGACCAGGAGCCAACCCAGCGCCAGAGCGATGACGGTTACCGCGACGAGCAGCCACAGCTGCGAGTCGATCACGAACCAAGCGGTGAGGACCACGAAGGCGACCAGGGCGCCGACGTTCAGAGCATTCTTTCCGGGTAGCATCAGCGGGCTGGACTTGATCCGGGCAGACAGCTTGAGGAACGCCACGATCGAGCCGGTGAAGGTGACCGCGCCGATGAACACGCCGATGAACACCTCGGCAGAGTGGATCCCGAGCAAGTCATGGGCGCCGAGTGCCATGGCCTCGAGACCGTCAGGGTCGGCTTCAACGTGCAGGTAGCCGTTCCAGCCGACTAGCACCGCCGCTAGTCCGACGAACGAGTGCAGCAGTGCGATCAGCTCGGGCATCCCGGTCATCTCGACCATGCGAGCCCGCCACAGCCCGACAGCCGCGCCGACCAGCATCGCGGCGATGAGCAGCGCGAGCCCGCCGCCGGAGATGTCCCGGTCGATCGCCAGCGCAGCCGTCGCTACCAGGGCGACGGCCATCCCCGCCATCCCGAATGTGTTGCCGGCCTTGGCCGTCTCGTGCCGCGACAGCCCCGCCAGCGCCAGGATGAACAGCATTGCCGCGACGACGTACGCCGCGCGCGCGGAGGTCTCGAGTGCCATCAAATCAGACATAGCTAAGCTCTCTTCTCAGTACCGGGAGAACATGGCGAGCATCCGACGCGTCACCGCGAAGCCACCAAACACGTTGATGCTGGCGAGCAGGACCGCGACCATGGCCAGCGCGGTGATAGCGGTATCGTCATGGCCGATCTGCAGCAGCGCGCCGACGACGATGATCCCGGAGATCGCGTTGGTTACCGACATTAGAGGCGTGTGCAGCGCGTGGTGTACATGCCCGATCACGTAGAAACCGATGACGACTGCCAGCGCAAAGACTGTGAGGTGTCCCAGCAGCGCCGGCGGTGAGGCCGCCCCCAGGAGGAACAGCAGCGCGGCGCCGATGGCGACCGCCTCGAACCGCCGCGGCGTCGAGACGTGCTTTTTGACCAGCGACCCCACCGGCGCAGCCGCGGGCGCGGCGGCCACGGGGGCAGCGGAGACCTGGACAGGCGGCGGCGGCCAGGTCAGCTCATGCTCCCCGTTGTGATACCGGACGACGGTGATCGACCGCTGCACCACATCGTCGAAGTCCAGTACCAGCTTGCCGTCCTTGCCAGGGGTCATCAACGTCATCAGATTCAGCAAGTTGGTGCCGTACAGCTGGGAGGCCTGGGTGGGCAGACGACCGGCCAGGTCGGTGTAGCCGATGATTGTCACTCCGTTGTCGGTCATCACAACCTCACCGGCGACCGTGCCCTCGACATTGCCCCCGTTCGCGGCGGCCATGTCCACGACTACGCTGCCCGCCTTCATGCTCGCCACCATCTCCGCGGTGATCAGCCGCGGAGCCGGCCTCCCGGGGATCAGGGCCGTGGTGATGACGATGTCCACCTCTGTACACTGCTCGGCGTACAACGCGGCAGCCCGCGCGTTGTAGTCCTCCGACATCTCCTTGGCGTAGCCGGTCGCACTTACCTCGACGTCGGCCGCCTCCACCGCGAGATACTCGCCACCCAGCGACCGAACCTGGTCGGCGACCTCTTGTCGCGGATCGGTCGCCCGCACGATCGCACCCAGCGACCCGGCCGCCCCGATCGCAGCCAGCCCGGCCACCCCCACCCCCGCGACCAGCACCTTGGCCGGCGGCACCTTCCCAGCCGCAGTCACCTGACCCGTGAAGAACCGACCAAAGGCGTGCGCCGCCTCCACAACCGCCCGGTAGCCGGCGATGTTTGCCATCGAGGACAGCACGTCCAGTGTCTGCGCCCGCGAGATCCGCGGCACCGCATCCATCGCCAGCGCCGTGATCGGTCGGCGTGCCAGGTCCTCCACCAGCGCCGGGTTCAACGCCGGGCCGAGCGTGCCCACCACGGTGGCGCCCTTCCGCAGCCCGTCCAGCTGGCTGGCCGAAGGGGCGTTGACGCCGAAGACGATGTCGGCAGCGAGGGCGTCTCCGATGGTGGCGCCCGCCTCGGCGTACGCTGCATCAGGGAAGCTGGAGGCCTCCCCCGCGCCCGCTTCCACCACCACGTCGTAACCGAGGATGACGAGCTTCGCCGCTGTCGCCGGCGTCGCTGACACTCGCGCTTCAGCGGGGCATGCTTCCTTGAGAACTCCAATTATCATTGCGTGCTCCGATTTGGGTTCGACGAGTTGGGACCTGGTCGGGAACGGGCTTCGCCCGCAAAGTGAAAGGGCTCGCGTGGGCCGCTGGATCTGGCTCACCTCATGAATGAGCTGGTGATGCTGCTTGACCCGAGGTCTCCGCGGTGAGCCCGCGCGGCGGGTCCGCCGTGGTGAGCGTGGATGGTCGCCCGGGCGGAAGCGCACCTGCAGTTCGTGCGTGACATTGGCTTCGGCGCCGCACACCCGCAGATTGCCTCGGACAACCGCTGCGTCGCGGTCTCGTTGATCTGTTGCGAGAGGTCGTTGAGCAGCGGCGTTGCCGTCTCGACGGTGCGTGTCGCCAAGAACCTGCGACCTAGACGTCGTCACGGCGCCTGGGCTTTGGCCATACGCATGAACTCCCGCCGCGCCAGGCCCTCCAGAGCAGACGCAAGGATAGTCAGCATGAGCTCGACCTCCTGGTCACTGATTGTGAGCGGAGGTGCGAGGAGAGCAGCGTTCCTCAACGGGGCGATGCCGGCCGGGTAGACGATAAGGCCACGGTCGAAGCACTCGTCTACGAAAGCGCCAGCCGCGTTGTGCGCGGCTGCGGGCGGGGTCGCGTTCTCGATGTCGACCACGAACTCGAAACCCCACAGTAGTCCACGGCCGCGGACGTCGACCATGAACGGGAAACGTGAGGCAAGCTCGCGCAGGCCCGTCGCGAGCTGTCGTTCGCGCGCGCGGACGTTTGCGAGGACGTCGACCTTGTCCATGTAGTCGAGTACGGCCAGGCACGTGGCTGCACCCAGCGGGTTGCCGGAAAAGGTGTGCCCGAACGGTCCGACACCGTCACCTCGTCCGAGCACGTCCACGACGGGTGATCTGAGGAGCGCCGCCGCCATCGGTGCATAGCCGGCACTCATCCCCTTGCCCGTCACCAGGATGTCGGGGACGACGCTCTCCGTGTTGCTCATAAACCAGTCACCGGTGCGACCCATGCCCGTGATGACTTCGTCCATGATGAGCAGCACGTCCATCCGGTCACAGACCTCGCGCAGAAGCGCGAGGTAGCCCGCCGGTGGCACCAGGACGCCACCCGCGGCACCGACGATCGGTTCCACGATGACCGCGGCGACGGTGGTGGGGTCCGCCTTCGCGATCGCCCGCTCAAAGTCTGCCGCGGCACGGACAGCGTACGAAGCCTCGTCTTCGTCCGGGTTCGCGTAGCGGTACGCGTGGACGGGCGCGGTAACCGCGAAGGGATGGAGCAGCGTCCCGTAGTCGATCCGCCTCGCAGCGTGACCGGACATGGACAGCGAGCCCATGGTCATGCCGTGGTAGCTGGTGTGCCGACCGAGGACCTTGACCTTATTGGGACAGGACCGCTTCTGCCAGTAGCCGATCGCCGCGCGCATCGCGTACTCGGTCGCCTCCGAGCCGCTGCTGACAAAAAAGGCGAAGTCGAGGTCACCCGGCGCCAAAGCAGTCAGCCGGAGGGCCAGGTCTTCAGCGGGCTGGTTCGTGAATTGTGTTCGGTAGGTGAAAGCCACCCGTCCCATCTGCGCCTGCACCGCCTCGGCGATCTCCTCGACGCCGTGCCCGATGCTGGCAGTCATGGCGCCGCCAGAGCCGTCGAGATAGCGCCGACCTTGATCGTCGAACAGGAAGACGCCCTTCCCGTGGGTGACGACCGGATACTCCCGGTCGATCTGCTGCTTGATTAGTGAACTGGTTGACACGTAGGGCCCTCAGGATCAGGTCGACGGGGCGAGGTAGCGTCGCGACATGGCCAGAGCGGCCGAGCTGCACCCCGGACAACGGTTCTTCTCGACCCGGAAGAACGACATGTCGTAGAACCTCGGCCACGTCGTTACGTCTGCGCCACACAGAGCACGAACGCCTCCGGGGGTTTTGGCGTGTACCAGTCCTTCCGGTACGCGCGTGCACCGATCGCGCACCCGCACGTGATGGCTAGATGGCGCAGTCGCGTAGACGACAGCTCTTCCTTTGGTGCTTGCAACAGTCATGGCGATTCCCTCGAACATCGAGCCGGGCTGGCTCGCGGGCTGGCGGTCACGCGGCGACGCGGCGACGCGCGAAGCGACCCCATCCTCGCCGTGATCAACCGCGCACGCCCAGGAGGCGGCGCACACAGCAGACGGCCGAAGTGGTCTACGTACACATACGGGTGCCCTCACTCGCTGTCATACGTTGCCGTATCTGCATCACGCCGAGGCAGGGACGTGTGGGTTCCAATCTAGAAGGGCACACTTGGGAAGACTTCAACCACAAGCTCAGTCTCGCTAATCCACACCTGGGGGGTCCGGCCACCGGCCTGAGCCGCGAGCTTGGCGTGATCATCGAGGATGACGCGGAAAAGCTGTTCTCCTCTCGCACCGCCGATATTGCGGTGGTTGCCGTCTCAAGCTACATGGACGGCTTGTACGAACACCTGCGGGTATGTGCCGATCATGGAGTCAATGCCGTGACAATCGGGGGAAGAGGCTTTCTATCCGTGGAATACATCCCACGTTTTGACGGCCGAGCTTGACGCGTTGGCCAAGCAAAACAATTGCACGATCAGCGCGGCCGGGCGCCGAAGATACGTTCTGGGTGAACATCGTCAGTCTCCTGATGGGCACCGCTCATCGGGTGGACTCAGTTGTCGGGCGCGCCAGCTGGAACGTTGACGATTATGGGCCGGAGGTCGCCGCCGACCAGCGGGTGGGAACCACGGGAGCGGATTTCGAATCATGGGTCAGCAACGCGGGTGAACGGTCCACGACGTTTCGGCGCAACGTCCTTGACGCATTGGTCGCCGACGCTGGGTTGACGGCCGGGAAGATCACCAACAGTACGCGTCCCGAGATAGCGACGGAACCGATGAAGTCGGTGAGCCTCAACGCAACTGTCCAACCTGGAGACGTGATTGGGTTCACGGACATCGACGAGGTCACGACGCTAGAAGGACCGACCTTCTCCTTCGAGATGTCTGGGAAGCTTTATGGTGCAGGCGAAGCCGACTGCAACGAGTGGAAGATTTCGGGGAACCCAATCTTGAGTTGTTCAACGGTGCTGTTCCTTCGGTTATTGTGGTGGGCGTTGAGCACCGGTCGCCTTGACCGGGACCTGACCGCTGGGATCCTCAAGCCTTCTGGGACAAAACGGTCGGTTTCGCGAGGAGTGGCCGCCGAGCAGGTCGCGGCGTCGCTGGCCATCTGTGATCCGGCCACGGCGATCGGGGCACGGGATCGTGCCCTGGTCTTGATCCTGGTGCGGTTGGGTTTGCGTGCTGGCGAAGCGGCACGTCTGATGCTCGACGACATCGACTGGTCCAGCGGACAGGTGAGGGTGACCGGCAAGGGCCGCGAGCACGTGCTGCCACTGCCCGTTGACGTGGGGCAGGCGTTGGAAGCCTGGTTGCGGTTCCGACCGCCCGCGTTGGATCGTGCCGTGTTCGTGCGCCTCAGGGCGCCACGCCAGATGATGACGACCTCGGGAATCTCCGGGGTCATCGCCCGGCTGTCGGGCTTGGCCGGCATCGACCCGATCCACGCACACCGGCTCCGCCACACCGCCGCGATGGACGTTCTGGCCGCGGGCGGCACGCTGACCGAAGCCAAAGAACTGCTGGGCCACGTCTACACCGTCACCACGATGACCTACGCCAAGGTCGACCTGGCGTCGCTGCGCGAGCCGGTCGTCCCGTTCGGCCAGGTGCCGCGATGACCACCCCAGCGAAGACGCCAGCGTCGGCGCCGACGTTGCGTGATCGGCTCGATGAGTACCTGGTGATGCGGCGGGCGTTGGGGTTCCAGCTCAACGACGTCGAGCGGCAGGTCGGCCTGTTCTGCACGTGGCTCGAAGCCCGCGGGCAGACGACCTTCACCGTGGATTAGGCCGTGGCCTGGGCCCGGCTCAACCCTGACGCGCACCCGTCGTGGTGGTCCACACGGTTGTCGTTGGTGCGGCGCTTCGCCGGCTACCTGAACGCGAACGATGTCGACGTCCCGGTCATCCCGGGTGGACTGTTGCCGGCCAGGAAGCCGCGAGCGGTGCCCTTCATCTACAGCCAAGAAGACCTCGATGCGTTGCTCGCCGCCTGCGGTCACGTGTTCCGTGACGAGCGGATCGCCGCGACGATGCGCACCGCCATCGGGCTGCTTGCCGCCACGGGGCTGCGGATCGGGGAAGCATTGAAGCTGCGTGTCGGCGACATCAACCACGTCAACGACCTGTTGGTCATCAAGGCTGCGAAGTCTGCTGAGCGGCTCGTCCGGGCGTGTCAGATCTTCTGTGTAAGGCATCCGTTCATCTGAAGGGACGACGATGGACCTTGTGGCAGAGGAAGAACCTAGGAGCGGCGCCGAGGTCGCCGCGCAGATGGCCGCCTCGGGTGCGCTGGATGAGATCTTCTCCAAGATCGATGCCGGCGAGCTCGATCTGACCGGTGCCGAGGGCTTTATCCCTGGGCTGGACAAGGCTGCGCTCGAGCGTGGGCTGCAGGCGGAACTGACCGGCCATCTGGGCTATGAAAAGGGCGCCGAGGAAGCGTCGTTGTTCGCCAACTCCCGCAACGGCTCGACCGCGAAGACGGTCGCGACCAGCGTCGGCGACATCGAGCTCAACACACCACGCGACCGCGAGGGCAGCTTCACCCCGCGGCTGGTCCCCGAAGGGCGCACGTCGCTTGGGCGGGCTCGACGACATGATCATCAGCCTCTACGCCGGCAGGATGACGATCCGCGACATCGAGCACCACCATCGCTCCACGCTGGGCACCGAGCTGTCCCACGAGACCATCAGCAAGATCACCGGCGAGGTCCTCGGGGAGGTGCTCACCTGGCAACGGCGACCGCTCGAAGCGCTCTACCCGGTGATCTACCTCGACGCGCTGATCGTGAAGGTCCGCGACGGCGGACACGTGCGCAACAAGGCCGCGCACATCGCCGTGGGCGTCGACATCGAGGGCATCAAGCACGTGCTCGGGATCTGGGTCCAGACCAGCGAAGGAGCCAAGTTCTGGGCCAGCGTCTGCGCCGAGCTCGCCAACCGCGGTGTGCGCGACGTGCTCATCGTGTGCTGCGACGGCCTCACCGGCTTCCCGAGGCAATCGAGGCGACCTGGCACAACGCCACCGTGCAGACCTGCGTGGTCCACCTGATCCGTGCCGCGACCCGCTTCGTGTCCTACCAGCACCGCAAGGCCGTGGCCGCGGCGCTCAAACCGATCTACCAAGCAGCCGACGCCGAAGCCGCGCGGGCCGAGCTGGAGGCGTTCAAGGCCAGCGACCTCGGGCAGCGCTACCCCAACACCGTGGCGACCTTCGAGAACGCCTGGGAACGGTTCACCCCCTTCCTGGCCTTCCCGCCCGAGCTGCGCCGGGTCATCTACACCACCAACAGCATCGAGTCGCTGAACTTCCCAACTGCGCAAGATCATCAAGAACCGCGGCCACTTCCCCAACGACGACGCCGTCGTCAAGCTGCTCTGGCTCGCGATCTGCAACATCGAGGACAAGCGGGCACGCGCCCGCGAGAAGGAACGCGGGAAACCCGCCAACGAGCGCAAGCCCCCCCTCGTCGAGGGCCAGGTCACCACGAACTGGAAGAAGGCCCTCGCCAACTCGCCCCGGTCTACCCCGACCGGATCGAGCCCCACCTGTGAACACCAACCGACCCCTTACACAGAAATCTTGACAGGCTCGCTCGTCCCGATCCACCCCACGACGACGGCCGCGCTCATCCAATACATCGCCCTGCCAGCCCGCGTAGCCACCAACCCCAACCCCGATGGTCTGGTCATCGTGACCGCCAACGGGACCGGGTACATCTACGTGAGCTTCCAGGACATGTTCCGACGAGTCCGGGAGGAAGCCGGACTGACGCCGCGCGGCAGAGCACGTCCGCGCTGCATGACCTGAGACACACCTTCGCCACCGCGCACATGACCGCGGCCTACGCCCACGACGGTGACCCCGACCGGGTTCTGTCGCTGCTCGCGACCTGGCTCGGGCACTCCGACGCCACCCACACGTACTGGTACCTGAGCGCGACCGGCGAGCTCATGGCCCTGGCCGCCGGCCGTCTTGAACTCAACGCCGGCACTGCGCAAGGAGAACCATCATGAACGCGTTGGCAGCCAGTTTGCAGACCTACTTCACGACCTTCGCTCACAGCCAGCGGGACCTATCGAGTCACACGATCGGCTCCTACCGCGACACGTGGCGGATGCTGCTGAAGTAGCTGACCGCAACGCTCGGGGTCGCCGTCGACGCTCTCGACTTCGACGCCGTCACCGCAACGAACATCACCGGGGTCCTCGACTACCTCGAGCAAGAACGCGGCAACAGCGCCAAGACCCGCAATGTCCGCCTGAACGCGGTCCGCTCCGTGCTCAGCCGTGCCCTACCCGACCACCCCGAACACTCAGCGACGATGAGCCAGGTCCTCGCGATCCCACCAAAACGCACGACCAGACCCGTCATCGAGTTCCTCGCGCCCGACGAAGTCGTCGCCCTCTCGCCGCACCCGCCCCGACGACTCGGACCGGCCGACGCGACCACGCACTGCTGGCCATGACCGTGCAGACCGGCCTTCGCATCAGCGAGGTCTGCTCACTCACGATCGACGACCTCCACCTCGGCACCGGCCCCCACGTCACCTGCACCGGCAAAGGACGACGCCAACGCATCACCCCGTTGACCAGCGCAACCGTGAGCGTGATGACGGCCTACCTCACTGAGCGGACCACCCGGCCCGGAACCGCGCTGTTCTGCGGTCCCCACGGACAATCCCTGTCCCGCGATGCGCTCGAGCATCGCCTTGCCACCTGCGTCACGGCCGCAGCGATCGTCTGTCCAAGCCTGGCCGGCAAGCACGTCACGATGCACACCCTGAGACACAGCGCAGCGATGAATCTGCTCGCTCGGGCACGCCGACACCCACAGCACCGACGCCTACCTTCACGCTGACATGGCCATCAAGCAAGCAGCCCTCGACCGAACCAGACCACCAGGAGTGAAGCCCGGGGTCTACCGCCCCGAACCTGACATCCTCGCCTGGCTCGCGGCACTCTGACTATGCCGACCATCCCGTTCGGAAACCGCACCAACACGGTCCGTCACGAGGAACATCGGCATAGTCCGGAGGTCGGCATAGGATTTCCAATGCCGACGTCGGCATTGGATGTCACCTGCACAGACGCAGTTCGCGGCTCCAGATAGGCGAAACGAGCCGTCATGCCTAGAGACAGCAGGTTAGAAGTCCTCTGAATTTCGACGATCGTGGCGGGAACATGAGTGTACTCAACGGTGGGAGCCCTCGGGGCCCTCGGGTTCGGCGAACTGCTCATCCACCTATGTGACGCGAGCATCGGCGCTGCTACTGGTACTTCACCTGTCGAGGTTCCTCGACGTCAGCAACGGCGTCGTCCGCAGCTATGGTGTGCGGGAGTCGCCAGCAAACCTGCACGGGTCAGGGCAGCGCGCGATAGATGTCGACTTCGGCGGCCTTGACGACGAAGTGTGCCGTGGCTCCTGGGGTCAGTCGTAGTTCGGCGACGGCTGCGGGGGTGATGTCGGCGTTGAGGCCGTCGGCGCGTACCCGGACGAGGTCACCGTGTGGCTCTAGGGCTGAGACGGTGATGTCGAAGCTGTTGCGTGGAGATCCTGGGAGTGAGTCGAGATAGACGGCGACTGAGGACGGTCGGAAGATCGCGACCATGGCGGTCCCGTCCGAGACGTCGGGGTCGGCGTTGTGCCCGTGGACGACGAGGCCGGTCGGGGTGTGGACGCCGTCTAGCTGCCAGGTGCCGGTGATCAGGTTGAGCCCTGCGATCCGTGCTCCGAAGGGGCTGCGGGGGCGGGTCAGTACGTCGCGGGTGGCTCCGTGTTCGACGATGTGGCCGGCGTCGACCACTGCCACCTTGTCTGCCAGGAGTACTGCGTCGAGGAGGTCATGGGTGGCGATGATGGCCGTGCGGTCTGCGAGGACGCTGCGCAACATGTGTCGCAGGGCTGGCGTGACATCTACGTCGAGGGCTGCCAGAGGTTCGTCCAGGAGCATGAGTCCGGGGTCAGCCGCGAGCGCTCGGGCGACGGCGACGCGCTGTGCCTGTCCTCCGGAGAGCTTCGAGGGGCGACGTTGTGCGTAGGGCTCCAGGTCAACCCGCGCCAGCCAGTCCCGCGCGGTACGGTGCGCCTCGGCTCGCCCGACGCCGCGGCTGCGGGGGCCGAAGGCGACGTTTTCCAGTGCGTTGAGGTGGGGGAAGAGCCGCGGTTCCTGCGCAAGCAGTCCGACGTTACGGCTGTGCGGGGGAACCCACGCCTTGCGTTGCCCCGCGCCGATCTCGGTCAGGGTGCGCCCGTTGAGGGTGATCTTGGCGTCCTGGGGGCGGATCAGGCCGGCGGTGGCGGCGAGGAACGTTGACTTGCCGGCTCCGTTGGGTCAGAGGAGGGCGAGCGTCTCGCCTGGGGCGACCTCGAGCTGGACGGAGAACCCGCGGTCGGGTACGTCGGCGGAGAAGGACAGGCTCACAGCGTGCTCCGTCCACGTCGGGCGAACCCGATGACGACCACGGCTACCAGGACGAGGACGAGAGAGAGCGCGACGGCTGCATCGGGGTCGGTTTCGCGTTGGAGGTAGATCTCCAGCGGCAGTGTGCGGGTGACGCCCTGGAGGCTGCCGGCAAAGGTCATCGTCGCGCCGAACTCTCCGAGCGCCCGAGCGAACGCGAGGACGATCCCCGAGCCGAGCACAGGCAGGATCAACGGCAGGGTGACCCGGAACAGCACCCGGGTGGGACGGGCGCCCAGCGTCGCGGCTACCACTTCGCAACGGTCGCCGGCGGTCCGGAGCGCGCCCTCAAGGCTGATCACCAAGAACGGCAAGGCGACGAACGTCTGCGCCAAGACCACGGCAGTGGTCGAGAAGGCGATCTGGATCCCGGCGACCTCCAGGGTCTCGCCCAGGAGGCCGCGGCGCCCGAAGGTGTAGAGCAGGGCGATGCCACCGACCACTGGCGGCAGCACGAGGGGCAGCAGAACCAAGGAACGCAGAAGGCTCTGGCCGGGGAAACGAGTGCGTGCCAGCACCAGCGCCAGGGGTACGCCCAACAGGATGCATGCCACCGTGCTGGCGCCGGAGGTGCGCATGCTCAGGGAGAAGGCCGCAACCGAGGACTCGCTGGCGATCAGGAACCAGAAGTCGCCCCAGTGGACGCGCGAGACCATGGCAGCGAGCGGGAGCAGCACGAAGGCCGCTCCCGCCGCCGCGGGAAGGTACGCCCACGCCGGGAGGCTGGTGTGCGTCTCGGTCCGATGCATCAGCCCGCGGTCACGGCTTGGCGAAACCCGCCTCAGCGAGCGCGGTCTGACCGGTGACGCCCAGCACCAGGTCGGCGAACTCCTGGGCCAGGTCGGCCTCGTCGCAGCCGTCGATGGTGGCGATCGGGTAGATGTTCACCGCGCTGCCCGACTCGGGGAACTCGATACCTTCGACCTCGTCGCCGGCAGCGATCACGTCGGTGACGTAGACTAGGCCTGCGTCGGCCTCGCCGGTGATCACCTTGTTGAGGACGTCGGTGACGGTCTGTTCCTCGCTGACCGGCTCGAAGTCCAGGCCGGAGGCGTCCTCGACCTTCCCGGCGGCCGAGCCGCAGGGCACCTCGGGGGCGCAGATCACGAGGTTGACGCCGTCCTTGGTTAGGTCGGCCAGCGTCGTGATGCCGGCCGGGTTGCCGGGCGGCACCGCGATCTGGAGAGTGTTGGACGCGAAGTTCTCAGGGTCGTCGCCGAGCAGGTCGTCGGCGACCAGCTTGTCCATGTTTGCGATGTCCGCCGAGGCGACCACGTCCGCGTCAGCGCCCTGCTGGATCGTGGCCACCAGGTCGGAGGAGCCGGCGAAGTTGAACTCCACCTCGACGCCCTCGTGATCGGCCTCGACGTCTCGGCGATGTCCTCGAAGGCCGCCTTGAGCGATGAGGCGGCGTACATGGTGATCGTGGTCGTCGCGGCGTTGCCGTCTCCGTCCCCGTCGTCGCCGCAGGCGGTCATGCTGGGCAGGAGGGCCGCACCGAGGGCCAGGGCCAGGTATTGCTTCCTCACGCGTCATTCCCTTTCGTTGTTTTCGATCTCGACCACCACGTTGGTCGACTTGATCGCAGCCACCGCGGCAGATCCGGTTCGAGGCCGAGTCGCGGGGAGCTCGAGTGGGTGTCAGCTTTTTCTCCGATTCGACGTTCATCGCCGAGGCGCACACGGGTGGTACGTCGGGAATGCCGATCCCATCGGATGCGCGGCGAGTCCACGCCCGGGACGATCACTTCTCCACGTGACTTCTGGTGTCGATCAAGGGGTCGTCTGTTACGACGTACGCACCTCGCGCTGAGCCCTTCGAACGTGTACCGATCGCCGCGAAGCCGATGTGGTGGCGCGCCATCGTCGGCAACAAGGATGTCGAGGCCTTCGTGCGCAGGAATACCTCACGTGACGAGACACGGAGTGTGTCGGATCGGAGAACCGCTGTGCACGTGAGCTATCGCGCCGAGGTGGATGTAATGTACTGCCTCGCCAGGACAACTCACGCGGGTGTCGGCGACTCAGGTTCGCTGCTCAGTTGGGGCACCTTCTCACTTGAGCCGTTGGACGAAAGCGCCTTGGCTATCCACTCGGTCGCGACGGCGAGCGCCGAGCCCAGAAGCACCGTCACCAACGCCAGCGCTAGCGGGTTCTTCGCCCCCCATTCGGTGATCGGAAGCTCGGCGACTTGCACGGCGGCTGCGATCATGGCGAATCCGACGAACAGCCCCGGAGCGGCAGAAAACATCGGAACCCGGCCGGACTGCGCGACGCAGAAAGCCGCAACCCCGACCACCACGGCTGCGGGCCATGTTGACAGTTCGAAGTGAACGATGACCACGAAGGCAGCCGCACCCAGAAGAACGCCCCAGGTGTTAGTGGCCAGTTGTGCGCGTAGTGCTTCCATTCCTTGACCGCAGAAGAAGAACGTGGCCCACGCGAAGAACACCATCCAGGCAGGCACTGCGAGTTCGATAGTCAGTGGAATGGAAAGCCCCGCGAGTAGGCCAGCGCCCGTCGCGAATGCATTTGTGGGACTCATCCGGTAATTCCTTTCAACAGGTACGGCGTCGACCATGGTGGAATGCGCAGTTAGGACTCACCTAACGTAGCCCCGAGTGACCATCGCCACACATGGCTATGGTGAACACATCGCTCTCCCGTTGTGTGCGAGGTGGAACGCTCCACGCGGGGCAGCCCCGGTCTCCACTTCCCTGGCCATTGTGAAGGCACCTGATCATTCCGGACGGGCAGTGGGCGATCGGCACGCTGGTCGAGCGCAGAAGCCGCTCAGCCCTTCTGGTGCATCTGCGAGGCTGGAGGGATGGGGCGAAAAGCCTTACGTGAAGGAATGGGCCATCGCTCGGCGGCTATGGTCTTCAACGACCGACTGAGAGGTCGGTCGGAGCGGCCACGACCTTTTCACCGCGCCCACTTCCCGGACTGACCCCCGTTCTTGGCGGCCAACTGAACATCTGTCAGTTTCGCGGCGCGGTCAACCGCCTTCACCATGTCGTAGAGCGCCAGCCCCGCAGCGACCACCGAGGTCAACGCCTCCATTTCCACACCGGTCTTGCCGTGCGTCCGAGTGGTCGCTGTGATCCCGATGCCCTCGCGATCAAGGACCAGCTCGACACTCACCGCGTGCAACGCGATCGGATGGCACAACGGCACCAGATCCGCCGTGCGCTTCGCGCCGGCAATCCCAGCAACGCGCGCAACAGCAAGGGCGTCGCCCTTCGGCAAGTTGTCGCGCTGCAGCAACTCGATAACGTCGGACGTGGTTACGAATCTACCGGTGGCGGTCGCCGTGCGCACGGTGTCTTCCTTGTCAGCCACATCGACCATATGTGCCTCACCCGCTCGATTCAGATGGGCCAGCTTCCCTCCTGCAGGTCCGGCCCACGAACCTTGCTCGACTTCGTCCCCCACTAGGCTCTCAACTCCGTCCGGTCGTCAGCTATCGTTTGAATACGCGGTTCTCCTCATCGCATTCGTGAAGAAGCGTATTATTGACGCCAGCAAATGAAGCTTGACTAGCGCATTGGAGTGCGATTCAGCCTTCGATCTACCCGCCAGCAAACGGAGGAAGGATGTCGAACGTCGCGGCTTCCTTCAAAACCTGCTTGTCAGGCTCCCTAACGATTAGCCCATCTACGAGAAAGCTCGAACAAACGAGAACGTTACCGAATGCCGCCCCGTAACGCTCCCGCAGCAAGTGCAGGAGTTCACGCACGCTAGTCCGATCGGGAACGTTGAGAACCTCAGAATTGCGACCACAGCCGTCTCGCGCTGCTGCAAAATAGCGCACCGTTACCTCAATCACCGGATCATCCACCTATCGCACTCATTGGCCGTCGTGGCTGCAGGAAATTGGGATCGTTGATTCCGTGACCGGCCATCTTTTCCCACATCGCGTCGCGCCAGCGCTGGGCGATCTCTTCATCGGTAGCGCGGTCACGAATTAGTACCCTGATATCGCTCTCTGTCGATGAAAACAAGCACGATCTGATCTGACCGTCCGCTGTTAGCCTGGTCCGATCGCACGCCCCGCAGAACGGTCGGGTTACGGACCCGATGACACCGACGCGCTTGGGACCGCCGTTGACTTGCCAAAGTTCAGAAGGCGCGGAACCCCGCGGAACCCGATCGGGCGACAGTTGGAACTCGGTGCTGAGTTTTTCGAGGATCTCTTCGGCGCCGATCATCTGCTTGCGATCCCAACCGTGTTGCGCGTCGAGAGGCATCTGCTCGATGAACCGAAGTTCGTAATCATTCTCCAGCGCAAAGCGCAACAATTCTGGGGCCTCGTCATCATTGACCCCGCGGAGAAGAACCGCATTGATTTTGATCGGCGCGATGTGTGCGGCGCTGGCAGCGGCAAGACCGGCGAGCACGTCGCGCAAGCGGTCACGGCGAGTAAGCTTCGTGAACCGCTCTCGACGCAAGGTGTCAAGGGACACGTTGAGCCGATCTAATCCCGATGCAGCCAACGAGTCAGCTCGACGCGACAGTCCGATGCCGTTCGTCGTCAACGAAATGTCTGGGCGGGGGTCCATCTCCGATGTCTGGCGGACGATCCAGTCGAGACCTCGTCTCAGGAGCGGCTCACCCCCTGTGAAGCGGACCTCACGGATGCCGAGCAGTCGGACAGCGATCGAAATGACTCGAATGACTTCCTCGTCGCTCAGCTGAGACGACTTGGGCATCCAGTCCAGCCCGTCCTCGGGCATGCAGTAAGAACAACGGAGGTTGCAACGATCTGTGAGCGACACGCGGAGATCGCGCGCGACGCGGCCGAACGAGTCGATAAGCCGACTATCGGATGGACGGCCTAGACCAGGTTCCGCGTGTCGTCCAGCCAACCGTGGCATACCAAGCGGAATCAAAGTCATGTGCAACCCACCCATTCCTTGCTGCCATCACTGAAGACCTGATGCTTCCAGACTGGCAACTCGTGCTTGATCGTCTCGACCAAGTCGCTGGCCGCGTCCATGGCCTGTTTCCGGTGCTCCGCGCTGACAACGACACGAAGAGCGACATCGCCAACTGCAAGGATGCCTAGGCGGTGGACGGCCGCGACTTTGCACACGCCCACACGGTCTCTGAGGGTTGCCTCAACGAGATTCGCGAGCACCTGGCCCGCGTCCGGGTGCGCGCTGTACTCGAGGTGACGAACCAGTCGGCCTTCGTCGTGGTCGCGGACCTGCCCGACAAAGTGCGCAACGGCTCCCGCACGCCGAGCTGCAACAAGGTTTAGGACTGCCGCCTCGTCGACTGGCTCGTGTTGCAGGCGCGCATATGAACATGCCCCGGCTGAGTGATCACTCAGGATGATGCTTGTGTCGGACTCCATTTCAAACCCTTCGCGTGAGTGGTTAACGGCCGGCGCGGCACACCGGCCAGGCGAGCCCCGCGGCCCGGCCCGCCCCGGAATGTCAGCGCAGGTAGAGCGACAGCGGGAAGTGGCGATAGCGAAGGCGCGGCAGCTTCTCCATCGTCACGTACCCCGGCTCCGCGGAGATGACGTCCGGCACACGGTTGACCATCTGGGTACAAGTGACAATGGCAGTAGGAACCGCGCCGTTAGACAACTCGAGATTGGGCTCCCCGAGAATCTTCCACTCGTTACAGTCGGCTTCGCCTGGACGATAGATCTTGCCAGACATCTCGAAGGAAAAGGTCGGTCCCTCCAAGGTCGTGATCTCGTCGATGTCAGTGAACCCAATTACGTCTCCGGGTTGCACGGTCACATCGAGGCTGACGGACTTCATCGGTTCTGTCGCAATCTCAGGACGCGTGCTGTTGGTGATCTTCCCGACGGTCAACCCAGCGTCGGCCACCAACGCGTCAAGGACGTTGCGCCCGAACGTCGGGGGCCGGTCGCCGGCATTTCCGACCCAAGCCTCGAAATCTGCTGCCGTGCTCCCCACTCGCTGGTCGGCAGCGACTTCGGGCCCATAGTCGTCAACGTTCCAACTGACGCGCCCGACGACTGAGTCCACCCGATGAGCGGTGCCCATGAGAAGGTTGACGATGTTCACCCAGAACGTGTCCTGGGCTCCGGACGCGCTGATCGTGCAGTTGTTCTGCTTGGCCAACGCGTCAAGTTCGGCCGTTAGGACTGGAGAGGTATTCCACGGATAGAGAGCTTCTTCCCCAATGGTCACCGCGTTGACTCCGTGCTCAGCACATACGCGCAAGTGCTCATACAAGCCGTCCATGTAGCTAGAGACCGCAATCAGAGCAATATCCACGGTGCGAGTGGAGAACAACCTCTCGGCGTCATCCTCGATGATCACGCCGATCTCACGGCCCAGTCCAGCTACCGTACCCAGGTCCTTGCCGACCTTCTCCGGACTCCGCGCGAGAGCACCGACAATATCCACGCCCTTCTCGAGGAGCATGCGGGTAGCCATCGCGTTCATGGCGCCGACGCCATACACAACGGCACGAATACGGGTCATCTCAGTTTCCTCCACTAATATAGGTCATAGGGACTTTCCAGATCGCCTCGCCGGGTGCTGCGGCCCGAAAGACCCTGCACCCGGCGAGGCAGCGGTAGCGATTCCTCCGCAATGTTCGAAAACCCACTTCCGTTGACAGGCGTCCGTCACTTGCGTGTCGAAAGATTGGCCACTGGTCGCGTTGCATTCAGGAAGCGGCCGTCTCCGTCTCCTTGATCGTCGCCGTAGAGCCGACCTCGAGTCTGCCATCGTTGACGAAGGTCGCAGACACTCCAGCAGAGGCGTAGCGACCTGGGAGGCCCTCGAGCTCAACATCCACCGTATTGTGCTTGACTGCCGCCCGCAGGATCCGGCGATCAACAGGCAGGTCTCCCTGCGCCATGGTAGTCATTCCACATCGGGGCGTTACGCATTCGATGAAGGCCTCCACCTCACCGAAAGAGACGGTTTTACCTGTCCAGTCCTGCTCAACGAAGCCAATCTGAGGCGCAGTATCGAGGAGGATGTTCACCCTGAACCGGCGGTGATCGAATGTAACCCCTGGCTCCAACTCCTCGAAGTGCGCGAGAGTCGAGGTCGTGATGAGATGCATAGAGGTTACGTCGAAGTACGTGTCACGCCCCTCGACCTTTGGGACCAGCATGGAGGTCGGAAGGGCGATGACGGTGTCGCCGTCCTTTTCTTCCGCCTCTACGGCATACTTCTGAATCCACTCAGTCGAATCGTGGCCCTCCATGACGCCCCATTCCATGAAGGAGCTGTTTGCTCCTGGTGGGGCGTCCTCGATTAGCTTGACTTCTCGGCCGAGGTTCTCGGTGAGCGCAGCATCGACATCGGCGTCGTCGTTGTGCCGAATCGTACCGTCCGGAAAGGTGATCTCCACACGTGGCAACGGCTGCCCGTCCACCGGCTCAGCTACATACCGCGCAGAGAACTGCATGAGCCGTCCCCACTTCCTGGGAACTTTGGCGCTCGCGATGTCGTTGGTTTCAACTTCGAGGATCGCGAACCGCCGATCACCGACGATCCCGTCGCGGGCGATCTGCACATTTTGCACAGACTCTCCACCCATCGACTTAATGGGGAAACGATAAATCTTTGCGACAGTCATCGCGTTTGCATTGGTGGACACGCTGCCTCCTGGTAGATCAATGGCTTGATATCTGTTCAAACCTCCGATGTTGGTGGCGTATAGCCCCAACTTGATTTCTCAGCCTCCTCCTCCGGACACCTAGTTAATTCTGGAATAGGATCCCGCGCGATCGTGGTAGGTGTTCCCTGATCGCGAGCGCTGGACCGCGCCCCGCGGTCACGCTGACTACAGGTCAAGTCGAAGTCGAGCGCCGGCGGCGCGCGATACACAAATCATCATCACGTCACCTGCTTCGCGCTCCTCGTCGGAGAGCACTTCGTCGCGATGGTCGACGACCCCGCTAAGCACAGCCGTTTCGCAAGAACCGCACGTTCCTTCCTGGCACGAGGCATATGTCGGAACTCCGGCTTCTTCCAATACCTCGAGGATCGTCTTTCCCGACGGGACTGTGAAGATTTTGCCCGAGCTCGCGAGTTCGATCTCGAACTGACCTGTCTTGTCGACACGCCCGTCGCTTCTCGGCGCGAACCGCTCGATGCGGAGACTTTGGGGTGGCAACGCTTGGCACTCGTGCTGGACGGCGTTGAGGAGGGGCTCCGGGCCACAGCAGTAGACCAACGCGTCCGCGCCGCACGGCTTGATCGCCGTCTCGAGATCGAGAAGCCCGAACTCGTCCTGTGGGTATACCTCGACGCGAGCACCGTAGCGAGCGGCTAATTCGTCTCGAAAGGCCATCGACGCTCGCGATCGGCCACCATATAGCATCCGCCAGTCGGAACCGCGAGCTTCGACCTCGGCGAGCATCGGAATTAAGGGTGTAACTCCAATGCCACCTGCGATGAACAGGTACTGACTAGCTTGTGCCAACTCGAAGTTGTTCCGCGGTCCGCGAAGGCGGATCTGGTCTCCCTGCCGCAGCCTGTCGTGCACGTAGGCGGAGCCACCTCTGCTGGCAGGCTCCCTGAGAACCGCCACCTCCAGCAGCGAACGATCCCGAGGATCCCCGCACAACGAGTACGGTCGGACAACGCCCCCAGGAAGGACGAGGTCGATGTGCGCTCCCGGTGTCCAGCAAGGGAACATCCCCTCGTCGAGGCCCTTAAAGGCGAGTCTTACGACTCCCTCGGCGACCAGCTCCTTCTGATGCACTGATACAACGAACTCCGAGCAACTAAGTGCGCCGTCCGCCGCCTGGGTACTCGTCATCGCATCACTTTCGGGGTGGGAACTTCAATCGTTCGTGTTGGAGAGATGCCGATCAAGGGGGCCTCTCTAGGTGTACTGACCGGGGACGTTGATCAATCGGGCCGGTGAAGGCGTCGAACGG
>CAZIVD010000068.1:0-25217 GCA_964542635.1 uncultured Nocardioides sp. | reverse complement strand
AAGGCGGCGCCCGTCAAGAAGGCGGCGCCCGTCAAGAAGGCGGCGCCCGTCAAGACGACTGCCAGGAAGACGACCGCCAAGAAGACGAGCCGCTAGGGCCCGGCCTGTCGGCCTCTTCCTGAACCTGTCGGCCCTCACGAGGGCCGACAACTTCAGGGATCACCGGCTGACCGGGGATTCCTCGGGCGGGCGGCCTCAGGCCTCGATGACCACCGGGATGATCATCGGGCGGCGCTTGTGCTCACGGTTGACCCAGCGGCCGACGACCCGGCGGACTACCTGCTGGAGCTGGTAGCCGTCGGTGTTGCCCTCGGCCGCGGCCTGGTTGAGAGCGTCGATGATCGGCTGCCGGATCTGGTCGAACGTCGAGTCGTCCTCGGCGAAGCCGCGCGCGTGGATCTCGGGGCCTCCGGCGACCTTGCCGCTCACGGAGTCGACCACCACGATCACCGAGATGAAGCCCTCGGCCGCGAGGATCCTGCGGTCCTTCAGCGACGCCTCGGTCACGTCGCCGACGGACGCCCCGTCGACGAAGACGTAGCCGCAGTCGACCTTGCCGGCGATCGCGGCGACGCCGTCGACCAGGTCGACGACCACGCCGTCCTCGGCCAGGACGACGCGATCGGCCGGTACGCCGGTCGCCCGGGCGAGCGCCGCGTTGGCCTGCATGTGGCGGATCTCGCCGTGCACCGGCAGCACGTTGCGCGGCCGGACGATGTTGTAGGCGTAGAGCAGCTCCCCCGCGCTGGCGTGGCCCGAGACATGCACGAGCGCGTTGCCCTTGTGCACCACGTTCGCGCCCCACCGGGCCAGACCGTTGATCACGCGGTACACGGCGTTCTCGTTGCCGGGGATCAGGCTGCTGGCCAAGATCACCGTGTCGCCCTGCTCGAGGTGGACGAGGTGGTGGTCGCGCTGGGCGATCCGGCTGAGGGCGGACAGCGGCTCCCCCTGGCTGCCGGTGGAGATCAGCACCTGCTGCTCGGGTGGCAGCTCGGCGAGCTCCTTGACGTCGACGAGCACGTCGGGCGGCACCTGCAGGTAGCCCAGGTCGCGGGCGATGCCCATGTTGCGCACCATCGACCGGCCGACGTAGCCGACCTTGCGGTCGTGCGCCGCGGCCGCGTCGAAGACCTGCTGCACGCGGTGCACGTGGCTGGCGAAGCAGGCGACGATGATCCGCTGCCGGCTCTGGTGGAAGACCCGGTCGAGCACCGGCCCGATGTCGAGCTCGGGGATGGTGAAGCCGGGCACCTCGGCGTTGGTCGAGTCGGTGAGGAAGAGGTCGACCCCCTCCTCCCCCAACCGGGCGAAGGCCCGCAGGTCGGTGATCCGCCCGTCGAGGGGCAGCTGGTCCATCTTGAAGTCACCGGTGTGCAGCACCGTGCCGGCGCCGGTCCTGATCGCGACGGCCAGCGCATCGGGGATCGAGTGGTTGACCGCCACGAACTCCAGGTCGAAGGGGCCCAGGGTGAGCCGGTCCCCCTCGCGCACGACGTAGTGCACGGTCTCGCGCAGCCGGTGCTCGCGCAGCTTGGAGTCGAGCAGGGCCAGGGTCAGCTCGGAGCCCACGAGGGGGATGTCGTCGCGCTCCCGCAGGAGGTACGGCGTGGCGCCGATGTGGTCCTCGTGGCCGTGGGTCAGCACGAGCGCCTCGATGTCGTCGAGGCGATCACGGATCGCCTCGAAGTCGGGGAGGATCAGGTCGACACCGGGGTGGTGGTCCTCGGGGAAGAGCACGCCGCAGTCGACGACGAGCAGCCGGTCGTCGTACTCGAAGACGGTCATGTTGCGCCCGACCTCGCCGAGGCCGCCGAGCGGGATGATCCGGAGAGCTCCCGGCGCCAGCGCAGGCGGGGCGGAGAGCTCGGGATGGGGATGGCTCACAGGTGTCCTTCTGGTCCCGGAGGGTTCAGTTCGCGAGGAGTCCGGAGGCGAGCAGACCCTCGCGGAGGGCGTCGACCTCCTCGTCGGTGAGCGGCACCAACGGCCCTCGGACGTGGCGGTTGTCGAGGACGCCGAGCAGCTGCAGACAGGCCTTCGCGGTCGTCGCGCCGTAGTTGGGCACGCCCATCACGGCGTCGACGGCCGGCAGCAGCCGGGTGTACGTCGCCAGCGCGGCGTCGCGGTCGCCGGCGAGAAAGTCGCGGATCATGCCCGAGATCTCGTCACCCGCAGCGTGCCCGACCACCGACACGACCCCGGCCGCGCCGTGGGCCAGCCAGCCGAGCGTCGCCACGTCGTCGCCGGAGTAGAGCTCGTAGCCGAGCTGCATGATCCTCACCCCGCGCGCGTAGTCGCCCACGGCGTCCTTGACGGCCACCACGGTGTCGATCTCCCGGACGGCGGCGTAGGTGTCGAGCGAGATCTGGGTGCCGGTCCGGCCGGGGACGTCGTAGAGCATCACGGGCACGCCGGTCGCCTCGGCGACGGTGCGGAAGTGGTGGAGCACGCCGCCCTGACTCGGCTTGTTGTAGTAGGGAGTGACGAGCAGGAGGGCGTCGGCGCCGAGCTTCTCCGCCTGGCGAGCCAGCTCGAGCGAGTGCGCGGTGGCGTTGGTCCCCACGCCGGCCACGACGGTCGCGCGGTCGCCCACGGCCTCGATGACGGCGTGCAGGATGTCCCCGTCCTCGGTCACGGTCGTCGTCGGGCTCTCGCCCGTCGTCCCGCTCACCACGACCCCGTCGTGCCCGTGGTCGACCAGGTGGGCGGCGATCCGGGCGGTGCCGTCGAGGTCGACCGACCCGTCGTCGTGGAACGCCGTGGCCATGGCCGTGAGCATCCGCCCGAAGGGCGGCCCGGGGGCGTGGACGGTCATACGATCAGGCTAGCGAACCGGTGACGTGCGGCATGACCTCCTCGGCGACGAGTCGGAGGTGGTCGAGGTCCGCGAGATCCAGGATCTGGAGGTAGAGCCGGCCCTGTCCCGACTCGGCGTAGCGGCCGGCCTTGTCCAGGACCTCCGACACCGTGCCGCCCAGCTGGTCGCGGCGAAGCATCCCCGGGTCGTGGCCGATCGCCTGCGCCCGCCGGAGGAACTCGGCCTCGTCGCGGCCCACGCAGGTGACCAGGGCGCTGGAGTAGACCAGCGAGGCGGGGTCGCGCCCGATCGCCTCGCAGGCCCGGCGTACGCGGTCGTGCTGGGCCAGCCCGCGCTCGAACGCCACGAACGGCAGGTTGAACTCGTCGGCGTACCTGGCCGCCAGCTCCGGAGTGCGGCGCTTGCCCTGCCCGCCCAGGATGACCGGCGGCTTGGGCTGCTGCGGCTTCGGGAGCCCGGGCGAGTCGACGACGGTGTAGTGCTCGCCGTCGAAGCTGAAGCCGCCCGCGGTGGCCCAGAGCCCGGTCACGATCGCGAGCTGCTCCTCCAGACGGTCGAAGCGCTCGGGCGTCTGCGGGAACGGGATCCCGTACGCCGCGTGCTCGCGGTCGAACCAGCCCGCCCCGATCCCGAGCTCGATCCGCCCCCCGCTCATCCGGTCGACCTGGGCGACGCTGATCGCCAGCGGGCCGGGCAGGCGGAACGTCGCACTGGTCACCAGCGTGCCGAGCCGGATCGTGCTGGTCTCCCGCGCCAGCCCGGCGAGCGTGACCCACGAGTCCGTCGGTCCCGGCAGCCCGTCGGTGCCCATCGCCAGGTAGTGGTCGGACCGGAAGAAGGCGCCGTAGCCCAGCTCCTCGGCCGTCCTCGCGATGCGCAGAAGGTCGTCGTACGACGCGCCCTGCTGGGGCTCGGTGAACACGCGCAGCTCCATGACCGCCAGCCTGCCAGGTGCCCGCCGACTCCGGCCCGCTGCCCATGGTCAGGGCCGGCGGTTCGGTGCCAGCATCGACCCATGACCAGCCTCCTCCCCCTGCCCGACGGCCGGCTGCTCGAGGTCCACGACGAGGGAGGCCCGGGCCCGGTGCTGCTGTTCCACCACGGCACGCCCGGGTCGACGCGCCCCTTCCGCGCGTTCACCGACGCCGCGCCGCGGCACGGGCTGCGGCTCGTGACCTACAGCCGCGCCGGCTATGGCGGGTCGACGCGCCGGGCGGGCCGCAGCGTCGCGGACGTGGCGGAGGACATGGCCGCCGTGCTCGACCACCTGGGCGTGGACCGGTGCGTGACGGCGGGCTGGTCGGGCGGCGGCCCGCACGCCCTCGCCACGGCAGCGCTGCTGCCGGACCGCGTCGCGGGCACCCTGTCGATCGCCGGGGCGGCGCCGTCCGACGCCGAGGACCTCGACTTCCTGGCCGGGATGGGAGAGCAGAACGTCGCGGAGTTCTCCGCGGCGATCGCGGGCGAGACGCCGTTGCGGCCCCTGCTCGAGACCGAGGCGGCCGCCATGGTCGATGCCACCCCGGCCGAGGTCGTCGCCGGCATGGCGACGCTGCTGCCGGAGGTCGACGGGGCGCTCCTGACCGACGAGTTCGGTGACGACCTGATCGCCAACTTCAGTCACGGCCTGCGCCGCGGCGTGGACGGCTGGGTCGACGACGACCTCGCGTTCACCTCCCCTTGGGGCTTCGACCTCGCCTCGCTCGCGGTGCCGGCGTTCGTCTGGCAGGGCGAGGAGGACCTGATGGTGCCGTTCGACCACGGGCGTTGGCTGGCCGCCCACATGCCCGGCGTCGTCGCCCACCTGCTGGCGGGCGAGGGTCACCTGTCGGTGGCGCTCGGCTCGCTCGACACGATGCTCGAGGAGCTCGCGGGGACCGTCTGACCCACACGCTCCCACCAGACCCACTCGAGCCCCGGTCCCGGCACGCGGGCCACCTCGACCCAGTCCTCGCGGTCCCAGTCGGGGTAGCACGTGTCGCCCGCGGGAGAGGCGTGCACCTCGGTGAGGATCTGGGCCTGCGCCCGCGGCAACGCCAGCGCATAGACGGCCGCACCCCCGGCGACCATCACCTCACCGGGGAGCTCCCGCGCCAGGCCGAGCGCCTCGTCGAACGACGACGCGACGAGCACCCCGTCCGCCGACCACCCCGGGTCGCGCGTGAGCACGACCGTGGTGCGGCCGGGCAGCGGGCGGCCGATCGAGTCGTAGGTCGCGCGGCCCATCACCAGGGTGTGACCCAGCGTCACACGCCTGAAGTGTGCGAAGTCCTCGGGGATCCGCCACGGGATGTCGCCCTCCGCGCCGATCACCCCGTTGTCGGCGACCGCGGCCACCAGGGTGACGCGCACGTCAGACGGCAATGGGGGCCTTGATGCCGGGGTGCGGGTCGTAGCCCTCG
Source organism: uncultured Nocardioides sp. (assembly GCA_964542635.1). Taxonomy (GTDB): domain Bacteria; phylum Actinomycetota; class Actinomycetes; order Propionibacteriales; family Nocardioidaceae; genus Nocardioides. The sequence continues at coordinate 19,994 of CAZIVD010000068.1, read as the reverse complement.
ATGGCGATGTGCTCGAGGTCGAACTCGTCGAGCTCGCTCACCGACGGGTCGAGCACCAGCCTGGGCAGCGGCCGCGGCTCGCGGGTCAGCTGCAGCCGCGCCTGGTCGAGGTGGTTGGAGTAGAGGTGCGCGTCGCCGAGGGTGTGCACGAAGTCGCCGACGGCCAGGCCGGTCACCTGCGCGACCATGTGGGTCAGCAGCGCGTAGGAGGCGATGTTGAAGGGCACCCCGAGGAACACGTCGGCGGAGCGCTGGTAGAGCTGGCACGACAGTCGCCCGCCGGACCGATCCGGGGCGACGTAGAACTGGAAGAGCGCGTGGCACGGCGCCAGCGCCATCTCGGGGATGTCGGCGACGTTCCAGGCGGACACCAGGTGTCGGCGGCTGTCCGGGTCGTCGCGGAGTCCGGCGACCACCTGGGCGACCTGGTCGACGTGCCGGCCGTCGGGAGTGGGCCAGGAGCGCCACTGGTAGCCGTAGACCGGGCCGAGGTCGCCGTCCTCGTCGGCCCACTCGTCCCAGATGGTCACGCCACGGTCCTGCAGCCACTTGACGTTGGTGTCCCCGCGCAGGAACCACAAGAGCTCTGCGAACACCGACCGGGTGTGGATCCGTTTCGTCGTGACCAGCGGGAACCCCTCCGCGAGGTCGAACCGCATCTGGTGACCGAAGACCGACCGTGTGCCGGTGCCGGTGCGATCGCCCTTCTCCACCCCCTCGTCGAGGATCCGTCGGAGGAGGTCGAGGTAGGCCTGCACGAAGGTCAACCTACCCGTTGCCGCCCGCTGATCGGGGCCACCGATCCGGCGCTAACGATCCGATCCGACCGTGCCCGCGACGAGCGTGTGCGCGTCGCCGCCGACCCAGACGACCTCCCCGTCCCGCTCGACGTGGACGCGGCCGCGCCGGCCGAGCGCGGTGCCCTGCGACGCGACGTACGCCGACGGGAGGCGCGAGCCGGCGAGCCATTGCGCGATCCCGGCGTTCAGGCTGCCGGTCACCGGGTCCTCGACGACCCCGACACCCGGGCAGAAGGCCCGGACCTCGACCGCGCACTCCGACCCGTCCGGGTAGAGGCCCACCACGCCGATGTCCATCCCGGCGGCCGCGTTCCAGTCCGGCTCCAGGGCGAGCACGGCCTCCGCCGAGGCGAGGAGCACCCCGATCCAGCCGGGCCCGTTGTCGATCCACTCGACCTCGAGGAGGTCGGCGTCGGTGAGCCGGAGGGCGCGGGCGATCCGCTCGCGCTCCTGGGGAGTAGCAGGCCCCGACCGGATCAGCGGAGGTGCCGCGAACGCCAGCCGCTCACCGCGTCTGAGCCGGACCAGCCCCGCCCCGCACTCCTGGACCACCTCGTCCGGTGTGCGCGGCTGCCCTCCTGCGGCCAGCCACGCGTGCGCCGAGCCGATCGTCGGATGGCCTGCGAAGGGCAACTCGACGGCCGGGGTGAAGATCCGGAGGCGGTAGTCGGCCTCGTCGCTCTCGGGCGGCAGGAGGAACGTCGTCTCCGAGAGGTTGGTCCAGCGCGCGAAGCCGGCCATCTCCTCGTCGGTCAGGCCCGCGGCGTCGTGCACGACGGCCACGGGGTTGCCCAAGAACGGCTCGGGGGCGAACACGTCGACCTGGCTGAACCGGCGCATGCGGCGACCCTAGCCCGGCCCGGAGCGGCCCAGCCCCGGCTCGGTGCCGGCGAGCACCGGCAGGTGGTCGCCCAGGTCGGTGCGCGGCGTGCACGGCTCGGCGTCCGGGTCGAAGGAGTTGATGTAGCGCTTGGCGACCTGGCACTCGTACAGCGCGAGCTCCCCCTGGGCGTCGGCCACGATCCACACCGCACGGCCCACCGGCGTGAAGGCGGCGGCCACCGGGGTCCAGCCCTCCTGGAACCAGGTGCCCTGCGGGACGCCGCTCCGGGCGTCGTACGCCGCGGGCGGGCCTTCGCCGACACGGGTGAGCACGAAGTTGCCGTCGGGCGAGAGCTGACCAGTCAGACCGGGCACCTGGCGCGAGATGCTGAAGAAGGGCTGCTCGATGGTCAGCACCCCGTCGCGCAGCCGCATCTCGGCCCCGGCCGCGACGTCGACGAGCTGCGAGCCCGGCCCGCTCTCGGGCTTGTCGAGGGTCGAGGTCGACGGCACCCCCGAGGGCGTGATCGTGAGCACCCGCTCGGCGCCGTCACTGTGGAAGTAGAGGCGCTCCCGGTCCCAGCCCACCAGGCGCAGGTCGGGGGTGCCGGGGATCCGCTCCGCCTCCCTCTGCGTGATCACGTCGTAGACCACGAGGTCGCCGCCGGGCTCGACCCAGGCGACCACCCCGAGCCGGACCGAGGACACGAGGGGCGTGCCGGGTTCGCGCGTGCCGATCCGCTCGCGGGCACCGTCGTCGGTGACGGCCACGAGCCTTCCTCGCGCGTCGGCGTAGACGACGCCGACGCCGGTGTCCACCAGCGCCCGAACGCCGGGCAGGTCGGCGGTGCCGTGCTCGAGGTGCAGGACGCCGTCGACCCACCACGACAGGCCCAGCGGGTTCTCGACCGGCGACACGTCCAGCGCCTCGAGCCGGTCCGGTGTCGGGGGCCGGGTCACGGCGAACGACAGCACCCCACCGAGCACGACGACGGCCACGACCCCGAGGGTGATCATCCAGACCCGGCGCCGGCTGGCGGCCGCCCGCGCCGTGATCTCACCGAGGGGCACCACGCCGGGGTCGACGGCGGAGGCCGCTCGCCGGCAGGCCTCGTCGAGCATCCCGAGCCGGAGCGCGCTGCTCGCGTCCGCGAGCTGCCGAGTCACCTCCGGGCCGCCCTCACCCAAGAGCTGGCCGACCTGGTCGCGGTCGAGCTCGACGACGTGGCGCAGCACGACGGCCAGGCGCGTCGTCTCGTCGAGCCGCTCCAGGCCCGCACCCAGGTCTTCGAAGAGGGCGAGCTGGTCCTCCAGCTCGGGCGTCAGCAGGCGGCCGGCCGGCAAGGGGACCTGGGTCCGAGCCGGCTCACGGCCACGCACGCGGACCCAGCCGTCGAGTACCCGACGGGACAGCTCGAGGTCCGGGTCGCCTTCCCGGCGCAGCCGGGGCCACTCCGGCAGGAGTCTCGCGAGCGCGGCCGTCGTCACCTCCTCGGCGGCGTCCTGAGGGAGCCCGAGCAGCGAGAGCATCCGGACGAACGACGGCCAGCGCGCGCCGGCGTACGACGCGAAGTCGTCGTCGGGGCGCATGCGCCCATCATCCGTCCGGAGCGGCGCCTCAGCCAGCAGACAGCGACATCGGTCCGTAGACCTCGCGGTCACCCTCGAGCAGGGTCACCGCTGCGACGCCCGCGTCGGCCAGGTCGGTCCAGGTCTCCCCGACCCAGGACTCCGCGTCGGCCTGCGAGACGAACCGCTGCCCGGCGAGCTCCTCGTCGACCGAGGCCGGCTCGCCGGCGCCGTCCTCGAGGCGCCACCACCACGGGCGCTCTGCGGCCGTCGGCGAGCGGAAGGTGGGGGGCTGGTCGGGCAGGTTCACTGCTCGCGCACCGACGGGTCGACGAAGGGCGGCCGGGTGGATCTGAAGATCTCGCGACGACCGCGGATGTCGACCCCGAGCTCGGCCTCCGGATGCACGAACGAGGGCACCAGGGCGAGCCCGATGCCCTTGCGCAGGGTCGGGCTGAAGGTGCCGGACGTGATGTCGCAGAGCGGGACGTCCTGGGCGAGCGTGACGCTCATGCCGGGTCGGGGGATGCCGCGATCGACGGCGATGAGCCCCCGCAGAAGCCGGGCAGGCCCGGCCTCCTTCTCCGCCACGAGAGCGTCGCGGCCCCAGAAGCGCTCCTTGGACCAGCCCACCGCCCACCCGAGCCGCCCCTGGTTGGGCGTGACGTCGAGGCCGATGTCCTGACCGTGCAGCGGGTAGCCCATCTCGGTGCGCAGCGTGTCACGCGAGCCGAGGCCGCACGGGAGCATGCCGTAGGGCTCGCCGGCCTCGAGCAGCCGGTCCCACAGCTCGCCGGCGACCTCGTTGCTCGCGATCAGCTCGTAGCCGCGCTCGCCGGTGTAGCCGGTGCGGCACACCACGACGCCGGTGCCGGCGAAGTCGGCCTCGACGAACGACATGTACCCGTGGCCCGCAGGCAGTCCCACGGCGGTCAGCACCTCGTCGGACCGAGTGCCCTGGACGGCGAGGACGGCGTACTCCGTGTGGTGGGCGACCACCTTGACGCCCTCCGGTGCGGTGGCCGCGAGCCGGCGCACGACCTCGGCCGTGTTGGCCGCGTTGGGCACGAGCAGCACGTGCTCGTCGTCGTGCAGGTAGGCGATCAGGTCATCGACGATGCCCCCCGTGGCGTCGTCGCAGCACAGGGTGTACTGGGCCTTGCCCGGCGCGATCCGGCCGAGGTCGTTGGTCAGGGAGGCGTTGATGTGGGCCGCCGCTCCCGGGCCGCTGACCATCGCCTTGCCGAGATGGCTCACGTCGAAGATGCCGACCGACTCGCGCACGGCCGTGTGCTCCTTGACCACGCCGGTCGGGTACTCCAACGGCATGGTCCAGCCGCCGAACTCGGCGAACTTCGCACCGAGCGCCACGTGGCGGTCGTGGAGCGGGGACTGGAGAAGTTCGGGCACATCCCGACCCTAGCGGCGCAAGGCCGGGAACTCCCGCAAGGCCCTGGCTATCCTGCGCGGGTGACGACCTATCACCTGCGCAGCGCCAGCCCTGCCAAGACCCGCGCCGACGCGGTCGTCGTAGGCGCGGAGCAGACGTCCAAGGGAGTGCGCCTGGCAACTGGTGGGGAGGACGTCGCGGCGGCCTACGGACGACGGCTGAGCCCGCTGCTGTCCACGCTCGGCTTCGCCGGCAAGGCGGGCGAGGTCGTGAAGATCCCCACCGCCGGCACCATCGCCTCTCCCCTCCTGGTCCTGGTCGGCCTGGGCAGGTCCACCGACCACGTCGCCGTCCGTCGCGCCGCGGGGGTCGCCGCCCGCGCCATCACCAACGCCTCGTCGGTGGCGCTGGCGCTCCCGGCCGACACCCCGGAGCTGGTCCGCGCCGTGAGCGAGGGCTACGACCTGGGCGGCTACGCCTTCACGGCCTACAAGTCCAAGCCCGGCGACGGGGGCGGCGCCGGCAGCGTGTCGCTGCTCAGCCCGATCGCCCGCCAACAGGCGTCCGTGACCGCCCACGAGGAGGGCCTCGTGGTCGCTGAGGCGATCCGTGGCACGCGGGACTGGGTGAACCTCCCCGCCGCCGACCTGCGCCCGCCCGCCTTCGCCGAGGCCGTCACCAAGGCCGCGAAGAAGCTCGGACGGGGCGTCGAGGTCGACACCACGACGTACGACGAGAACGAGCTCGCCGAGCTCGGCTGCGGCGGCATCCTCGCGGTGGGCGCTGGGTCGTCGGCGCCGCCCAGGCTGGTGGAGCTGCGCTACGAGCCCGAGGACCCGGTCGCGCATCTCGCCCTCGTGGGCAAGGGCATCACCTTCGACTCCGGTGGCCTGAGCATCAAGCCCGCCGCCTCGATGACCACGATGAAGTGCGACATGGCCGGGGCGGCCGCCGTCGTGCAGGCGACCTTCGCGATCGCCAGGCTGGGGCTGCCGGTGCGAGTCTCCACCTTCGCCCCGATGGCCGAGAACATGGTGTCCGGGCACGCGCTGCGGCCCGGCGACGTGGTCACCCACTATGGCGGCACCACGGCCGAGATCCTCAACACCGACGCCGAGGGGCGCCTGGTCCTCGCCGACGCGCTGGTGCGCGCGGTGGAGGCCGAGCCCGACGTCGTCATCGACGTCGCGACGCTGACCGGGCACATGGTCATCGCGCTCGGCGACCGGGTGGCCGGGGTGCTCGGCTCCGACGACGTCGTGGGCGCGGTGCTCGAGGCGGGCGAGTCGGCCGGCGAGGCGCTCTGGCCGATGCCCATCCCCGAGCCGATCGTCGACCGGGTCAAGGCCAGCAAGGTCGCCGACCTGCTCCAGCACGACGGGATCCGGTGGGGCGGCGGGCTGTTCGCCGCGGCCTACCTCCAGGAGTTCACCGGCGGGCTCCCCTGGGCGCACGTCGACATCGCCGGCCCGGCCTTCAACTCCGGCGGCCCCCACGGACACGTCACCTCCGGTGGCACCGGCTTCGCCGTCGCCACCCTCGTCGACTACGCCCGCTCGCTCACGGCTCGCTGACGAAGGGCCGGCGTTCGGCTTCCGATTCGCTGGTCGAGCCGGGCGAGCCCTGGTCAGCCGCCCTGTTGCTTCTTGCGGCGGTTGTAGTCGCGCATCCGCTGGGGGATGCCCACGACCGCGGCGTCGTAGGAGGGCACCTGGAACTGGTTGCAGAACTTGTGCGCCCACTCCACCGAGGGCACGCGTCGGCGGGTCCACTCGCCGTCGTGCGCGACCAGGAGCAGCGTCACGTCGCTGACCGCGGTGCGCGGCTCGACGAATCCCTCGACCCCGCGGCGCGACCCGACGAACTCGCGCAGGTGCTGCTCGTCGGCCGCGTCGGCGGCGCGCACCCGGGTCGAGCCCGTGCGTGCGGCGTTGCGCGCGGGGCTGCTCATCTTGGTGCGGGGGCCCCTGCGGAACCGGTCGAAGACACCCATGGCCCCTAGTGTGCCCTGCCCGGTCCAGCGCCGACGGGAGACGTTGCGGACTGACACCACAACAGTGCAAGGATGGGTGACGTGGTCCAGGCCGAGTTCGACGTCCTCATTCTCGGAGCGGGGTCGGGCGGTTACGCCTGCGCTCTCCGGGCGGCCCAACTCGGGCTGAGCGTCGGGCTCGTCGAGAAGGGCGACCTGGGCGGCACCTGCCTGCACGTCGGCTGCATCCCGACCAAGGCGCTCCTCCACGCGGCCGAGGTCGCGGACGCGGCCCGCGAGGCCGACCAGTACGGCGTTCGCGCGACGTTCGACGGCATCGACATCGCGGGGGTGCACGCCTACAAGGACGCGGTGGTGTCGCGGCTGTTCAAAGGCCTCACCGGCCTGGTGAAGGGCCGCGGGATCACCGTCATCGAGGGCGAGGGCCGGCTCACCGGCCCGCACGAGGTGACGGTGGGCGACGCGGTGTACTCCGGACGGCACATCGTGCTGGCGACCGGCTCCTACTCCCGCAGCCTGCCCGGGCTGGAGGTCGACGGCGAGCGGGTGATCACCTCCGAGCAGGCGCTGCGGCTCGACCGCGTCCCGTCGTCCGTGGTGGTGCTCGGCGGTGGGGTGATCGGCTGCGAGTTCGCGAGTGTCTGGCGCTCCTTCGGCGCCGAGGTGACCGTGGTCGAGGCGCTGCCGCGCCTGCTGCCGGGCGAGGATGAGGCATCGTCGGCGGCGCTGCAGCGCGCGTTCCGCAAGCGCGGGATCGCGGTCCGCACCGGCACGCCGTTCCAGTCGGTCAAGAGCACCGACGACGGGGTGGCGGTGACCGTCGAGGGCGGCGACGTCCTCGAGGCCGACGTGATGCTGGTGGCCGTGGGGCGCGGCCCGGTGACCGACGGCCTGGGCTACGAGGAGCAGGGCGTCACCTTGGACCGCGGCTTCGTGGTCACCGACGACCGCTGCCGGACCGGCGTGCCGAACGTGTACGCCGTCGGCGACATCGTGCCGGGCCTGCAACTGGCGCATCGCGGGTTCCAGCAGGGCATCCTCGTCGCCGAGGAGATCGCGGGCCTCGGCCCCGCCCCGATCGACGAGGCCGGCATCCCGAGGGTCACCTACTCCCACCCGGAGGTGGCCTCCGTGGGACTGACCGAGGCCGCAGCCGCCGAGCGCTACGGGGCGGTGGAGACGCTCACCTACGACCTCGGCGGCAACGGCAAGAGCCAGATCCTCAAGACCCAGGGCTTCGTCAAGCTGGTCCGCCGCCCCGAGGGCCCGCTCGTCGGGATCCACCTGGTCGGCGACCGCGTGGGCGAGCTGATCGGCGAGGCCCAGCTGATCTACGGCTGGGAGGGCCACGCGGAGGACGTCGCCCCGCTGGTCCACGCCCACCCGACCCAGAACGAAGCACTCGGTGAGGCGCACCTGGCCCTCGCCGGCAAGCCCCTGCACGCCCACTCCTGACCCACACCATCCACGAAGGAGCCTCATGGCCACCGAAGTCACCCTCCCGGCGCTCGGCGAGTCCGTCACCGAGGGCACCGTCACCCGCTGGCTCAAGCAGGTCGGCGACGAGATCGCCGTCGACGAGCCGCTGCTGGAGGTCTCCACCGACAAGGTCGACACCGAGATCCCCTCCCCCGTGGCCGGCACCCTCCTGGAGATCAAGGCCGCCGAGGACGAGACCGTCGAGGTCGGCGCGGTGCTGGCGCTGGTCGGCGAGGCGGGCGAGGGTGGCGGGCAGCAGGACCAGGCGGCCGAGACGATCGCGCAGGAGGAGGCCGAGCCCGCGTCCGGCAGCGAGGACGAGGCCGACACGCAGGCCGAGGAGGACGCCAGCACCGGCGAGCCCGCAGCCGCCGAGATCGAGGCCGAGGAGGCCGCCCCCGAGGCGCCCGCCGACCAGGCACCCGCGGCTTCCGGCGGTGGCGGCGGGCAGCGCACGTCGGTGACCCTGCCGGCGCTCGGCGAGTCCGTCACCGAGGGCACCGTCACCCGCTGGCTCAAGCAGGTCGGCGACGAGATCGCCGTCGACGAGCCGCTGCTGGAGGTCTCCACCGACAAGGTCGACACCGAGATCCCCTCCCCCGTGGCCGGCACCCTCCTGGAGATCAAGGCCGCCGAGGACGAGACCGTCGAGGTCGGCGCCGAACTCGCCGTGATCGGCGACGCCGACGCGGCGGACCTCCCGACGACCGCCGACGAGGACGCCGCACCCGCCGAGCCGGAGCAGCCGGCCGAGCCGCAGCAGCCCGAGCAGCCCGCACAGCCGGCATCCCAGGAGCAGGCCGCTCCGGCCGCTCCTCCAGCCGGTCGCGACGAGCCGGCCGGCTACGTCACCCCACTGGTGCGCAAGATGGCCGCCCAGCACGGGGTCGACCTGGCCACGGTGACCGGCACGGGCGTCGGCGGCCGGATCCGCAAGCAGGACGTGCTCGACGCCGCCGCCCAGCAGGGCACCCAGGCGCCCGCGGCCAGCGACGCGGCCGCTCGCGCCGCGGCCCAGCCCGCCGCACCGGCGGCCCCGGCGGCCGCGTCAGCCGCAGTGAGCGCGCCCGCCGCGCCGGCCGCGTCGGCACCGGCCCCGAGCACCTCCACGGCCCCGTCGTCACTGCGCGGCACGACCGAGCCGATGACCCGGCTGCGCAAGGTGATCGCCACCCGGATGGTGGAGTCGCTGCAGACCAGCGCCCAGCTGACCACGGTGGTCGAGGTCGACGTGACCGCGGTGGCCCGACTGCGCGACCAGGCCAAGGGCGAGTTCCTGGCACGCGAGGGGGTGAAGCTGTCCTTCATGCCGTTCTTCGCCAAGGCGGCCATCGACGCGCTCAAGCAGCACCCCAAGCTCAACGCGGCGATCGACACCGAGAAGGGCGAGGTCACCTACTACGACCGCGAGAACATCGCGATCGCGGTCGACACCGAGCGCGGCCTGCTCACCCCCGTCATCAAGGACGCCGGGGACCTGTCCATCGCGGGTCTGGCCCGCAAGATCGCCGACGTCGCCGAGCGCACCCGCACCAACAAGATCACCCCGGACGAGCTCTCCGGCGGCACGTTCACGCTGACCAACACGGGCAGCCGCGGAGCGCTCTTCGACACCCCGATCATCAACCAGCCGCAGGTGGCCATCCTGGGCACCGGCGCGGTGGTCAAGCGTCCGGTCGTGATCGACGACCCCAACCTGGGCGAGACGATCGCGGTGCGGCAGATGGTCTACCTCGCGCTGACCTACGACCACCGGCTGGTCGACGGCGCCGACGCGGCGAGGTTCCTGACCGACGTCAAGGCGCGCATCGAAGGCGGGGCGTTCGAGGTCTGATGCACGTCCTCGTCGCCGGGGCGTCCGGCTTCCTCGGTCGGCACCTGGTCGATGCGCTGCGAGGCGACGGGGACGAGGTCACCCGCCTCGTCCGCCGTACGACGACCGCCTCCGACGAGGTCACCTGGGACCCGTACGCGACCCTCGACCCGTCGGTCCTCGAGGGCGTCGACGTGGTGGTCAACGTCGCCGGCTCGCCGACCATCGGCAACCCGCACTCGAAGAAGTGGGCCAGGAACCTTCGCGGGAGCCGGGTGTCGACCACGCGCACGCTGGCCGAGGCCATCGCGGCTCGACCCGACCCGCCGGCGTTCCTGGCCGGCAACGCCTCCGGCTGGTACGGCGACCACGGCAGCGAGGTGGTCACCGAGAGCACCCCCAGCCGCGGCGACTCGCTCCTGAGCCGCGTGTGCCGGGCCTGGCAGGACGCGACGTCCCCCGCGGCCGCGGCCGGGTCCCGGGTGTGCGTGATCCGCACGACCCCGGTGATCGACCGGCAGAGCGCCCCGCTCAAGCAGCTCGTGCCGCTCTTCCGCGCCGGGCTCGGCGCACGGCTCGGCGACGGCGGGCAGTTCTTCCCCGTGGTCTCGCTGCGCGACTGGTTGGCAGCCGTCCGTCACCTGGCGCACGACCCCGGCATCAACGGGCCGGTGAACGTGTGCTGCCCCCTGACCCCGACCAACGTCGAGTTCACCCAGTCGGTCGCCCGCGCGGTCGGCCGGCGCGCGTTCCTGGCCGTGCCCGCACCGGTCATCCGCCTGGGCGCGGGCGACATGGCACCCGAGGCTCTGGGATCGGTCAATCTGCGGCCCGACGTCCTCGAGGACGCCGGCTTCACCTTCCGCGACCGCGACATCGACGAGGTCGTCGCGGCCGGACTGGCCACGCTGCGCGCGTGAGCACCGAGCACGGGGCGGCGGAGGGCCCCGCACACCGCGTCCACTCGCGGTCCGAGCTCGGCGACCTGGTCGCGGCCATGGCCCATTGGCCCGACGCAGACGCGCCGGTGACGGGGCTCCACCCCGGCGACCTCGGGTGGCACCTGCGGCTGGCCGACGACGCCGTGGAGGGGGCCTTCCACGGCTGGTGGTACGGCGACGATCTCCTCGCCGTCGCGCTGCTCGAGGGCCCGGTCGGCCGGTACGCCGTCGCGCCCGGCCGCCGCGAGGATCCGGCTCTCGCCCGCCTGCTCGCCGCCTCGTGCGCGGCGCTGCCGGGCGACGAGGTCTACGCCGACGTGCCGCGTGACACCGCGCTCGCCGCGACCCTCGCCGCGGCCGGCTGGACGCCCGATCCCGACCCGTGGGTCGCCCTCTTCGCGCGCTTCGACACCTGGACGCCTCCGGTCGACACCTCCCGAGCGCGGATCGTGACCGCCGAGCAGTCGGTCGAGGACCGGGTCGCCGTCCAGCGGGCAGGGTTCGAGGGGTCCACGTTCACCGTCGGGGCCTGGCAGCGGATGGCTGCGGGCCCGGGCTACCGGCCCGACCTCGATCTCGTCGTCTACGCCGACGACGGGCGGCCTGCCGCGATCGCGACCGCGTGGTCCGTCGGCCCGGGCGCCACGGCGATCCTCGAGCCGGTTGCCACCCATGGCGACCTGCGCGCGCAGGGTTGGGGCCTCCTGGCCGTCACCGCCGTCGTCGAACGCATGCGTGCCCTCGGTGCGTCGGGGGTCAGTGTGTCCACGCCGCAGGCCAATGCAGGGGCCGTGGCGCTGTACCGGTCCGCAGGGCTGCTCCCGGCGACCGAACTGAGGTCGTTCGTGCGTCAGCGCGCCGGGTAGGCCTCCACCACCCGCCAGCCGGCCGCGTCGAGCCGGAGCCTCACGATCCGCGTGGACGGCCGGTCTCTCGGTAGCGGCCAGCTCCGCCCGTCGGAGCCGCGCACGAGGGCGCCGTCCAGCACGTCGGTGACCCGGACCCGCAGCCGGGTCGGGGTGCGGAGCAGGACGTCGGCGGCGATCAGGCGCGTGCGCATCGACGTGACCCGCAGGTCGCGGGCGCGGTATCCGGCCAGCACGGCGAGGTCCGCCGCCCCGGTGCGCGAGCCGCTGACATAGAGGGTGGCCAGCAGGTGTGGGTCCGAGCGCGCATAGGCCCGGGCCCGGGCTTCGTCCCAGGCACGGAGGACCGCGAGGGCCGTGGGCTCTGCGACCGAGGGCGACGGTGCGCCCGGTGCGGAGGCCGGACGAGTCGGCCGCTCGACCTCCGGCCGGGTCAGGAGCCGTACCCCGACGAACCCGGTGAGCAGGCCCAACGCGACCACGACCGCGAGCATCGAGCGGGGTGCGCCGCGGCGCGCCCGGTGTCCCGGAGCCACCATGACGCCAGCATCCTCGCCACCGTCAGCCACGGTCGGGCGTCGTCCACAGGCGCCCCCTCGATCAGCGCTCGGTACCGTGGGCCCCGTGACCCTCGACTTCCGCGTCGTCGGGCTGGGCCCCGACGCAGTGGACTATCTCGCCGCGTGGGAGCTCCAGCGCACCGTGCACGAGCGCGTAGCGACCGGCGACCTGCCGCCCACGGTGCTGCTCCTCGAGCACCCGCCGGTGTTCACCTGCGGCAAGCGCACCGAGCCCCACGAGCGGCCGGCCGACGCGGGCGGCGCGCCGGTCATCGACGTCGACCGCGGCGGCAAGATCACCTTCCACGGTCCGGGCCAGCTGGTCGGCTACCCGATCGTGCCGCTCCCCGACCACGTGCTGGTCGTTGACTACGTACGCCGGGTGGAGGAGGCCCTGATCGCGGTCTGCGCCGACCTCGGGGTGAGGACCGCCCGGGTCCCCGGTCGCAGCGGGGTATGGCTGCGCGCGGACCCCGAGCGGGGACTCCCCGAGCGCAAGGTCGCCGCCATCGGCATCCGGGTCAGCCGCGGCGTCACCATGCACGGCTTCGCCCTCAACTGCGACGTCGACCTCGGCTGGTACGACCGGTTCCTGCCCTGCGGCATCGCCGACGCGGGGGTCACCTCGCTGACGGCGGAGGTCGGTCGCCCGATCGCCGTGCCCGACATCCTGCCCAGCGTGCGGGCGCACCTCGGCGACCTGCTGTCCTGGGCGCCGTACGAGCCGACCCCCGACTACGACCCCCGGCCCGAGCCGGGCCGAGCCCCCCGGGTCGAGCTGGTGCGTCCCTGACGAGGTTCCCGAGCCCGTCCTCGAGGGCGCCGAGCCGGCATCTCACCCCAGGACGACGAAGCCGTCGAGGAACACCAGGCCCTTCGGCCCGCTGGTCAGCGGCTCCACCTCGATCGTGTGCCGACCCCTGGTGGCGAAGGCGTAGTTGAGGACGACGCGGCGCGCCTGCACCTTGTTGCTGCGCAGGTTCAGCTTCACCTTCGGCTTGCCGTCGATGTAGATCCGCACCTTGCCGGAGTTGGCGCTGCGGAAGACCGCCATCGAGACCGCCGAGCCCTTGAACTTCAGGCGCACCGACCCCCGGGCTCCCTGGCTCGACGACAGCGTGCCCTTCCAGGCGCCCGGGTGGCGGAAGTGCCGCCACCCCGAGGCGTACTTCACCTTGCTGTCCTTGTCGTCGATGACGCGCGGCTTGAAGGCCCGGGTGTAGTACCACTCGCTGGCCGCCCCCGCACCGTCCACGGCACGGATCGCGAACCGGTTGGACTTCCCCATCACCATCTTGACCCGCACCTTGCGCTTGGACCCGGTGGCAGCCCCCTGCTGGTAGGAGCCTCCGTTCAACGAGCGCCACACGGTCGCCTGCGCCTGGCTGCCGTTGACCTGCCACCGCACCTGCACGGGGAACTTGTTCTTCAGCGTGTTGATCACCGGGACGACGATCGCGGACGTGACCGCGACCGTGGCAGCCGGCGGCGGCGGGGGGGCCGGCGGCGCGGGAAGGGTCAGCTCCCCGGTGCCGAAGGTGTTGTCCGGTCCTGGATTGCCGCGGTCGACGACCGCGCCGCGCATGGCGTCGACGAGCTGGGCCGGAGTCGCGCCGGGGTTGGCACTCAGCACGCTGGCGGCAGCGCCGGCGACGACCGGCGTGGCCGCGCTCGTGCCGCTGAACGTGCCGCTCGGCCAGCTCAGGCTGGCCATTCCCGCCGGGCCGCTCAGGTCGGGCTTGATCCGGTTGTCGTTGGTCGGGCCTTGGGAGCTGTACGACGCGATGGAGGTGCCGCCGACGGGGTCCACCGCACCGATCGACGCCGTGCCCGGCGTGTTGGTGTCGGCGGCCGGCCCGGTCGCCGACCACGGGGTGGAGGCGAGCTCGACCTCGGCGTCGTTCGTCATGAACTCCAGCACGTCGCCCGTCGTGCCCGCTCCGGCGGAGTAGAGCCTGACCGACATGTAGTCCAGGTCGCTGCCGGACGTGCAGCCGAGGGCGGTCTCCAGTGGCAAGGCGCCACCGCCCTGGTCGCCGGTCGACTGGGAGATCTTCGTGGCGTCGTTCTGCTCCTCGTAGATCTCGATGTCGTAGTCGGTGCGTCCTGTCGGCGCCCAGTCGCTCCAGCGCAGGCCGTTGATCAGGTAGCCCTGGCAGGTGAACGCCAGGTATTCGTTGCCGACCGTGCCGAAGTCCATCCAGCCGTTGGCGTTGGGGTCCCACCAGGCCTGGCGGAAGTAGGAGCCGATGTCCGTGGTGCCGTTGCCCGCCGAGTTGCCGGCGGAGTTGAACCAGGCGATCCCCAGGGAGACGGCGTAGGCCATCACGTCAGCCATCGGGCCGGTGCCGTTGCCCGCGCCGTCGTACCGAGCCGTCTGCGACCGGGTGATGATCCGGACACCCTGGGACTTGAAGTAGTCGACCGCGGCTCGGAGGTCGGTCACGGTCGTCGCCGAGGCGGCGTAGAGCGTCGCACCGGGGGCCATGTCGGAGAGGATCTCGGCCACGGCGACGCCGTGCTCACTGCTGTTCCAGAAGGTCGCGGAGCAGTCGGCACCGTTGTTGCGGCAGAAGGTGCCCGCGGGCATGGCGACGATCTCGCCGGCGGCCACTGAGCTCTGCCAGGTGCTGAGCTTGAAGCCGTCGATGATCCCGATCTTGATCCCGGCGCCGGTGTAGCCGGCCGCATGCCAGGACGCGACGTTGGTCTTGCCCAGGATGTCGCCGCCCCGGGGGCCGGTCTTGGCGGCTGGGCTGGCCGCCGTCCCGGTCTCGGGCACCCGGACGGGCTCGTCCACCCGCTGGGGCAGCCGGACGAACTGGATCGCTGGTCGGCGTTCGAGACCCTGGATCCGGTCGAGCGGGATGTCTGCGAGGACCAGCGTCCTGATCTGGCCGAGCACGCGCCCGCCGACCGCGCGGACCGCTCGCACGGTGGCCGGCCCCGACCGCCCGACCACCTCGACGCGCACCCGGCCGGCGGAGATCCGTGCCAGGCCCGGCGCGACCTTGCCGCCGGCTCGCGCCTTCTCCACCACCCGCTGCAGCGCCTGGTCGGTGAGGCCGTGCTTGGCCACATGGCGGGCCGGCGCCTTGGCCTCGACCGCGGCGCCGGGGGCCGATCCGGTCGGGCCCGACGCGGCCGCCTGCGGCACGCCCGCCAGCGACGCCCCTGCCAGTCCCACGGCGATGACCACTGCCCCGACAGAAACCTGGAGACGCGCACGCGACATCCCGGTTCACCCCCCTGAAATCGAG
Source organism: uncultured Nocardioides sp. (assembly GCA_964542635.1). Classification (GTDB taxonomy): domain Bacteria; phylum Actinomycetota; class Actinomycetes; order Propionibacteriales; family Nocardioidaceae; genus Nocardioides. The sequence continues at coordinate 4,501 of CAZIVD010000068.1, read as the reverse complement.
ATGGTTGAAAGATAAGTCGGTGGCGGGCCGGCGGATACCCCAGCGCCTGACCAGACCCGCGCGGTGCGACCTGGGGTACGGCGCCCGCGTAGAGTGGGGCGACGTGACACCCTCCCCCGATCCGGCCGGTCGTCGGCTGCTGCGTCTGGAGGTCCGCAACGCGGCGACCCCCATCGAGCGCAAGCCCGAGTGGATCAAGACCAGGGCGCGGATGGGCCCGGAGTACAAGGCCCTGCAGAGCCTGGTCAAGGCCGAGGGACTGCACACGGTGTGCCAGGAGGCGGGCTGCCCCAACATCTTCGAGTGCTGGGAGGACCGCGAGGCGACCTTCCTCATCGGCGGTGACCAGTGCACCCGCCGGTGCGACTTCTGCCAGATCGACACCGGCAAGCCGCAGCCGCTGGACCGCGACGAGCCGCGCCGGGTCGCGGAGTCGGTGCGCACCATGGGGCTGCGCTACGCCACGATCACCGGCGTCGCCCGCGACGACCTGCCCGACGGGGGCGCCTGGCTGTACGCCGAGACCGTGCGCGTCATCCACGAGCTCAACCCGGGCACCGGGGTGGAGAACCTGATCCCCGACTTCAACGGCCGCCCCGACCTCCTGACCGAGGTGTTCGAGTCGCGGCCCGAGGTGCTGGCCCACAACGTGGAGACGGTGCCGCGGATCTTCAAGCGGATCCGCCCCGCGTTCCGCTACGACCGGTCACTCGACGTGCTCACCCAGGCACGCGACTTCGGCCTGGTCACCAAGTCCAACCTGATCCTGGGGATGGGTGAGACTCGCGAGGAGGTCAGCCAGGCGCTGCGCGACCTGCACGCGGCCGGCTGCGAGCTGGTCACCATCACCCAGTACCTGCGCCCCTCGGCCCGGCACCACCCGGTCGAGCGCTGGGTCAAGCCCGAGGAGTTCGTCGAGCTCGCCGCGGAGGCGGAGGAGATCGGCTTCTCCGGCGTGCTGAGCGGCCCGCTCGTGCGCTCGTCGTACCGCGCCGGCCGGCTCTACCGCCAGGCCGTCGAGGCCCGCAGCGTCACCCCTGTCTGATCCCCGCCGGATGCCTGCATCCGCACCTCGCTCACGAAGATCCTGAAAGGCTCCCATGGCCAAGACAACCGAGCCCGCCAAGCCGAAGCGCCGTCAGCAGTACGTGCAGGCGTACAAGATGGCGCGGCAGACCGACCGCGCGCTCCCCTGGTGGATCCTGGGCGCCTTCGTCGTCGGCGCAGCGCTGGGCTTCGGGCTGTTCTGGATCCTGCCCGGTGGCGGCACCATCGCGCTGGTCTCCTCGATCGTGGGCGCCATCATGGTGGGCGCCCTGGCCGGCCTGGTCGTGTTCTCCCGCCGCGCGCAGAAGGCGGCGTACGCCCAGCTCGAGGGGCGGCCCGGCGCCGCCGCCTCGGCCCTGACCACCCTGCGGCGCGGCTGGAAGACCGACCCCGCCGTCGCCGTCACCAAGCAGCAGGACGTCGTGCACCGCGTGATCGGCCCGCCCGGGATCGTGCTGATCGGCGAGGGGAACCCCGCACGCGTCAAGACCCTCCTCGCGAACGAGCGGCGCCGCCACGAGCGGGTCGCCGCGGACACCCCGGTCACCGAGGTCGTCGTCGGCACCGACGAGGGCCAGGTGCCGCTGCCCAAGCTGGTGCGCACCCTCACCAAGATGAAGCGTCAGGTGCAGCCCGCCGACATGACCGACCTGCTCAACCGCCTCAAGGCCCTCGACGCGACCCGCCCCACCATCCCGCTCCCCAAGGGCCCCGTGCCCACCAGCATGAAGGGCCTCCGCGGCCAACAGCGCGGCCGCTGACCCCCACCGTCGTTGGTCGAGCCACCCCTTCGTTGGTCGAGCCGGGCGAGCCGCTAGGTGAGCCCGTGTCGAGACCCCGTGAGCGGCGCGGCCTCGTACCCGTCGGCTAGTTGCCCGTCGGCATCGTCACGATCTGGTCGGCAGGCGGTGCCGTGATCTCGACCGGCTCGTTGACGTTGGTCAGCGTGCCGACATAACTGCCGGACGAGCCCAGGTCCATCTGGGTCCGGCGCATCCGGTCGTCGCCGTCGATGCAGACGTCCACCGTCAGCTCTTCTGGCATGCCGGCGGTCTGACCGTCGGCCAGCTTGGCGCCGTCGATGGTCATCCGGTAGCTGTCGCACGGCTCGCCGTCGACCTCGTCCTCCCCGAGGGAGCGGACCTCCTTGAGCGCCTCGACCATCCGCGAGGTGGAGGCGGTGGGGTCCATCTGGTCCGCCAGGTCTGACCCGATGGGGCTGTTCGGGTCGTTGAGGTCGAACTGGATCCACTTGTCGGTGCCGGGCGACTGCACGTACATCGCCTCGTCCACGATGATCATCTGCATCTGCTGGCTGCCCAGGTCCATGCTCATCTGCATGCTCGGGACCTTGGTGCCGTAGTCGATGTCGCCCTCGCCGCTCATCGCACCGGTCGGCGCGCCGATCTCGAACGTCACGTGGGCGGACTTCGTGTCGGCGACCCCGCGCTGGATCCGCGCGACGAAGTCGTCGACGTCGACCTCGTCGCCCTCGGGCTCGACGCTCTCCTCAGGCTCCCCGGCCTCGCTCGGGGCCGCCGCCTCACTCGTCGGCGTCACGGCGCTCGCCTCCTCAGAAGGCGCGGCCGAGGTGCTGCCGGCCGCGGCCGGGTCGGCAGCGCTCTCGGAGGCGTCGCCCCCACAGCCGGTCAGAACGGCCGCGACCAGCGCGGAGGACGCGACCGTGGCGAGGAGGCGAGAGTGAAGAGGACGGCGCATGGCGGGCTCCCGAGAAGACGTTCGGACGACAGGTGAGCGCGCAGCCTATCGGGTGAGCGGCACCGTTGCGGTGCCCGCCGCAAGGTCGTGCAGCCCTCGTCCGTCGGGCTTGTAGATCAGGGGCGGGACGACCAGACAGACGAGCGCCGTACGCAGCACCGAGCGGAGCAGGTCGGGCGGCCGGCCGCTCCCGTCATCGCGTACGACGCGCAGCCGCGTCGCGAGCTTGCCGAACGACCCCCCGGCGAGAGCCGTCAGCACCGACGTCTCCACGACGAACACGGCCATCGTGTAGAGCCCCGACACCCGGCTCTCGCTCCACCCCTCGAGCCCCATCACCGCGACCACGACGAACGTGCTGGCGGTCCAGTCAACGAACAGCGCGAGGATCCGCCGCCCCCACGACGCCTCACGGACCTCCTGTGGGGCTGCGGGGCGCTGGGACACCGCGCCAGCCTAGAACGCCGCCGCCAGACCGCTCGTCGAGACCACCCGACCATCTGTTACGTCGCCGAAACAAAGGGGATACGGTCGGGAAACTGCCCCTGCCTACGTTGCAGGCATCTCCGGGAGCAACGTCGCCCCGGATCCCCACCTGCCAAGAGACTTGTCGGTCGCCCAACCGGCGACCAAGGAGGACAGATGTTCGCGAACAGCGACGAGCTGCTGAAGTACGTCAAGGACGAGGGCGTCGAGATGATCGACGTGCGCTTCTGCGACCTGCCCGGGATCATGCAGCACTTCACGGTGCCGGTGTCCTCGTTCGGCCAGGGCGTCTTCGACGACGGCCTCAACTTCGACGGCTCCTCCATCCGCGGCTTCCAGGCGATCCACGAGTCGGACATGTCGCTCTACCCCGACCCGACCACGGCGTACCTGGACCCGTTCCGCTCCGCGAAGACCCTGGTCGTCAACTTCTTCATCCATGACCCGCTCACCGGCGAGGCCTATTCGCGCGACCCGCGCAACATCGCCCGCAAGGCACAGGCCTACCTCGCCTCGACCGGGGTCGGCGACAAGGCCTACTTCGCCCCCGAGGCGGAGTTCTACGTCTTCGACTCGGTGCGCTTCGAGACCAAGGTGAACGCCGGCTACTACCACATCGACTCCGAGGCCGGCGCCTGGAACACCGGCGCCGAGGAGAACAACCGGGGCTACAAGGTCCGCTACAAGGGCGGCTACTTCCCCGTGGCGCCCTACGACCACTTCGGCGAGCTGCGCGACGAGATGGTCAAGGAGCTCGAGGCCTCCGGCCTCACCGTCGAGCGCGCGCACCACGAGGTGGGCACCGCCGGCCAGGCCGAGATCAACTACAACTTCGACGAACTGCTCAAGGCCGCCGACGACGTGATGAAGTTCAAGTACATCATCAAGAACGTCGCCTGGCGCAACGGCAAGACCGCGACCTTCATGCCCAAGCCGATCTTCGGCGACAACGGCTCCGGCATGCACTGCCACCAGTCGATCTGGAGCGAGGGCGAGCCGCTGTTCTACGACGAGACCGGGTACGCCGGCCTGTCCGACATCGCCCGCTACTACATCGGCGGCATCCTGGCCCACGCCCCGTCGCTGCTGGCGTTCACCAACCCCACGGTGAACTCCTACCACCGCCTGGTCCCCGGCTTCGAGGCCCCGGTCAACCTGGTCTACAGCCAGCGCAACCGCTCAGCCTGCGTCCGCATCCCGATCACCGGCTCGAACCCGAAGGCCAAGCGCATCGAGTTCCGCTGCCCCG
>CAZIVD010000067.1:0-25794 GCA_964542635.1 uncultured Nocardioides sp. | reverse complement strand
GGGAGAAGTCGTTGACCAGCACCTTCACCCCGTGCGCCGCCAACGCCCGGCTCACACCGCGTCCCAGGCCGTTCCCGCCACCGGTCACGACCGCCACTCGACCCTCGCCTGCCATGTCTCTCCTATCTTGGATTATGTATCCCATTCGCTAACCTAGTGCCTCGCCGTTCGCTTGGCTATCCCCCGGACTCGACACGGAGGCCCTGATGGCCCGCCGGCCGGCCCACGGCAGCAGGGCTGCGAACCGGGTGATCACCCCCACGCCGAGCAGCGAGAAGCCCGCCATCGCCGCGCACGCGGCGCTGAGCGACACGGCGCCGGTGACCGCGGCGATGACCAGGGGAGCCAGGGCCGGGCCGACGTCCGCGGTGGCGCGCCAGACACTGAGGAAGGTGGCCGGGTTGCCCGCTGGCGACAGGTCCGAGCCCATCGTCGCGTTGATCCCGCTGCTGACGCCGTTCATCGCCGACATGGCCGCGGCCGAGGCCACCAGCCACACCTCGGGAGCGGGCAGCACGTCGAGGCCCGTGAGCCACGCGTAGGTCGTCGCGAACACGAGCAAGGTCGGGAGGGCGACCCACAGACGGCCGAACCGGTCCATGATCTGCCCACCGGTGTAGAAGAGCATGACGTCCAGCACCGAGCTCAGGCCCATGATCCAGGCGATCTGAGCCCCGGACATGCCCAGCGCGGTCCCCCAGAGGGGGACGACGACCAGTCGACCTTGTCGGACCATTCCGAGCAACGCTGCGGCCACGCCGAGCGTGGTGAGGATGCGTCGATGTGCACGGGCGGTGGACCACAGTCCCGCAGCAGCCGCCTCGAAGGAGTCCGGGGTCTCGGGGTGGACGTCATCGTCGGGCTTCGGCGGATCGTCGCCGAACATCACCAAGACGGCCAGGAGACTCGACGTGGCGATCACGATGGCGAAGACGGCCCGGGCCTCACCCGTGGTGTGGAGGACCGCGACGCTGCAGAACGGCCCCACCAGGAGGCCGAACCGGGCGAACCCGGCCGCGATCGACAGCACCCTGGCCCGGTGCGAGAGTGCGACGGTGAGCGTCAGGTAGGTGTGTCGCGCGAGTCCGAAGACGGCGGCCGCCAGTCCGATGAGGAGGACGCCGACGGCCAGCATCGCCTTGTCGGTCGCCAGGACGCACAGCAGACCGCCGGCGATGCAGACGCCCGATCCGGCCAGCATCCCGTTGCGCTCCCCGACCGCGCCGACCAGCTTGCCGGCCGGCAGGGTGCCGACCAGCTGCCCGACGGCCAGCATGCTGAGCACCAGCGCGGAGAAGCCCAGGTCGGCGCCGAGCTCGTGGGCGAACACCGGGATGACCGGAATGATGGCGCCCTGGCCGAGTTGGTAGAGGCAGTTGGGCAAGAAGGCCGAGGGAAGCAGGGCGCGCCACTCGATCGCCGACTCGGCCCGGGTCATCGATGCAGCTGCCCGGTGACCCGGCCCTGACCTGGCGACAGCATCGTGTCCGGCTGATGAGTGGTGCGACGTCGCGCTCGCCTCATGATCGTGGTCAGTCCTCCGTCGGATCGGTGCTAGGGCCGTCGGCGTCGGTCGCCGAGCCCCGGGGATTGCTCCGCACGGAGAGCGGAGCGACAATGGCCACACTGTATCCAAGATCCAAACGGTAGGGAGGAGCTCACGTGGCACTGGTCGCAGGTGTCAACCCGGTCACGGGCGAGCCGACGGGCTGGACCGTAGAGGAGTCGACGATCCAGGAGGCAACCGCCCTCGTCGGGCTCGCGTCCGCGGCGTACGACGAGGTGCGCACCGCGTCGCGCCAGACCCGCGCCGCCTGGCTGCGCGCGATCGCGGACGAGCTGGAGGCCGCGCGCGAGGGGCTCGTGGACTCAGGTCTGCGCGAGACCGGCCTGCCGGAGGGACGCCTGAACTCGGAGCTGACTCGCACCGTCTACCAGGCCGGCCTCTTCGCGGAGGTGTTGGACGACGGTGGCTATCTCGAAGCGACCATCGACCACGCGGGCGACACGCCGATGGGCCCGCGACCGGATCTGCGGCGGATGCTCGTGCCGGTCGGGCCGGTCGTCGTGTTCGGGGCGAGCAACTTCCCCTTCGCCTTCTCCGTCCCTGGAGGTGACACCGTCTCTGCGTTGGCGGCGGGCTGTCCGGTTGTCGTCAAGGCGCATCCGTCCCATCCGGAGACGTCGGTGCGGGCCTACGACGCGATGCGGACCGCCCTCTCGCGTGGCGGCGCGCCGGAGGGCACCTTGTCGATCGTGCACGGGATGGAGGCGGGCCGTGCTCTGGTGACCGATCCGCGCGTCCAGGCGGTCGGCTTCACCGGATCCGCCGCCGGCGGCAGGGCGCTCCGGGCGCTGGTGGACGCCCGTCCGAACCCGGTGCCCTTCTACGGCGAGCTGTCGGGACTCAACCCGCTGGTCGTGACGGCTTCGGCTGCGGCTGCAGACGCCGCCGGAGTAGGCCGCGGGATAGCGGCCTCGGTCACCCTGGGCGGTGGCCAGTTCTGCACCAAGCCCGGGCTGGTGCTGGTCCCGTCCGGGTCCGACGGAGACGACCTGGTCGACGAACTGCGCGCTGCCTTGTCCGAGACGCCTCCACACCCGGCGCTCAACGAGGCGATCGCCCGGGGCTACGCGCAGGGGCGGGAGCGCAGGGGATCGGTGAGCGAGGCGCCCGAGAGCCGCGCTGGATTCTGGCTGGATCCGGCCATCGTCGAGATCGGCCCTGAGCAGGTGGAGGGGCAGATGCTCGAGGAGTGCTTCGGCCCGCTGGTGGTGTGCGTGCGCTACGGCGACCAGGCCCAGCTGCAGGAGCTGCTGGCCCGGCTGCCCGGCTCGCTCACCGCGTCGCTCCACGCGACACCGGACGAACCGGTGGATGCGATCCTCTCCCTCCTCCACGAGCGTGCCGGACGGATCATCTGGAACGGCTATCCCACGGGCGTCGCCGTCGCCTGGGGCATGCAGCACGGGGGACCGGCGCCGTCGACGACCAACAGCCTGCACACCTCGGTCGGCCCGAGCTCGATCCGCCGCTTCCTGCGACCGCTGACGTGGCAGAACGCGCCGGTCCAGGTCCTCCCCGTCGAGTTGCGCGACGACCCGTGCGGGATTCCACGCCGGGTGGACGGCCTCCTGGCAGTCTCCTGAGTGGACCCGGTCGCCGGGTGCGAGTCTCGGCACCATGACCCTTTCGGGCTATCGCCAGGCGATGCGGTGGATGACATGCTCCGAGGACCGGACCGTGTCCGGACCGGGGTGCACCGGGACGCGGCCGGGCCGATCCGACGGCGCCCCGAGGTACGTCGATGACCAATGTCTCGCATCCCCCCGACCCCGACCCCGACGACGTCGAGTTCGCGGACAGTGAGAGCTTCGCCCCGGGCAGTCCCGTGCGCCGGGGGCCGGACGACGACCGGCGCTTGGAGGACACGGTCGGGCTCTGCCTGTCGGGCGGTGGCTTCCGGGCGATGCTCTTCCACGTCGGGGTGCTGAAGCGGCTGAACCTGGCCGGCTGGCTGCCCCGGCTCGACCGCGTGTCCAGCGTGTCCGGTGGCTCGTTCACCGCCGGTCTGCTGGGGCTGCGATGGGGCGACCTCGAGTGGGTCGACGGGGTGGCGACCAACTTCGACGAGCTGGTGACCGACCCCCTCCGCGCCTTCGGCCATACCAAGGTGGACGTGCCGGCCGTGGCCATCGGGGGTCTGCTGCCGTTCGTCTCCATCTCGGATCGCGTGGTCGGCAAGCTCAAGAAGCACCTGTACGGCGACGCGACACTGCAGGACCTACCGGACGATCCCGCGCCGCGCTTCGTCATCAACGCCACGAACCTCGAATCCGGGGTGCTGCTCCGCTTCAGCAAGCCCTACGTCGCCGACTACCGGGTCGGCCGGGTGCCCGAGCCGCAGATCCCGCTGGCCGACGCCGTCGCGGCGTCGTCGGCGTTCCCGCCGTTCCTCTCGCCGTTCGAGCTGGACCTGTCGGACGCAGCCTGGCAGTCGGAGCCGGGCAACGAGCTCACGGGCGCGGGCTACCGCTCCGACATCCTGCTCTCCGACGGCGGCGTCTACGACAACATGGGCATCGAGACGGTCTGGAAACGCTGCAAGACGGTCCTGATCAGCGACGCCGGCGGCCACCTCGATCCCGATCCGGACCCCGAGCGCGACTGGGGTCACGGCATCATCCGCGTCCTGCACATCCTCGACTCCCAGGTGCGAGCGCTGCGGCGCAGTGCGGTGGTCAGCGCGTTCAGGGACGATCACGACCCTCATGAGGGCTTCTTCATCAGCACCGTCAGCGACCTGACGACCTGGCCGCCGGCCCAGCGTCCGTACATGCAGGTCGACCGAGCCGTCACTCAGCGGCTCGCGGCGATCAGCACGCGACTCACCGACCTGCCCGACGAGCAGCAGGAGATGCTCGTCAACTGGGGCTTCGCCGCAGCCGACGCCGGCATCCTTGCCCACCTCGACGGGGACCTCCCCGCGGCCCCGTGGCCCTACCCCGACCACACGCCCACCTGAGCCGGACCCGTCCGGACGAAGAGAGCGCAGAGAGGGAGGGCATGGCGGAGATCCATGAGGTCGAGCCGGTCGGGCCCGAGCCGCCGGGGCCCCGGTCGAGACGGAGACGTGCTCCCGGCGACCTGCGCGGGCCGGGCGCCCAGGGCGGCGGCACGCACTCGCTGCTGCACCAGTCCACCGTGCCGATGACGGTGTTCGCCCAGGACCCCGAGGTGGTCGCCGGGGGTCGAGCCCTGACCACCACGATCCCGGTGCCGGCCGGTCGGCTGCAGCAGGGGCCGACGAGCCACCGGTTCCAGGTCGTCGATGTCGGCGCCGGGGCGGTCCGGGCGGAGCTCCCGGTCCGTCTCAACGCCGAGGGTGACCCGTGGCACTTCGCAGATCGCTGGGCCGGGGCAGGGCCGGACGTCTCGGGAGGGATGGCGGAGGACCGCGACTTCCGGGCCCAGAACGTGTTCGCGATCGCTTCCCACACGCTCGCCCTCTTCGAGCGGCACCTGGGCCGTCGCGTGCCGTGGCGGTCGGGATGGCCGCACCTCTACCTGGTCCCCAAGGGCACGCTCGGGGCCAATGCGGCCTACACCCCGGACCGTCAGGCCGTCGTCTTCGGCTGGCTGCCGGCCCTCGGCACGGCGCCCGCGGTCTACTCCTGCCTGTCCTACGACGTGATCGCCCACGAGGTCACCCACGCGATCCTCGACGGGCTCCGCCCGCGGTACGTCGAGCCCGGCCTTCCCGACCAACTGGCCTTCCACGAGGCCCTCGCCGACCTGGTGGCCCTGCTGTCGGTCTTCGAGCTGGACGGGGTCGCCCAACAGCTCCTGGACGGCGCCGGACAGGGCCGGATCGTGTTTCCCTCCGACCGGGACGCCGCGCGCATCAAGGACCCCGACGCGCGAGCGCGGGCGCGGATGACCGGTCGCGAGGAGCAGCTCAAGCGTTCGGCGTTGACCGGCCTGGCCGAGGAGCTGGGTCGGGCCAGGGCCCTGCGCGACGGGCAGCCGGACGCGGGCCCCGGCACCATGCCGCTGCGCCGGTCGATCACCTTGCCGCCGGGCACCGCCTGGCAGACCGACCCGGCGTACGCCGAGCCGCACCGTCGCGCGGAAGTGCTGGTGGCCGCGGTCATGCAGACCCTCGCCGGCATGTGGTCCTCCCGCATCGAGCCGCTCGACCCGACGGGTGGCCTCGACGCGGCCCGGGTAGCCGAGGAGGGGGTGCGTGCGGCCCAGCACCTGCTCGGCATGCTGCTGCGCGCCGTGGACTACCTGCCTCCGGTGGAGCTGGAGTTCGCCGACGTCGTGGACTCGATCGTGACCGCCGACCGGCGCCTCAACCCGGACGACGAGTTCGACTATCGCGGCACCCTGCTGCGCACGTTCGCGGCGTTCGGCATCCGGCCGCCGCCCCACCGGATCCTGGACGAGGACGGGCAGGCGGCGCCCAGCCCCGCCGGGCACACCACCGCGTCCAGCCCCTACCCGTCGGACCCGGACGCTCCCGTCGACCGGATCCGCTACGAGCACCTCAACTTCGCCTCCCTGCGGACCAGCCCCGAGGAGGTGTTCGCGTTCATCTGGAACAACGCGGGCGCGCTCGACATCGACGTCCGGCTGGCCACGCGGGTCGACCGGGTGCTCACGACGACGCGGGTCGGCCCCGACGGCCTGATCGTGACCGAGATCCTGGCGGACTACACCCAGTGGGTCCGGACCAGCGCCGACCGGCTGCCGGCGGGCATGACCCGCCCGGCGGGGATGGAGGAGGACGCGCGGGTCGAGCTGTGGGGTGGCGGCGTGCTGGTCTTCGACCAGTTCGGGCGCTTCCGGCTCCACCAGCGCAAGCCGGTGCTCGACGTCGCCCGGCAGCAGCGTCGCCTCGACGACCTGTTCGCGCGAGACCTCCACGACTCCGATGGCGGCTTCGGGACCTCGGACGGCGTCAACCCCGACGAGCGGTTCGCGCTGTTGCACGCCGTGCGGTCGGAGGACTCGTGGTGACCCCGACACCCGTCCGCGTGCGGCTGCGGGCCTACCAGGTGGGCTTCGGAGACTGCCTGCTGCTGACCGTCGGCTACGCGAGACCCCTGCCGGACGGGCGTACCGAGGGCCACATCCTCGTGGACTTCGGGGCCAAGGTGCTGGCCAAGGGCGGTCCCCGGCTGGCCGACATCGGGCGGCTCGTCGCCGAGCACTGCGGAGGGCACCTCGACGTCGTCGTCGCCACGCACCGCCACCAGGACCACCTGCGCGGCTTCGGGGACGCCACGGCTCGCAACGTGCTCGATCCGCTGCAGCCCGATCTGATCCTGCGGCCCTGGCCGGACATGCCACCGACCGTGGCTCGGAAGCGGTCGAGCGGCCTGGGTCGCGGCTCCCGGGAGTTCCTCGGCCTCCTCGAGGCCGTCGCCGACAGCAACGCTCGCGTGGTCGAGCAGTTCGACCTCGACCGGACCCGGCTGGCGACGCGGGCCAAGGCGCTCGCCGAGCTCGGCGTCTCGAACGTCCAGGCCTTGGCGATGCTGGACGAGTGGGTGCCTGCGGACCGCACCGCCTGGGTCCGGTACGGCGATCGGCCCGACGTCGCCGACCGGCTCCCCGGAGTGACGATCGAGGTGCTCGGGCCGCCGACGCTCGAGCAGGTGCCCGGTCTGCGGAGCTATGCCTCGTCCTCCAGTGAGTACTGGCTGGGCATGGCTGCCGCCGACCGCCTCGGGCCCGAGCTGGAGCGCGCCAGCCGCGAGCAGAGCCTGGACGCCAGGGGCCTGGTCGCGCCTCCGGACGGCCTCGGAGCCGCGGCCTGGCTGGTCGACAAGATGCAGGAGGCCTCGCCCCGACAGGTGCTCGAGATCGTCGAGGGCTTCGAGGACGTGCTCAACAACACCAGCGTGGTCCTCCTGGTCACGGTCGGCAGACGGCGGATCCTGCTCGCGGGTGACGCCCAGGTGGAGGGCTGGAGCTATGCGCTCGACCTGGCTCGCGGCGAGAACGGCCGGTCGCTCGATGCCGAGCTGCGGCGGGCGCTGACGCAAGTGGACCTCTACAAGGTCGGCCACCACGGTAGCCGCAACGCCACGCCGAAGCGGCTCGTCGACCTCTGGCGCACCACGCGACGTACCGGTCGCGAGCTGTGCTCGGTGCTGTCCACCCGCAGCGGCGTCTACGGCACGACGTCGGAGGGCAAGGTCCCCAAGACCGAGTTGGTCGAGGCGCTGCGAGAGCTCGGCCCGGTGCGCAGCACGGAGGACCTTCCGCCGCAGGTGTGGTGGCTGGACGTCGAGTCGTCGACCAGGTCTGCCATGCCGGACTATGTGTTCACCGAAGGGCCGCCTCAGGGCACCACCCGTCGCTGACTGTGACGCGCGCCCGCTCAGGCGAGGACAGCGACCCCGGCGACTCCGATGAGGACGGCGATCGGCAGGAACGTGCCGGGCCGGTCGGCGGGCAGCCTCCGGTCCCGCCAGGCCAGCCAGGCGAGGGGCAGGACCACCACGAGCTGGTGTCCGGCGACCGCCATCAGGGCCATCGTCGCCCAGCAGGTCGTCACGCAGTCGCGGCCCAGCGCGCTGCCGAACCGCAAGCAGGAGGCTGAGGCCGCCTCGCCGAGGGGCGGCGCCAGCGATCGATGACACCGCGCCCGGGCCCGGCGACGCGCCGCGGTGGCCTGCCAGCCGACGGCGATCGCCGCCGTGAGCACGACCACCAGGTCGGGCCCGAGTGCCTGGATGGCGACGGGCGTCACGACCGCGACGACCACGCCCACCGACAGCCACAGCGCCAGCCAGCCGGCTGCCACCTCGACGGTGGCCCGGGTACGCCGCCCCCGCGGGCTGCGCAGACCGACGCGACGCAGGTTCGGCGCGATCAGCGGCAGCATCGTGGCGAGCACCATGCCCGTCCACATCACCAGGTGCGCCGGAGCCGAGGACCAGGGCGACGTGGTCGAGGCCGAGCCGAACCCTTCGTGTCGGTGGGCGGCCGACGAGCCCGGACCGAGGGCGGCGGCCCACAGCGGACCGGTGAGCACCAGCCAGCCCACGATGCTGGCGCACCACACCCACTGCTCGGGGCCGGCGCGGCCGACCGTGCGCAGCCAGGCCCGCGCCTCCAGCCGCGGCCGCGCGGGGCGGATCAGGGTCAGCGACGACACGGCTCAGCCGGTCGTCTCGAGTGAGATCCGGTCCGCCGTCAGCCCGAAGTCGAGGTCCCGTCCGGGGTCGGTCGGGACGAGCGTGAGCCGGGCGGCGAACGGGTCGACGTTTGCGAAGGTCCTGACGACGCCGGTCGCCTCCAGGAGCCGGCTCCGCCCGAGGTTGCCGGAGTCCTCGAGGCTCGCCTCGAACACCCCGAACAGGGACAGCACGCCGATCAGGTGCGCAGGGTCGGGCTCGTCGTCCTCCAGGCCGAGATAGACGGCGTACGACGTCGGGGCCGGCGCCTCGCAGCGCAGCCCGTCGAAGCGCACGTTCCACCGGCTCGTCGGGGCGACGAGGTCGCGGCCGTCCTGGCCGCCGCCCTCGAGCACCACCTCGGTGGTCGACCCGATCGACACGTCGCTGGCCGCCGCGACGGGGGTGAAGTCCGGAGCGGCGAGCCCGAACGGCTGGATGTCCTGGCCGCTGGGCACCCAGGTGACGTCGTTCAGCTCGGGCGCCTCGACGGTGTCGTAGCGGTAGCCGAGCGCCTCGGTGTCGAGCACTGCGGGGGCTGTCCAGGACGAGGTCGTGCCGTCCGGCTGCAGGAACCGGAACTCCCGCTCCGACCACGAGTCGAAGGCCTGCGCGGCGACCCCACCTGGCGGCCGCCCGTCCGGGAACGGATAGCCGTGGCCCAGGTCCTGGGCGTAGGTCTCCCAGAGCCGGTCCACGTTGGCGTGGTGCATCCAGAAGGCCGCGTCGAGCCCAGCCGTGGAGAAGGCGGCCATGAACCCGCCCGTCCGGGTGTGTCCCGTGCCGTGCGGCTGGCCGTCGACCTGACCGAGCTCGTCGGAGAAATGGAACTCGGCGAGGTCCTCCAGGTAGCCGCCGGCGAACGACACGGTGTCGTGGTCCTGCGCGTTGGCGTAGTGCAACCGTGTCAGCGCCGCGCTCGCGTCCGGCCAGTCGTCGGCCGACGGCGGCCCGGCGAGGGGTGCAGGGCCCGTCCGGCTCGGCTCGTGTAGCGGGTTGACCGCCTGTTCGCCGGGCGGTGCCTCGAGCCCGGGGACCTCCACCCCGGCCGGCAGCAGCGGCCCGCGCAGGGCGAGTGGGAGCTCTGCGGCCCCCGGGATCCGGACGTAGTCGGACGAGTTCCAGTAGGGCAGCGCCCAGGTCTCGTGCGGCCCGCCCAGCTCCTCGACGTGCGCCCGCGCCACTGCCTCGAACTCCAGCAGGTAGGCCCGGTGCCAGGGCAGGAAGAACCAGTTCGCGTGCGCGCACTCGTGCCAGAGGACCGGCGTCCCCGCATGCTGCGGCCAGAACGACGGGGGCAGGAAGGAGTCGTGCACCTGCGCCTGGTAGCCGAGCGACCTGGGGTCGCTCCACCCGCGGAGGATCGGCAGCATCGCCTGCAACAGCCCGACGTACTCGTCGCGGTCGGCCTGGGTGGGGTTCCGCTTCGCCCTCAGCGCGTTCGCCCGCAGCGCCAGCGGCCGGAACTCGTCCAGCCCGGGGGTCAGCAGCTTCATCTGGTGGATCGCGGCGGCGTACCACAGCAGGTCGTCGGTCCACCCGTCCGCGGGCATCCCCGCACGCCAAGCGGCTTGTCGCACGGCAACGGCCATGGCACACCCCATCGTCGCCACACCTGAGACCGGTCGGTCACTTGCAGGCTAGACCTGCTGGGACGGATGTGCGAGGCGGATCTCAGTCCGACGCAAGCCCCGTCGAACCACCGTCGGGCCACGCACACACACAGACCCGGTTGCCCGCCCGGTCGGCGAGGGTCCAGTGCTCGGGCGGGCTCGCGTCGACGATGCGACCACCGGCGGCCAGCGCTGCAGCCACGCGTCCACCGACGAGCCCGCGCGGCAAGGACACGTCGAGGTGCATCGCGTGGCGAAGGGGCTTGCCCTCCTCGAGCTCCTGCATCCACACGGTCGAGCCATGTCCGAGAGGATCGACCGCGTTGTCGTCGGAAGCGGGCGAGTAGCCGAGGACGGCGCGCCAGAAGTCGACGTCGAGAGCTTCCTGATGGGCAGCGATGGCCACTTGGACCTCGTGTACGACGGACCGGTCGGCCGTCGCTCCCTGCGCGTGTGCCGCCTCAGAGATCGCGTGCGCCAGGTCGGCGTGGCGTGGCTCGAGGAGCCACAGGTCCCTCGTCAGCCGGACGGTGAGGTGTCGGTCCGTCACGGTCAGCACGACACCCGCGTCGGCCACTCCTGACACGCCGGCGACCGCGCCCGCGAGTCGTGCTGCCTCGGCCAGCGACCCGACCCGGAAGGCGGCGGTGGCACCGCCGTGCAGCACGACCCAGTCCTCGACCGCATCCGTGGCAAGAAAGTGCCGCCACCCCTCGTCGCTCATGTCCGCCTCCTCGAAGGTGCGTGGCCAGGTTGCCTCAAGTCTCGGTCACCGCTCCTTTCGGTGGTCGGGCCCCTCGAGACGCCTCGTCCCTCGGCTCCTCAGGAACCACCGGACAAGCCGCCAGGCGAGGCCGTGTCGAGACCCAGTGGCCGAGGCGGACTGTTCGGTGGCGCTGGCAACGTGTCGGCGCCTCGTTCCTCGGCGCCTCCTCGACCAGCAGCACGCCCGCTGGTCGAGGAGGTCGCGCAGCGACCGTCACGAGACCGCTGACGCCGTCCCGTTGCGGAGCGGGTTGCCGCGGCCGGTGGGCCAGGGCAGGCAGCCGGTGCCGGAGCCGGGCACGGTGTAGACGTCGACGCCGTGGTCGAAGGTGGTCAGCACGATCTCGAGGGTGCCGTTGCCCGTGAGGTCGCCGATCGAGGGGGCTGCCGCCACGCCGATGCCGTTGCCGTCCTGGCCCTGGTGACGCAGTCTGGTGACGGACAGCTTCTTGCCCTTCGCGGACAGCACGACGAGCCGTCCCGCGTTGCGGTGCAGTGCGTAGGTGCCGAACACCAGCTCCGGTCGGCCGTCCTTGTTGAGGTCGGCGGCGACCACCTCCGAGGCGAACGTCTTCGCGCGCTGCGGGGCGTACTTCGTGGTCCAGAGCCGGCGTCCATCCGGCCCCACGGCGTAGACCCTGCCGCCGGGCAGGGCCGCGACGATCTCGGGCCGGTCGTCGCCGACGAGGTCGACGACCGTGGGCGCCGGGATGCCGGAGGGCGGGTACCAGTCGCCGTCGGGCCGGTGGACGGGGCGGTTCGACACCACCAGCCTCTCGAAGCCCCGGTGCCGCCGGGCGGAGCGACGCCCGTCGCCGTACGCGCCGTCGAGCACCATGAACGCGTAGGCCTGCGTCTGGTAGGGGACGTGCCGCTCGACGTTGGGGATGCCGATCACCTCGTTGCGGCCGTCGTCGTCCAGGTCGGCGACGGCCGGAGGCGAGGCGGTCCACTGTAGCCAGCTCTGCCGGGCGGGATGCGGCCAAGCGCCGGTGTGCAGGTGGTAGTGGCGCTTCTCGACCTTGGGGTCGGCCCAGCGGATGAACTGTCCCCAGCCCATCCGCTGGCCCTCGGCCTCGGAGGAGCGGTTGGTGAACCAGGGCGAGGCCAGGATCGACGTGCCGTCGAGGTTGAAGGCGTTGATCTGGTGGTTGTCGAAGGTGACCACGATCTCCAGCTCGGGGTCGTCGTCGATGTTCCCGATCGCGACGTTCTCGCCGTACGCCCCGTAGCCGTGGTTGCCGACCTGGTTGAAGGTGCGGTCGTTGCCTGGCCCGGACAGCTGGTTGTAGCGCGGCCACGCGGGTGAGTGGCCGCCCTGCGGCTGGAACACGTCGCCCTCGGCGTCGAACACGAAGACCTGGCTGCCGGTGGACGAGGTGTTGGTCGTCGTCACGGCCACCTCGACGCGGCCGTCGCCGTCGAGGTCCGCCGCCGCCATGCCGCGAGCCTCGGGCGACTGGCCGCCGCTGTTCGTCGACGCGGGCCAGCCGGGCTTGAGGCGCAGCGTGCCGCCGCGGAACTCGTACGCCGCCACGGTGCCCTCGTTGCCGCCGACGACGATGTCGGTGATCCCGTCGCCCTCGAGATCGGCCACGACCGAGGGGGCGTAGACGCGGCCCTCGGTGGCCGTACCCCGACCCAGCTGGTGCCCCTCGGCGTCGTAGACGAACGTCGAGTAGAAGGGCGCGACGATCTCCAAGCGCCCATCGCCGTTCAGGTCCACCAGCCCGGGTGAGGAGAACCAGCCCGTCTCGCCGGTCGCGATCCTCCTGACGAACTTCGGGGCCTTGACGGCCGCGCTGCCGCCCTCGTCGGCGCAGGAGGTCTGAGCGCGCACTGCGGCCATGGGCGAGGCAGCCGGGAAGGCAGCCGGCGTGGTGCCGGGCGAGGCACCGGACGGCGTACTACTGACCAAGCCTGTGACCAGGCCGACGACCGCGACGGCACCCGTGGCGCCTGCGAGGGAGCGGGGGGAACGCACGCCCTGGACCCTACCGACCGGGCGTGGCCTACCAGCCCCAGTGCCGCCGGTGGGCGGCGACGGCCCACGCCGTGATCAGGTCGCGGTCCGCGGTGGCCGGCAGCGGGGTACGCCCCTCGTCGAGCAGCGTCCGGACCTCGGCCTCCAGACCGGCGATCTCGGCCGACACCTCGTCGCGGCCGACCTCGCCGCGCTTGACCGACAGGACCCGCTCGCGCTCGCGGTCGGGCAGAGGCAGGCTCAACGTGCCGGTGCTGGCGATCTCGTGCCCCTGGTAGGCGAGTCGCAGGGCATGGCTGCCGTACTTCACGTCCCAGCCGTACCGCTCGATCAGCTCGGGACGGTTCGGCACATGCCGCGACGACTGCCCCAGCATCCGCTCGTGCTGCGACTGCATGTAGCCGAGGAACCGCTCGACCGCCTCCTGCGAGAGGAACGCCGCGCGCATCGACCGCAGCTCCTCGCCGAGAGCCGTGAGGACGATGAGCGACTCGTCTGGCGCGAAGAGGGGCAGCATCACCGTGGGGTTGCCCTTGATCGCGAGGCGTAGGTACTTGCGCAGCGAGTAGAGGACCAGGTCCGTGTCGCCGTGGCCGCTCCGCACGCCCTCGGGCTGGGTGCGCCAGATGTAGTCGTCGCGGTGCTCCTCGACGCCGAGGGCGTACTCCGGCGGCTCGACGTAGACCCCCATCTCGTCGTGGTCGTCGGTGCCGGCGATCGCGATGCCGTGCACGCCGCTGCCCACGACGGATCGCAGGATCTCGTTGGGAAGCGCCACGTGCGGGTCGCCATACTCGAGGTGCCCGGAAGCGGCCATGGGTCAACCATGGACCACGGGGGACCTCCGCAGCCGACGGCTCACCCTCTGCACCGCCTCCATCGTCCGGCTCACGTCGTCGTGGCTGTTGTAGAGGGCGAAGCTGACGCGGCAGCTCGCCGGGGGAGTGAGCCCGAGGTCGCGGTGCGCGAGGGTGGCGCAGTGGCACCCGGCCCGCGCCTCGACTCCTTCGAGGCTGAGCCCCTCGGCGAGGGCGAAGGGGTCGACCCCGGACACGTTGAAGGCGACCAGCGGCGAGCGGGGGACGCCGGCCGGAGGCCCGTAGCAATGGAGCCCGTCGACCTCGAGGGCCGCCCGATGCGCGATCCCGGTCAGGTCGGCCGTGTGCCGCTGGACGCGCCCCATCGTGTCGGCCACCAGGCTCGCCGGCAGTGGGCGCTCTGAGTCGAACCAGCGGGTCGATTCGTCGACCGCGACCAGGTCGACCATCAGCCTCAGCGCCTGCGCGGACACGATCGCGCCGAGGATGTTGGGCGTGCCTGCGGCGTACTTCCAGGGCAGCTGGTTGTAGGAGACCTGGTCCGGCGCCACCTGGCCCTCGGCGATCATGTCGCCCCCGTAGAGGAAGGGCCGCGACCGCTCCAGCAACGCCTCCTTGGCGTAGAGGATGCCGACCCCGTACGGCGCCAGGGTCTTGTGGCACGAGAAGGCCAGATAGTCGACATCGAGCGCCTGGACGTCGACGTGACTGCTGGGCACCAACTGCGCGGCGTCGACGAGCAGGAGGGATCCCGACCCTCCGTCGTCGCGCCGGTACCCGCTGTGGTCAGCGATCGCGCGCACCTGCGCCAGTGGCGGCTTGGTGCCCAGGAAGTTCGACGCACCGGTCACGCAGACGAGCTTGGTGCGGTCGTCGACCAGGTCCGCGAGATGGTCGAGGTCGAGCTCACCCGTGACGTGGTCGAACCTGGCCAGACGGCACTCCACCCGCCGCCCGAACGCGGGCAGGATCTCGCGGCACAGACCGTGCCACGGGACGAAGTTGGAGTTGTGCTCGAGCATCGTGGTGACCACGTTGTCGCCGTCGCGGAACTCGGTGAGCAGGGAGTACATCACCGCGTTGATGGCCTCGGTGGTGTTGCGGTACGTCGCGATGGAGCGCCGGCTCGGTGCGTTGAGCCACTCGGCGAAGGTGTCGAAGGAGGCCTCGAACAGCTCGGTCGTCTCGCGCGAGGCCGCCGACTGTCCGCGGTGGACGTTCTCGTAGCGCAGGCTCAGACTCCCGAGGAGCGCGAGGAGCTCGCGCGGCGGCTGGGTGCTCGCCGCGTTGTTGGCGACCACCCGTCCCTGACCGGGGAAGTCGAAGTGTGAGCGGACCCGTGCGACGTCGAACCCGGTGTCGTGGTGGCTGATGTGCGGACGACGTACTCGCGACCACATGCGATCTCCTCGAGCCTCTGGGAGGCCGGCCCTGCCGGGTCGGGCTGCCATGGGCAAGGAGTGTCGAGGGCGCTGTCAGATACCGCCGCCGGGCGCGGATTGTCCCGACGTCGACGACGGGCCGGGCGCCCCGTGGCTGCCCGGCCCGTCGTGTCCGGCGGTGACTACTCGTGAGCGGCCGTCAGGACCGTCTGGTGGCGGTGACGATGCGGTACTCCCAGTCCGTCACGATCCCGGGGCCGTCGCCGCGGTCGTGGGACTCGGCCAGGGCGATCAGGTCGGCGCGCAGCGCCTGCTTGCCCTCGTCCGGGAGCCTGCTGGCAGCGGCGAAGGTCGGCCCGTAGTAGGTGAGGAACAGGTCGGCGAACGCCGCCGCGTCGGCGAAGCGCTGCGTCACCGTGTGTGTGGTGGACCCGACGTCGACCACCTCGTCGCCGAGCAGGTCGGCGACGATCTGCTCGGTGCCCCAGCGGGTCGGCGACTGGGCGCCGGGTGGCGGGCTGACGTGCTTGCCCACGGTGCCCAGGATCCCGCCGACGAACCCCTCCGGGGTCCAGCTCGCCAAGGCGATCCGGCCCCCGGGTCGGCAGACGCGCATCAGCTCGGAGGCTGCCTTGCGGTGGTCCGCAGAGAACATCACGCCGATGGCGGACAGGACGACGTCGAACGTGCCGTCGTCGAAGGGCTGGGACTCGGCGTCCGCCTCGACGAAGTCGACGACGACGTCCTCTGCGACCGCGCGGCGGCGCGCGATGTCGAGGAGGGCCGGCACGTAGTCGGTGCCGGTCACGACACCCGAACGACGAGCCGCCGCGAGGGCGGCATGGCCGGTTCCGGTCGCGACGTCGAGGACCCGGTCGCCCGGTGCGATCCCGACGACGTCGACGAGCTTCTCGGACAGCGGCACGGTCAGCGCCGCGATCCGGTTGTAGTCGCCGCTGCTCCACACCTTCTGCTGCTTGTCGCGCAGCTCGGCGAGGTCCGGAGTGCTGGTGGGGTTGGCGGGGTTGGCCGTCACGGTCATGGTGGTGCCTTTCTCAGGTGGTGGAGGCGCGGTCACGCCCCTCGATGTGGGGCTCGGTCAGGACACCGCGGCCGAGATGTGGTCGGGACTGAGCCCGGCACCTCGGACCGCGGCCTCGACCGCGTCGGCCGACGGACCCTCGTAGAGCAGGAAGCACGTCTCGTCCTCGGGGACGAGGATCGACCGCAGGAAGCGCACCGGCTCGTCCTTGGACGGACCGGCGGCGGCCTGCGCCACGTGCCCGATCTCCCGGGCGGTGGTGTGGTCGTCGTGTGCGACGTACACCTCGACGAGGAACTCGGCCATGACTCCACGATCCGGTCCCGCGCCCGGGAGCCGAAACTGCGGCTCACCCCAGGGTTTGTCGGGCCGAACCCCAGGATCCGACCCCAGGACTCGACCCCAGGAGCTAGCCGGTCGGTCAGACCGCGTCGTCTGCCTCGAGCAGCCCACGCGCCAGTTGGACGCGGGAGCGGATCCCGAGCTTGGCGTAGGTATTGCGTAGGTGGAACTCGACGGTGCTGACGGTGACGACCAGGCTGCGTGCGATCTCCTTGTTGGAGAGCCCGGCCGCGGCCATCTCGGCGACGCGCTGCTCGGTCGCCGTCAGCGCTCCTGGCGTCGTCGACCGCCGCGGGCCGACCCGGCTGAGGTCCGACTGGGCCTGGGCCACCCAGCCCGGTGCGCCCAGGGCGGCGAACCCGTCGGCTGCCCACTCGAGAGACTCTCGCGCCGAGGCCCACTTGCGTGCCCGGCGCTGGGCCCTGCCAAGGGTCAACCAGGTGCGGGCCGCGTCGAAGGTCAGTCCCAGCTGGCCATACTCCTCGGCCACCCGGGCGAGCGCACTGGCCGCTGCCTCGTCGTACTCGCCGGCGGCGAGCGTGATCGCGCCCGTGCCGCGTCGGGCGCCGAGCCCGGCCCAGGGATGGTCGTGGCGATCGGCGAGCTCGGCGAGGCGCGCGGTCACCTCCTGGGCCGTGTCGAGGGCACCGGTCTCCACGAGCGCCTCGACGAGGTCGGCGGCGACCGGGAACGCGCCCGGGTCGCCGACGCCCTCGCGCTCGGTGTGCGTCCAGACCGTGGAGAGGTGCAGGACGGCGTCGTCGGGGTCGTTGGCGAGCAGTGCGGCGAGGCCCAGGGCTCGCATCGCCTCGAGCCGGTCCCAACCGACGCCGGTCGAGTCGGCCAAGCGGAGCGCCTGCTCCGCCCACTGCCTGGCGGCGTCCGGATCTCCGCGGAGGGCGGCCAGTAGGGCCCGGCAACGTTCGTACATCGGCCAGTGCAGCAGCAGGCTGTCGGTCGAGGCCTCCCATTCGTCGAGGAGACGCTGTGCCTCGTCCGCCCCGCCCGCGCGTAGCTCGAGCTCGCACAGGTGTAGCCGGGCCAGGGCGTACGACGAGGGCTCGGCCCACTCCTCTGCCTGGCTCTTCACGTCGATGAGCAGCTCCCGGGCCCGACCGATCTCACCGCGCCAGACGAGCCGCTGGCCGGCGATCCGATCGGGCGCCCGAGCGAGGAAGGTGTGCTCGTCGGTCAGGCCGACGTACTCCGTCCCCAGCTCGTCCACGTTGTCTCCCCTCAACGCCCGGACCCAGCTCAGGGCGTAGAGCGCTCCTCGGCGAGCCTCCGGACGGTCCGGTGTGCTAGCAGCGAGGGCCTCGCGTGCCTTCTCGTGCGCTTGGGGGAGGTCCACCACCCGGATCACCGCGTCGTTCTGTGCCAGGTCCGCGAGGACGAGACCGCGCAGCTGCCGGTCGTCGCCGGCCTCGACGAGCGCCTGCTCCAGGAGGGCGCGGATGTCGTCGTTGTCCTCCACCGCGCCGGCCGTGAGCAGTAGGCAGGCCTCGACCCGGGCCGCTGAGGTCGGCAGCGAACCTGCCTGGTCGCCCAGGAGGTCGGTGATCCGCTGCCGCTCACCGGCCATGACCAGCCACCGGCCCAGGGCGAGCACGCGGTCGACGTAGCCGGGGCTGCCCTCGGGCGTGAGCCGGACGGAATGCGAGCCGAGTCGGACCGCGAGTCGGGTGGCGCCGCGGTTCGCCGCGAGCTCGGCCGACGCGACAACGCGCCCTGCCAACGCGTCGTCCGGGTCCCGGGTGGCGAGCGCGAGATGGAGGGCGCGGCGCTGCTCGTCCGGAACGATCGCGGCGATCCGTCGATGCAGGTCCTGCAGCTCGAGCTCCTCGGCCCGGCGCTTCGCCGCGGCGGCGAGCAGCGGATGGGTCGGCCGCACCCGCGCACCGTCGAGCACCACCACGCCAGCCGCCACGGCGTCCGTCACGGCATCCGGGCCAGCCACGTCGGCGAGCTGAGCGGGCTTGAGGTCAGCGTCCAGGGCGAGCGCCAGGAGCACTCGGCCTGCTGACTCGCCCAGGTCGGCGACTCGCAGACCCAGAAGTTCGTCCACATCCTCAGGCACCGGCAGGTCTTCGCCGAGCGTGTCGGGGTCGCGCCCCGCGAGGAGACGACCCACCTCGAGGACGAAGAGGGGGTTGCCGAGCGTGGTGTCGTACACGCGGCGCAGCACGTGGTGTGGAAGTCGGACGCCGAGCCGCGTCGCGAGGATCTGCCGGGTGCCGCCCAGACTGGTCGGCCCGACGACGACGCGTTGCAGTCGGCCGTCGGCGAGCGCCGCCTCGAGCGCCGAGCGCGGCCCCGGTCGGCGGGCGAGCAGGAACGTCACGCCGGAGCCTTCGAGGCGGCGCGCGGCGTAGGCGAGCGCTTCCTCCGACGCCCGGTCCAGCCATTGCTGGTCGTCGACGGCCACCAGGATCCGGTCCCGCTCCGACAGTGTCCTCAAGGTCGTCAGCAGGCCGAGGGCGATGGCGCCCTGCTCGGGCGGGCGCTCCGCCGGCTCGCGGCGGTAGAGCGCGACCTCGAGGGCGTGCCGCTGCGGGACCGGCAGTGACCCGAGCTCCTCGGGGGTCACGCCTTCGAGCAGGTCGATCAGGCCCGCGAACGGCAGCCCGGTCTCGGAGCCGCTCGCGCGAGCTACGAGGAGACGGAACCCCCGTTCCCGTGCGACGGCGATCGCGTGCTCCCAGAGGCTGGTCTTCCCCACGCCTGGCACGCCCTCGAGGACCAGGCCCTCGAGCGTGACCGACTCCGTGCTCGCGTCCGGCGCGGCTGGCTGGGTCTGCCAGCCGAGAAGGGCGGAGACGAGCTCGAGCTCACGGTCGCGTCCGACGAGCCGCGCGGAGTCGTCGACTGCCTCGCGCGCTCGCCGTTCCTCGGGAGGCCGGTGGGCCATGCGTCATGATCGCAGCCGTCCGGCCGGCCGTGACACCATCGGCGGCCATGGAGCTCCGCACGACCCTGGCCGCCATCGACGAGTCTCTGCGGGCGAAGGTGCTGCCGGGCCGCGCCGAGGGCGAGAAGGCCTACCTCAAGAGCGACCTGGACTTCTACGGGGTGGCGGCGGCTGACGTGCGGGCGGCAATCCGCGCGGCGGGCCGTCCGGGTCACGACGACCTGGTCGCGCTGACGGAGGAGCTCTGGGCCTCCTCGGTGTTCGAGCATCGACTGGCGGCGGTCGAGCTGCTGCGGCGCCACGTCGACGTCCTGGGAGCACCGGACGTCGACCTGGTCGAACGAATGCTGCGCGGGTCGCACACCTGGGCCCTGGTGGACCCCTTGGCCATCTCGGTAGCCGGGCCGATCGCCTCGGGGGAGGACCTCGACCGGTGGTCGGTGGACGACAACTTCTGGCTGCGACGCTCGGCCCTGCTCGCGCTGCTCGGCCCCCTCCGGAGCGGGGGCGGCGACTTCGAGCGGTTCGGGCGGTACGCCGACGCGATGCTCGACGAGCGGGAGTTCTTCGTGCGCAAGGCGATCGGCTGGGTGCTCCGTGACACCGGCCGCAAGCGCCCGGACCTCGTGTTCGCCTGGATCCTGCCCCGCGCTTCCCGCTCCTCCGGCATCACCCTGCGCGAGGCTGTGAAGCCGCTCTCCGAGGCGCAACGCGCCGCGGTCCTCGCCGCCCGCTGACCGCCGCGACCCGGTGAGTGCTGGCGCTCGTTGTCTTCGGAGAATCGTGGTGACACCGTGGAGGCATGGTGTCGACCTCCGTGCGGACCGAGCCGATCGACAAGTGGGTGCGGGCCTACGTCGACGGCGTGGTGGTCGTCGACAGCCGGGAGCCGCTGCTCTTCTGGGAGGAAGGGTTCCCGGTGCCGTCTTACGCCTTCCCGCGAAGAGACGTGCGCACCGACCTGCTCACGCCTGCCGAGGAGGAGCCGCCGACCCAGCCGTGGTTCTTCCTCCCACAGGGCCCCTGTTCGGCGTGGTACGACCTGACGGTGGGTGAGCGGCGGATCCCGCACGCCGCGTGGGTGCGCGACGTCCCCGAGCTGCGCGACCTGTTGGTGCTCACGTGGAAGCACCGGGCCCTGGACCGCTGGACAGAGGAGGACGAGACGGTCGCCGGGCATCCGCGGGACCCGCACAAGCGGGTCGAGGCGATCCCGAGCAGCCGGCACGTCCTGGTCGAGCGCGACGGGGTGCTCCTGGCCGACAGCAACCGTCCGGTCCTGCTCTTCGAGACCGACCTGCCGACGCGGTTCTACCTCCCTCGCGAGGACGTGAACCTCGACGTCCTCGAAGCGACGTCGAACCGCAGCCACTGTCCCTACAAGGGCATCGCTGACGGCTACTGGAGCATCGTCGGCCAGCCCGACGCGACCGACATCGCGTGGTCCTACTCGAGGCCGAAGCCGGCGGTCGGGCAGGTCGCCGGGCACATCTCCTTCTACAACGAGCTGGTCGACATCACCCTCGACGGCGTCAGGCAGCCGCGTCCCGTCTCCCCGTTCAGCGCTCCGGAGCACCGTTCGACCTGACGTCCAGCCCGACCGGAAAAATGCCTGGCGCGGGTCGGGGAGACTGTGCGGGTGCTGCTGACCGTCTCGACCACCCACCGCCCGGCCACGGAGCTGGGCTTCCTCCTGCACAAGCACCCCGACCGCGTGCAGGAGTTCCGGCAGTCGTTCGGCACGGCGACGGTCTTCTACCCCGAGGCCACCGACGAGCGCTGCACCGCGGCACTGGTCCTGGAGGTGGACGCCGTGCGGATGGCGCGGTCGCGAGCCCGCAACGCACCGGACTTCAGCCTGGCGCAGTACGTCAACGACCGCTCGTACGCCGCGTCGTCGCTGTTGGGCGTGACGCTCGCCGACGTGTTCAGCACCGCCCGCGCGGGTCGGTGCGCGTCCCGACAGGATCTGGCCGATGCGGCAATCCCCCTCGACGTCGAGGTGCCGGTGTTGCCCTGCCGGGGAGGGTCCGAGGTCGCGCACCGGCTCTTCGTGCCGCTCGGCTGGTCGGTGGAGGCGCAGCCGATCGCTCTCGACGAGGCGTTCCCGGAGTGGGGCGATTCCCGCTATGTGCGGCTGCGGCTGACCGGGACCGTCCGGCTCGCCGACGCGCTGAACCACCTCTACGTCCTGCTGCCGGTGCTCGACGAGGCCAAGCACTACTGGCAGGGCCCGGACGAGGTCGACAAGCTGCTCCGCTCGGGTGGTGACTGGCTCGCCGCGCACCCCGACCGCGACCTGATCGTCCGGCGCTATCTCGGTCGGCGGCGCGGGCTGACGCAGCAGGCGCTGGCCCGGCTGGCCGAGCTCGGCGACGACACCGAGGCGGCCCTCGAGCCGCCCGCCGACGAGGAGGTCGAGCAGCCGGAGGAGCGGCGGCTGCCGCTGAACACCCAGCGGCACGAGGCGGTGCTGGCGGCCTTGACCGCGCTGGAGGCGCGGTCGGTGATCGACCTCGGCTGCGGCCCCGGTCAGTTCCTCACCCGCCTCGTCGAGACGCCGGCCTTCCAGCGGGTGGCCGGGTGCGACGTCTCCACGCGCTCGCTCGACCACGCCGCGCGGCGGCTGAGGCTGGACAAGATGAGCGAGCGACAGGCCGAGCGGGTGACCCTGTTCCAGGCTGCGCTCACCTACGTCGACGACCGGTTCACCGGCTACGACGCGGCCGTGCTCATGGAGGTGGTCGAGCACGTCGACCCGCCGCGCCTACCGGCGTTGGAGCACGTCGTCTTCGGGGCCGCGCGGCCCGGTGCCGTCGTGGTGACGACCCCCAACCGGGAGTACAACGCCTGCTACGACGGCCTCGTCGGGCTGCGCCACCCCGACCACCGGTTCGAGTGGACGCGGGCGGAGTTCGGTGACTGGGCAGCAAGGGTCGCCGCGACGCACGGCTATCGGGTCGAGCTGTCCGGCATCGGCCAGGTCGACGACACTCTCGGGGCGCCGACCCAGATGGCGGTGTTCACCCGTGCGGCGTGAGGAGACGAGCAGCGGCGCGACCCGAGAGGTCTCGGTCCCCGCGATGGGACTGGTCGTGCTCGTGGGCGTCTCGGGCAGCGGCAAGTCGACGTTCGCGCGGACCCACTTCAAGCCGACCGAGGTGATCTCGAGCGACTTCTGCCGCGGCCTG
This sequence comes from uncultured Nocardioides sp., assembly GCA_964542635.1. Classification (GTDB taxonomy): domain Bacteria; phylum Actinomycetota; class Actinomycetes; order Propionibacteriales; family Nocardioidaceae; genus Nocardioides. The sequence continues at coordinate 3,055 of CAZIVD010000067.1, read as the reverse complement.
GTCGCCGACGACGAGAACGACCAGAGTGCGACCTCCGACGCCTTCGACGTGCTCCACTACATCGTCGGCACCCGCCTCCGCCGGGGACTGCTCACCGTCGTCGACGCGACCAGCGTGCAGCAGTCGGCACGTGCGGCCCTGGTCAGGCTCGCGCGGGAGCACGACGTCCTCGTCGACGCGATCGTGCTCGACGTCCCCGAGGCGATCGCGGTCGAGCGCAACCGCACGCGACCCGACCGGGACTTCGGGAGGCACGTGGTCGCACGCCAGCACCGGGATCTCCAGCGGTCCCTGAAGCGGCTGACCAAGGAGGGCTTCCGGCGCGTGCACGTGCTGCGCGGGATCGCCGAGGTCGAGGCGGCGACGGTTGTTCGGGAGCGCTCGTGGAACGACAAGCGCGACGTGCACGGTCCCTTCGACATCGTCGGCGACGTCCACGGCTGCGCCTCGGAGCTGCGCACCCTGCTCACCGAGCTGGGCTGGGTCCTCGAGTACGACGGCGACCGGGTCGTGGGAGCGGCGCACCCCGAGGGCCGTCAGGCGGTCTTCGTGGGCGACCTGGTCGACCGCGGACCCGACACTCCGGGGGTGCTCCGGCTCGTCCGGGGGATGGTGGCGGCGGGCCACGCCCTGTGCGTCTCGGGCAACCACGAGGCCAAGCTGGTGCGCGCGATCAAGGGGGCGAAGGTGACCGTCTCGCACGGGCTGGCGGAGTCCCTGGCGCAGCTGGCCGAGCAGCCCGAGGACGAGCAGGCCGAGGCGCTCCGCTTCATGGACGGGCTGATCAGCCACTACGTCCTCGACGACGGTCGCCTGGTCGTGGCTCACGCCGGTCTCAAGGAGGCCTACCACGGACGGGCCTCCGGGCGCGTCCGCGCGTTCGCACTCTACGGCGATACCACGGGGGAGACCGACGAGTTCGGACTGCCGGTGCGCTACCCGTGGGCGCAGGACTACCGCGGTCGCGCGACCGTCGTCTACGGCCACACCCCCGTTGCCGAGGCCCAGTGGGTGAACAACACGATCTGCCTCGACACGGGTGCCGTCTTCGGCGGCGCGCTCACGGCACTGCGCTACCCCGAGCGGGAGATCGTGTCCGTGCCCGCCGAGCAGACGTGGTACGAGCCGGTGCGGCCCCTCGCGGCCCCCCGCCCCGAGCGCGAGCCGACGGTGCTCCGCCTCGACGACGTCGCAGGCACCCGCTGGCTCACCACGGAGCACGCCGGCAAGGTCAAGATCCCCGAGGAGAACGCCGCGGCCGCGCTGGAGGTGATGAGCCGCTTCGCGGTCGACCCGCGCTGGCTGGTCTACCTGCCACCCACGATGTCACCGGGGACCGCCTCGACCCGGGACGGCTTCCTCGAGCACCCGGAGCAGGCCTTCGACGACCTCGCCGGCTGGGGGGTCGGTCACGTCGTGTGCGAGGAGAAGCACATGGGCTCGCGCGCCGTCGCCGTCGTCACCAGAGACGCCTCGGTCGCCGAACGCCGCTTCGGGGTCACCGACGGCTCCACGGGCGCGCTCTTCACGCGCACCGGACGGCCATTCTTCCCCGACGTCGGCCCACTGGTGGAGCAGCTCCGGCAGGCGGTCACCCCTCTGCTCGACGCCTTGGAGACGGACTGGGTCGCGCTCGACTGCGAGCTCCTGCCCTGGTCGGCCAAGGCCCTCGACCTGATCAAGACCCAGTACGCCGGCGTGGGCGCGGCCGCCCGACAGGCACTGCCCGCCGCGCTGACGGTGCTCGAGCAGGCGGCAGGTCGTGGGCTGGACGTGGCTGCCGTGGAGACTCGGACCCGGCACCGTCTGGAGAACGCCCTGGCCTTCCGCGACGCCTACGCGGCGTACTGCCGCCCCGTCGACGGGCTCGACGGGATCACGCTCGCGCCGTTTCAGGTGCTGGCGGCCGAGGGCCGCGCCCTGGCCCTGACCCGACCGCACGACTGGCACCTGGCCGAGCTCTCGAGGCTGGACCATCCGCTGCTGACGCCCACGAGGCACCGCTTCGTCGATCTCTCCTCCGCCGCGGAGCGCGAGGAGGCGACGCAGTGGTGGCTCGGCCTGACGGCAGCTGGCGGCGAGGGCATGGTGGTCAAGCCGCTCGACCCGGGCGAGGCCAGAGGTGTACAGCCCGGGCTGAAGGTGCGGGGGCGCGAGTACCTGCGGATCATCTACGGACCCGACTACCTCGACTCGCTCGACGTGCTCCGGCAGCGCAACCCCGGCAAGAAGCGACAGCTCGCGCTCCGGGAGCACGCCTTGGGCCTCGACGCGCTCGAGGGGTTCGTGCACGGCGCGCCGCTGTGGCAGGTGCACCAAGCGGTCTTCGCCGTGCTGGCGCTGGAGTCCGAGCCGGTCGACCCCCGCCTGTGACGCCCCTGCCGGAATCCCCGGCTCGCCGGTGGGTCGGGATCAGGCGGGCTCGCCGGGCCCGAGGTGGGCGCTGATCAGCTCGTAGGACCGCGCGTCGAAGCCGACCACGAAGGCCTCCTCGACGTTGGTCTCGGTGGCCCGGATGGTCTGCACAGCGGCGGCCACCGCGTCGTCGCGCGGCCAGCCGTAGATGCCCGCGCTGATCAGGGGGAACGCGATCGTGCGTACGCCGAGCTCGTCGGCCACCTCGAGCGCGCGGCGGTAGCAGGACTCCAGGAGCGCTCGGTCCGTCTGGCCGGCACGGTGGTCGGGGCCGACCGTGTGGATGATCCAGCGGGCGGGCAGGTCGCCCGCGGTGGTCCAGCCTGCGTCGCCGGTGGCCAATCCGTGCGGGAAGCGGGCGACGCAGTCGGCCAGGACCGCCGGTCCGCCCGCACGATGCAGGGAGCCGTCGACGCCGCCACCTCCCCGCATCGCGTTGTTCGCGGCGTTGACGACCGCGTCCACGGCGAGGGTCGTGATGTCGGCATGGACCGCGGTCAACCGGATCCGGCGGTGGTCGGTCGACGCCATGGACCCCATGATCCGTCGAGAGCCCTCGCTGGTCGAGGAGTGCCTCGATTCCGTTGGTCGAGGAGGTCGCGCAGCGACCGTCACGTCTGTTGGTCGAGGAGGGCCCCTC
>CAZIVD010000066.1:0-25970 GCA_964542635.1 uncultured Nocardioides sp. | reverse complement strand
GACGGGGTCGCAGGTTCAAATCCTGTCATCCCGACCAGTTAGCCGCGGAATTCCAACGGATTCCGCGGCTTTCTAGTTGGTGAAACATGACCCTTGCACGTCAAACCCACGTCAAACTCCGGTTCTGGCGGCTTCGCCCGCATCCTGACTCGGCACGAGTTCGTTGTCTACGAACGACTCCGATTCTTCAGGCATTGCTCTCCTACGTCCTCGGCATGGACACAAACAACGAACTGCACCGCCTCGGGCTCGAACCCCTTCTCGACATCAGCGAACTCGCCTCCTACCTCGGAGTACCCGTCTCGACGATCTACGACTGGCGCACCAGAGGGCAGGGGCCGCGAGCGCACCGCTTCGGGAAGCATCTCAAGTTCACGCTCTCTGATGTACAGAGTTGGATCGCCGAGCAGCGCGACATCGAACCTGCTGCGAACCAGACGGAGGCAGCAAAATGAGCCGCCCTCGACTCACCATCGGCACCTACGGCGAGATCTGGTTCCTGTCGACCGATAGCGGAAAGATCGAAGCACGCGCACACTACCGTGACTGGGATGGAAAGAACCGACTCGTGCAAGCGCGCGCCGACACCCAAGCTAGCGCGGAACGGAGGTTGAAGCAGAAGCTGCTCGACCGAAGCCTCTTCAACGTCAGCCCGGCACACACGCTCCTGACTGCGGACAGCTCGTTCAGCGAGTTGGTCGATTACTGGTTGAACGATCTCGACCTGGAAGGAAGGATCTCGAAAACCACTCGGCAACTTTACGAGCGGAACATGCGCAAGCTCGTCATGCCGGTATTCCAAGGCCTGACGCTCCGCGAGGTAGGCGTCGCTCGCTGCGACCAGTTCATCAAGCAGCTCGCAAAGCTGAGTTACAACCGAGCGAAGCAGGCCAGGGTGGTAATGAAACTTGCGTTCGGCCTTGCGGTACGTCACGAGGTGCTGCCACGAAATCCAATGGATAATATCGCTCGGCTCAAGCGTCCGGCGCACACCCCAAACGCTCTGACTCCTGCCCAGGTGAATGGAGTTCGAGCCGCGATTCTGCATTGGGAAAGCGGCCAGTCTCCGTCAGGGCCGAAGCCGGATGGTCAGTTAGGTGGCATCGTCGAGGTCATGCTCGGCACCTCGGCCCGCATCGGAGAAGTGCTCGCAATCCGTCGATGCGATGTCGACGTGACGAGCAGTGTGCCGTCGATCCGCATCTGCGGCACAATCGTCAGTCTCAAGGGAGAACCGACTGCGAGACAGGATCATCCGAAGACCGCCAAGTCATGCCGCACCGTCGCGATTCCTTCGTTCACGACCGAAGCGGTACGGAAGCGGCTTGCGCGGATGAAAGACACATCGCCAGAGGCACTGCTGTTCTCAAATCGAGGAGGTGCGCCCCTGACTACGGCAAACGTGCGCCGTCAACTCAGGCATGTACTTGGTTTGGCCGGCATCACCGGAGTCTCACCACATATGTTCAGAAGGACAGTCGCAACGGCAGTGAACGAAGAAGCCAATATCGAGTTGGCTGCGGAGCTTCTCGGTCATACCGACACAAGGATCACCGTCCAGCACTACATCCGCCGCAACGAAATGGTGAACCCGGAAACAGCGAAGCTCCTCGACAGAGTATTCGCACGAGACGAATAGCGGCTAGTTCACGACTGAGCTACATAGTGAGGCGGGGGTGCGCAGATGCGCACCCCCGCCTCACTATGTCCGGCTGTTCAAGCAGACGTTTCTGCGGCCTTCGCATAGTAGGCATCCTCATCGGCTCGCCGCGAAGCGACATCCTCGATCACGAACTGAACGAAGTCGAGGTCTCGGTCGGGGATCACCGCTTCGGCGATCTGTGGGAATGGGGGCTCTCCCGGCCAGGGGATCTGCCGAGTTGGGCGGTCGCGGTCGAGTCGGGTTCCGCAGGCTTGTACCCAGACGCGCAGCCGGGCCTGTGCCTCGGTGAAGTCGTGGTGCCAGATCATCGGGCCGCTGACGTGCTGCTCAGGGTCGTAGGCTCCGAGCCAGGCACGGTGCAGCGCCGAAAGCTCCCAGACGAGCTCCGGGTGCCGATGCCAGAACGGAGGGAGCACCGCAGGCGTGAGCCCGTAGGTCAACCGAAGCCACGATACCCACGAGTTGAGTTCCAGCCATTCGACCTCCGCCTGCTCGCTGCTGAGCAGATTCCAATTCAACGGGCGCGCAGGACCGGAAACCCGACCACCTGCACTGGCAGTATTGCCGAGCCTGGGAAGCTCCGGGCCATCGTACTTCGTGCCCTCGCCCTCAGACTCGGTAGGATCAGGCTCGGCATCGGGAACGGGGGTCAGCTCTGCTGCTTCATCGCGCAAGGTAGTCGCCTTTCTATCTGCTGATTCCAGTCGGTTGAGGTTGCTCGCGTCGACGCCGCGACCGGTTGAGGGAGTCGGGAGTGATCGCTTGTCGTTGCGATTCACCGACGGTGTGCCGAGGCGAGCGGTCGACCTCGTAACGGGTGCGGAGGATACTGTGGCCGAAGTCCTCGGCGACGAACTGTTGCTTGCCAGAGTTCTTGTTGGTCTCGATCTGGCCGTGTGCGATGAACACGTCGTACTTGCGGAACTGCCGGTGGGCAATCTCGGCGGTCTCCCCGTAGGCGAAGACGCTGCCGAAGCGGGGCTCCAACCTGATCCTTGTGCCATCTGGGGCGGTGCGGTGACACTCGATCCCGAACCGGGCGAAGAAGACAGCACGGCCTTCCTCGGAATACGTCAACTCCGGCATCGTTGCGAAGAACCCTTTCATGCTGACGCCGAGCGCGATCGAATCGACCGCATCAACTGGAGTATCCGTGTCCATCAATCTCGCCTCCTACCGGCTGGCGCCGAGCACCGACGCGACTACCAAGGAGGTAAGGAGAACCCGCCCAAACCTCATCTTCTGAGAGAGTGCCCGCTCGGCTCGACCGCACGCGAAGCCGTAGCCGGAGCAGCAGGGGACTGTTCACGTTCGGGGCCTGCCTGCAATCCGCTAACGGGTTGATACGCTCGCACCGCTTCGACCGTTAACTTGGTGCGCGACCATCGCTCAGACTCGCCTCCCCGCTCTGCCTGGGGTGCTGGACTGGGCTCCTTGTCCTTACGGCGTTGCATCGCCAGAAGCTCGGCCGAGACGCGCTCGAAGTCGGCCTCGGCTGCCGACAGTGCGAGTGCGTGCTTGAACGGTTGCCCGAGCCTCGAGTCGGCATCATCCCGTGTCTGCATAGCCTCGGCGAGTTCGGTGCGTGCTCTCTCAAGCTGGGAGGGGATCTCGGACATGCGATTCTCGATCCGCTGGATCAGTCCGGTTCCACCCGACAGGAACGTCTCACGGGTGACGGAGAAGCTGCCACGCGGCACGCCCCGGAGTTCCAGCCTGACGAGCAGGTCTCCGCCCATCTCAGGGGTGACCTCGCAGCCGATGTCGAAGTTTCCGAGCTTTCCGATCACCCCGAACTCACGTGCCGAGTAGTGCGATAGGTACTTGATGCCACTCTGCGCAGCCCAGCTCATGAGCGCATGCGAGGCATCGGTGCGGGAATCATAGAGACGGTCGTTCAACACGATGCGGAACCGGTCACCACCGGTGTCGATCGTCTGTGGAAGCACGGCCTCGAACCCGGTGATCTCCCGAGTGATCCGGGTCACATCATCCCCTGCCAGGTCACGGGTGTGTTCGAGTATCCGCTCATTGCTATGATGCGCTTGTTCGAGCTTCCTGAGCCGATGCACTTCGGACTGGATCGTGGCGTGTTCGAGCATGAGCGGGTTGCCGGTAGCGAGTGCCTTCGCTTCTGCAGCGGAGAGCGCGGAGGGGTCAATCTCCTCGATCTCACGCACATCGAGTTTGCCCCGCATGACCTGCGCAATGAACCGCGCCTTACGTTCGACGCCCTGCCACATATACGAGTCGAAGGAGCGCTCGGTGATGAGGCGGATGATCCCGACGACATCGTTCTGGTTGCCCTGCCGCATGATGCGGCCCTCGCGCTGGGCAATGTCCGATGGCCGCCAGGGGCAATCCAGGTGGTAAAGCGCGACCGCACGGGCTTGCACGTTGGTACCGACTCCCATGCGTTCGGTGGAGCCCACGAGCACTGCGATGTGCCCGGCGCGCGCCGCCGCGAACACCTGCGCCTTCTCGATGTCGTTGCGGGCTTCGTGAATGAACCGCACTGACTGTGTTGGCATTCCGCGCATCACGAGTTGCTGCTTCAGTTCCTCGTAGATGTTCCATTTGTCGGGGTTCGGGGTCGAGAGGTCAGCGAACACGAGTTGCAGGGCACCGCGAGTGTCCGACGGTTCTCCAGTCGCGGCATCGAGATACTCGGTGTTAGCGGTTTGCTGCCAGAGGTGGTGGATCATGTCAGCGGCGACTTCGACCTTGGTCGGCCCCGAGGGGTCTCGCGGAATGATCATTCGCATGTCGAGTGCGGCCTTGCGCCCATCGTTCGTGATCGACAGCATGTTGTCGTCGCGCGGATCGACCCGGCCGGCCATGATCTTCTCGGCACGCTCGCCGAGCTTCTGCACAAACGCCTCTAACTCGACGGTAGGCGGCACCGCGCGTGCTTCCGGGGACCGGCTCCCGTCTGGGCGCTCTGCCATCTCAGGTACAGGGAGTTTCAGGTCCTCGGCAGTCTTCACGTCGGCGAACGTCGACCACATGCGCAGCATCTCGGGCACGTTCTTGAACTTGGCGAAGCGGGTCTTCATCCGGAACGATGCTCCGGTGGGTGACATTTCCATCTGGGTGACGGTCTCTCCGAAGGTCGCTGCCCACGCGTCGAAGGAGCTGCCGATGCCCGCCGCCTCGAGCAGATCGGGGCGCAGGTACCGCTGCATTGTGTAAGCTTCGGTGATCGAGTTCGAGATCGGTGTCGCCGTTGCGCCCGTGATGATCCGCTGCTTGCCCTGCGAGCGCAGGTACTCTGTCTTCATGTGCAGGTCGGAGGCGCGCTCCGATCCTCGAATGTTCGCGTCGGGGATGTTTGATTCTGTGGCGAGGTTCTTGAAGAGGTGTAGCTCGTCCACGACGATGTAGTCGATGCCGGTGTCCTCGAAGCTCACGCCGGGATCGCGCGGTTTGCTGGTGAGCTTCTTCAGCTTCTCCTCGGCTGCGATGAGCTTGTTCTGGAGCTTCTTCACGCTGAGCCGGTCTTCACCGTCCATGCGTTCCAGGGCGTTGCGCATCTCGTCGATCTGTGTGCGCCGGTAGGTCACCTCGTTCTCAAGCTTGAGCCCGATCCGTGCGAATGCGGAGTGGGTGATGAGTATCCCATCCCACTCGTTCGCTGCCGCGCGAGCCACGAACTGCCGTCTGCGATCTGCCGTCAGGTCGGCGCTGGATGCCGCAAGGATCTTCGCTTGTGGGTAGAGCTGCAGCCATTCCCTGCCGAACTGTTCGAGCATGTGGTTCGGGATCGAGATGATCGGTTTCTGAATGAGGCCCATGCGTCGCATTTCCATGACCCCGGCAATCATTTCAGCGGTTTTCCCGGCCCCAACCTCGTGGAAGAGTCCGGCGCTGGGCTCAGTGATCATGCGGGCGACCGCTGCTCGCTGATGCGGACGCATCACGAAGTTCGACGCCATCCCTGGGAATGTCAGGTAGTCGCCTGCGCCGTCGTAGTCGCGCAACACGATCCCGTTGAAGGTGCGGTTGTAGAGAGCGAGCAGTTCCTGTGCGCGGGTTGGATCTTCCCACACCCACATCGAGAATCGCTCGGCGATTGCATCAGCTTTCTCCTGCGCGGCAGCAGTCTGCACGGTGTTGAGTTCCCGATGCTTCGACCCATCGGGCTCCTCGATCTCGTCATAGACGAGCACCGGCTTCTGCTCCGCCAACGATTTCAGGAGCTCGGGCGCAGGTCTGCGCTTCGTTCCCCACTCCGAGGTCGTGCGGAGACCCTGCCTGCCGCCTTTCACATCCCACATGCCTGGCATCGGGCTCTCGACCCGCACCTCGTTCGTGCCCAGCAGTTCGCGCAGGAACTGCTGGTGGATCGTGTCGCTGATCCACACCGCTCCCACCTTCGCTGTCACCTCGGAGGCATCGAGTGGCTTCGGAAGCACCTGCCGCAGCGCCTCAACATTCTCCCGGAACGCGGGATCAGCCTCAGCTCGTGCCGTTGCCGCGTCGAGCTTTCGGTAGATGTCGCCCGAGAGATACGCGGGAGTATGCACCAGTTCATCCGAAACTGGGTCGGTGAACACCATGTCGCCAAGCGCCGACCGTGCATCGGCCTCGCTGATGCCGAGCAGGTCAGCGATCAGTGTAAGGTCGATTCCGCCCCTCCGGTCGAGACTCACCGCGACTGCGTCTGCTGCCGTCTCGACGCCCTGAATCTCAGGGCGTGGTGCAACCACGCGGCGGCTGAGGAGCGACGCCGGGGTCGCCGTCTCCTCCACGTCGTCGTAGACTTCGAGGGCGAGCACGAGCGGCCCGAACGGGTCGGAGCGCAACAGCCGGATCGGAGTCGGCACCTTCCGAGCAATCGTCTCCTCGCCTTCCTCGTTCACGCGACCGGTTCCATACCGGGTGAAGCGATTCAGCGGTCCGTACTTGCCGAGGTACTTCTGGTAGCCGCGTCGCAGGCTCTCTCGCGCTTGCTCGAGTTCGGCCGTGTCGTCGGCGGACGCGGCCTCCATTGACAGCAGGGCGGACGCGGCGTCGCGCATCCGCAGCAACGCCCGCATCTCCACTGCCCCAGACTTCGGCACCGTGAACGGGAGGATCGCCCCTGCCGACACCACCCCGAAACTGCCGTCCTCATGCGCGATGATCGTGCCGTCGAAGTGAGATGTTGCCGCTGGCACCGATGCGACCTGCCGCGCAGTGTGCTCGGCGCTTGGTGGCGTCAGGGTGAGACCCTCCCGCCGGGCGGTAAAGGTCAGCTGATCGAGCGCGTTCTCGAAGTCGGCATCGAGCCGTTCAAGATCGCCCGTGACCTCGAGCGTCGGCCCATAAGGGCCATGCCCAGCCTTGAGCGTACCGAGCACCATCTCAGGGTGCTCGTCGAAGAACGGATTGAGCAACACATCTTCGCCGTCGAGCACGATGCGCGTCACCGTCTCCCAGGACACGTCGCGTGGTGGTTCACCGTTCTCTCGGCGGCGCAGCACCAGCAGGTCGGTGACGACGGTAGTGCCCGCCGTGCGAGAGTGGGTGCGGTTGGGGAGCCGGATCGCGCCCACGAGATCGGCGAGTGCGTTCATCTCCCTGCGCGCACCGGGGTTCTGCGCATCCATCGTGTAGTGCGACGTCAGTACCGCAACCAGGCCGCCAGGCCGGGTCAGGTGCAGTGCCTTGATGATGAAGTGGTTGTGGAGCGATTGCTTGGTCGCGTTATGCACCGGATCGTGCAGCGTTACTCTTCCGAACGGCACATTGCCTACCGCAGCCTCGAACGTGCCCTCGGCGATGCGGGTATCCGCGAACGACTGGTTGCGGATGGTCGCATGGGGGTAGAGGGACTGGCTGATGAGCGCCGTGACCGGATCGAGCTCGACCCCGGTCACCTGCGCGCCGTCGGGTGCAAGCCCGATGAAGGTGCCGAGACCGCTGCCAGGTTCGAGCACCGGCCCGCCTGTGAATCCGAGCGATTCGAGTGCGCGCCAGATTCGCTTGACGAGCATCGGGTCGGTGTAGTGCGCGTTGATCGTCGTGCGCGCCGCCGCGTGCCACTCCTCCTCGCTCAGCAGTCCGCGCAGTTCGCCTCGCTCGGACGCCCACTCCGACTTCGTCTCGTCAAAGACCTCCGGGATCGCGCCCCAACTCGACCAGCGCGACAGTACCTCCTGCTCAGGCACTGTCGCAGCGCGCTCCTCGGCGGCGAGTTGCCGGGCGAGACGGATCGCTGCGATGTTGGCTGCGAAGCGGGCCTTGCCACCAGATGGGGCGAGGGTGTGCGGTGCGCCGGGAACGAAACGCGCCGCCTCAAGAGGCGGCGCTGCAGGTGCCTCGTTGGTTACCCGACTTCGCGGAGGAACCGGATCGTCGCCGCTTCGTCCATCACCGCCTGATGGTCGTACATGAACCGGCAGGGGTTCTCTGACTCGAACATCTGGTTCAGGAAGTCGAGCGGCACCGCCCACTCCTTCGCCATCTCTTCCATCTCCTCGGTCGAGAAGATCGGGTAGTCCGAGTTCTGCACTCTCACGGCGACGTCCACGAGGCTCTCGTCCATCGGGCGATCCAGCTCCCACTCCTCGCGCGCTTCTGAGAGCGTCAGCGCGGGATCTTTCACCCATGCGAGCTGGTGCGTCATGGCGATCTCCTCCGCGATCTTCCGTGCGGTCGTCATCGTCGCGACCGTCCTGAGATAATCCTCCCTCGCTTCGGGCATTTCCGCCAGCAGCACCGCCGTGATGTCCTCCGTCAGCGAACTGACTTCTTCCTGTATCTGCGCCCCAATCTCCGAAAAGAAGGTCTCCGTCTCCGGCCCCAAGTCGAGGAGCATCTTCATGCGGTTCGGGGCGTACTTCTCCCAGTGCTCCCTGAGTCGGTTCGTGTATTTCGTCAACGTGCACTCCTACGCTTGTCTCGGTCGACGTATCGGCCGCAATCTTCGCGTCAGCCGATGGTTCGTCAAGCCCCCAGAGGTCGAGCTCGACCTGATCCGGTGGCGGGGTACGCCTACGCCTCGCCACGCGCACCACCACCCTTCAAGAACGCTTCGACCTTGCGACGGTCGGCCCGCAACTGCCCGGCATCGCGCCTGGCCGTCCACGCCCGCAGATCGGTGATGATCGGAGGGGCCGAGCGCAGCAGCGTCACCCCGGTGCCGAACGGCAACATGCGCAGCCGCTCGGGAGGCATGATCGGTACCCGCCGCACCGATCGTTGCGAGGAGCGATCGCCGTAAGCACCCATCGTGATCGAGTCCGTGAACTCATCCCGCTCACCGAGCAGCGCGGAGAGGTCTTGGAGGTCGCGCGTGTTCGATGCGCCGCCGAGGATGATCTTCACGATGGACGCATCCCAGATCGCGGCGGCAGCGTCGTCGCCCCATTTCTCGCGGGCCTGCGCGAGCGATTGCAGAATCGGCACGGTCGTAATCCCAGTGCCGCCGCCCTCAGCCATGAGCGTCGGCAAAGACGGCAGAGGCGCGATGTTCGCAATCTCATCGAGCACAAGCGCAAGCGGCGGATCAAGCCGCGCCCCCGGCGAGACCGCCGCCTTGCGCCTCGCCACCTCCACGATGTCCTCCACGAGCGCCGCGACGAGCGCCGCCGATGCACCGGCTCCTGCGCCTGTGGCGAGGAGGTAGAGGGTGCCGTGCTCATCCAAGAACGCGCCGGGGTCGAAGACCTCGTCTGGGCCGGGCGAGACCGCATCGAGCACCCTCGGGTCGGCGAGCGCGGCAAGACTCAACGAAACGCCCTGCCACACGCTGTCGCGCGAGCGCGGATCAGAGTCGATCACTCCGCCAAGCGCGTCACCCCACCCAGACGCCGCCCCAGCATTCGTGTCGAGGATCGAGACCGCCTCGGCAGCGGCGGCGGGATCGAGCGTCCACCGGAACAACTCGGCAGGCGTGCGCCCGTCGAGTGCTGCCGCGTGGAGGAGCGCCTGCAGTGCCACCTTGGTCTTCGCTTCCCAGAACCCGCCTCCTTCCACGTCCCCTGCGGAGAGGCCGGTGGCGGAGGCGAGGCCGGCGGCACGGATCATCGCGGTGAGGGGGTCGTCGCATCCCCGGATCGGGCTCCATCTGAGCCCTGCGGGGATGCCCGCCGCGAGACGTTGCGGGTCGAACACCGCGACCGGGCGATCCCCGCGCCCACGGGCATGGAACGTGGCCGCGACGTTGTCCGGCCTCGTCGAGGTCGTGACGACCGCGCCGGGCGCATCCAAGATCAGGTTGATGGCGACATGGAGGCCTTTGCCCGAGCGGGGCGCTCCGAGGGCGAGGATCGAGTCTTCCACTGACGCCCACACCGGCACCCCCTGCGAGGCCCCGAGGGTGAAGCCGACATCGGCGGGTTCAGGTTGCTGGATCGAGGGGCGCAGGTTCGCGGCCCGGCGCAGCAGCGCCTTGTCTGACGCCTGTGCTTTGACCTCGGCACGGGTCGCGATCCCGACGATCTTCCGAGGGTCTTTCTCCCGCCGCTCGGTGAACCGTCGGGTGAGCATCCACACCCAGACGCCGAGCGTCGCGACCCCCGCGAGCTGCACTCCGGCGATGATCCAATAGACTACGACGTTCAGGCCCGGCGCATTGAGCGCGGTCGCTGGATCTCCCGGCGAGAACAGCACCCCAGCACCGGCTGCGAGGCCCGCTCTCGGGCCGGGAATGCCGGTCAGCCAGGCCGCCAGGGTGCCCGAGAGCCGCAGTATCCCAGCGATGAAGAGCAGGGCGGCGAGGCCGATCAGTGCCAGATTGGTGAGTTCGCGACCGTAGCCGCCGACCTGTCGCCCCTGGCTCATCGGACGGCCCTCACCAACTGGATCGTGCCCGAGATGCGCCCGATCAGTGCAAGCTCCTGCACGCCCGAGACGTGCCCCTGCGGGATGAGGGCGTTGACCTGCCCGTCCGGGGCTGCACCGCAGTGAGCGACGATCGGAGCGACCGCCACTTCCTCTCCCGCAAGGAACCCGCTCCCGGTTACCGACACCGGCGGCAGCGCGGTCGCGGCGCGCTGCCGCTGCGACGGGAGCGTCGGCTGTGCCGGTACCTCGGCCGGAGCCGTCGTCCTGCGTCTGGGGAACACGATGTCGGTGTAGACGGTGCCGTCGCACTCGGTGACGACGACTTTCACCGGCTGCCCGAGTTGTGCGGTGATCGCGTCGAGGATCATCGAGTACGACTCGCGCCGCCACGCCGGGGCGTGCGGCGGCGGCGCATACGCTTCGCCATTCACGAGTACCGCCATTGCGCCGTCGTCATGCACTTGCATCTGCACGAGCGGCCACTCCACCGGCACTTCGACAGCCGACTGTGCCGACGGCTGCGCGGCAGGCTTCGGATGCCGCGCCATCACCGGAGCACCACCAGCAGTGCGAGGACGAAAGTGAGCATGCGGGAGGGGTGAGTCAGAACCATGCCCACAAGGTCGAGGGCGCAAGCCGAAAAAGAACCGCCCACGGCATAGACGGTTCAGGAACCTGCTTCGTATCCTGGGATCATGTGCGCAAGCTACGGGCTCGGGGGCGGGGCACGAACCGAAGAAGAGGCCGAGGCGTTCGGCATCGAGCCCCTCGACACCAGAGAGGGGCGCGCCCGCATCAACGAATGGATCGGCAGATACGGCGGCCAAGCCAAGATCACCGGGACGAAAGCTAGAAACCTCAACCCGATCATCCGATCCGAGGATGACGCCCCGAGTATCGAGTTCGCGTGGTGGTCACTCCCGCGCCCGACCGACGGTAGAGCATTCAACTCGAGAGTCGAGAGTCTGACCCGTACCTGGCGTGAAGCATTCCAGCAGCGAGCCCTCCTGCCCGCCACTTGGTACGACGAGGGCAAGAAGCGATGGAAGCTCCCAGACCGCTCCACGTTCGCCATCGCCGCGATCACCGCGCAGATCGAGATCGACGGAGTGACGTATCTCGGCTACTCGCTGGTCACGAGGCCGGGTCTCGGCGAAGCCTCCACCGTGGTTTCCGCGCGAGGAGAATCACGCATGCCGTTGGTGCTCCCTCACGAGCTACACGATCGCTGGCTCGACCCAGGACAGCCCGGAGACGCAGCCCTGGTGAAGCGAGTAACGACCGGCACCGAAGACATCTCGTATGCCATGACCACTGAGACGGCGACGCTCTTCTAAGTCGACTTGAGGTGCCGAGGCAGATGCACACTCGACTGCGGGGAACGCTGAAACTCGAGCAGCACACGACAACGCTCATCCAAGTACGGGGAGAGTTCAAGGCTGACAGGCTCACCCGTGCCGGGGAAGAAGCCGATCGCCTCGTAGAACGGATAGCTCGTGCGTCCGATCCAAGTCGGCCGGATCAACCCGATCGCTTCACCCTCGAAGCGCACTTCCCATAGCACCGGATCACCCTTGAAGATGCGCTGACGCGGCCGCAGCTCGAACCCAGGATCGAGCGGAATATTGGGCGGCTCAGTTCCAGACACAGCACACCTGCCACCCCAGCACGGAGTCGAACACGTCGAACAGCTGAGCGTCTTGACCGTTCGACGGCTTGGCGATGAATCGCCACCCAGAGTGGCGCACGGTGCCCTCGGGCGGGTGCGTGATGATCGGATGCAGCCAGTCGACCTCGCGCGTCAACTGAGTCGGCTGGTCGATCACCCACCAGGCGACACCCTCCCACTCGAGCCTCGATGGGGAGCCGCCGTCGAAGATGAGTGTCACCGGGGCATCCACTTCCACTCTCACCTCGACCCCCATTTACTCGAACAAACTTTCGAGTAAATGCTACGTCGACTCAGATGAGGTGGCAACCCCGATCCGAACCGAGACGCGGGAAGGGGCGCAGACCGTACAGCGGTCTGCGCCCCTCGGGGGTCTGTTCGAGGTCTTACATCTTCATCAGCTCGTCGATCGCATCACCATCCTCTCCATCGTTCCAGTCCTCACCGGCGGCCTCTTCTTCCTCGCGGCGCTGCGCGAGGCGACGCCCGAAGAAGAGCGCGACTGCGGCAGCGGCGCAGGCGAGACCGGCCCCGATCAGGATCGGCTGCAAGAGATCAGCACCGCCCGTGACCGCCAGTTCCGGCGGGGCCTCCAGCTCGGTGACGACCTTGGTGGTCTCGTTCGGGGCACCGCACTGGCCGCGATGCAGCACGTCACCCTCTGGCCCGTAGAGCGTCTCGATCCAGTAGTAGGTGCCAACGCGATCGAATACCACGTCGGAGGAACGGTAGTCGCCGGGGCCATCGACCTTGATCGTCTCCGAGGTGAACACGAGTTCCGCGTCGGTGCAGACCGCTTCGCTCCCGTCCTGCCGGTACGTCTCGAATCCGAGGGTCGCACCGTCGGGCACCTTGCCGGAGACGGTCGCGACATCGTGCGCTGGATCGCCCAGCAGTACCTCGGGCACCGCGTTCGTCACCACGGAGACCTCCTCCGGCTGGCCGGTGACGACGGTGGTCTCGCCGGGAGCCCCGCAACGGCCCTCCGCGATCACTTCGTCGTCGCCGTCGTACAGGGTCTCGACCCAATAGACGTGACCCGGCTCAGTGACAGACGTGCTGCCTGAGCGGTAGACGCCTGCCTGGGTGACGGGAACCCGCTCGCTCGTAAAGAACGGCACTTCACAGACCGGCTCGGCCTCGGGATCGTGCGGCCCATACGCCCGGAAGACCAGGTATGCGTCTTCGGGAATATCGGTGCCCTGCACGAGCGCGAGATCCTCGAATGGTTCACCCACGCGCGCTTCGGGCTGCGCCTGCGTGATCACGGTGACCGGCTGCCGGTCGTCCGGCACGAAGAACCGCTCCCGAATATCGCCGGGCGAGGTGGTGATCGGCTGTACCCGATCATCTCCGGCGAACGAGCTCACGACGACGTAGTAGCCGGGCTTTGTCGGCTTGATCGCGTCCCCATCGGTGTACCCGAGATGGTAGGTGCCGTTCCGTGCCGGGGTGATGATCGAGGTGAGCACCGGGGCGTCCTCGAGGTCGAGGTCGTCGGCCAGTTCCTCCTCGGTCTTGAACGGACCGTAGACCGTGTGCACCACTTCGTCGACGTCGGCCTGCCAGTAGCCGTCGCCCTCGAACTCGCCGTGGTTCTCAGGGAACCCGCTCATCTCGATCCGGTCGAACGCACGACCGCCCTTGAGGTGCACGTTGTACTCCTTGATCTCCGACACGATCTCGATCGGCCACCGCACCGAGTGGGTCTCAATGTTGATGCCGAAATCGTCAGCCCAATCCGAGGCGATGTATGGGCGCACCCATTCGGGCTGGCTGCTCTTCGACACCTTCCATAGCCAGGTCACGAACCCCCCGTTCGGGAGCACGACTTCGCTGCTGGTGTAGGTGCCGGGGCCGGTCGCAGTGATCGTCGCCGACGCGACCGGACGCGCGCTCTCGGGCACCGCACCTGCCTGTACCGGGGGTAGGGTGCCGTCGACCTGATAGGCGACGCCCTCGAACACGATGGGAATGTGCGCACCGTTGTGTTTGAGCCAGACCCCGTTGGTCGAGGACACGGTGATCGTGTCGGTCACTTTCCCGCCCGGCACCGTGAGCCGCTGATCCGCTTTCGAGACTGCCTCCGGCTGGAACGGCGTGATTGACGTTTCGGCGACGAGGCCGAACCGGTCGCTGAACGAGTCGGTGAGGTACTTCGCGTACTGCCCCTGGGCCTCCTTGTCGATCGACCACACCCAGGTGTAGAAACCGCTCTCGGGCGCGACGATGGTGCCAGGCGACTTGAAGCTGCCGGGGCCGGTGAGCGTCATCGTCTCGGTCCCTGCGATAGGCGCACCGGTCGGGGGTGCGTTCGCTTCAGCGGGCTGCTCATCGAACGGGCCGTACAGGGTGCCGACCGCCTCCACCGGGATCGGCGAACCATTGAGCCTGATCCACGAGTGCTTCGTCACCCGCACCGTGAGCCCATCGACGAACTTGTCGCCCGCTTGCACGAACTTCGAGGACACCTGGGTCGTGATCTCCGGCTGGAAATCGAGCGGAATCGTCGGACTCGAAGCCGTCGCTTTGAGGGGCTCGAAGCTCGCTGCGGCGAGAATGCGCTGCTCGCCCGGCGTGTAGAACAGATCGACGCCGGCCCCGTAACCGAGCGCGGGAGCCGACATCGCGGCACTGATCTGGTACTCGGGCGCGCCCTCTGCCGGGGTGCCGACGATCTGATGCGTGCCCGCTCCGAGCGTCGCTGTTGAAGCGCCGTTCGCGAACTGTGCGTTCGTGAGGGTGACTGTGCCGATCGCCGTGGCCGGGTTCGCGCTGATCGAAAGCGCACCGTTGTACTGGTCGTCCATGCTGATCGACATCGACACCGAGGGGTTCGGAACCGCGTTCGCTGCTGCCGCGTCCCGCATGGCATTGAGATTCGCGAGCACTGTGCCCTGCAGGCCTGCTGGTACTCGGGTGAGGAAGTGGGCATCCCCGCCCTCAGCGATGTAGTGGGCATGGTCTGCGACATCCCAGACGTACATCTGCACCGCCGAAGTCACGTTCGGATCTTGCGACTCACCCCAACGGCCCATGACGTAGTTCAACCGCGCTAGATCGGTCTCGGAGAGACTATCGAGCGTGGTCTTCAATTCCGGATGCTGCGTCGTGCCATAGGGCGGGAGCGCGTACAGATCCATACAGTACGCCTGCCGCCCGTGACTTGAGAAGCTGCCGAGCCAGAGGGATTCGTTGCCGTAGCCGACGCCGAGCGTCGCGGCTTGCGCGGGCGGGCTCGGCATCATGACCAGACTGGACACGAGCATGAGCAGCGCCAGGAGCATCGTTACGAACTGCGCTCGGAACTTTCGCTCTTGCGGATCGACAGCTTGCCGATCATCCGGTGGACGAGTGGACGGAAGAGACATGCGATGCTCCTGATCTGCTGAATCGAAGACCGCTATCGGGGTGACAACGGCCTACAGGCCAGGTGTAGGAGCAGAATCTAAAACAGTAAGCAGCCGAGGATCAGGCATCGCAAGGACACAGCACGGCGACGGAGCGCGGTGTCGCGGTACAGCAAGAAGTCGATTTGTCGGCAGCGGGATAGGACGCCGCCCGGTCTCAGCCAAGCATTTTGGAGCGAGTGTCGAAGGCTTCGAGCTCTGCTGGATGCAGCATGTGCTGGGTCAAGAAGCTTCTGCCCTTGATCTTCCAGAGCCCCTGCCCGATACCGAGACCAGGGAGCAGCGACTGCTCGGTGCCGGTGAGCCCGAGCGCCTGCGCCGTGGTGCCGAGTTGGTCGGTCTCTTGCCTGTAGATGATTCTGGTTTCGGCGTTTGCGAGCAGACTGTTCGCCAGGGCACGATTCGCCGACCCTGCATCGCCTACATTGTCTAGGTCGGATAGCTTGTGAAAAACTAAGCAGTTCGCGATCCCGTAGTGCCTGGCGAGCCGCCATTGCTGATCCATGCGTCGCAGCAGGCTCGGGTAGGCCATCAGCCGCCAAGCTTCATCGTAGATGAGATACCTCTGCCCGCCTGCAGGATCGAGCAGGGCACCCTCCATCCATGCGGAGGAACAGGTCATGAGCACGGAGGTGAGTGCGGCGTTGTCTACCATGCGGGAGAGGTCGAGGCTGATCATCGGAAGCGACGGGTCGAACTTCACTGTGCTCGGCCCGTCGAACACACCCTGCAGGTCGCCGGAGACGAGTCTCCTGAGTGCGTGCCCGAGTTGCCTGCCGTCCTCCCGCATCCTCGCATCCGTCGAGGAACCGGTGCCGGGTGAGGGGTCGAGGATCTCGGAGACGACCTGCGGGAGGATCGGGGTCTTGCTCGCTCGCATCACGGTGGTGAGGGCGTGGTCGATGCAGGTGTGCTCGAGCGGGGTGAGCGGCCGGTCGAGCATGGTCTCGGCGAGACTTCCCACCAACTCGCGTCGACGCCCCGTGACCTGCACCGCCCAATCGTGGTCGCTGATCCCTGCCGCCCGGTAGCCCTCGTCGAGTGGGTTCAAGCGTTGGCTCTGGCCGCGCCCGAGAATGATCGCCTTCCCGCCTACGAGTTCCGCGACCGGGGTGTGCTCGCCTTTTGGGTCGCCGGGGATGTAGACGCGCCTTCCGAACGAGAGGCTACGAGTGTAGAGCGATTTCACGAGCGCGGACTTCCCGGAGCCGACGATGCCCGCAATAACGATGTTCGGCGCAGTGATTGCGCCTCTCGCGTACAGCGTCCACGGGTCGTAGACGAAGCTGGCACCGGAGTAGAGATCCTGCCCGATGTAGCAGCCGTCAGAGCCGAGGCCGGCTTCCGCAAGAAACGGATACTGACCGCTCACGACGGCGCTCGTGTCCTGATGCTTCGGGAGCCGGAACCTGCCGGGGGTGCGCAGCATCTCAGCGCCTGCCTCGCCCGCCCTGGGGAGGTAGACGGTGCTCAGCCGCTCCTGCCGTTCGGCGTCGAGCCGGGCTTTCTTCTCGGCGTGCTCGCGGGCGCGGGCTTGATACCGGAGTTGCTCGGCCGCTTGACGCCGCTCCTTCCTGAGCCGTCTGCGTTCGGCATCGGGGGTGACGAGCACGCTCGCGTGCAAGCGCTCATCACTCATCTACTCAGCCCCGGAACACCCTGCGACGGACTGCGAAGCGGACGAGGAGGCCCGGCCAGTACAGGCGAAGACACGGGCGTCGACGGTGACGTCCCTTGCCCATGTCGCGCAGCGGTCATCTGAGGTTCCCTGAGCGTCGGAGCGGAGTCTGTCTTCTCGGGGTGCCAGACGAGCACGGAGAGCGCCTGCGATGCACGGTCGAGGTTCGACTCGGCGGCATCGATGAGTTCCGACGCGGCGAGCAGGCGACGGGCCGCCCGTTCGACTTCGCCCTTGCCAGACCCGCCAGGCGTGGACGAGTCGAGGACGGCCTCGTCGCTCCGGGCGAGCGCGAGCGCACTGACCTTCCTGAGTACGTCCGGGACCAGGCGGGCTATCCCCAATAGCTCACGGTTGAGTTCATACAACTGCGTTGGCGGGGTATCTCTGACGGTGTGCGCAAGGTCTCGGAGCGCGTTGTAGGCTGCCTCTGCGCGGTCGACCTGCGGGCGGGAATCGGGCATCGGATACTCCTTCTTGAACAGGGGTAGGGGTCTATACAGGTCGGGCGAGCGGGAGCGCGCACGCGGCGAACGCGCGGGCTTGCTGACCGACGAGCCGCCGCGTCTCGCACGAGGATTGGATAGCCATCTGTTCGACTGCGGCGACAGCGGATTCGAGTTCGTCGGCGCTGGGCGCGGTGATGGAGAGGAGGCCGACGACCCGCACGAGACCGTGCCCGGCGGAGAGGTCGGCTTCTTGCTGCACGACATCGCCATACTCCGCAGCCGTCGCCGCGTCCTCGATCTGGCCGAGCTTCTGCCGCTGCGCCTTGTCAGAAATCAGTTCCGTGCGCTTTCGGCGAATGTCGCGTGCGGCTTGATCGGCGCGCACGGGCATATAGTGCAGCGAGATGGTTCGGAGGATCCCGGTGGAGAGCACCAGCGGGGCGAGGAAACCCGGATATACCTGGCTCCTGGGCCATTCGCTGATCCACAGCACTGTGTGGAACGCGGAATCCGAACGCATCTGATCCCATTTCTCGGTGACGGCGACCGGCCCGGCGGTGGCAAGCTCGCGGCCGACATCCCCGTGGCGTTCGAGCGCGGCAGCAGTCGCGGGATCGTAGGCCGCACGCAGCACGAGGGCGACGTCGCCGGGGGTGAGCCAGCCGTCAACGGTGAGGTCTGCGGAGCGCATCGCCGTCGTGAAGGTCGCCATTTCCTGCCGCAGCACTCGCGCCGCCCCTCGGATGCCGCCCCCGGAGGTTCGGATCGCGCGCGCCGCAGCTCGCAGGTCGAGCGAGAGGGAGACGGTGGTGGCGTGCCGCTCCCCGGTGGGGCCTGCGCGTTCGATGAGTTCGGCGTAGGTGGTTGCCGCCCAGGAGCCATCGGCATGGCCGTGGTCTTTCCACCACTGTGCGAGCCCGGTGCCAGAGTCGGGCATGGTGCGTTCGCTCACCTGGACGCGGGCGATCCTCCCCGAGCGGCACGCGGAGGCGAGCACCCTGCCCCAGCCTTCGACGCGGCGCTGCTGGTCGCCGGGGTCGAGCAGCACGAACGCGGGATGGTTCACGGCGAGGATCGCGGTGAGAAGGTGCTGGTGCGGGTCGTGGATCATCGCCGCCCCGGTCTCCTCGTCCACCCATTCGCGCAGCGATGCAGCGTCACCGGGGAGCGCGAGCGTGCCCTCGGGCCGGGCACTCATGAGGGTGCGACGGTACTCGGTTTGCCCGGCCGCGCGGCGCTGCAACCAGCGCCCGACGATCGGCACCCACTCCGTCGCCTGCCGACCGCCGATCGGCACTGTGGCAACGAAGGCGCACATGCTCCAGATCGGGGAAGTCACGACAAGTCCAGTACCGCCGACCGTGTAGAGCGCGATGACCGCGACGGCGAGCCCGACCCCGAGGATGACGAGTTGCGGCAGGGAGAGCCCGAGCATTATCCCGCGCCGGGTGAGCCTTGAGAACTGCACCGTGGCGAGCTCGAACTTGTGCGTCGACATCATCTCTCCTTACTTCTGCGGCGGAGTAACGGGCGGAGTGCCCGAGGACTGGGAAGGGCCGGGCGGGAGCGCACGCGGCGGCGGCACCCGCCCAGGCGCTTGCGGCGGCGGAGCGGAAGACTGCCCCGACGTGGAAGCAGCGTCCATGTGCCCGTCGGCCTGCCCACCGACCGCAGACCCTGCTTTCGGGCCAGCGGTCGCGGCGGTCTTCACGATCTCGACCCCCGCCGCGACGCCGAGACCGATCGGCCCCGCCGCCCCCGCAGCGCCGGCCGTGACCCCGGTGCTCGCAGTCGCGCCGCCGCTCGCAGCCCCTGCGCCTGTGCCGGCGCCGGTTGCAGTCGGAGCACTGCTCGGAGGCGTTTGTGGGGGAGGCTTACCGCCACCACTGTCGGAGCCGCCGCGCTCGCCGAACAACGAACCACCATTGCCGGGCATCCGGTTCGGCACCGGCACCGGCCGGTTCATGGCCTGCTTCGCCTCGGACTCGGTCGACATCGCATGGTAGTAGTCGACGCCGAGCCACGAGATCGCCTTATAGGTGATGTACGGAGCGAACGCCGCCACTGCGAGCAAAACGATGCCCGCAAGCGGATCGGTGATCGCCTGAATATCGAGCGCGATCGGCACCGAAATCTGCGAAATCGCAACCAACAGAATCACCGTCAACACGAGCTTCGACACCACGAGCGCGACCACGAACATGACCCATTTCGACGCCCACCCTTTCGTTGCTTCCCAGGAGGAACCGGCGAGTGCGAGCGGTGCGAGTGCTACGGCGAGGAGAATCAGGCTCTTCCTCACGAGTAGGGAGAACCACACGATCGCACCTGCCGCGATGACGAGACCACCGAGGAAGATCGTCACGATCGCACCGACTGCCGGGCTCCCCGCGTTCAGTGTGGTAAGCGCGGTGACGAGGATGAGGATCTTGTCGCCCATGGAGGCCATCGAGTTCCCAGTGGCCTGAACGATCCCGATGCACAGCTGGTCGGTGATCTCGAGCGCCAACGCGACGAGCGACACCGCGACGAAGCTGCCGAGCACGCTTTTTGCAAGCCCGATACCTGCGCGGGTCAGGCCGCCCGGCTCGCGCCGCACGACCGAGGTGATGAGTT
Source organism: uncultured Nocardioides sp. (assembly GCA_964542635.1). Taxonomy (GTDB): domain Bacteria; phylum Actinomycetota; class Actinomycetes; order Propionibacteriales; family Nocardioidaceae; genus Nocardioides. Next base: position 5,713 of record CAZIVD010000066.1, on the reverse strand, counting down.
GGAAGCAGAACAGCAGCAGGGCGACGGTGATCCCGATGCCAAAGAGCAGGTTGTACACCTGAATGTAGCCGGTGCTTGTGACGTCGACGAGGGTGGTCTGATCGAACACGATCCACAGGGCCTGGATGAACCAGCCCGCCGCTTCACCCACGGCGTGTGCGATGAACAGGAACGGGGCTGCGGCGATCATCGCAGTGGCCTCGTCTCGGGCGGTACAGAGGGCCGAAAGGATCGGCAGTTCGCAGAGATCCATCAGATCGACTGCCCGACATCCCAGAAGAAATTGATCAACGTCACCGCGCCGCCACACAAGACCGCAGCCCCGCAGCAGATCAGTACGCCGGTCTTCCCGCGCCCACTCAGGTGCGGGTTCGATGAGTTCGCCCCGAACGCCCAGACCACGGCGCTGACAATCAAACCGAGCGCGGCGAGCACGAGGCCGAACATCATCACCGCGCCCACGATTGTTCGCAGAGCGTCGAGGCCGGGCAATCCGCTCGAATTCGGGTCGATGTCAATCACGGTGGGACTCCTGTCAGGTAATTGGGCTGTGCTGCCAATGACGTTCGGGAAGCAGCCCGAAAAGGGAGAGACAGGGAGGGGCGGTTAGAGGGTTTGGCCGTAGGAGATGAGGGTGTTCACGATGGTCATGGCCGCGCCCGACATGAGAGCCCCGCCGAGCGACACGAGCACCCCAACCCGCCCGCGCGCAGCGGTCTGCGGGTTCCCAGCAGACGACGCCACACCCCACGCGACGGCCGAGACGACGAGCATGAGTACGCTCACGATGAGCACGAACATGAGCGCAGCGCCGACGACCTCCTGCAAGGTGCTGATCCCTGTGAGGCCGCTAAAGTCGGGGAACACGATCATGGGCTCTCCTCCCGCGCCGCAACGACCTCATCAGCTTCGGGCGCAGACGCGGGATCGTCGGCCCCGGCCTCGTCTTCCTCTGGGGTGCAGCCAGCGGGCGTGTTGACTCCATCCGGCCCGCCCAGGTCGATGGCTCCCTGAGCGGCGAGCCACGGCTCCGGGTCGATCGCCTCCGCATAGGATCCGCCCGGCCGAACCTCGAAGTGCAAATGCGCCCCAGTGCTCAGACCCGAGCTCCCGACATCGCCGATGTGATGCCCGGCCTTCACCTTCTGCCTCGGCGACACATAGATGCCGTGCTGCCACATATGGGCATAGGCGGTCGCGACTGTCTGCCCGCCGACCGTGTGCTCGATCACGATGAGCCCACCCCAACCTGCGGAGAACTCAGCGACGGTGACGATCCCATCGGCGACGGCCATGATCGGGGTGCCGTCGGCGGCAGCGTAGTCGACCCCGGTATGCCACGGGCTCGGAGGAAAATCGCGCCACCCGAACTGGTCGGTGCGATACCAAGTGCCAGCAGGGAGTGGGAACACGACCGACGCGGTTTCCGGTGGCGTCTCCGGCGCGATCGGCTCACCGCCCCCGGTGCTCGTGCTCGGCCCCGAGATGATGCAGAACGCTTCGGAGCCCGGCGAGGCGAGCACGGTGAGCCCCACCAGGCCGATTCCGGGGCCGACCGCGACGAGCATGAGCGCGACGCCGGCCCCAACCTTCATCATCCCCATGACTGCCTTATCGCAGCGGCTGATCGAGCGCGGTCAGGCGTTCCAGGCGACACGACTCATATGTCGGCGCGCAGGTGACGAACAACGTGAACGAGACCGGGTGCTCTGTCGTGACGACTTCGCCCACCCACACACCGGAGCGGTGCCGGGTGCCCTCGACGGTGTAGGCGACGGTACCGGGCAGGATCGTACCCTCGCGGGCCTGATCGAGCACGTCCTGCCACCGATCCGGCACCCAGAGCCGGTCGATGGTGAGCGACTGCGAGGTCTCGTACTTCTGCAACTCCACCCACGCCTCCGTCGTCGGCAGATAGGCAGTGAGATCCTGCACCAGCCCGTTCATCTCCCCGCTGTCAGCATCTCCGGCCTCGAGCAGCGCCTCCACATACTCCCGAGGCTGAAACCCGGCCCTCGTCTCCCATACGAAGATCGCCTCCGCCGCAGCGCGGGCGAACAGTTCCGCATCATCGGTGCGTGGCACTTTCGGGAGTTCCGGTGCCGGCCGCGTCTGCGAGGAAGGATCGCGCGACTCCGCCGCGCCCTCGCGCTGACCGACCATCGGAGCGGGTTCCTGGGTGGGTGGCCCCATCAGCAGGCCGATCGTCGCGACCACCAGAAGCGCGAGGCAGGCGACGATGATGCTCACCAGCAGCATCAACCTGGGGCCGTTCCCCGTCGGAGAGGATGAGACTGGGTCGAGAGGGCTCCGTCGTGTCATGCCAACGACGTAAGGCCCCAGAACCGAAAACCCCGGCCGCCGCAAGTCTATGCCGCGAGCGTGCTCCGTGCGGTGTTCAGCTGCTCCATGAAACGAATGCTGCCCTCGACCACGCGGATGAACATGGCGACGTCCTCATCGTTGAGTTCGCGCGCCATCTGCTTCGGGTCGTAGTTCAACCACCACTGATCGAGATCGCCCCAGACCACGAGAAACGAGCGCGAACTGTACTGCCTGGATGCTGCCGGATCTGGCACCGAGGCAAGGGCGAGGCTCTGCGGCTTGCGACTAGAACCGCCTCGTTTCACGCGGGCGAGGGCCTCCTGCGCGAGGCGCTCCATCTCCGCCGCCTTTCTGTCAGACTCCCGCACCCGTTCGGCCTCTGCGCGGGCCTGCTCCCGCAGATGTTCAGGCTCTGCCGGGTCAGCGGCCAGCTGGTCGAGTTGATCGAGCGTGAGCGCCGTGTTCATACGCAGATGCGAGGCGTTCACCCCGGCCCCACCCCTGATGAGTTCGAGCTCCGCTGCTGCCTGCTCGCGCACCTGGGCAGAGGCGGTAGCGTCTTCTGCGAGATCCTCTATACGGCACACTCGCTCGAGCATCTGCGACGAGTCTCTCCCGGTGATCAACTGCGCTGCCTTCCGCGCAGACTTCCCGGCCTGAGTTGGGGTCGTCTCCGGTGGTCGTGAATCACGACCACCGGAGAATCCGCCATTTTCGGTGCCTGCCCCGAACTGGGTTGCCGCTTTCCGTTTGGCGGCTTCTTCCTCGAGCACGAGCTTCAGCTCACGGTAGAGGCGTGCTGCTTCGACCGGGTTGAGGGGCGTCTGGTGCAGGTGGTCGGCTTGGCGGGAGAGCAGCATCCCGAGCCGATCCGAGAGCCCGGCACGCACATACACTGGCATGGTGCGCCAGCTGAGTCGTCGGGCTGCGAGGTAGCGGCGCTCGCCGAGGAGGATCATCCCGTCGGGGGTGATGGTCGGCAACTGCAAGACTCCGTGCTCGTCCATCGAGCGGGCGAGCTCGTCGATATCGCCGGTGTCGACCCGGTACGAGTCCACGATCCGCATCGAGTCGAGCGACCGTTCGAGTTGGAGGCCGTATTCGCCGCTCATGGCAAACCCGACAGCGGTGGGGGTGCGGGGGCGGTCTTCACGATCCTCCGCACCAGAGCGTCATCGGCAAACACGTCCTCGAGCGGTTCCCCAAGCACGAGGCGCATAAGCAGGCCGCGTCCGCGTTTGGTCGCACTGTATGCCTCGTTCGGGGTGCCGAGCATCACCCAGACTGCCGCATTCCAAGGCTTGCGCCCGACATCGAGAATGGCTCTCGCGTGGGTGTCGCGGCGCAGTGCTTCGATCGCTGAGGCGCGGTTCCCCATCCTCCCGAGCGTGAGGCAGATGTACTCGATGACATCCTCGGCTCGAGAGAGGGGCCAACCAAGCAGCACGAACGTCGTGACGGCGTTCGAGATCGCCTCCTTGACCGGGCTCGGCATCTGCGCGGTCTCAATATCGTCGGAGTCGGGGTCGCCGGCCTCGGATGAGGCCAGGAGCGGCGACTCCGCCGCCCGAAGCTCTGCACGATACTCAAGGAGGGATTGGTCACGGTCGGCAAACCGCTCGGCATCATGGAATGTCGCTGCCCCAACGCTGGCATCGTCTACCGAGCACAGGAGCCCTTGCGCGCGCTCCTCGTAATAGCACTTGAGCTTCACGATCGTGGTGATTGCGGCCCACGGGTTCTTCGCCGTCCTGACCGAGTCCTGCAGCATCGCCTCGAACGCGAGCGTCACAGCCTCCCACGGGTTCAGACCGTGTTTCCTGGCGAGCCGCGAGTATTTGCGTGCGATGTAGCTCGATAGCTCGTGCGCCTCCTTGTCGTGCCGCCAGGAGCCGGGGCCGGCCTTGTGCAGACGGATAAGCAGGGCCCGCAGCCCCTCGGGAGACTCAAACGCAGGCCCGCCGGAATCATCAGGCTTGCGAAGTTGCTTGGTCATGATCTCGATACCTCCTGTGTATGGTGTACGGTCTCCGAACTGAAAAGCGCCGCGGTTAGCGTGCAATCGTCTCGGGAGGCACGGGTGTCTTCGCCCGGTAATCAGGGCTCGCGTAGCGGTTCGCGGGCGCAAGTCGAACAGATGCCGGGCTGCTCGACTCTTCAACTGGTTGAGCAGTACGGCCGGTAGCTCGTTCAGCGAGCGCAGTCGTGAAGTCGAGCCCCCACCCAGAGACCTTCGCCCCGGCATCCGCCATCAAGTCACTCGCGCGCTTCCACTGCACCCGCACCCCGACAGGCTTCTCCGGCTTCGGCCCCGCCACTTCCTCCGACTCTGGAGCGTCCTCGGCCATCGAGGTCTCAGTAACGAGTTCTCTAGGGTCTTCAACGGCCGTCGCATCCAGGTAGGGCCCTTCTCGGCGCCCTGCCCAGCGCTCCACGTCATAGACGAACTCGCCCTCGACGACCTCGAAATAGGAGAGCACAAGACGCGGCGGGAAGCGGTAAGGGTTGAAACGCCACGAGGTGAGGACGTCGGAGCGAACAGGATCGTAGGACGAGAGGTCAGTAGTCATGCTGCGTTCTCCTTTTCAGGCAAGTCGGGCAGATTCCATCTAGTTACGGTGCTGCGGTTCACTCCCAGCAAGCGAGCAATCTCGGCTTTGCGCAGCCCCTCCGCCCAAAGCTGGGATCCCAGTTCGCGGCGTGAGTCGGACCCCGCCTCCTGCACAGGCGTATGCTGCGTCATAGACGGCTCGCTGCTCGCGGCACCCGCATCGCCACCTTCAGCAGTGGCGCTAGAAGGAGAGTCACCTGTACGAGATACGGTCGTGGGCACAATAGGTTCTGGCACGTCGCTCGCCGCGGTCGCGACGGCATAGATGGTGCGGTTGTGGCGGATCAGGACGGCGGTGAGATGAGTCGAAGCAACCAGCACAATCGGCGGAACGGACGCGACCGATGCCGCAAGTATCGGGGGCGCACCAGGTTCTGCCGCAACGACAGCATGGATCGCGTTCGCCACGACCGACACCGCTGCACCGAGAATCAGCAGCATCCACGGGTACCAGACCACCCGTGTGCCCGCGAGAGCGAACACACTAACCGTTGCCACGACGATAATGCCGTCCACGATAAACGGCCACAGCCACGCAAGCTCAGGGTCGATCCCTGATCGTTGTGCGAGGTCGCGGAGCGCGGTGAAGCTCAGTACGAATGCAGCAGTCGCAAGTAAGACCGTCCCCGTTTCGGCGGCGAAAACGGCCACGCGCACACCGCGCAGGGGCACATGCCGTGCGCTCATACGATCGCCCGTCCCAGTACACGGTTTCTTCCTGGCAGTTCCATCACGATTGCTCTCCCTACATTTCCGACGACGAGGTATGTCAGGAAG
>CAZIVD010000065.1:0-26301 GCA_964542635.1 uncultured Nocardioides sp. | reverse complement strand
TGCGGATGTTGACGGCCGAGAAGCCACGGCTGATGCCCTCGAGCACGACGTGCAGGCGGTGCCCCTCGGGCAGCATCGCGTCCACGAAGGGCTGGCTGACGTCGATGCGGCGGCCACTGGACTTGAGCATCCGCTCCACGAGCTCGTCGACCTGCGATCGGGTCAGCACCAGCTGGGTGAGCTCGTGCCGCCCGTTGCGCGCCACGAAGACCCGGCTGGGGTCGTTGATCCACACTTCCTCGACCGTGGGGTCGTCCAGGAACGGCTGCAGCGGTCCGAAACCGGACACCCGGGCCACCAGCTCACCGATCATCGCGACCGGGTCGGGCACGGGGATCACCGCGCCGGTCAGGCTGCGCTCGTCGTGGTCGCGGACCACGTTCTCGACGATCCGACGGACCACGGCGACATCGCGCTGCGGGTCCACGGCCGCACGACGTACGGCGTCGCGCACCTGCTCGTCGAGACGGTCGACGAGGTCGCCACGACCGTCGACAAGGGTGGCATTCACGCGGCGGATCCTCTCCCGAGATGAGGGGGCCTGCGCGGACCCTAGGGCCGACGACGGGCTCTTGGGAATGCCCTGTGTTCAATTTGTGGACGCCTGGCCTGATCCGTGATCCGTGCTTGAACAACGTCCGATGGGCTCGCCGCTCGGCATCAATGCCGCCGGCCGCGCTCAACGTTCAACTCAAGATCGCGTCCGAGAGACGCAGCATCATCTGATGAACTCGGCGTAGTCCATACCCGAACTCGAGAGGTTGCCGCCGACACGGAGGACCAGCGAGACCCTCCATCCCGTGGTGTTCTCAAACTCGAACACCTCTTCGGACTCGCTGTACGCCCCCTTGGGACCAAAGAGGTAATCGTGCCCGTACCACTTGGTCCCTGCGCCGTAGCGCAGGCTGTAGTTCATGCGACGGCCGTCACACACGGGCACGTCGACCCTTGCCGTTCTCCCGGGCCTGATGATGATTCCCGCCACGGCACCACCATCGAGCCTGGAAATCACTTTGGCGAAGTAGGTCTCGTCGCCCGGGGGCACGGAGATCTCCAGGGTTCCGCCCTCGTGATTGTCATACGTGAAGCCTGCATCCGAACACGTCCTCAACATCTTGAGAGAGCTACCGAGCCAACGATCTGTGGTGCCGTGTGGCGGCATCGGCTTCGTGGGGTGCGCGAAGGTCGACCCCACCTTGGACGATTCCCGGTGAGGGGCGGCGTCGACGTCGGGTGACAAGGATCCGGTGCATCCGGAGAGCACAGCAACGAGCAGAATGGCCAAGAACGGCAGGACCGAGCGGCGCAGCGTCGCGGACGTCAAGTGCGTGTCCTCAGGGAAGGGTCGGCGAACGCGGGCAAGTCTCGCAGTCTTGATGTGGCCTCGTGACGGCTTTCTTCAAGGAAGCGATCATCGAGCTCCGCTCCACATCCGGGCCCAGCGTCCCGCAAGCTGAGGTCAACGACTGCCGCCTGTGGCCTGTCGAGTTCTGAGATCGCCGGCTGTACCTCCTCGAACCCAACGAGAAGACCCGCAGCACCCGCGGGTGCACGCGGTAGGCATGAGCTCCGAGCCCCGGCCCTGTGCTGCCCGCTGGGAGGCCGCACCCGTGCTCGACGCAGGGCTCGCCTGACCTCAGCGCAGGCGCCGCAGCATCGCCTCGAGGTCGGTGACGGCGGCCGCCTCCTCAGGGGTGAGCCGCGCGGCCGGGGTCCGGGACAGGCGTCCGTAGACGGCCGCCATTCCGGCGAACAGCTCCGGGGACAGACCGACGGCACCCTGGGTCTCGGCGATGAAGTCCATCTCGCCGACGAACCGATCGCTCTTGCTGGCGGCGCTGGCGATCGTCCTGCCTGCGGCGGACACCCGGTCCGGGAACACCTCCGCCAGGTCGTCGAGCACGACCTGGAGCACGCCGTGCGCCTCGGCGGCCTGCAGCGCCTGGATCCAGATCGCCGTCGTGCCCTTGTAGACCGAGGCGGTGCACATCTTGACCGCCGACGCCGAGCCGACCGTGTCGCCGACGACCCGGGTCCGCAGGCCCTCGGCCGGGAGATCGGCCAGCGCCTGGGCGTCAGGCCCGGAGAGGTAGAGCATCGTGTCGCCACCAGGACGCGGTGGTCCTCCGCTGATTGCACCGTCCAGCAGCCTGGTCCCCGCGGCTTCGGCCGTGGCGGCCAGCGCACGGACGAGCCGCGGCGAGACCGCGTTGAGGTCGGCGACCAACGAGGGCGTCTCGGTCTGCGCGAGGAGGTCCTCGAGTACGGCGCTCGCCTGGTCGGGCGGGCACACGCTGACGACGACGTCGCTCGACCGGACGACTGAAGCGAGGTCCGGCAGCAGCTCGAGGCTGTCGGCGAGCCCTCGGGTGCGGTCGCTCCGGCCGGCCGTGGTGGCGACCACCCGCGCCCCTCCGGCCAGCCAGGCCCGGCCGAGCGCCGAGCCCATGGCCCCGGGCGAGACGATGCCGACCGTCGTCACGGCACCCAGGCTCTCATGGGTGGTCGCGGCCCGGCGCGAGCGAACCCGGTGGATGCGCACCCGTGGCCCGATCTCGCCATGGACCCGGACGACCGCGAGGCATAGCGTGACGGATGGCCCCCCTCCGTCTCGCCCGGAGGCGGACGGCGGCGCAGGAGGCAGCCGTGTTCATTCAGATCATCCAGGGCAAGTGCACCCGTCCCGACGAGCTCCGCGCACTCGCGCAGAGCTGGCGGACCGAGGTCGGTGAGCACTCGGTCGGCTGGCTCGGCGGCACCTTCGGCTTCACCGACGACGACCTGTTCGTGGGGATCGTCCGCTTCGAGTCGCGGGAGGCCGCGATGGCCAACTCGGCGCGCCCGGAGCAGACGGCCTGGGCCGAGAAGATGATGGGGCTGATGGACGGACCGGTCGAGTTCCACGACTGCGACGACGTGATGCTGTTCATGGACGGCGGCTCGGACGACGCCGGCTTCGTGCAGGTCATCCGGGGCAAGGTCGATGACGTGGATCGGCTCAAGGCCATGCTCGCCGACACCGAGATGCTCCACGAGATGCGACCCGAGATCATCGGCGGGACCCTCGCGATCGAGGCCGACGGCACGTTCACCGAGACCGTCGCCTTCACCGACGAGGCGAGCGCCCGAGCCGGGGAGGCCATGGCTCCTCCGCCCCAGGTCGCTGCCGAGCTCGAGTACGCCATGCAGGGCGCCCACTTCTACGACCTGCACCACCCGTGGTTCGAGTCGGCTGACTGAACCTCGCCCAACTGAGGAGCCGAGGGACGAGGCGTCTCGCTCCTCAGGAACCACCGGGCGAGCCGCTATCCACATCATCCCCTGATGTGTTGTTATCCGTATTTCTGTTCGGTAATATGATCAGTATGGATCTCGGGCCGGTCGACGACCTCGACGCCACCGCCACCGTGGCGGCGGCCCGGTTCGCGGTGCGCGCCCGCCGGGCCGCGGACGTGCAGGATCTGCTGGTGCTCGCGCATTGGGCGGTCCTGCACGGCACCGACCCCCGCGACGATCCCGACCCGGTCACCGCTCGGGCCGCCCGCGCCGGGATGGACTACCTGATCCACCTCGGCGGGGAGGGCACCCCCGCGGTCCGGGAATCCAGCCTGGGCGAGATCGCGGTGGCCCGGGAGACCGGCGCGATCGCCACCAGCCGGGCGCTGGCCGACGTGCTCGACCTGCAACACCGGCTCCCCCAGACCTGGCGCCGGGTCACCGACCTGACCTGCGAGGTCTGGGTGGCCCGCAAGATCGCCGCCCTGACCCGCCCGCTGCCACTGGACCGGGTCGACCTGGTCGACGCCGCGGTCGCCGACGCGATCGGCACCGAAGCCCCACCCCGGGTGCTCACCCTGGCCCAGGCCAAGGTCATCGAGGCCGACCCCGCCGCGCACGCCGCCAAGCTCGCCGAGACCACCCGCCGCCGCTACGTCGCCCTGAGTCGGGTCGACGAGACCGGACTGCGCACCGTGATCGCCCGAGTCACCGCCGGCGACGCCGCCTGGATCCAAGCCACCCTCGACCGCGCCGCCGACCTGCTCGCCCCCGACCACCCCGAGCTGACCCGCGACGAGCTCCGCGCCACCGCCCTCGGCCTACTCGCCCGACCCGCCGAGCTCCTCACCCTCCTCCTCGAAGGCACCCAGCCCGACCAGCCCACCGACCAGCCCGACGAGGCTGAGCCGGACACCGCTCAGGCCAACGACCCGGACCCGGCGGCCCAGGGACCGGCAGAGGGCAGCCTGTGCCGTGCGTTGGCGTTCCCCGCCGACCTCCTCGGCGCGCTGCGCTGCCTCGACCCCACCCAGCTGCGCCCCCGCGCCACCGTCTACCTGCACCTGCACGAGGCCGTCGCCGCAGGCCTGGTCCCCGGCACCGTCCGGGTCGAGAACGCCGGCCCCCTGCTCCCCGACCAGCTCCGCGACCTGCTCGCCGGCGCCCACGTCACCCTGCAACCCCTCATCGACCTCAACGGCCACCTCCAGACCAGCGCCTACGAACACCCCCAAGCCCTCAAGGAACGCGTCTGGCTCACCAGCCGGGGCGACTACTTCCCCCACTCCACCGGCTCAGAGACCCGCCGCGTCGACTACGACCACCCCACCCCCTACGACCCCCAAGGCCCACCCGGCCAGACCGGCACCCACAACTCCGGCCCCCTCCGCCGACGACACCACCGCTGGAAGACCCACGCCGGCTACCGAGCCCGACAAATCGGCCCCCACAGCTACCTCTGGGCCACCCCGCACCACCACTACTACCTCGTCGACCCCCACGGCACCCACCCCATTGACCCCGACACCGGCCACACCGCCATCCACGCACCCACCCAGACCCACCCCGGCGTCTGGCCCCTCTGCACACCAGACCCGGACTGACGAGCCCCGGAGATGGGTGGCAGCACCCATACAAAGCCGGTCGCGGAGCCCGTTGACTCGCAGCATGGGATCCGCGGAGCTCGAGCTGGCCGTCTCCGTCGGCATGCTGTGCGCTGCGCTGGGGTTCACGGTCGGGCTGGCGATCGGGCGTGGACGGCAGCCCCGGTGGGAGGAGAAGGGCAGCCTGGTCCACAAGGTCTCGATCGGGTTCGCCACCCTCGACCGACTGGACGCCGTGCTGCTGCGGTTCGAGGTCGAGCCCGGGTCCCGGCTGGCCGGGGTGGAGGTCGACGAGCTGAGGCTGCCCTCCGGGTCGGCCGTCTCGCTCGTCACCCGGGGGCGCGACGTGGTGGTGCCCAGTGGCCGCACCGTCCTCCGCACTGGCGACCACGTGCTGGCCGTCACCGCCCGCGACCACGTGAGGGAGGTGGAGGAGCGCCTGCGGTCGGTGAGCCGTTTCGGCCGGCTGGCGGGCTGGGTCGAGGGGCTGGAGCCGACGAACTCCGCCGAGGCCCTCGGCGTACGGCGGAGAGCGGCGTGATCCTCACCTCGGCCGCGATCTCGATCTTCATCGTCAGCTACGCCCTGATCGCGACCGAGCGGGTGCACCGCGTGGCGGCCGCCCTCGGCGGCGTCGCCGCGATGATCGCGATCGGCCTGGTCGACGCCGAGACGGCGTTCTTCGACCAGCACACCGGCATCGACTGGAACGTGATCTTCCTGCTCTTCGGGATGATGGTCATCGTCGGCGTCCTCAAGCAGACCGGACTCTTCGAGTTCTTGGCCCTGTGGGCTGCCCGCACATCCGGCGGACAGCCCTACAAGCTCCTCGTCCTGCTCGTGCTGGTGGCGGCCACCGTGGCGCCGATCCTCGACAACGTGACCTGCGTGCTGCTCGTCACGCCGGTGACGCTCTCCGTCTGCCGCCAGCTGGGGCTGCCACCGGCGCCGTACCTCATCTCCCTCATCCTGGCCTCCAACATCGGCGGCACGTCGACGCTGATCGGCGACCCGCCGAACATCATCATCGGCAGCCGCGCGGGCTTGAGCTTCGTCGACTTCCTGGTCCACTCCCTGCCCCTGACCGTGATCCTCCTCGTCGGGTTCGTGCTGCTCGCCAAGCTGTTGTTCCGCCGCCAACTCTCGACTCCGGTCGACGTCGAGGGACGGCTCGGCGACATCTATCCCCGCGACGCGATCACCAACATGCGGCTGCTCGTGCGCTGCCTCGTCGTGCTCGCGCTCGTGATGGTGGCCTTCGGCCTGCACACCGTGCTCCACCTCGACCCGTCGGTCGTGGCGATGATGGGCGCGGGAGCGACGGTGCTGGTCTCACGCACCACTCCGGAGGAGTTCCTCGAGGAGGTCGAGTGGGGCACGCTCGCGTTCTTCATGGCGCTCTTCGTGCTCGTCGGCTCCTTGGTGAAGGTCGGCGTGATCGGCGAGATCGGCCGGCTCGCGGCCGATGCGATGGGCGACCGCGAGCTGCTCGCAGCGTCGGTGCTGCTGTTCGGGTCGGGCGTGGTCGGTGCGTTCGTCGACAACATCCCCTACACGACCGCGACCGTGCCCATCGTCGAGGAGATGGTCGCCGCGACCCCGTCCTCGGGCGCCGACAGCCCGCTGTGGTGGGCCTTCGTCTTCGGCGCCGACCTCGGCGGCAACGCCACCGCCGTCGCCGCCGGCGCCAACGTGGTCGTGCTGGGCATCGCGGCCAAGGCCGGGGAGCCGATCAGCTTCTGGGGCTTCACCAAGTACGGCGTGGTGGTGACGCTGGCGACACTGCTCGTGGCCTGGGTCTACGTGTACCTGCGCTACTTCGCCCTGGCGTGACCTCGTCCGGAGCGTTCAGCCGTCGACCCCGACCAGGCGGAGCGCCAGGTGGGCGTTCACCCTCGCCGTCTCCTGGACCGACATAGGGCCGTCGGCTCGGTACCAGCGCGGCACGCTGTTGCAGATCGCGAGGATGGCGTAGACGGTGAGCTTCACGTGCTGCACCGCGAACACGCCCTGCCGCCGCCCGCTCTCGACGACCTCGGTCATCGCCTTCTCGTACTCGTCGCGCTGGGCGACGGCCTGCTCGAGACGGGCACCGGACAGCGCCCGCAGCTCGTTGTCGGCGATCAGCACGATCGCGCTGCCGAGCTCGGTCAGGGTCACGACGATGAACGACTCGACCATCTCTCGCAGCGCCGCGACGGGGTCGGCCTCCGCGCGGGCCTCGATGCCGTCGATGGTCGCGAGTAGGGGTCGCATGGCGTCGTCGAAGAGCTCCGCGAGGAGGTCCTCCTTCGACGGGAAGTAGTGGTACAGCGTCCCGAGCGTGATTCCCGACGCGGTGGCGAGCTGACGCAGCGACGTCGAGTGGTATCCCCGCTCGGCCACCAACTGAGCGGCCGAGCGCTTGATGACCGACCGCGCGCGGGAGGAGTCCCGGACGGGCTTGTCGACCTCAGTCATGACCGCACCCTAGTCTGTCGGTCGTCCGACCGACCTCGCGGTTCCCCAGCGGGTCGATCGCGGCCGAGTCTAGGCCCCTGTGCCCGGTGCTCGCCGTCAAGCAGTGGGCCCCGTGAACCCGCCTTGCCTGAGCCGTGGGTGCGCCTCGGCGACCTCCATCGCCAGCGAGGTCTCGAGGGAGCCGTGCAGCCCCTGCTGGAGCGAGCGCTTCATGGACGTCAGCACGTCGGGACTGTAGGAGGCGATCCTCGTCGCCAGCTCGCGCGACCGCTCGATCGCGGTCCCCTCGTCGACGACCTCGGCGACCAGCCCCCAAGCGGCGGCCGAGGCCGCATCGATGGGCGTGCCGGTGAGCAGCAGGTACTTGGCGCGGCTCAGTCCGCCCGCGCGTGGCAGCAACCAGGACGTGCCACCCGTGACGTGCGTCGCGAGCTCGATCTCGGGGAAGCGGAACGTCGCGCTGCGTCCGGCGATCACGAAGTCGCAGGCCACGGCCAGCTCGGCGCCGCCGCCAATGGCCCACCCCTCGACCGCCGCGATCGTGACGAGGTCCGGGCGCTGCAACTCCTGGGTGATGTCCTGCAGGGTCTCGAGGGTGTCGAGGGTGTCGCCGTTGGGCCCGGCGATCCCCTCATTCCGATCGCCACCGGCACAGAACGACGACCCGTGCCCGAAGACCACCAGGCACCGGACGTGGTCGGGGCGGCTGGCGATCGCGTCCAGGATCTGGCGGACCAGGTCGTGGTTGAACGCGTTGTGGACCTCTGGGCGCCGGAGGCCGACCAGGCGGACCAGGTCGTCGTCCTCGACCGTCACGAGCCGTTCGGTCGTCATGACAGGCGCTCGAGGATCATCGCCGTCGCGAGACCGTGGCTCCCGCAGATGGTCTGGAGCCCGTAGGTACCCTCGGACTCCTCGAGCCGCTCGAGCAGTGTGACGGTGAGTCGGACGCCGCTGCACCCGATGGGATGCCCGAGGGCGATCGCGCCTCCCCGCGCGTTCACGCGCTCGTCGAACCACTCCTCGGACGGCGCCAGCTCGCGCTTCCACGCGAGGGGCACGACCGCGAAGGCCTCGTTGATCTCGACGGCGTCGACGTCGGTCACGGAGATCCCGGTCTTGGCCAGCACCCGGGTCGAGGCGGGGATGATCGCCGTCAGACCCTCGATGAAGTCGTGCCCCACGGTGTCGAACCCGACGAACCGCGCGCGGGCCGCCAGACCCGCGCGGTCCGCGGCCTCCCGGGACATCAGGAGTGTGGCGGCCGCACCGTCGGCGATCTGGCTCGAGGTGGCGGCCGTCACCGACCCACCCTCGAGGACCGGCTCGAGCTGGGCCATCCGCTCGAGGCTGGTGCCCTCACGGATGCACTCGTCGGCGTCGACGAGGCCGTCGTCGGTCGCGACCGTCTCGATCTCCCGGGCCAGGCGGCCGTCCGCGCGTGCCGCCGCGGCCCGCTGGTGGGAGGCGAGCGCGAACGCCTCCTGCTCGTCCCGGTGGATCTGCCATCGGCGAGCGATGTGCTCGGCCGACTGGAACTGGCTGACCTCGACCCCGCCCTCGTCGGCACGCTCCGCGTAGCGACGCTCCATGTCGGGAGTGAACCAGTCCCCCGGCGCTGCGCGCACCGACGCGCTCATGGGAACGCGCGACATGCTCTCGACGCCGCCGACCACCACCACGTCGTTGACCCCGGCCATGATCGACTGCGCGCCGAAGTGCAGCGCCTGCTGGGACGACGTGCACTGGCGCTCGACGGTGGTGGCGGGCACCGTCTCGGGGAGACCCGCGGCCAGCCACGCGACCCGGCCGATCGTGTTCGACTGTTCGCCGACCTGCTCCATGCAGCCGACGATCACGTCGTCGACGACGGAGGCGTCTGCGAGGTTCCGGTCGACGACGGTGCCCAGGACGCGCGCCAGCAGCGCAGCCGGGTGGACGGAGGCGAGGCTCCCGTTGCGACGCCCGAGAGGCGTGCGCACGGCGTCGACGATCACGGCTTCAGGCATGAGGTTCTCCTTCGAGTGAGGCCTCCGCGACGAGTCCGCGCAGGACCTTCAGGTCTGGCTTGCCGTTGGCGCCGAGGGGGATCGCCTGCAGCTGCACGACCGCCACGGGGTGCTTGAACCTGGCCAGGCTGCGGTCGAGAGCCTCATAGAGGTGGGCGGTGGTCAGGTCCTCGCCGGCGACGACGGCCGCGGCCGGGACCTCGAAGAGCAGCTCGTCGGGCATCGAGAAGACCACTGCCTCAGAGACGCCCGGGACGTCGCACAGGACGCCCTCGACCTCTCGTGGCGAGATCTTCTCGCCCGCACGGTTGATGATCTCGCCACGGCGACCCGCGAGGAACAGCAGCCCGCGTTCGTCGAGCCACCCGAGGTCACCTGAGTGCAGCCACCCGTCGGCGTCGATGGCCGCCGCCGTGGCCTGCGGGTCGCCGCGGTAGCCACGCGTGCGGTGCGGCCCGCGCATCACGATCTCGCCGATCTCCCCGACGGGCCGGTCCCGGCCAGCCTCGTCGACCACGCGCAGTTCTGTGATCGGGCTGGGCACGCCCACCGACATGGGTGCCTCGAGGAGGACGTCGAGCGGAAGGGCGGTGGCGAGGCTCGTCATCTCGGTCATGCCGTAGCCCTGGACGGGCCGGATGCCGGGGACCAGCGCCAACAGTCCGTCGACGGTCGGCCTGCCGATCGGAGAGCCGCCATAGACGGCGAGGCGCAGGGCGAGCCGCTCCGACGGGGGCTGACGTGTCAGGAGGGCGAACACCGTGGGCACGGCCACCATGAACGTCACGGCGTCCTCGACGAGGGAGGTGACCATCGCCTCGGTCGAGTACGTCTCGAGCACCCGCGAGTAGCCGCCGAGCCACGCCAGGTGGAGCAACTGGTCGACCAGTCCGGTCACATGGAACAGAGGCACCGCGATGCAGGTCCGGTCCACCCCCGTGCACCTGAACACGTCGACGAACGAGTGGAGGGACTGCACGAGGTTGTCGTGCGTCAGCTCGACCGCCTTGGGCACGCCCGACGAACCCGACGTGTGCAGGATGATCGCGACGTCGTCGGGGCCTCCGAAGCGGGGCAGGGGGCCGCCTCCGTCCGGGACGGGATCGACCACCTCGAGGCCGGGGATCAGCGGCGAGCCCGGCAGCCGGAGTTGGACCCGGGCGCCGGCACGGTCCACCATCCGCGCCAGCTCTGCCGCTGTGAGCTTCGGGTCCAGCGGCATCAGCGCACCTCCCGCGGCCAGCGTGCCGAGCGCGGCGGCGACCCAGTGCCGGCCGGGGGTCCCGCAGACCACGACGGCCTCCCCCACGCCCACCCCCGCATCGAGCAGCGCACCGGCCACGGCAGAGGCCAGCCCGCCGATCTCGCCGAACGTGCACTCGCCGTCGGAGAACCCGAACCCTGGTGTGGCGGACGCGGCGAGCCGCTCCCACACCGGATCGAGGACGTGGCGGAAGGCCGAGTCGTAGCGGGCTGAGCCGTCGCGGGTCGACCGGACGACACGCGGGACCAGCTCGCCGCTCACGATCCTTCCCTCTCCAACGCGCCCGCGACCTGGTCGAGCAGGGCGAGCACGAGCCCGCCCGAGTAGGTCGCGGCCAGCCACTGACGCCGCCGGTCCACTCGTGCCTGCGCGGCAGATCCTCGAGCGGTCCACGACGCCCGGGCACACGCCTCGAACGCCGCCTCGACCGCGAGCGCGAGCACGCCCTGCGCGAGCACCGGGTCCTCGTGCGAGCCGATCCGGTCGAGTGTCGCGGTCAGCGCGGAGGTGAGGCTGACGCTGTCAGCCAGGCGGGCCCCCAGCATCTGGTGGACGCCGGACTCCAGCCGTGCGTCGTCGAACAAGGCGGCTGCCGTGACGTCGTCCAGGCGGCGCACCAGGCCGAGCACGACGGCGGCCCGGACGACCGCGTCATCCGGGTCCTCGGCGGGATCGAGCACCGCGGGGTCGAGCCACCCCAGCGCGTACGACGCCGCGACGCGCTCGGCGCGACCGTCACCGACCGAGAGCGCGAACCAGTCGCGGAGCCGGTCTGCGTCCGCCTCGGCGGCCGCCAGGTCGCAGGCGGCCACGAAGAGCTTCTCGCGCAGGAGGGCGACGTCATCCGGCAACGGTGAAACCTCCGTCGACGAACAACACGTGACCGGTGACGTAGGAGGCCAGCGGACTCGCGAGGAACACGACGGCGTTGGCCACCTCGCTCGGTTCGCCCAGCCGACCCAGCGGGATCATCCCGACGAAGCCGGCCACGGCGTCCGCGCCGACGGCCTGCATCATCGGAGTGTCGATCGCGCCGGGTGCGATCGCGTTCACGCGGACCGAGAAGCGGGCGAGCTCGACGGAGGCCGTGCGCGTGAGCCCGATGATCCCCGCCTTCGCCGATCCGTAGTTCGCCTGGCCGGGGTTGCCGTACGGCCCGGTGCTCGACGCGATGTTGACGACCGCCCCCCGACCGCGGGCGATCATCGGCTCCAGGCAGCTCTTCACGACGGTGAACGCTCCCCGCAGGTGGACGGCGACGACCTCGTCGAACTGCTCGTAGGTCATCTTGCGCAGGTAGGCGTCGCGGGTGATGCCGGCGTTGTTCACCGCGATCGAGACGTTCCCGAACCGAGCACAGGTCTCGGCGACGGCGCTCTCCACAGCCTCGACCACACGCACGTCGACCAGGTGGCCGACGACGGCGTCGCCTCCCGACGTACGCGTCACGTCCGCGACCGCCTCGTCGAGCCGCTCGGCGTCGCGGTCGAGGAGGGCCACGCTGGCCCCCGCAGCGGCGAGCGCGTGGGCGATGGCGAGGCCGATCCCCTGACCGGCTCCCGTGACCACCGCGACCTCCCCGGCCAGCAGGTCCGGCGGCCACCGGGAGGTCATGCGGCGGCCCCCTGGTGGAGCACCATCATCGACCAGACCCCTTGCTGGACCGTGACGCCGTCCTGGTTGACCACCTCGACGTCGACCCGCAGCACACTGCGCTCGGGATTCGAGGTGGGCGTCAGGCCGGCCAGCGCCATCTCGCAGTGCACGGTGTCGCCGATCAGGACCGGCTTGCGGAACCGCCAGTCCTCGATGCCGAGGAACCCGATCAGCGCGAGGTCGTCGAGCATGCAGCGCATCCCGCTGGCCAGGGCCAGCACGCACATGCCGTGGGCGATGCGAGCCCCGTGGGGGCCCTCGCGCTCGGCCCACTCGCGATCCATGTGCAACTGGTTCAGGTCGCCGGAGAACCCGGCGAACAACACGAGGTGCGTCTCGGTCACGGTGATCCCGGTCGTCCGGAACCGATGCCCGATCTCGAGATCCTCGGCGTAGAGCAGCGTGGTCACAGCAGTGTCTCCTTCCGGGCCCGGACGGCAGCCACATCGGCCCGGGCGATCGCGTTGCGCAGCACCTCGGACGGGCCCTCGGCGATGCGGAGCACCCGGACATCGCGGTAGACCCGCTCGATGCCGGCTTCGACGGTGTAGCCCAACCCACCGTGGATCTGCATGGCGCGGTCGGCGACCTTGCCGACCACCTCGCTGGCGAGCAGCTTGAGGGCGGCCGCCCCCGAGCGGATCGGCTCGCCGTCGTCGATCCGCTCGGCGAGCTGGTGCATCGAGGCGTCGACCGCGGCCAGCTCGACGGCAGAGCGCGCCAGCATCTCCCGGACCTGCCCGTGCTCGATCAGCGGACGGCCGAACGTCCGGCGCAACCGTGCGTACTCGACCGCACGTGCCAGCACCTCCGACCCCGCGCCCAGGCAGTCGGCGGCCACGGTGAGCCGACCGGTGTCCAGGGTCTGCATCGCGATCGCGAACCCAGCGCCTGGGGCGCCGAGGACGTCCTCGTCCGGGACGAACGCATCGGCGAACACCAGCTCCGCCTGGCGCGAGGCCCGGTAGCCCATCATGGGTTGGACGCGTCCGACAGAGAAGCCCGGGGTCCCGGGGGTGACCAGGAACAGGGTGACCCCGGTCCCCGGCGCGTCCTCGTCGACGACGCGCGCGACGACGGTGACGAGCTCGGCGTCGTCGCCATGGGTGATGAAGTGCTTGGTCCCGTTCAGGAGGAAGCCCCCGGCACAGCGCCGGGCGGTCGTGGCGATCCCCGCGGCATCCGCTCCGGCGCCGGGCTCGGTGATCGCGAAGCAGCCGATCACCTCGCCGCTGGCCAGTCGGGGCAGCCATCGGCTCTTCTGCTGCTCGGTTCCGGCGATCAGGAGCGCCGCCGACCCGATGCCGTTGTTCTCCTCCCCCAGCTCCTGGAAGGCGAGGTTGGTGCGCGACAGCTCGCAGACCACGCCCAGGTACGCGCGAAGGGAGAGCTCGGCGCCGCCGTACTCCTCTGGTATCCGGAGGCCGAAGTAGCCGAGGTCCGCGAGGCGGCGCCGCACCCACGGGGGGATCGTGCCCGTCGCGTCGACCTCGTGGGCGACCGCAGCGAGCTCGTCGTGGACCAGCGCGCGGGCCGCCCGCGCGAAGTCGTCGCGGGGCTTCCCTCCGAGGAGGGCGGTCGTCTCGGCCATGATGCCGGGCCCCCCTTCTCGTCGCAGTCGGACGTCCGACAGACGCACGCGGTTTCTCAGAATGGCGCAAGACCGCGCCATTTCCAAGCCCTTTGACACGGTGCGCGAGGTCATCGTAACCTCCTCAGACGGACGTCCGACTGTGGCAGCCCTCGCCGCGGACACCCTGCCGACGCGGAGCCTGGGGGGAGCATGAGCGAAGCGCGACGATCCACCCCCTCGGGGCTCGACGTCGACCCGGTCTACTCCGGTCCCGGCACGCCCGCCGACGCTCCCGGGGAGTTCCCGTTCACCCGGGGCATCCACCCCGACGGCTACCGGCAGATGCCGTGGATGGAGAGCTTCGCCTCCGGCTACGGCCTCCCCGAGACGACCAATGCGCGCGAGCACGCCCTCCAGGGGCTCGGTCACGGCGGCTACGGCGGCCGGTCCTCGATGAACCTCGTCTTCGACCGGCCGTCCTTCGAGGGGTTCGACTCCGACCACCCCTTGGCGCGACACGAGGTCGGCGAGGTCGGAGTGATCGTCGACTCCGTGCACGACGTCGAGCGGATCTTCGACGGGTTCGACCTGGCGAACCTCAACGCCGGCTTCATCGTCGACCGGTCCGGGCCGCCGATCTTCGCCATGTATCTCGCCCTCGCCGACCGCCGCGGTGTCGACCGGGTGTCGTTGCGGGGCATCGTGACCAACAACCCGCTCGAGGCCTACTTCATCTCCCGGATGAGGCTCTTCCCACCGCGCGCCTCCCTGCGGATGACCGCCGACGTCACGCGCTTCGCCGTCCGGGAAGTGCCGCTCTTCAACACCTGCCGCGTCAACGGCTACAGCTTGCGGGAGTCCGGCGCCACCGCCGTGGAGGAGGTCTCGTTCGCCTTGGCCAAGGCCACTGCCATCGTCGAGGAGTGCGACCGCCGGGGCGTCTCGCCGTCGGATGCGGCCTCGCGGATGAGCTTCCAGTTCGCCCAGGACTCCTACTTCTTCGAGGAGGTGGCCAAGATCCGCGCGGGCCGGCGGATCTGGGCCCAGATCCTGCGCGACCGCTTCGGCGTGACCGACGACCGCTCCTGCCGCATGAAGATCCACATGCAGACGAGCGGCGCCTCGCTCCAGGCGCAGGTGCCCCACAACAACATCGTGCGGATCGCCCTCCAGACCCTCTCGACCGCGCTGGCGGGGGCGCAGAGCGTCCACATCTGCGCCTTCGACGAGGCGTTGGGCATCCCGACCGAGGAGTCGGTGAAGCTGGCCATCGACACCTCGAAGATCGTGCTGCACGAGACCGGCATCGCCGACGTCGTCGACCCGCTGGGCGGATCGGCGTACGTCGAGGGCCTCACCGACACGATCTCGGGCTCCATCCAGGACGAGCTCGCGCGCATCGAGGAGATGGGCGGGGCGGTGGCCGCGATCGAGAACCGCTACCTCGAGCAGCACATCGTCAACTCGGCGATCCGGCGTCAGCGCGAGATCGAGCAGGGCGAGCGCACGCTCGTCGGCGTGAACCAGTTCGTCAGCGACGCCCCGGAGCTGCCGGTCCGGGTGTTCCGGCCGGACCCGCACGACCGGGTGGTCGCCATCGAGCGCTGCCGTCAGCTCAAGCGCGATCGCGACCAGGAGGCCGCCCGCCGGGCCGTCGACGCGATCCGGGCGGCAGCCGCCGACAGCGACGCCGCGCTGATGCCGAGCCTGATCGACGCGGCCAAGGCCGAGGTCACGCTCGGCGAGATGTGCGACGCGCTCACCGCCGAGTTCGGCTCCTGGCTGGAGCCCTCGCTGTTCACGGAGGCGGGTTGAGGTGATGCGACCGGGCCGGCAGCGGGTCCTGCTCAGCAAGATCGGGCTCGACACCCACGATCGCGGCATCAAGCTCGTGGCGGCCTGGTTGCGGGACGCGGGCATGGAGGTGATCTACCTCGGCCCCTACCGGACGGCCGAGGAGGTCGTGGCCGTGGCACTGCAGGAGGACGTCGACGTGATCGGCGCCAGCTTCCTGGACGGCGGGCACTGCGGCTGGGTGGAGGACCTGCTGCACGCGCTCGACGAGGAGGACTCGGGAGACGTTCCCGTGGTCGTGGGCGGAATCATCCCGGATGAGGACGTGACTCGACTGACCGACCTCGGCGTGGCCGCCGTGGTGCGGCCGGGAACACCCATGGAGGAAGTAGTGGCGGCGTTCGTGCGGGCGGAAGCGCGCACGACGCCGGTCCCAACGAGCACAGCGAAGGAGATCCCGTGAAGGTACGCAGGTGGCTGGTGGCGGCCACGCTCACCACGATGGCGGTAGCGCCGTTGAGCGCATGTGGCGGAGAGGGCGACAGTGAGTCGGCGAGCGAGGGCGAGGCGCCGTCCTCGGACGAGGTCTTCAAGGTAGGCATCAACCAGTACGGCACCTTCGACGTCCTCGACCAGGCCCTCGACGGTCTCCAGGACGAGATGGAGCAGCTGGGCTACGACGACTCGAACCTGGAGTACGACCTCCAGAACCCCGAGTTCGACGCCGCTGCCAACGCGACCATCGCCCAGCAGTTCGTCGACGGGGGAATGGATGTGATGGTCGGCTTCGCGACGCCACCCACCCAAGCCCTGATGAGCGCCTCGACCGAGATCCCGATCGTGTTCGTCGCGTCGTCGACCCCGGTGGAGTCGGAGCTCGTCGACTCTCTCGAGGCGCCCGGTGGCAACGTCACCGGTGTCGCGGACATCCTGCCCATCGAGGACGAGATCGACGCGATGCAGGAGATCATGCCCGACATGAAGACCGTCGGAGTCATCTGGAACTCCGGCGACGTCGGCGGCGAGAACCTGAAGAAGCGGGCCGAGGCCCACCTGGACGAGCTCGGGCTCGAGATCGTCGAGGCGCCGATCACCGGCTCCGCGGACACCCTGACGTCGGCACAGGCCCTCGTCGGCAAGGTCGACGTGATCCAGCTCCCCTGCGACTCGGAGACGCTGGCGGGCGTGGAGGCGATCCTCAGCACCGCGACCGAGGCCGGGATCCCCGTCTTCGGCTGCACGGGTGAGGCCGTCGCGAAGGGTGCTGTCCTCGCCGGGGCCTTCGACTACGAGGAGGTCGGCCGCGAGGCCGCCCGCCTCATCGACGAGATCCTCAAGGGTGCGGATCCCGGAACCCTGCCGGTCCGCGTTCCCGAGATGGCCGGAACGGAGTTGAATCTCACGGTGGCGGACGAGCTCGGGCTCGAGGTCCCTGACGACATCAAGGACTCCGCGGTGAAGACCTACTGATCCGCGAAGCCCCGACGACGAGACCGAGGACGGACGTGCTCATCGAGTTGATCCAGGTGGCGGCCCAGATCGGCCTCCAGTACGCGCCGTTCGTCCTCGGTCTCTACTTGGTGTTCTCCGTGATGAGCGTCCCGGACCTCACGGTCGAGGGCTCGTTCGCCCTCGGCATGGGGACCTGTGCACTCTTCGTCTCGAACGACCGCAACCCTCTGCTCGCGCTCGCCGCCGGGGTCGCGATCGGCTGCATCGCGGGCCTGCTGAGCGCGCTGCTCCACGTCACCCTCGGTCTGAACATGCTCCTGTCCGGGATCCTGGCCGCGGCCGGAGCCTGGTCGGTCAACCTCGCCATCATGGGCCGGGGCAACATCGGGCTCGGTGGCCACGACACGATCTACACGTGGTTCGCGGACCAGGGGGTCAAGTCGCAACCGGCGGCGATCTACATCGGCATCGCCACGAGCGCGCTGTGTGCCCTGGCGTTGTTCTGGTTCCTCACCACCGGCTATGGCCTGTCCCTGCGGGCCACGGGCCGGAGCATCCAGACCGCACGGGGCGTGGGCATCCGCACCGAGCAGCGGTACGTCGTCGGACTCGTCATCGCCAACGGCCTGGCGGGTCTCTCGGGAGCGCTGGTCGCCCAGCAGCAGGGCTTCGCGGACGTCGGCGCGAGCACCGGGGTGATTGTCGTGGGACTGGCCGGTCTGATGATCGGACAGAGTCTCGTGCGCTCGAAGCGGATGTGGGCTGGCATCGCCGCCGCGATCCTCGGGATCCTGGTCTACCGGTTCGTCGTGGCGTGGGTGCTGCGCCAGGGCATGGCTCCCGGCAACGTCCGCCTGGTGACCTCCCTCACCGTCATCGTCGCGATCGTGGTGCGCACTCGCATGCACTGGATCGTGTTCATCCCCGGTACGGCCTCGGCCCTGCGTCGCCGCCGGGACCGCATCCAGTTCCTCGAGGAGGACCGTGTCACGCCGATCCTCTAGACGCGTCGCGACGACGCCGGGCAGCCTCCAGCTCGAGGCCTGCTCGCGGTCGTTCACGGGCGCGGGCGGTGACCGGATCCGCGCCCTCGACGACGTGACGCTCACGGTCGAGTCCGGCGAGGTCGTCGCGATCGTCGGCTCCAACGGGGCCGGCAAGTCCACGATGCTCTCGCTGATCGCCGGCAGTGCCCTCGTCGACACCGGCCGGGTCCTCATCGACGGCGTCGACCAGACGCTGCAGCCCTCGTGGAAGCGGGCCGGCTACGTCCAGCGGGTCCGACAGAACCCGGCTGACAACGTGATCGGCTCGCTCACGATCGAGGAGAACTTCGCGCTGGTCCTGCCCGACCCGCATCGGTTCTGGCTCAAGCGCCGGAGGCGCGGCCCCCTGCGCGAGCGCGCAGCCGAGGCGCTGCGTCCGTTCGAGATGCGCTTGGAAGACCGGCTGAACACCTTCGCCGACGAGCTCTCGGGCGGTCAGCGTCAAGCCGTCGCGGTCGCGATGGCGACGATCGCGCAGCCGTCGGTGCTGCTGCTCGACGAGCACACCGCTGCCCTCGACCCCAAGAGCGCACGCCTGGTGCTCGAGGTGACCGATCGACTCGTTCGGAGCGCCAGCATCACCACCCTGATGGTGACCCACGACATGAGCCGCGCCCTGTTGCACGCCGACCGGCTCCTGATGATGCACCGCGGGAAGATCGTCACCGACATCCGGGACGAGGAGATGAAGAGCCTCGAACCGCACGACCTGATCGAGATCTTCGAGAGGCAGTCAGGTGATGTCGTCTCCGACCGCACCGCACTCGCCTGAGCACCCCTCCCACGCCACGCTCACCGAGGTGTTCTCGCGCGCCGCTCGCGAGACCCCGCAGCGCCAGTTCCTGCGCACCCGACGCGACTCCCTCACGTTCGGCGACGTCGAGGCGTGGTCCGCGTCGATCGCGGGCGGTCTTCACGCCCACGGGGTCCGAGCGGGCGATCGGGTGGTCGTCGCCGCGCCCAATCGCGCCGAGGTGGTAGCGGTCTGGATCGCGTGCCTGCGCCTCGGCGCCGTCTTCGCCCCGATCAACCCCGACGTGCCGACCCTGCATCTGCGGCCACTGCTCGACGCGCTCGGACCGACAGCACTCGTGCGAGGCCCTGGGCTCGACGGCGTCGCGGCCGCCTCGGGACCGGGCACGGCGGTGGTGACACTGGACTCCGCATCGTGGGAGGCGGTCGAAAGCGCGACGCCGTACGACGACTGGGCCGCTGCACGGATGGGCGACCTGGCCGCCGTCATGTGCACCTCGGGCACGACCGGGCCGTCCAAGGCCGTCGCGCTCTCCCACCGATGGTTCACCAAGCTCTGCGAGACCACGGCGGCGCACTGGGGCTTCTCGGCCGGTGACCGGTTCTACAGCCCGCTCCCGCTCTACCACATGGACGGCCTGGCGATGACGGTCACGCCCGCGATGTACCACGCGACCACCGCCTGCATCGGGGAGCGCTTCTCGGTCTCGCGCTTCTGGACGGAGGTGCGCGAGTTCGAGGCGACGGTCTTCGACTTCCTCGGCAGCACCCTGACCCTGCTCTGGAAGCAGCCCGAGACCGACGAGGACTCCCACAACCCCGCGCGACTCGGGTGGGGCGTGCCGCTCCCGGCGTTCCAGGCCGACTTCGAGAGGCGGTTCGGCTGCCGGCTGATCGACTGCTACGGATCGACGGACGTCGGGATCCCCGTGGTCGGCCGCGTCGGCGAGGCGAAGCCTGCCGGGAGCTGCGGGCGGACGGTGCCGGGCTACGAGCTCGCGATCCTCGACGACGACGGTCACCGACTCCCTCCCGACACCGTGGGCGAGATCGCCGTCCGGACGCACGAGCCCCACGTGATCCTCGAGGAGTACGTCGGGGCCCCGGCAGCGACGGTCGAGGCGTGGCGGGGGCTCTGGCACCACACGGGCGACACCGGGCGGCTGGACGCGCGGGGCTACCTGACCTTCGAGGGCCGGGTGACCGACTCCATCCGACGTCGCGGCGAGAACGTCTCGGCCCACGAGCTGGAGGCGCTCGTGCTGGGCAACGACGCCGTCGTCGACGTCGCCGCGATCGGGGTCCCCAGCGAGCTCACGGAAGAGGACATCAAGATCGTCGCGGTCGCCCGCGAGGCTGGGACTCTCACCGCCCGTGAGCTCGCCCAGTGGGTGGCCGACCAGGTGCCCCGCTACATGACCGTGCGTTACGTCGAGCTGGTCCTCGACCTTCCCCGCACCGAGACCGGCAAGATCTCCAAGACCCAGCTGCGGGCAGGGTGGGCGACGCCGGCCACCTGGGACGCCGAGCACCAGCGCCCGCTCGCACCGACAGCCGAGCGCGGAGCCGCACCACGGATGATCGAACCGCCGTGACCCGCGCGGCGGCGGCTCACTCCTCGAGGAGCGCGAACTGCATCATCACGGCGAACGCCAGGGGCCGCTCGGCTCGCCCGGTGGTTCCTGAGGAGCGAGCGGAGCGAGCGTCTCGAAGGGCTCGACCACCGAAGCGAGGAGACACCTCCTCGCCGGGCAGGCGCGCCGGGCCGCTTCAATGGGGGTGCCTCCCGGCATCGCGTGCGGCGGAAGGCGTGACCAGGGAGGACCGCGATGACCTCGATGACCAGCGACGCAGGGAGCCCCATCTGGGGCGACGAGACGCCCGATGTGGACCGGGCGATCGAGTGGGTACGACGTCGCATGGTCCGGCCGACCGACCCCACCACCACGGCGCGAGCGGCGAGCGAGCTGGCAGCGGAGGCAGGCCCGACGGTGACCGCTCAGGGCATCGGCGGCGAGGAGGCGCTGCGCATCTTCGACGAGATCCTGGCTCCCGCGACGCGTCCCCAGGACGACCCGCTCAATCTCGCCTACATCCCCGCCGCGCCGACCCGGTCCGCCATCGCCTTCGACCTGGTGACGAGTGCGGCCAACATCTTCGGCGGGTACTGGGAGGTCGGGGCCGGCGCCATCCATGCGGAGAACGAGGCGCTCTCCTGGCTCGTGGGCCTTCTGGGGTGGCCCGCCACCGCAGGCGGGTGCTTCGTCTCCGGAGGCACCTCCGGCAACCTCGCGGCGCTGGTCGCCGCGCGCGAGACCGCGCGCGCCCGCCACGGTGGCACGCCGCCCGGCGGGCGCTGGCGGCTCGCCTGCACCAGCGACGCGCACAGCTCGATCCGCGCGGTGGCCCGCGCGATGGACGTCGACGTCGTCGATGTCCCGCAGGACGACCTCGGCCGCCTGACGGGCTCGGCGCTGCGTGCCACGCTCGACGGAGCGGAGGGCGTCTTCGCCGTCGTGGCCTCGGCCGGCACGACCAACGCCGGCATCGTCGACGACCTGAGCGGAGTCGCCGAGGTGGCGGGCGAGCACGGCGTCTGGCTCCACGTCGACGGCGCGTACGGCGGGGCCGCCCTCGCCGCGCCGAGCGCGCGGCACCACTTCCACGGGATCGAGCGCGCCGACAGCTTCATCGTCGATCCGCACAAGTGGCTGTTCGCGCCGTACGACTGCTGCGCCCTGCTCTACCGTGACACGGCGCTGGCCCAGGCCGCCCATGCGCAGACGGCCAGCTATCTCGACACCATCGACCGGCGCGAGTCCAACCCGGCCGATCTCGCGGTCCATCTGTCCCGTCGAGCCCGGGGCCTGCCGTTCTGGTTCAGCCTGGCCACCCACGGCACCGACCGCTACCGCGCCGCGGTGGAGACGACCCTCGCGACGGCCCGAGAGGTGGCTGAGGCCATCGACGCCGATCCCCGTCTCCAGTTGCTGCAGCCGCCCCAACTGTCGGTGCTTCTCTTCGAACGGCCCGGCTGGCCGGACGCGGACTACGACGCCTGGTCGCGCCACCTCGCCCTGAGCGGCCTGATGCTCTGCGTCCCCACCCGCTGGAGGGGTCGCACCGTGCTACGGCTCGCCTTCGTCAACCCCGCCACCGATCCGGCCCGGGTCATCGACCTGCTCGGACACATGGACGAGCAGCTCGCCGACGCCCGCGGTTGACCTGCGAAGTCAGGACTTTCGCCTCCTCTCCCGACACCCCAGGGGGTATAGCGTCGAAGAGACCCGGCGCACCACGAGGAGGTCATCATGCGCAAGAAGGTCCTGGTCCTCGGCGGCAACTTCGCGGGGCTCACCGCAGCCCTGTCCCTCAAGCACGAGCTCCACGGAGACGTGGACGTCACGGTGCTCAGCGACCGCGACCACTTCGTGTTCAACCCGTCCCTCATCTGGCTGCCCTTCGGCAAGCGCACCCCGGGAGATGTGACCTTCCCGCTCGCTCCGACGTTCGAGAACGGCGACGTCGACTTCGAGGTGGGCACCGCCGACGCCGTCGACCCCGAGGCCAGGACCGTGACCACGACCAGCGGCCGGGTGCTGCCCTACGACTACCTCGTGATCGCGACCGGCACCCGCAACCGGCCCGAAGCGGTCGAGGGCCTCGCCGAGAACGCCACCACGATCACCACGCTCGACGATGCGGTCCACTCGGGCGAGCAGTGGCGGCGGTTCCTCGACGGGCATCCCACCGACGTCGTGGTCGGAGCGACGCAGGGCGCCAGCTGCTTCGGAGCTGCCTACGAGTACTTGTTCAACGTCTCCCACCAGCTCCGCAAGGCCGGACTGAAGAAGCAGGTCCGGCTCACCTACGTCACGGCCGAGCCGTTCCTCGGACACTTCGGCATCGGTGGGCTGCCGCACGGCGAGCAGCTGCTCGGGATGTTCCTCAAGAAGGAACGGATCGCCTACCGGGTCAATGCCGCCATGGAGACCGTCGAGGAAGGCGCCCTGATCACCGCGGACGGCGAGAAGCTGGAGTTCGGCTACGCGATGATCGTGCCGCCGTTCGTCGGGCAGGACTTCCTCCGCAAGACTCCCGGCCTGGTCAACACGGGCGGGTTCGTGGAGGTGCGCGACACCTACCAGACCGAGCGCTGGGACGACGTGTACGCCGTCGGGCTGGCCGCCGCCGTCCAGGTCCCGTGGACCACGCCTACCCCCGTCGGGGTGCCCAAGACGGGCTTCCCGACCGAGCAGATGGCCCACGTGGCCGCCGCCAACATCGCGGCACAGGTCCGTGGGCAGGCACCCACGCAGGCCAAGACGTTCGGGGACATCCCCGCCGTCTGCATCATGGATGCCGGCAACAACGGCGTGCTCATCCTCGCCGACAAGATGCTGCCGCCTCGCAAGCACGGCGTCCTCGTCCCGGGTCCGCAGAACCACGCGTTCAAGCTGGCCTTCGAGAAGTACTACCTCTGGAAGATGCGCACGGGCCACGTGATGCTGCCCTGACCCGTGAAGGTCGTTCCAGGGGAGGATCTCCGTAGAGCCCGGTCGTAGGCTGGACCGCACCCGTCCTCGCGCCGACGCCACGCGTCGCCGCCAGTAGAAGGAGTGCCCATGCCCGAAGCCGTGATCGTCGCCGCTGCTCGTTCGCCGATCGGCCGGGCCAACAAGGGCTCGCTGAAGGACCTCCGGCCCGACGACCTGACCGCCACGATCGTGCAGGCGGCGCTGGCGAAGGTGCCCGAGCTCGACGCGCACGACATCGACGACCACTACCTCGGCTGCGGCCTGCCCGGCGGGATGAGCGGCTACAACCTGGCCCGCGTCGTCAACGTGCTCACCGGACTGGACGACATCCCGGGTGCGACGATCACCCGCTACTGCTCTTCCTCGGTGCAGACCACGCGAATGGCGTTCCACGCGATCAAGGCCGGCGAGGGAGACGTCTTCATCTCCTCGGGCGTCGAGACGGTCTCGCAGTACGCCAAGGGCACCTCCGACCACCTGCCCGGCACCACCAACCCGCTCTTCGACGAGGCCACGGCCCGCACCGCGGAGACCGCCCAGGGTGGCGTCGACTGGCACGACCCGCGTGAGGACGGCGCCCTGCCGGACATCTACATCGCCATGGGCCAGACGGCGGAGAACCTCGCCAGGCTGCGCGGCCTCAGCCGTCAAGAGCTCGACGAGTTCGGCGTGCGCAGCCAGAACCTCGCCGAGAAGGCCATCGCCAACGGCTTCTGGGCCCGCGAGATCACCCCTGTCGACCTGCCGGACGGCGGCGTGGCCGCCACCGACGACGGCCCGCGGGCGGGCGTGACCTATGAGGGCGTGTCCCAGCTGCAGCCGGTGTTCCGGCCTGACGGCGTGGTCACCGCCGGCAACTGCTGCCCGCTCAACGACGGCGCCGCCGCGGTCGTGGTGATGTCCGACACCAAGGCTGCCGAGCTCGGCGTCACCCCGTTGGCCCGCATCGTGGCCACCGGGGTCAGCGCCCTCTCCCCCGAGATCATGGGTCTGGGTCCCGTCGAGGCGACCCGGCGCGCCCTGGGCCACGCGGGGATGACGATCGACGACATCGACCTGGTCGAGATCAACGAGGCGTTCGCCGCGCAGGTCGTGCCGTCGTACCAGGATCTGGGCATCGACCTCGACCGCCTCAACGTGAACGGCGGCGCGATCGCGGTCGGCCACCCGTTCGGCATGACCGGCGCGCGGCTGCAGAACACGATGCTCAACTCCCTGGACTTCCACGACAAGACCACCGGCCTGATCACGATGTGCGTCGGGGGCGGTCAGGGCATGGCGCTGATCCTGGAGCGGCTCTCCTGACCCGAGCGCGCCCCGTCGCGATCACCGGCTGCTTGGCCCGGGAGGCGTGTCCGACCCCCGGCCCGCGGCGCGGCCTGCCTACGATGCGGCCATGCCCACTCCCACCGAAGGCCGCTGGCTGAACGAGGCGCAACAACGCTCGTGGCGCGCGCTCGTGATGGGCATGACCCTGCTCCTCGACCGCCTCGACGCCGACCTCCAGCGCAACTACGACGTCTCGCTGGCCGAGTACGAGATCCTGGTCCGCCTCTCCGAGCGCCCCGGTCGGCAACTGCGGATGGCCCAGCTCGCCGACTCGATGGCCCACAGCCGCAGCCGGATCACGCACACGGTGAAGCGCATGGAGGAGCAGGGCCTGGTCCGCCGAGCCCAGTCCGTGGAGGACCGACGCGGCATCGTGTGCACGATGACCGACCAGGGGTACCGCCTCCTGGAGGAGATGGCCCCCCTCCACGTGAACGGCGTCCGCGACTACCTCGTCGACCTCGCTGACGACGGCGACTTCGCCGCGCTGGGCCGGGTGATGGACGCCGTGGCCGACAAGCTCGTCGTGGCCCACCCCGAGAGCGAGATCCGCTAGCGGCTGGCTGCGTGGCCGGCGCCTGGCCGGTGGAGTCATGATGGCCGGATGAGGTCCGAAGAGGTCCTGGCCTCTCCCGGAGGACCCGCGTCCCATCCGGTACGCCGGGCGCTGCTGGTCGCACTCATCGTCGCGGCGGCCGCCTGGGCGCTGGTCGCCCGCCTCAACGACCCGGCGGAGCAGACTCCGGGGGCCACTCCGACGTCGACGCTCCCCTCAGAGGAGAGCGGCACCGATGGCATCTCGGTGACCGGGGACGCGGTCGGCGGCGACCGCCCTGCGCCGGTGTCCCCGTACCGCGCCACGCCCCTCGACGGCCACTGGATGAGCCCCCGGCTGACCTCCGCGACGGCCGCCGCGATCCCCGGGACCAGGCCAGGCCAGCGGCTCGTGCTCCAGGTGCGGGGCACGGCCCTGGTGGTGTGGGTCGGCGGACAGGCACCGCCGACCCGGAGCATGCTGGGCTACGAGGCGATCGCCCTGTCGGGCCACCAGGTGCAGGTGAGCCCGGTCGGTGCCTCCCACGAGAAGGCGGTCTACCGCTGGCACCTCCAGGGCGACCGACTGCGCTTCGCCCTCGTCGACCGCACCACCGGGGCCAGCGCGAGCGAGCGGCTGGTCACCGTGCCGTTCACCCGCTTCCCCTTCGGCTGACGGGGTCAGTGACGCCGGCTCGTCAGCCACGCTGGTCAGTCGCGGGTGAGCCGGCGGTGGGTGACGCGGTGCGGGCGGGCCGCCTCGACGCCCAGCCGCTCGACCTTGTTCTCCTCATAGGCCGCGTAGTTGCCCTCGAACCAGAACCACTTGGCAGGGTCGTCGTCGTCGCCCTCCCAGGCGAGGATGTGGGTCGCGACGCGGTCGAGGAACCACCGGTCGTGAGAGGTGACCACGGCGCAGCCGGGAAAGTCGAGGAGGGCGTCCTCCAGCGAGCTGAGCGTCTCGACGTCGAGGTCGTTGGTGGGCTCGTCGAGGAGCAGCAGGTTGCCGCCCA
>CAZIVD010000064.1:0-27266 GCA_964542635.1 uncultured Nocardioides sp. | reverse complement strand
TTCCCGGTGAAGTACTTCATCACCGCGATGCTCTTCATCGTCTTCGACATCGAGATCGTGTTCCTCTACCCGTGGGCCGTGCGCTTCGACGCCATGAAGCTCTTCGGGCTGGCGGAGATGGTCATCTTCATCGTCACCGTGTTCATCGCCTACGTGTACGTATGGCGGCGCGGCGGCCTGGACTGGGACTGAGGCCCGCGCATGGGGATCGAGGAGAAGCTCCCGAGCGGAGTCCTGCTGACCACCGTCGAGGGGGTCGCCGGCTACATGCGCAAGGCGTCGTTCTGGCCAGCAACCTTCGGGCTCGCGTGCTGCGCGATCGAGATGATGACGACGGGCGGCCCCAAGTACGACCTCGCCCGCTTCGGCATGGAGGTCTTCCGGGCCAGCCCGCGTCAGGCCGACCTGATGATCGTCGCCGGACGGGTCAGCCAGAAGATGGCTCCGGTCCTGCGCCAGATCTACGACCAGATGCCCGGCCCCAAGTGGGTGCTCGCGATGGGCGTGTGCGCGAGCTCCGGCGGGATGTTCAACAACTACGCCGTCGTCCAAGGTGTCGACCACGTCGTCCCGGTCGACATGTACCTTCCCGGCTGCCCGCCGCGTCCGGAGATGCTCATCGACGCGATCCTCAAGCTGCACGACCAGGTGCAGCACACCAAGCTCGGATCCCACCGCCGGGCCGAGATCGAGGAGCGCGAGGCCAACGCCCTCAAGGCGCTGCCGACCAGCCAGCGGACGGGACTCCTGCGGTGACTCCCGACGAGCCGACCCCGGGTCCCGAGACCCCCGACACGGGTGCCGAGGTCGTCGCGCCCGACACGTCGGTCGAGCAGGCGGTCGGCGTGCGCCGCGGCATGTTCGGCACTCACGGCAGCGGTGACACCAGCGGGTACGGCGGGCTGGTCGCGCCCATCGTCATGCCGGCGGCCGCCCAGCGTCCCTACGGCGGCTGGTACGACGAGGTCGCCGACGCGCTCGAGGCGTCGGTTCCCGTCGACCGCGTCGTGATCGACCGCGGCGAGGTCACCTTCCACGTCCGGCGTGAGGACCTCCCCGTCGTGGCCCGCACACTGCGCGACGACCCGGCCCTGCGCTTCGAGTTCTGCTCGGGGGTCAGCGGCGTGCACTACCCCGACGACCACGGCCGTGAGCTGCACGCCGTCTACCACCTGCTGTCGATGACCCACAACCGCCGGGTGCGCGTGGAGGTGACCGCGCCCGACGCGGATCCCCACATCCCCAGCGTGGTGGACGTCTACCCGACCAACGACTGGCACGAGCGGGAGACGTTCGACATGTTCGGGATCGTCTTCGACGGGCACCCGGCGCTGACGCGGATCCTGATGCCCGACGACTGGCCGGGTCACCCCCAGCGCAAGGACTACCCGCTGGGCGGCATCCCCGTCGAGTACAAGGGCGGCACGATCCCGCCGCCCGACGAGCGGAGGTCCTACAACTGATGGTCTCGACAAGCTCGACCACCGAGAGCAACGGCTCGACCAGCGAGCAGGACGTCTACGCGGGCTCCGCCGACACGGCGGAAGGCCGGGTCTTCACCGTCACCGGCCAGGACTGGGACTCCATCACCCAGAGCCTGGGCGACGAGGGCGTCGCCGACGAGCGGATCGTCGTCAACATGGGCCCCCAGCACCCCTCCACCCACGGCGTGCTGCGGCTGATCCTCGAGCTGGAGGGCGAGACCGTCACCGAGGCGCGCTGCGGCATCGGCTACCTCCACACCGGCATCGAGAAGAACATGGAGTTCCGGTCCTGGACGCAGGGCGTCACGTTCTGCACCCGGATGGACTACCTCAGCCCCTTCTACAACGAGGCGACCTACGTCCTCGGCGTCGAGCGGCTGCTCGGCATCGAGGACGAGATCCCCGAGAAGGCCCAGGTCATGCGGGTCCTGCTCATGGAGCTCAACCGGATCTCCTCCCACCTCGTGTGCATCGCCACCGGCGGCATGGAGATCGGCGCGCTGACGGTGATGACGATCGGGTTCCGCGAGCGCGAGCTCGTCCTCGACCTGTTCGAGCTGATCACCGGCCTCCGCATGAACCACGCCTTCATCCGCCCCGGTGGGGTCGCCCAGGACCTTCCGCGTGGAGCCCTCGACGAGATCACCAGCTTCGTCGCGCTGATGAAGAAGCGACTTCCCGAGTACGCCGCCCTGTGCAACGCCAACCCGATCTTCAAGGCCCGCCTCGAGGGCGTCGGCCACCTCGACCTGGAGGGCTGCCTGGCGCTCGGGCTCAGTGGTCCGGTGCTGCGCAGCACGGGCTACGCCTGGGACCTCCGCAAGACGCAGCCCTACTGCGGCTACGAGGACTACGAGTTCGACGTGCAAACGTGGGACACCGCCGACTCCTACGGCCGGTTCCGCGTGCGGCTCAACGAGATGTGGGAGTCGCTGCGGATCATCGAGCAGGCCACCGCGCGGCTGCAGCAGCTCGAGGGCGCCCCCGTCATGGTCGCCGACAAGAAGATCGCCTGGCCCAGCCAGCTCGCGATCGGCAGCGACGGGATGGGCAACAGCCTCGACCACATCCGGCACATCATGGGCGAGTCCATGGAGGCACTCATCCACCACTTCAAGCTGGTCACCGAGGGCTTCCACGTCCCGCCCGGCCAGGTCTACGTGCCCGTCGAGTCGCCCCGGGGAGAGCTCGGGGCCCACGTGGTCTCCACGGGCGGCACCCGACCGTTCCGCGTGCACTTCCGCGACCCGTCGTTCACCAACCTCCAGGCCACCAGTGTGATGAGCGAGGGCGGCATGGTCGCCGACGTGATCGTGGCGATCGCCAGCATCGACCCCGTCATGGGAGGCGTCGACCGATGAATCACCCCACGAAGTCTCCGAGGGACCGCGCATGACCGTGGACGAGACGACCTACGCCGAGCTCCGGGAGATCGCGGCCCGCTACCCCGAGCCGCGCTCCGGTCTGCTGCCGATGCTGCACCTCGTGCAGTCCGCCCACGGCCGGATCACGCCGGAGGGCATCGAGGCGTGCGCCGACATCCTCGAGCTCAGCGCGGCCGAGGTGAGTGGCGTCGCGACCTTCTACACGATGTACAAGCGTCGTCCGGTCGGCGACTACCACGTCGGGGTGTGCACCAACACGCTGTGCGCGGTGATGGGCGGCGACGCGATCTTCGAGCGCCTCAAGGACCACCTCGACGTCGGCAACGACGAGACGACGGAGGACGGCACGATCACCCTCGAGCACGTCGAGTGCAACGCGGCCTGCGACTACGCGCCGGTGATGATGGTCAACTGGGAGTTCATGGACAACATGACGCCCGAGTCCGCCACCCAGCTCGTCGACGACCTCCGCTCGGGCGCCGAGGTGCACTCGACCCGGGGGCCGCGACTGGTCACCTGGCGCCAGGCGGAGCGGGTGCTCGCCGGCTTCCCCGACGGCCTCGCGGACGAGGGCCCGGCCGCCGGACCCGCGTCCCTCGTCGGACTGCAGATCGCGAGGGAGAACGGCTGGACGGCGCCGGACGGGGACCGAGGTCCCGACGCGCCCTCGCTCGCCCGTCCCGAGAGCGGCGCGACCGTCGAGGGCCCGACCAGTGAGGAGAAGATCGAGGCGGTCGAGCAGGCCGACACCTCGCGCGCGGAGACCGAGACGAAGGCCGAGGAGGGTCGCCAGGATGACTGACACCCTGACCCCGGTCCTCACCGACAACTGGGACGCCGACCGTGCGTGGTCGCTCGCGTCCTACGAGGCGCGCGGCGGCTACCAGGCCCTCGACAAGGCGCTGGGCATGGCGCCCGACGACATCATCACCGAGGTCAAGGACTCCGGCCTCCGCGGTCGCGGTGGGGCCGGCTTCCCGACGGGCATGAAGTGGAGCTTCATCCCACAGGACAACCCGAGGCCCAAGTACCTCGTGGTCAACGCCGACGAGTCCGAGCCGGGCACCTGCAAGGACATCCCGCTCATGATGGCCAGCCCGCACACGCTGGTCGAGGGCGTCATCATCAGCTCCTTCGCGATCCGCGCCCACCAGGCCTTCATCTACATCCGCGGCGAGGTGCTCCACGTCATCCGCCGGGTGCAGGCCGCGGTCGAGGAGGCGTACGCCGCGGGGCATCTGGGCCGCGACATCCACGGCTCCGGCTACGACCTCGACGTCGTCGTGCACGCCGGGGCCGGCGCCTACATCTGCGGCGAGGAGACGGCGTTGCTCGAGGGGTTGGAGGGCCGGCGCGGGCAGCCTCGGCTGCGCCCGCCGTTCCCGGCCGTCGCGGGTCTCTACGCGAGCCCGACCGTGATCAACAACGTCGAGTCGATCGCCTCGGTGCCCAGCATCATCGAGCACGGGCACGCCTGGTTCGCCTCGATGGGCACCGAGAAGTCCAAGGGCTTCGGGATCTTCTCGCTGTCCGGGCACGTCGCGCGGCCCGGCCAGTACGAAGCCCCCCTAGGCATCACCCTGCGCGAGCTGATCGACCTCGCGGGCGGCGTCCGGGAGGGCCACCAGCTGAAGTTCTGGACCCCGGGCGGCTCGAGCACCCCGTTGCTGACCGACGAGCACCTCGACGTCCCGCTCGACTTCGAGGCGGTCGGCGCGGCCGGCTCGATGCTCGGCACGCGGGCCCTGCAGATCTTCGACGAGACCACCTGCGTGGTGCGGGCCGTGCTGCGTTGGACCGAGTTCTACAAGCACGAGTCCTGCGGCAAGTGCACCCCCTGCCGTGAAGGCACGTGGTGGCTGGTGCAGGTCCTGGCCAAGCTCGAGAAGGGCGAGGGCAACGAGTCCGACCTCGACCTGCTGCTCGACCAGTGCGACAACATCCTGGGCCGGTCGTTCTGCGCGCTCGCCGACGGCGCCGTGAGTCCGGTGGCGAGCTCCATCGCGTTCTTCCGCGACGAGTACCTCGCGCACCTGGCCAACGGCGGCTGCCCGTTCGACCCGGCGGCCTCGACCCTCTTCGCCCCGGCAGGAGCGCTGGCATGACCGTGTCCGAGCAGAAGTCCTCGAGCGCCCCGGTCGTCCCGGCCGAGGACCTGGTCACCCTCACCATCGACGGGGTCCAGGTCAGCGTGCCCAAGGACACCCTGGTGATCCGCGCCGCGGAGCAGATCGGCGTGATGATCCCGCGCTTCTGCGACCACCCGCTCCTCGCGCCGGTCGGTGCGTGCCGGCAGTGCCTGGTCGAGATCCCCGACGCCGGCAACGGCCGCGGGTTCCCGAAGCCCCAGGCGTCCTGCACCTTGCCGGTCGCCGAGGGCATGGTGGTCAACACCCAGGCCACCTCGCCGGTCGCGGACAAGGCCCAGCAGGGGATCATGGAGTTCCTGCTGATCAACCACCCGCTCGACTGCCCGGTCTGCGACAAGGGCGGCGAGTGCCCGCTGCAGAACCAGGCCATGTCCAACGGGCGCGGCGAGTCCAGGTTCGCCGAGACGGGTGGGATCAAGCGCACCTATCCCAAGCCGATCAACATCTCCGCCCAGGTGCTGCTCGACCGGGAGCGGTGCGTGCTGTGTGCGCGCTGCACGCGCTTCTCCGAGCAGATCGCGGGCGACCCGTTCATCGCGCTGATCGAGCGCGGCGCGCTCCAGCAGGTGGGCATCTACGAGAAGGAGCCGTTCGACTCCTACTTCTCGGGCAACACCATCCAGATCTGCCCGGTAGGTGCGCTGACCTCGGCCGAGTACCGCTTCCGGGCCCGCCCGTTCGACCTCGTCTCGACCCCGTCGGTCGCCGAGCACGACGCCTGCGGATCGGCGATCCGCGTCGACCACCGCCGTGGCAAGGTGATGCGTCGCCTCTCGGGCAACGACCCGGAGGTCAACGAGGAGTGGGTCACCGACAAGGACCGCTTCGCGTTCCACTACGCGACGGCTCCCGACCGGATCACCTATCCGCAGGTCCGGGACGAGGACGGCGACCTGCGCCCCGCCTCCTGGCCAGAGGCCTTCGCAGTGGCCGCTCGCGGGCTCCGCGACGCCGGCGCCTCCGCGGTGCTGACCGGCGGTCGGCTCACGGCCGAGGACGCCTACGCGTACGCCAAGTTCGCCCGGGTGGCGCTCGGCACCAACGACGTCGACTTCCGGGCCCGCCCGCTCTCGGCCGAGGAGACCTCGTTCCTGGCGGCCGAGGTGGTGCTGCGCCAGGGCGCGACGTACGCCGACCTCGAGGCCGCGGGCACCGTCGTCCTCGCGGGCCTCGAGCCCGAGGAGGAGGCCGGCACGATCTTCCTGCGTCTCCGCAAGGCGGCGCTCCGCGGTCGCTCGCCGGTCCGGGTCGTGGCGATCGCGCCGTTCGCGAGCCGCGGGCTGGAGAAGCTCGACGGTCGCCTCGTCGCCACCCGCCCGGGCGCCGAGGCGGCTGCGCTCGCCGCGCTCGCGGACGATCCCGAGCATCCCCTCGACGACACCTCGGTGATCCTGGTCGGCGAGCGGCTGGCCGCCTCGCCGGGAGCGCTGACCGCGGCCGCCGACCTGGTGGCCCGGACGGGCGCCCGACTCGCCTGGGTGCCCCGGCGCGCGGGCGACCGCGGCGCGCTCGAGGCCGGCTGCCTGCCCACCCTGCTGCCCGGTGGCCGTCCGGTCACCGACGCCCGGGCCCGGGTCGATGCCGCCGCGACGTGGGGGGTCGACGGTCTGCCCGAGACCCCGGGTCGCGATGCCGACCAGATCGTCGCGGCCGTCGTGGCCGGCGAGGTCGGCGGGCTCGTGGTGGGTGGCGTCCAACCGGACGACACCGCCGACCCGGCCGCGTTCCGGGCGGCGCTCGACGCGGCGTCGTTCGTGGTCGCCCTGGAGCTCCGCGAGACCGACGTGACCCGCGTCGCCGACGTGGTGTTCCCGGTCGCGCCGGTCACGGACAAGGCTGGCACCTTCGTCAACTGGGAGGGCCGCACGCGACCGTTCGACCAGGTCTTCTCCGTCCCGTCGTCGATGCCCGACCTGCGGGTTCTCTCCGGGATCGCCGACGAGCTCGACGCGCCGATCGGCCTCCGGACCGTCACCGAGGCCCGCGCCGAGATGGCCGAGATGGGACCGTGGGACGGCGACCGGGCGGCGCGCGTCCCGGTCGCGGCCGTCGACCACGACGTCTCCGACCCCGGCGTCACCCTGGCCTCCTGGAGGCTGCTCCTCGACCAGGGCGTGATGCAGGACGGCGACGACAACCTGCGCGCCACCGCCCGTCCGCCCGTGGTCCGCGTGAGCGCGTCGGTCTTCGACGCGCTCGGCCCGATCATCACCGTGTCCGGGCCCCGGGGCTCGGTCACCCTGCCCGCCGAGGTCACCGACCTCGCGGACGACGTGGTCTGGCTGCCCGGCAACTCCTTCGGCCGCGGGGTGCTGGCCGACGTCGGGCTTCCGGGCAGCACCGTGACCTTGAAGGGAGCCGACTCGTGATCGCGGCAGGCTCGGTGGGCGTGCTCCTCGCCACCGCCATCGACGACCCGGAGCTGAGCGACTTCGGCAAGGATCCCTGGTGGCTGATCCTGATCAAGGTCGTGCTGATCTTCCTCGTCCTGGTGCTCCTCACGTTGTTCAACATCTGGTGGGAGCGCCGCGTGGTCGCCCGGATGCAGCACCGTGTCGGGCCCAACGTGCACGGTCCCTTCGGCCTGCTCCAGTCCCTCGCCGACGGCGTCAAGCTCGCGCTCAAGGAGGACGTCACCCCGAAGGCCGCCGACAAGGTGGTCTTCGTGCTCGCCCCTGTCATCGCGACCGTGCCGGCGTTCGTGACGTTCTCGGTGATCCCCTTCGGCCCGGTCGTCGACGTGCCGTTCTCCGACGTCACGACCCCGCTCCAGCTCACCGACATGCCCGTGGCCGTGCTCTTCGTGATGGCGATCGCCTCGATCGGCATCTACGGCATCGTGCTCGGTGGCTGGTCGAGCGGCTCGACGTACTCCCTGCTCGGAGGGCTGCGCTCGAGCGCCCAGATGATCTCCTACGAGGTGGCGATGGGACTCGCCCTCGTCGCGGTGTTCCTGTACGCCGGCTCGATGTCGACCTCGCAGATCGTCGCCGCCCAGGGCGACCTGTGGTTCGGGCTGATCCTGCTGCCGTCGTTCGTCATCTACGCCATCTCGATGGTCGGCGAGACCAATCGCGCGCCGTTCGACCTGCCGGAGGCGGAGGGCGAGCTCGTGGGCGGCTTCCACACCGAGTACTCGTCACTGAAGTTCGCCCTGTTCTTCCTGGCCGAGTACATCAACATGGCGACGGTGTCCGCCCTGGCGACCACCTTGTTCCTCGGCGGCTGGCACGCCCCGTGGGGGATCGTGAACATCTGGCCGGGGGCGAACGAGGGCTACTGGCCGCTGCTGTGGTTCTTCGGCAAGGTGATGTTCTTCGTCTTCATCTTCATCTGGCTCCGCGGGTCGCTGCCGCGGCTGCGCTACGACCAGTTCATGGCCTTCGGCTGGAAGCGGCTGATCCCGATCTCGCTG
Organism: uncultured Nocardioides sp.; assembly: GCA_964542635.1. GTDB lineage: Bacteria > Actinomycetota > Actinomycetes > Propionibacteriales > Nocardioidaceae > Nocardioides. The sequence continues at coordinate 18,832 of CAZIVD010000064.1, read as the reverse complement.
GTGTGGATCCTGGCGGTCGGCACGATCCGCTCGGTGACTCTCGAGGGCCAGCTCGACCGGCGCTACCTGCTGATCGGCATCGGGGTGCTGGCCGTCCTGTTCCTGATCCTGTTCTTCGTGGGTGAGGACAAGGAAGAGGGAGCTCTCGAAGAGGAGTCGCAGGTGACAGGGACCGGCGGGTTCCCGGTGCCGCCGATGCCCGCGGGTGGCGCGGTGCGCGGCGCCGCGGCACCGCTGACGTTCGGCTTGCCCGAGCCCGTCGCGGTGACGGTGGCGTCCGATGGAACGACCACGGAGGAGCGCATCGATGGCTGACAACGAGTCGGGCTCCAAGAGCCTCAAGGAGCAGTTCTGGGACCCGGTGGCCGGGTTCGGGGTCACCTTCCGCACCATGTTCAAGAAGGTCGTCACCGAGCAGTACCCCTTCGAGAAGCTGCCGACCGCACCGCGCTTCCACGGACGGCACCAGCTCAACCGCTGGCCCGACGGCCTCGAGAAGTGCGTCGGGTGCGAGCTGTGCGCGTGGGCCTGCCCGGCCGACGCGATCTACGTCGAGGGCGCGTCCAACACCGACGACGAGCGCTACAGCCCCGGCGAGCGCTACGGCCGCGTCTACCAGATCAACTACCTGCGCTGCATCCTGTGCGGGCTGTGCATCGAGGCCTGCCCCACGCGCGCCCTGACGATGACCAACGAGTACGAGCTCGCCGACAACAACCGGGCCGACCTGATCTATGAGAAGTCCGACCTGCTCGCGCCGCTGCTGCCCGGGATGGAGCAGCCGCCGCACCCGATGCGGCTGGGCTCCGACGAAGGCGCCTACTACCGCGGCGAGTTCACCGCCCCTGGTGGCGAGGGCGCGCCGGCCGACGACCGGGTGGGGGAGCGCTCGTGACCACCTTCTGGATCCTGGCGCCGATCATGGTGCTCGCGGCCCTCGGCATCCTCTTCGTGCGCAAGGCGGTGCACGCAGCCCTGCTGCTGGCCGTGGTGATGATCGGGCTCGCGGCGCTCTACGCCGTGCTCGACGCGCCGTTCCTCTTCGCGGTGCAGATCATCGTCTACACCGGGGCCATCTTGATGCTGTTCCTCTTCGTCGTGATGCTCGTCGGCGTCGACGCCTCCGACTCGGTCATCGAGACGATCCGCGGACAGCGGGTCCTCGCGATCGTCGGCGGGCTGCTGCTGGGCGTCGTGCTCGTCCTCGGGCTCGGCCAGATCGCCCTCGGTCCGGTCGTGGGGCTGGACGACGCCAACGAGGGCGGCAACGTCCAGGCCCTGGCCGACATCCTCTTCAGCCGCTACGTGTTCGCCTTCGAGACCACGAGCGCGCTGCTCATCACCGCCGCGGTCGGTGCGATGGTGCTCGCGCACCGGGAGCGGCTCCTGCCGAAGGCCACCCAGGCAGACCTGGCCGCGCAGCGGCTGCGCGACTACGCCGAGCACGGCACCCACCTGGGCCCGCTGCCGCCACCCGGTGTCTACGCGCGGCACAACGCCGTCGACACGCCGGCTCTCCTGCCCGACGGCACCGCCGCCGAGGCGTCGGTGTCCCGGGTCCTCGCCGCCCGCGGCACGGTGCGGTCGGCGCCGGCCATGGCCGACGACATCGAGGAGGTCAAGCGCCAGCTCGCGGGGGAGGCTCCGGCCCCGCCCCAGGGTGCTCCCGACATCGCGGCAGACGGTTCCGCTGACCCAGCCGACCCAGGCGAGGGGGGTCGACCATGACCGAGTACATCGTGCTGTCGGGCATCCTCTTCACCATCGGCTGCGTCGGCGTGCTGACCCGGCGCAACGCCCTGGTGGTGTTCATGTGCGTCGAGCTGATGCTCAACGCCTCCAACCTGGCCCTGGTCGCCTTCGCCAAGCAGCACGGCAACCTCGACGGCCAGGTGGCGGCGTTCTTCGTCATGGTCGTCGCCGCCGCCGAGGTCGTGGTGGGGCTGGCGATCATCATGACCATCTTCCGCACCCGCCGCTCGGCCTCGGTCGACGACGCGAGCCTGCTGAAGTACTAGGAGTCCTGCCTCATGCTTCCTCTTCACGACGGTGGTCAGGTGCCGGTGGTGGACCCCACGGCGGCGGACGGCGCCTTCACGTTGTTGTGGCTGGTCGTCGCGCTCCCCGCGCTCGGCGCGCTCGTGCTGCTCGTCGGCGGCCCGCTCAGCCGGGGTGCCATGGACAAGTGGGGCCACCTGCTGGGCACCCTGCTGCCGATCGGGTCCTTCCTGGTCAGCCTCCTGCTGTTCGTGCAGCTGCTCGGCCGCGACGAGGCGGACCGCCAGGTCTCCCAGCACCTGTTCACCTGGTTCGAGGCCGGCGGCCTGAGCGTCGGCTTCGACCTGCTGTACGACCCGCTGTCCGCGCTCTTCCTGCTGCTGATCACCGGCGTCGGGTCGCTGATCCACGTCTACTCCATCGGCTACATGGAGCACGACCCCCGGAGACGCCGCTTCTTCGGCTACCTCAACCTGTTCGTGGCCGCGATGCTGATGCTGGTGCTGTCGGCCAACTACCTCGGGCTCTTCCTGGGGTGGGAGGGCGTCGGCCTGGCGTCGTACCTGCTGATCGGCTTCTGGCAGCACAAGCACTCCGCGGCCGCGGCGGCCAAGAAGGCCTTCGTCGTCAACCGGGTCGGTGACATCGGCCTCTCGCTGGGCATCGCGTTGATGTTCACGACGTTCGGCAGCACCGACTTCACCGTGATCAGCGCGACTGCGGGCGAGGCCTCCGAGGCCACGATGACAGCCCTCGGGCTGCTGCTCCTCCTGGCCGCCTGCGGCAAGTCGGCCCAGGTGCCGTTGCAGTCCTGGCTTCTCGACGCGATGGAAGGTCCCACGCCGGTCTCGGCGCTGATCCACGCGGCGACGATGGTGACGGCCGGCGTCTACCTGATCGTGCGCAGCAACTTCGTCTTCGAGTACGCCCCCAACGCGCAGACCGTGGTGGTGATCGTCGCCGTCGTCACGCTGCTGTGGGGCGCGATCATCGGTTGCGCCAAGGACGACATCAAGAAGGCCCTCGCCGGGTCGACCATGAGCCAGATCGGCTACATGATGCTCGGCGCCGGCCTGGGCGTCGCAGGCTACGCCTTCGCGATCTTCCACCTGCTCACCCACGGCTTCTTCAAGGCCAACATGTTCCTGGGTGCCGGATCGGTGATGCACGGCATGAACGACGACGTCGACATGCGGCACTACGGCGCGCTGCGCAAGGCGATGCCGGTCACCTTCCTCACCTTCGCGATGGGCTACCTCGCGATCATCGGCTTCCCGGGCTTCTCGGGCTTCTGGTCCAAGGACAAGATCATCGAGACCGCGCTGGCACAGAACTGGCTGGTCGGGTCGCTCGCGCTCCTCGGCGCCGGCATCACCGGCTTCTACATGACCCGCCTGATGCTGATGACCTTCTTCACCGAGAAGCGGTGGGAGCCCGACGTGCATCCCCACGAGTCGCCGAAGGTGATGACGATCCCGCTGATCGTGCTCGCCGCCCTGTCGGTGCTCGGCGGCGTGATGATCGCGGGCGACTGGATCGTCGACTTCCTCGCGCCGGTCACCGGCACCCCGGAGCATCACGACCCGCCGATCCCGGCGCTGGCCGTCACCGGCCTCGCGGTCCTCGTCGTGGCCGTCGGCGTCGCCGTGGCGTGGTTCCTCGTCGGCAAGCGCGACGTGCCCCGGGTAGCTCCCAGTGAGGTCTCGTTCGTCACGAGGGCCGCACGTGCAGACCTCTACGGCGACGCGATCAACGACGTGCTGGTCGTGGCTCCCGGCGGCGCGCTCGTGCGGGGCCTCACCACGTTCGACGAGCAAGGGGTGGATCGCACGGTCGAGGGCGGTGCGCTCGCCGTCGGCGGTCTCGGGACGGTCCTGAGCCGGATGCAGAACGGCTACGTCCGCACCTACGCCCTGTCCGTCCTCGGTGGCGCGCTGCTGGTCATCCTGGCTCTTCTGGCGGTGAATCTCGGATGACCCACCCCACGAGATCGCTCGGCTCCGCCGCTCCGCTCCCCCGCCTCACGATCACGAGGGGACCCCGAGGATGAGCGACTTCCCCTACCTCACTCTGCTGATCGCCCTGCCGCTCGTCGGCGCGATGGTCACCGCCGCGCTGCCCTATGACGGCGACCGCAACCGGCCCAAGCAGGTCTCGCTGGGCTTCTCCGTCGTCACCCTCGTGCTGGCGATCGTGATGGCGGCGCAGTTCTCGCTCGACGGCGGCTTCCAGTTCACCGAGACCCACGAGTGGATCAACGCCTTCGGCGTGCACTACGCGCTCGGCGTCGACGGCCTCGGGCTGCTGATGGTGCTGCTCACGGTCGCCCTGGTGCCGGTCGTCATCGTGGCGTCCTGGCACGACGCCGACGCAGGCAACACCAAGGCCTTCTTCGCGTGGGTGCTCGGGCTCGAGGCAGCGTCGCTGGCAGTGTTCTCGGCGACCGACGTGTTCTTGTTCTACATCGTCTTCGAGGTCACCCTGATCCCCGCCTACTTCCTGATCGGCGGGTTCGGGCGCGAGGGCCGCAGCCGCGCCGCGGTGAAGTTCCTCGTCTACCAGCTGGCCGGGGGCCTGGTGATGCTGGCGTCGGTGATCGGGCTGTACGTCGTCTCGGCCGACGCCGGCCACCCGTCGTACCTGCTGAGTGATCTGGCCGCCCTCGACATCGACCCGACGGTCCAGAAGTGGCTGTTCGCCGGCTTCTTCATCGCGTTCGCGATCAAGGCGCCGATGTTCCCCGTGCACACCTGGCTCCCCGACACCACCGAGAAGGCCACCACGGGCACGAGCGTCCTGCTGGTCTGCGTGCTCGACAAGATCGGCACGTTCGGCATGCTCCGGTTCTGCCTGGGCCTGTTCCCCGACGCGTCACAGTGGGCGACCCCGGTCGTGGTGGCGCTGGCGCTCATCTCGATCGTCTACGGCGCGCTGGTCGCGATCGGGCAGGACGACATCCTGCGCCTGATCGGCCTCACGTCGCTGAGCCACTTCGGCTTCATCGTGCTCGGCATCTTCGTGTTCACCAGCCAGGGCGGCGCCGGCGCGATCCTCTACATGGTCAACCACGGCATCGGCACGGCCGCGCTGTTCCTGGTGGCCGGCTATCTGATCAAGCGCCGCGGCACCGCGTCCATCGCCGCGATGGGCGGCATCGAGCAGGCCGCGCCGGTGCTCGCCGGACTGTTCCTGGTCTTCGGCCTGGCGGCGCTCGGCCTGCCCGGCCTGTCGCCGTTCGTCTCCGAGATGCTCGTCATCATCGCGGCGTTCCAGCACCACTGGTGGGTCGGTGCGATCGCGGTGACGGCCATCGTGCTGGCGGCCTTCTACATCCTCTGGATGTACCAGCGGACCATGACCGGGCCGGGAGAGGTGGCGGTGCCACCCGCAACCGACTCCGACGAGGCGCCGGCGACCCCCGTCCCGATGACCGACCTGAATCGTCGGGAGGTCGGCACCCTCGCGCCGCTGCTGGTCGCGCTGGTGCTGTTCGGCTTCTACCCGATGCCGCTGCTCGACGTCATCAACCCGACCGTCGCCACGATCCTGCACGACGTCGGGGTCACCGACCCGGCGCCGACCGTGGGCGAGGTCGCCGACCTGGAGGGCCACGAGTGATGGGCGACTTCGTCAAGCCGACCCTCGAGTACGCCTCGTTGTCGCCGCTGTTCATCGCCTTCACGGTGGCCTGCCTGGGCGTTCTGGTCGAGGCGTTCGTGCCGCGGCGGCACCGTTACCTCGCCCAGACCACGCTGACCCTCGGCGGTCTCGCGCTGACCTTCGCCGCGGTGATCGCCGTCGCCTACCGCCTCGACGACCACGGAGACGGCGCGGCCCGCGGACTGATCGGCGCCATGGGCACGGTCGTCGTGGACGGGCCGGCCGTGTTCCTGTGGGGCCTGGTGGTGCTGTTCGGGATCCTCGGCGCGCTGCTGTTCGCCGAGCGGCAGGTCGACGGCGGGGTCAGCGTCTTCGCCGGCCAGGCGGCCGCGCTGCCCGGCACGGAGGCCGAGCGCAAGGCGGAGAGCCTCGACCACACCGAGGTCTACCCCCTGCTGGTCTTCGCGGTCTTCGGGATGATGCTGTTCCCCGCATCCGGTGACCTGATCACCATGTTCGTCGCCCTCGAGGTGCTGTCCCTGCCGCTCTACCTGTTGTGCGGCCTGGCCCGTCGCCGCCGGTTGCTCAGCCAGGAGGCCGCGCTGAAGTACTTCGTGCTCGGCGCCTTCTCCTCCGGCTTCTTCCTGTACGGCGTGGCGCTGCTCTACGGCTTCGCGGGCTCGATGCAGCTGACCGCCATCAACGAGGCGGTCCGCAACGACACGAGCAACCAGACCCTGCTGCTGATCGGCATCGGCCTGGTCTCGGTCGGGCTGTTCTTCAAGGTCGGCGCGGCGCCGTTCCACGCCTGGACGCCGGACGTCTACCAGGGCGCCCCGACCGCGGTGACCGCGTTCATGGCCGCCGCGACCAAGGTGGCGGCGTTCGGCGCGATCATGCGGCTCTTCTACGTCGGGCTCGGCCTCGAGCGGTGGAACTGGCAGCCGATGGTGTGGGTGATCGCCATCTTGACCATGGCGGTCGGCGTGGTCCTGGCGATCGTGCAGACCGACGTGAAGCGGATGCTGGCCTACTCCTCGGTCGCCCACGCGGGCTTCCTGCTCACCGGTGTGCTGGGCCTGCAGAGCGCGGCCGACCTGACGCCCGGCGAGCTGACCTCGTTGCAGGCCGTGCTCTTCTACCTGGTCACCTATGGCTTCGCGACCCTGGGCGCGTTCGCCGTGGTGTCGCTGGTGCGTGACTCGGCGGGCGAGCAGACGGCGATGGCCCGCTGGTCGGGCCTCGGACGGCACTCGCCGCTCGTGGCCGGGGTGATGGCCTTCTTCCTCCTGGCCATGGCCGGGATCCCGCTCACGTCGGGCTTCATCGGGAAGTGGGCGGTGTTCGAGGTCGCCCTCGCCGCAGGCGCCTGGCCGGTCGTCGTGGCGGCCATCCTCTGCAGCATCGCGGCGGCCTACTTCTACGTCCGGCTGATCGTGGTGATGTACTTCCGCGACCCGGTCCCCGGCGGCGCGCACGTCGTGCACCCGTCGGTGCTCACCTCCGCCACCATCGCGGTCGGCGCGGCCGCCACGCTCGTGCTGGGCGTGCTGCCGGGGCCGGTGCTCAATCTCGCGGGGGTTGCGGGACAATTCCTCAGGTGACGAGCAGCCTCGCCTTCCCGATCCTCGACGAGCGGCTGTCCGCGCGCCTCCAGGTGCGGATGGCCGAGGTCGAGAAGGCCCTGACCGGCCACGTCCGCAGTCGGGCCGGGTTCGTCACCGAGGCGGCCAGCCACCTGATGGAGGCCGGCGGCAAGCGGTTCCGGCCGCTGCTCGTGCTGCTCGCGGCCGAGACGGGCGACCACCCGGACGCCGACGAGGTGATCACGGCGGCCTGCGTCGTGGAGCTCACCCACCTGGCCTCGCTCTACCACGACGACGTGATGGACGAGGCCCAGCTGCGTCGCGGCTCCGCCTCGGCGAACGCCCGGTGGGACAACCACGTCGCCATCCTGACCGGCGACTTCTTGTTCTCGAAGTCCTCCGAGCTCACCGCGGAGCTGGGCCCTGAGGCCGTGCGGATCCAGGCCCAGACGTTCACCCACCTCGTCGAGGGGCAGATCCTCGAGACCCTCACGCCCGCTCCCGACGAGGACCCGATCGCGCACTACCTGGAGGTCGTGGCCGGCAAGACCGGTTCCCTGATCGCGACCTCCGCCCGCTACGGCGCGATCTTCGGCGGCGCGAGCGTCGACGTGCAGCGTGCGCTCACGTCGTACGGCGAGATCGTGGGCGCCGCCTTCCAGCTCAGCGACGACATCCTCGACATCGCCTCCGAGTCCGGCGTGTCCGGCAAGACGCCCGGCACCGACCTGCGCGAAGGCGTCCCGACCCTGCCGGTGCTGCTCGCCCGGGCGGCGGATCGACCCGAGGACGCGCGCCTGTTCGAGCTCCTCGACGGCGACCTCACCGACGACGCCCCCCACGCGGAGGCCCTGGCGCTGCTTCGGGCCCACCCTGCCATGGCCGAGGCTCGGGCCTACGTCGTGGCCCGGGCCGCCGAGGCCAAGGCGCTCCTCGACGTGCTCGACCCGGGCCCGGTCCGCGAGGCGCTGGAGGCTTTCGCCGACATCGTCGCTACCCGAAGCGCCTGACGCGCCGAGTCGGCGCCAGCTCTCAGGCGGATCGCGCCGAGTCGGCGCCAGTTCTCAACGCGCGTGAGAGTTCACGCCGACTCGCCATCAGCGCGGCAGCGTGGAGGCGCCGCCCGGCTGCCGCCAGTGCCGCAACTGCGCCACTGCCTGTGAGGGCAGCCGGGCGAGCAGCGCCGACACGCTCGGGCCCAAGAATCAGACGGCGCTGGCCTCGGCGGCGAGGCGCAGGGCGGCGCGGCGGTGCCGCAGCGACTCGACGGTGAAGATCGACAGCGCGATCCAGACCAGCGCGAAGCCCACCCAGCGCCCGGTGGACATGTCCTCGTGGAACCACAGCACCCCCAACGCGAACTGGAGGATCGGGGCGAGGTACTGCAGGAGCCCCAGCGTGACCATCGAGACGCGGATCGCGGCCGCGCCGAAGCACATCAGCGGCACCGCCGTCACGATGCCGGTCGACATGAACAGCAGGGCGTGCTGCCAGCCCTGGGCGAGGAACGTCGACTGCCCGGTGGCGACCAGCCATGCGACGTACGCAGCGGCGAAGGGCGCGATGAGCAGCGTCTCGAGCGCGAGACTCTCGATCGCCTCGACGCCGGCCTGCTTCTTGCACAGTCCGTAGGTGCCGAACGAGCACGCGAGGATCAACGCGATCCAGGGAGGGTGGCCGTAGTCGACGGTCAGCACGACGCAGGCCAGGGCCCCGACGCCGATCGCGACCCATTGCAAGCGGCGCAGCCGCTCCCCGAGGATGAGCACCCCCATGAGGACCGTGACGAGGGGGTTGATGAAGTAGCCCAGCGAGGTCTCCACCACCCGTCCGGACGTCACCCCGTAGATGTAGGTGGCCCAGTTGAAGGTGATGGTCACGGCCGCGATCGACAGCAGCACGAACACGCGCCGGTCCGAGAAGAGCGCACGGAACTGACGGGCCCGGCCGAGCGCCCAGACCAGCAGCCCCATCGTGACCAGGGACCACAGGATCCGGTGGGCCAGGATCTCGATCGCGCCGGCCGGCTCGAGGAGCGGCCAGTAGAGCGGAAAGGCCCCCCACAAGGCGTACGCCGTGACGCCGAGCAGCAAGCCACGGCGCGACGCAGACACCAGTCGAGGATAGTGAGGCGGATGCGGCCAGATCCCGGGGGTCTGCCGCGTCATCGGGATGGGTTTGCCGACGTCCAACTAGGGGAAGGGGACAGGTATGGCGACCACAGAGGGTCGCCACTTGTGTCCATATCACGGGAGGACCACTCACATGCGCCTACAGCGCATCATGACCGCACTGATCGCCATCGCCTTGATGGGGCTTGTCTCCGTCGTCGGCTCGGGAGCAGCCCAGGCTGCGCCCGCCGCACAGCGAGCAGACTCAGCCGCGACCCACGCCCGCGACCTGCCGCGTCGCGACATGAACGACAAGGTGTTCAAGAACAGCAAGGGTTGGCTGATCTTCAAGGGCAACGTCGATCCGGGCTGGAACCACAAGAACGTCAAGGTCTACAAGAAGGCCGGAGGCAAGTGGAGCCTCTTCAAGAAGGTCAAGACCGACGGGTCCGGTCGCTGGAGCGTCCGGATCTACGCCCCCCGCAACGGCAACTGGTACTGGAAGGGGATCGTCCCCAAGGCCGGAGGGTATGGCAAGTCGGTGACGAGCGTCTGGAAGACCTACACGATCTGACGCTCACGAGCACGGTCGCCGACCGCCACGACGAAGGGCCCCGATCTCGGGTGGGGCCCTTCAGTCGTCTCTGAGTTCCTTCGCGCGAGCGTGTCGGCGCTCCTCGCCTGGCTGCGCTGTCAGGTGGTTCCCCGGTCACTGACCGCGCGGCAGCCAGGCGGCGCCGCCACGCTGCCGCGCGGCCCTTCTGCGCGAGCGTGTCGGCGTTGGGATGTTCGGTGGTCGAGCCGGGCGAGCCGCCAGGCGAGCCCGTGTCGAGACCTGGCTCCCCTCGCGGGGTCTCGACACGCCGCTCGTCCCTCGCGGCGGCTCGACCAGCGAACAGGCTCGTTCCTCGGCGCCTCCTCGACCAGCGGAACGGGCTCAGATGACCGTCCAGGTGTCGCCGGCTCCGATGAGGGCGGCGAGGCGGCCGTCGGGGGTGTCGGTGGTCGCCTGCCAGGCCTCGTGCACCTGGTGGCGGGCCTGGTCGTCGTACGTCGGGCGTTGGACCTGGCGGAAGATGCCGATGGGGGCTCGGTGGAGATAGCCGAGATCAGTGAGCCGCGAGATGGCGAAGGCGGTGGTGGGATCCTCGGCGTGGGCGTCGTGGACGAGGACCTGGTCGGGGGAGACCTGCCCGGGGTCGGAGCCGACCTCGACGACCATGACCCCGCCGGTGCGTGAGTCACGCACCAGGCCGAGGCTGCCGGCGCCGCTGGTGTCGGGCGGGCCGAAGCGGATCGGCTGGCCGTGCTCGAGCGGGATGATCGCGGTCGCCTTGGTGTCGGGGCTCTTGAGGGCGTCGAAGGCGCCGTCGTTGAAGATGGGGCAGTTCTGGTAGATCTCCACCAGGGAGGTGCCCCGGTGGGCGGCCGCCGCGGACAGCACGCTGGTCAGGTGCTTGCGGTCGGAGTCGATGGTGCGGGCCACGAAGGTGCCCTCGGCGCCGAGCGCGAGGGAGATCGGGTTGAACGGGTGGTCGACCGAGCCCATCGGGGTGGACTTGGTGACCTTGCCGGCCTCGCTGGTGGGGGAGTACTGACCCTTGGTCAGACCGTAGATCCGGTTGTTGAAGAGCAGGAGGGTGAGGTTCACGTTCCGGCGCAGCGCGTGGATCAGGTGGTTGCCACCGATCGACAACGCGTCTCCATCACCGGTGACGACCCAGACCGAGAGGTCCTCGCGGGCAGTGGCGAGGCCGGTGGCGATCGCGGGGGCCCGGCCGTGGATGGAGTGCATCCCGTAGGTGTCGAGATAGTAGGGGAACCGGCTCGAGCACCCGATCCCGGAGACGAAGACGATGTTCTCGCGGCGCAGGCCCAGCTCGGGCAGGAACCCCTGGACCGCCTTGAGCACGGCGTAGTCGCCGCAGCCCGGGCACCAACGGACCTCCTGGTCGGAGGTGAAGTCCTTGCCGGTGAGGCTCTGCCCGTCGGGCAGGGTCGGCACGCCCTCGATGCCGCTGTCGAGCCCCGGCATGGGCAGGCTGACGGGCTGACGGGTGTCGGTCATGAGCTGGTCTCCTTGGTGACGACCTCGCCGTGGATGCCCAGGTCGATCTCCATGCCCTCGACCTGGGAGACCAGGTCGGCGATGGCGTGCGCGAGCTCGGTGGCCCGCAGCGGCATGCCGCGGACCTGGTGGTAGCCGACCGCGTCGACGAGATACCGGGCCCGGATCAGCAAGCTGAGCTGGCCCAGGTTCATCTCCGGGATCAGCACCTTGTCGTAGCGGGCCAGGATCTCGCCGAGGTCGGCGGGGAACGGGTTGAGGTGCCGCAGGTGGGCCTGCGCGACGTCGTACCCGGCGGCGCGGACCCGGCGGCAGCCCGCGCCGATCGGTCCGTACGTCGAGCCCCACCCGAGCACCAGCACCTTGGCGCGCCCCTGCCCAGGGGGACCCGAGGGGTCGTCCACCTCGGTCGGCGGCAGCGACTCGGCGATCCGGTCCACCTTGGCCTGCCGGGTCCGGACCATGTAGTCGTGGTTGGCCGGGTCGTAGGAGATGTTGCCGTGCCCGTCGCCCTTCTCGAGCCCGCCGATGCGGTGCTCGAGCCCGGCCGTGCCGGGGACGGCCCAGGGTCGTGCCAGCGTCTCCTCGTCCCGCAGGTACGGCCAGAACCCGCGGTCCTCGCCGTCGCCATGGTTGGGGCCGGTGGCGAAGCCCGGGTCGATGGCCGGCAGCTCGTCGATCGCCGGGATCCGCCATGGCTCGGAGCCGTTGGCCAACATCCCGTCGGAGAGGAGCATCACCGGGGTGCGGTAGGTCACTGCGATGCGGGCGGCCTCCAGCGCGGCGTCGAAGCAGTCACCCGGCGACCGCGGCGCGATGATCGGCACCGGCGACTCCCCGTTGCGCCCGAACATCGCCTGCAGGAGGTCTGCCTGCTCGGTCTTCGTCGGCAGACCGGTCGACGGGCCACCACGTTGCACGTCGATGACCAACAGCGGCAGCTCGGTCATCACGGCCAGGCCGATCGTCTCCGACTTCAGCGCGATACCGGGACCCGAGGTCGTGGTCACTCCGAGGGAGCCGGCGAACGACGCGCCCAACGCGGCCCCGATCCCGGCGATCTCGTCCTCGGCCTGGAACGTGGTCACCCCGAACGCCTTGTGCTTGGACAGCTCGTGCAGCACGTCCGACGCGGGCGTGATGGGGTAGGAGCCTAGGAACACCGGTAGTCCCGACCGCACCCCCGCTGCCACCAGCCCGTAGGCCAGGGCCAGGTTGCCGGTGATGTTGCGGTAGGTCCCGGACGGCATCGGCGCCGGCTTGACCTCGTAGCGCACCACGAATGCCTCGGTGGTCTCGCCGAAGTTCCAGCCAGCCCGGAACGCCGCGACGTTCGCATCCCGGATGTCGGGCACCTTCGCGAACCGGCGCTGCAGGAACTCCACGGTCCCCTCGGTCGGGCGCCCGTACATCCACGACACCAGGCCCAACGCGAACATGTTCTTGGCCCGCGACGCGTCCTTGCGCGACAGCCCGAACTCCTTGACCGCGGCCACCGTCATCCCGGTCAGGTCCAGCGGATGCACGGCATAGGCCGCCAGCGACTCGTCCTCCAGCGGGCTGACGGCATACCCCGCCTTGGTCAGGTTGCGGGCCGTGAAGTCGTTGGTGTCCACGATCACGGTCGACCCTGCCGGCAGGTCTCCCAGGTTCGCCCGCAACGCCGCCGGGTTCATCGCCACCAGCACGTCCGGGGCGTCGCCCGGCGTCAGGATGTCGTGGTCTGCGAAGTGCACCTGGAACGACGACACGCCCGGCAGCGTGCCCTGCGGTGCCCGGATCTCGGCCGGGAAGTTGGGCAACGTCGACAGGTCGTTCCCGAACGCCGCCGACTCCTGCGTGAACCGATCGCCCGTCAACTGCATGCCGTCACCGGAGTCCCCGGCGAACCGAATGATGACGCGGTCGAGCTGCTTGACCTGCTTGCTCACCCTGGTCTACTGCTCTCTTCCACTGTCCGGCACCGCCGCTGTGGCGGCACGGTCTCCCGCGCGTGCGGGGACGACTCACCACGATAGTCCGCGCGTGCCAGGTGTCCCACCGAACCCGGGTTTGTGGACTCCGGGCGCGGCCCCCTCCCGTCGGGCCGGCTGCTCGCGTGCGTGCTCCTGTGGGACCCCGATGAGCCTCTGTGAGCCTCTGTGAGCCTCTGTGAGCAGGGACACCCGAGTCCGACACGCGGGCAATTCGCATCTAACCAAGAAAGACACCTAGACTTCTGGACATTGCCCAGATAGAGCCCCGCTCGGAGGGGCCGACAACGAACGAAGGAATCAGATGAGGAAGCCCAAGGCCCGCTTCGCGGCGTTCGTCGCCGTCGTCGCGGCTGGCGCATTCGGCCTGGCCGCTTGCGGTGGCGACTCCAACGGGAGCGCCGAGGACGACGCCGACAACACCATCAACATCGTGGGCTTCGCCGTCCCCGAGGCTGCCAACAAGGCCATCGCCGCCGAGTTCCAGAAGACCGACGAGGGGAAGGATGTGACCTTCGAGACCTCGTACGGCGCCTCCGGGGACCAGAGCCGCGCCGTGGAGGCGGGTCTCAAGGCGGACTACGTGCACTTCTCCGTGCCGACGGACGTGACCCGCCTCGTGGACGCCGGCCTGGTGGCTGACACGTGGGACGACGGCGACAACAAGGGCGTCGTGTCGACGTCGATCGTGGTCTTCGGGGTCCGGGACGGCAACCCGAAGAACATCCAGAGCTGGGACGACCTGATCAAGGACGGCGTCGAGATCGTGACGCCGAACCCTGCCTCGTCCGGCGCTGCCCGCTGGAACGCGCTGGCGGCGTACGGGCAGGTGATCTCCAGCGGGGGCACCGAGGAGGAGGCAGAGGACTACATCAACAAGTTCTTCGCCAACGTCGTCTCGCTGCCGAGCAGCGGTCGTGACGCCACCACCGGGTTCCTCGGTGGGACCGGCGACGTGCTGATGGCCTATGAGAACGAGGCGATCCTGGCCGCCCAGAACGGCGAGGGCTTCGAGTACATCATCCCCGACACCACGCTGAAGATCGAGAACGCCGGCGCCATCCTCGAGGACGCTTCGGCGCCGTCGCAGGCCTGGCTGGACTTCGTCCTCAGCGACGAGGGCCAGAAGCAGTTCGCGCTCAAGGGTTTCCGCCCGCTCCGCGACGACGTGGACTTCGGCGGGACCGTCGAGGGTGCCACGGACCCGAGCGACCCCTTCCCGCCCGTGGGCACGCTGCTCACGGTCGAGGGCGACTTCGGCAGCTGGGCTGATGTCTCGACGAAGTTCTTCGATGAGGAGAACGGCATCGTGACGAAGGCGATCCTGGCTTCGGGACACTCGATCGAATGACCTCGGTCGAAATCACGCAGGGTCGGCCGTCGAAGTCTCGGCGGCCGACCCAGCGCCCGCGCTCGACGCTGGGCCGTGCCTCCGGGCTCGGTCTCGGCGTGGCGATGCTCTGGTTCAGCTTGCTGGTCCTCATCCCCTTGTCCGCCGTGGTGGCCACCGCCGCGGCCGGCGGCTGGGAGAACTTCTGGGCGACCGTCACCAACCCGCAGACGGCGGCCGCGATCCGGCTCACCGTCCTCACCGCTCTCGGCGTCACGGTCGTGAACGTCGTGATGGGTCCGATCATCTCGTGGGTCCTGGTCCGCGACCGGTTCTGGGGCAAGTCGGTGCTCGAGGTGATGATCGACATCCCCTTCGCGCTGCCGACGGTCGTGGCCGGCCTCGTGCTGCTTTCGCTCTACGGTCACGACAGCCCCCTGGGGGTCGACATCGCCAACACGCGCCCGGCCGTCTTCCTGGCGTTCCTGTTCGTGACCCTGCCGTTCGTGGTCCGGATGGTCCAGCCGGTTCTGGAGGAGCTCGACCGTGACGTCGAGGAGGCGGCCGCCTCGCTGGGCGCCAGCAGGTTCACCATCTTCCGGCGGGTGATCCTGCCGAGCCTGACCCCGGCCATCGCGGCGGGTGCGGCCCTCTCCTTCGCCCGAGGCGTCAGCGAGTACGGCTCCCTGGTGCTCTTGTCGGGCAACCTGCCGTTCCAGACCGAGGTGACCTCGGTGCGGATCATGAGCAGCATCGAGAACGACAACCTCGCCGGCGCCGCGGCGGTCGCCACAGTGCTGTTGATCATCTCGCTCGCCGTCATCGTCGCGCTCGACGTGATCCAGAGAAGGGTGGCCGCTCGTGGCTGACGTCCTTGTCCAAGAGCCTGAAGCACCTACACGCCCGGCGCCCGAGCGCAGATCCCGAGTGCGCAAGACCCCCACGACGTACGCCCTCCGCGTGCTCGTGGCGGCGTACCTCTTCCTGCTCGTCGCTTGGCCGGTCTCCCTGGTGGTGGTGAACACCTTCGACGACGGGCTCGCCTCGTTGCAGGGGCTGTTCTCCGACCCCGACATGGTGCTGGCGCTGAAGCTGACCGTCATCGTGGCCATCTGCTCGGTGATCATCAACACCGTCTTCGGCGTGGGCATGTCGATCCTCATGGTGCGCTATGAGTTCCCCGGCAAGCGGGCGCTCAACGCTCTCCTCGACGTGCCGCTGTCGGTGTCCCCCATCGTGGTGGGGCTCTCCCTCGTCCTGGTCTACGGCGGTCGCAACGGCTGGTTCGGGCCTACGCTGCAGAGCTGGGGCTTCCAGGTGATCTTCGCGGCCCCGGGCATCATCATGGCGACGGCGTTCGTCGCCCTGCCGTTGATGATCCGCGAGGTGGTGCCGGTGCTGGAGGAGATCGGCATCGAGCAGGAGCAGGCGGCCGCGAGTCTGGGCGCGTCCGCATGGCAGCGCTTCTGGCGGATCACGCTCCCGGCCATCAAGTGGGGCATCGTGTACGGCGTGGTCTTGACCTTGGCCCGGTCACTCGGCGAGTTCGGGGCGGTCAAGGTCGTGTCCGGGAACGTGCTGGGCCAGACCCGGACGGCCACCTTGGCGGTGGAGGAGAAGTACCTGAACTTCGACCAGCAGGGTGCCTACGCGACGGCGTTCCTGTTGGCCAGTGTCTCGGTCGCCTGCATCGTCGTCGTGGCCATCATCCGTCCCAAGAACCACCAGTGAGCCCGCGTAGCGCGAGGCCTCCGTCAGCAATCACAAGAAGGTCCAGGAAATGAGCATCGAAGTATCGGGCGTCAACAAGCGGTTCGGCGACTTCGTCGCGCTGGAGGACGTCAACGTGTCTCTCCCCACAGGTCAGCTGACCGCCCTGCTAGGACCGAGTGGCGGCGGCAAGTCCACGCTGCTGCGCATCATCGCCGGTCTCGAGACGGCCGACTCAGGCTCGATCACCATCGAAGGCGTCGACGCGACCGGGTTGCCGGCCCAGAAGCGCAACGTCGGCTTCGTGTTCCAGCACTACGCGGTCTTCAAGCACATGACGGTCGCCAAGAACGTGTCGTTCGGACTCGACATCCGCAAGCGGCCGAAGGACGAGACCGCGCGGCGCGTCGACGAGTTGTTGCGGCTCGTCCATCTCCAGCAGTTCTCCCACCGGCTGCCCTCGCAGCTCTCGGGAGGCCAGCGACAGCGGATGGCGTTGGCGCGGGCCTTGGCGGTCGAGCCCACGGTGCTCCTCCTCGACGAGCCCTTCGGCGCCCTGGACGCCAAGGTCCGCAAGGAGTTGCGCGAGTGGCTGCGCCGCCTGCACGACGAGGTGCACGTGACGACCGTGTTCGTGACGCACGACCAGGAAGAGGCTCTGGAGGTCGCCGACGAGATCGTCGTCATCAACGAGGGCCGGGTGGAGCAGATCGGCTCTCCCGACCAGCTCTACGACGAGCCGGCCAATGACTTCGTCATGAGCTTCCTCGGTGAGGTGACCCGCCTCAACGGACAGCTCGTGCGGCCGCACGACATCGACATCGCCGTATCCCCGAGCCTCGCGGGCGCCGCCCAGGGCACCATCAGCCGTCTGCTGCGGGTCGGGTTCGAAGTGCGGGTCACCGTGCTCACCGAAGAGGGCGAAGAGGTCCTGGTGCTGCTGACCAAGTCTCACGCCCACGCGCTCGGCCTGCAGGAGGGCCAGACCGTGTGGGTCACCGCGACGGCCGGCTCGGTGCCCTCGATGCCTGCGGTGTCAGCGATCTCTCGGGCCGTCTGATCGGGAGCCGGGGGTCGGCTGTTCCCGACTCCCGGGTCCCTGTGTCAGCCTGTGCTCATGGCCAACAACGCCGGGGCCGCCAGCGGCGGCGCCCTCTACGGGATCGGGATCTTCGGCGCCTGGGTGTACTTCTTCCAGCAGGCTGACGGCTTCTGGGAGTACGCGCTGGCGCTCTTCCAAGGTCTGTTCTGGCCGGCCTGGATGGTCTACGAGGCCTTCGCCGCCCTCGGGGGATGAGGAGGGCGGGGGGCCGTCGGCTGGCGCGCTCGGTGGCTGGGGCGAGGACCGCACGTCCCAGTCCTTGAGGAAGCCGCGCAGCGTCAGTGCGAGGCCCATGCCGACCGCTCCGACGTAGCTGAACTGCCACTCTCCGGGCTCGGCCTGGACGTAGGACAGGAGGTTCATCCCCAGGGCGCCGACCGTGATGGTGAGTCCCAGCGCCATCAGCCCTGCGCCACTCATCCGCGAGTTGAGCTTGAAGTACATGGGCGCACGCGGGTTCGGGTCGACCTCGGTCTGGTGTTCCTGACCCAGCCAGTGGTTGCCATCCCACCAGCGCACCCGTCTGGGGCTCGTCGGGTAGTAGCCGGGTGGCGAGACACCGGGGATGGGGTAGCCGGTCTCGTGCATGGCCGACACCGTAGGCGTACCGGAGTCAGCGGGGGGTGGACTTGGGAAACCTGCTCACCGGTAGTTGGTGAACTGCACCGCGAAGTCGTAGTCCTGGGCCTTCACGAGGGCGATGACGGCCTGGAGGTCGTCGCGCTTCTTGCTGAAGACGCGCAGCTCATCGCCCTGGACCTGGGTGCGCACCCCCTTGGGGCCTTCGTCGCGGATCAGCTTGGAGACCAACTTGGCGTTCTCCGAGCTGATGCCCTCCTTGAGCGCGATCGAGATCTTGCTCTCGCGGCCCGACTGCCGCGGCTCGGAGGCGTCGAGGATCTTCAGGCTCTGGTTGCGCTTGACGAGCTTGCCCTTGAACACGTCGAGGACGGCGTTCGCCCGGTCGTCCGCCGAGGCCGAGATCTCGATCGCGTGCTCGCCCTGCCAGCTGATCGTGGCCCCGGTGCCCTTGAAGTCGAACCGTGTCGCGATCTCACGGGCGGTCTGCCCCAACGCGTTGTCGACCTCCTGATGGTCGATCTTGCTGACGATGTCGAACGACGAGTCGGCCATGGGTTTCCTCCCGCGGTTTCTGCTCTGTGACCTGGTCTTGCTATTCTTCCGACCGCCTGCGGGACCGCCAAACGGACCTCAGCACGGCAGGTTGCCCGAGCGGCCAATGGGAGCGGACTGTAAATCCGTCGCGAAAGCTTCGCAGGTTCGAATCCTGCACCTGCCACCCTGTGTGATGTCCCGCGACACCGTTGACAGGTGTTGCGGGACATCGTTGCAT
>CAZIVD010000063.1:0-27641 GCA_964542635.1 uncultured Nocardioides sp. | reverse complement strand
TGGATCAGCGACTTGTCGGAGCGCAGGAAGCCCTCCTTGTCGGCGTCGAGGATCGACACCAGGGAGACCTCGGGGAGGTCGAGACCCTCACGGAGCAGGTTGATGCCGACGAGCACGTCGTAGTCGCCGAGCCGGAGGTCTCGGAGCAGTTCGATGCGCTTGAGCGTGTCGACCTCGGAGTGCAGGTAGCGGGTGCGGATGCCGGCATCGAGGAGGTAGTCGGTGAGGTCCTCCGACATCTTCTTGGTCAGCGTCGTGACCAGGACGCGCTCGTTGCGCTCGGTGCGGGTGTTGATCTCGTGGATCAGGTCGTCGATCTGACCCTTGGTCGGCTTGACCACGACCTCCGGGTCGACCAGACCGGTCGGGCGGATGATCTGCTCGACGACGTCGGGTCGCCCGCCGGCGCTGACCTTGTCGAGCTCGTAGTTGCCCGGGGTGGCGGAGAGGTAGATCGTCTGCCCGATCCGGTCGAGGAACTCCTCCCAGCGCAGCGGGCGGTTGTCCATCGCGCTCGGCAGCCGGAAACCGTGGTCGACCAGGTTGCGCTTGCGCGACATGTCGCCTTCGTACATACCCCCGATCTGCGGCACGGCGACATGGGACTCGTCGACGACCAGGAGGAAGTCCTCCGGGAAGTAGTCGAGCAGGCAGTTGGGCGCGCTCCCGCGGGTGCGGCCGTCGATGTGCATGGAGTAGTTCTCGATGCCCGAGCAGGACCCGACCTGGCGCATCATCTCGATGTCGTAGGTCGTGCGCATGCGGAGCCGCTGGGCCTCGAGCAGCTTGCCCTGGCGCTCGAAGAACGCCAGCTGCTCCTCGAGCTCCGCCTCGATGCCGCCGATCGCGCGCTCCATCCGCTCCGGCCCGGCGACGTAGTGGGTCGCGGGGAACACGTAGAGCTCGTGGTCGTCGGAGAGGATCTCGCCCGTGACCGGGTGGAGCGTCATCAGCCGCTCGATCTCGTCGCCGAAGAACTCGACCCGGACGGCCGCCTCCTCGTAGACCGGGAAGATCTCCAAGGTGTCGCCTCGGACCCGGAACGTGCCCCGCGTGAAGGACAGGTCGTTGCGGGTGTACTGGATCTCGACCAGCCGGCGGAGATACCAGTCGCGGTCGTGCCCCGCCTCGTCGGCACCCACGCGCAACCGCAGCATGCGGTCGACGTACTCCTGCGGGGTGCCGAGGCCGTAGATGCACGACACCGTCGCCACCACGATGACGTCGCGCCTGGTCAGCAGGGAGTTGGTCGCCGAGTGCCGCAGCCGCTCGACCTCCTCGTTGATCGAGGAGTCTTTCTCGATGTAGGTGTCCGTCTGGGGGACGTAGGCCTCGGGCTGGTAGTAGTCGTAGTAGGAGACGAAGTACTCCACCGCGTTGTCGGGGAACAGCTGGCGCAGCTCGTTGGCGAACTGCGCGGCCAGCGTCTTGTTGGGCTGCATCACCAGGATCGGCCGCTGCACCTGCTCGGCCACCCAGGCGACCGTCGCGGTCTTGCCGGTGCCGGTCGCGCCGAGCAGCACGATGTCCTGCTCGCCGGCGTTGACCCGCTTGACGATCTCCGCGATCGCGGCCGGTTGGTCGCCGGAGGGCTGGAAGTCGGACTGCACCTTGAAGGGGGCCAGCCGTCGCTCGAGATCGGTCACCGGACGCATGAGTCGAGCGTACGACGGCCCACCGACAGCGACCCCGCTGGTTGTGGAGCGAGCGCCGCGAGCGTCACGAGACCCGGTGAGCAAGGTGGCCTGGGTGGCGCTGGTTTCGCGACGGCACCTCGTCCCTCGGCGCCTTCTCAACCAGCGGGATGGCCTGTTGGTCGGGCAGGGGGCCCTCCTCGATCATCGGGAACGTCGAGCTCGACGACGTCCGGGAACGCCAGGTTCTGCCAGAACCGGCCCGCGTCGGACGGATCCAGCCGTCCCCGACCGTGGACGAGCCAGGCGGTGATCACCAGGCCGTGCGAGGCGACGACCAGCGGGGCGTCGGGCGCGGTGTGCCGGGCGAGGGCCAGACCGAATCGCGCGGCAGCCTCCTGCGGCGTCTCCCAGCCGGCGTGCCGCTCGTCGGGCTCACCGCTGACCCAGGCCAGCCGTCGGGCGAGGAAGTCCTCGTCGAAGGGCTCGTCCCGGCGGACCTCGTCGAAGCCCGCATCCCGGGCGACCGCGATCGGCTCCCGTCCGGCGGCACACAGCAGCGTCTCGTGCGCCTTCGCCTCCGTGCTGGACACCCACCGTCCCTCGCGCGGCAGCCGGGGGCGCAATCTGCGCGCCGCCGTGCGTCCCGCCGCCGACAGCCGCCAGGTGCGCGGATCGTCGGCGGGGACGGCGTCCGGCTCCGCGTGCCGCACGATCAGGATCCTCACGGCGTCCCTCCCACAACGAGCATGCTCGCCGGTGGTGATCCACCTCGACCGACAGGGGTGGGTCGCCTCGCTAGATTGGCGCCGTGCTGCCCAGCGAGACCCGGGACCGGGTGTGGACCCTGCTCCGCCGGGGACTGGTCGCGGCCTTCGTCACCCCGTTCCTGGTCGCGATCGGGCTGACGCTGTTCGACTCCTACCGGCGGCGCGGCAAGAAGCCCAAGGCGTTCCCGACCACCCCGCCGAGGCCGGTGCAGGTGGGCCAGGGCGAGGTGACGACCTACACCTTCGGTCAGGACCTGTACGACGCCATGATCGAGGCGATCGACGGGGCGCAGCGCCAGATCCTGTTCGAGACCTACATCTGGAAGGGCGACGAGGTCGGCAAGCGGTTCAAGGACGCCCTGATCGCGGCGGCCGACCGGGGGGTCGAGGTCTACTGCATCTTCGACTCGTTCGCCAACCTGGTCGTGTCGCCGGCGTTCAAGACCTTCCCGGACACCATCAAGGTGCTGCGCTACCCCGTCTACCCGGCCGGCCTGCGGTTCTACGACCTCCGCCGCTACGGGCGCGACCACCGCAAGATCCTCGTGGTGGACGACGCGGTCGGCTTCGTGGGCGGCTACAACGTGGGTACGGCGTACGCCACCGAGTGGCGCGACACCCACATCCGCATCACGGGTCCGGGCGTGTGGGACCTCAAGCGCGCCTTCGCCGACTTCTGGAACCTCAACCGCCGCAAGCGGATCGGCCCGAGCGAGCGACCCCTGCTCCTCGGCACCGCCTCGTCGTGGGATCCCCAGATCCGCCTCCAGCGC
Source organism: uncultured Nocardioides sp. (assembly GCA_964542635.1). Lineage (GTDB taxonomy): Bacteria > Actinomycetota > Actinomycetes > Propionibacteriales > Nocardioidaceae > Nocardioides. Next base: position 24,464 of record CAZIVD010000063.1, on the reverse strand, counting down.
AACGTGCCGCGCCTGCGGGTCTTCCCGATCCGGGGGATGTACCTCGAGGCCATCGACCGGTCCAGCCGCAACGTCTGGATGACCGCCGCGTACTTCATCCCCGACCAGGACTTCGTCGACGCCCTCAAGCGCGCCGCGCGGCGAGGCGTGGACGTGCGGCTGCTCGTGCCCTTGAAGTCCAACCACATCGTGGCCGACTGGATCTCGCGCGGGTACTTCTCGCAGCTCCTCGACGCCGGCGTCCGGATCCTGCGCTACCGCGACGCGATGGTCCACGCCAAGACAGCGACGATCGACGGCTCCTGGTCGACGGTCGGCACTGCGAACGTCGACCGCCTCAGCCTCGCGGGCAACTACGAGATCAACGCGGAGATCATCGACCCCTCGATGGCCGGCCTGATGGAGGAGATCTTCCTGGTCGACGAGTCGAACTGCCTGGAGCTCTCGCTCTCCGAGTGGGAGGCGCGGGACCTGCACCGGCGGTTCACCGAGCGGGTGCTGGCGCCTCTGCGACCGCTGCTCTAGTCATGGTCGCGAGCGCGCCCGGGCCGTCGGGACCGAGTCAACCCGTCGGCAGATGGGTGCGCAACGACATCCGCGGCCCTCGGCGCGGGGCACCGAGCCCGGACAGCATCACCAGGGCCTGCACCCGCGCCCGGTGCGGGCGCCACGGCTCGAGCAGCTCCTCCAGCTCGGCGTCGTCGATGCGACGGCCCAGGAGTGCCCAGCCGACGTCCTTCGCGACGTGGTAGTCGCCGAAGCTGACCGCGTCGGCGTCGCCGAACGTGCGCTGCCGCACCTCCGCACTCGTCCACCGGCCCACGCCCGGCAGCGTGCGCAGCCGTCGGTCCGCCTCGGCGGCGGGGATGCGCTCGAGCGCATCGGCCACCCTGGCCGCCGTCACCACAGGACGCGAGCGTGCGCCGTCGACCGGGAGCCGCAGCCACTCCCAGGACGGGATCGACCGGAGCCGCTGGGGCGACGGCTGGAGCCAGAGACGCAGCTCCCGGCCGGGGCCCGGCGCGCGCTCGCCGAAGCGGTGCACGAGGCTGCGGAAGGCGCCGAAGGCCTCCTGACCGGTGACCTTCTGCTCGAGGACCGCCGGCACCAGCGAGTCGAGCACCAGACCGCTGGCACCGAAGCGCCAGTGGGCCAACCGGCGCTGGGCCTCCTCCAGCACGGGATGACCCGGCTCGAAGCCGCTGGGGTCATCGTGGGCCCCGAGCAGGGCGGGGAGCCGGTCGAGGACCCAGTCGGCGCCGGGACCCCACGCCTCGGCGTGCACCTCGCCGTGTCGCGACAGCGCCTCGACGACCAGGGTGACCGCGCCCTCCGGCGTACGGCTCGCCCGCCAGGTCCTCCCACTCCCGTCGACCCGGAACGTCGGGTCGGCCCGGCCGTGCCGCTGCTGACCCAGGATCTTCGCCGCGGGGCAGGGCCAACTCGGTCGCCACACGCGCACCCGCCCAGCCTCCGTCACGCGGCGAACGCTACCCCGGACAGCCCACGGACTACGGTGGCGCCGTGGAGGACGACACCGTGCAGGACAGCGTCGCGGGACCGGAGATCCGGCGGGACCTGGAAGCGGGCATCGAGCAGGACTTCAGCCACCAGCTCTCGTACGGCGAGTACCTCCGACTCGACCTCCTGCTCGCGGCCCAGCAGCCGCTCAGCGATCCTCCCCAGCACGACGAGCTGCTCTTCATCGTCCAGCACCAGACCTCCGAGCTGTGGCTCAAGCTGCTGGTCCACGAGCTCCGCTCGGCCCGGGCGCTGCTCGCGGCCGACGACCTCGCGCCCGCCCTCAAGCGACTGGCGCGCGTCAAGCACGTGCAGCACGTCCTCACAGACCAATGGGCGGTCCTGGCGACCTTGACCCCGTCGGAGTACGCGCTCATCCGGCCCTTCCTCGCCACCTCCTCGGGCTTCCAGTCCGCGCAGTACCGCGAGGTCGAGTTCCTGCTCGGCAACAAGAACGCCGACATGGTCAAGGTCTTCGGGCACGAGCCGCACCACCAAGCCGAGCTCACGACGCTGCTCCACGAGCCGAGCCTGTACGACGAGTTCCTGCGCTACCTCGCGCGCCGCGGCTACGCCGTGCCGGCCGACGTCCTCGACCGCGACTGGTCGCAGCCCTACCGCCTCCACCCCGAGCTGGTCGACACGTTCGCGGCCGTCTACGCCGCCCCTGAGGAGCACTGGGGGGTCTACGAGAGCTGCGAGGAGCTCGTCGACATCGAGGACAACTTCCAGGAGTGGCGGTTCCGGCACCTGCAGGTCGTGCAGCGCACGATCGGCCACAAGACCGGCACCGGCGGTTCCTCCGGGGTCGACTTCCTGCGTCGCGCCCTCGACCTCACCTTCTTCCCCGAGCTCTACGAGGTGCGCACCCGCATCGGCAGCTGACGGGCCTGGACCACGTCGCGATCGCGGTCGTTGTCGGCCCGCTCGGGCACGATGGGGGCGTGTTGCTGGCCCGCATCGTCGAGACGTCCCAGACCGTGGCCGCCACCCGGTCGAGGAAGGCCAAGGTGGCGGCCCTGGCCGAGACCCTCGCGGAGGCAGACCCGACCGATCTGGAGATCGTGACGGCCTACCTCGGAGGCACCCTCCTCCAGCGACGCACCGGCGTCGGGTGGCGCGGGATCGGCGTGATGCCCCCGCCGTCGCCTTCGCCCTCGCTTCCGGTGCTCGAGGTGCACCAGACCTTCGAGCGCATCGCCGCGCTCGGCGGAGCAGGCTCCCAGGCCGCCCGCAAGGCGGCCGTCGAGAGCCTCCTGTCGCGTGCGACAGCAGACGAGCAGGCCTGGCTCCGGGGGGTCGTCACCGGCAACGTCCGCCAAGGCGCGCTCGACGCGCTCGTGCAGGAGGGCCTGGCGGCCGCGAGCGGGGCGCCCCTTCCCGCCGTACGCCGGGCCGCGATGCTCGCGGGCGGCACGGTCCCGATCGCGCGGGCGGCCTTCGCGGGCGAAGCGGCCCTCGCGGAGGTCGGCCTCGAGGTAGGGCGCCCGATGCTGCCCATGCTGGCGTCGAGCGCCCCCGACGTCGCCGCCGCGCTGGCCAAGGCCGACGGCGCGCGTGGCGGGGCGGTGGCGATCGACACCAAGCTCGACGGCATCAGGATCCAGGTCCACCGCGACGGCGGCGACGTCGTGATCGCCACCCGATCCCTCGACGTGATCACCGACCGTCTGCCCGAGGTCGTCGACGTGGTCCGGGCCCTGCCCGCACAGCGCTTCGTGCTCGACGGCGAGGCGATCGCGCTCGCGGCGGACGGTCGCCCGCGGCCCTTCCAGGAGACCGCCTCGCGGACGGCGATGGAGTCGGGCGTCGCGGTCACGCCGTACTTCTTCGACCTGCTCCACCTCGACGGCGAGTACTACCTCGACCGTCCGGGCCTGGAGCGCTGGGCGGCCCTGGCCGACCTGGTGCCGAGCGAGCACCGCACGCCCAGCCTGGTCACCGCCGACGCTCGGGCGGCCGAGGACTTCGTCCGGGACACCCTGGCCAGAGGCCACGAGGGCGTCGTGGTGAAGTCGCTCGACGCCCCCTACGAGGCCGGGCGCCGCGGGGCCGCGTGGGTCAAGGTCAAGCCGGTGCACACCCTCGACCTGGTCGTCCTCGCCGTCGAGTGGGGCAACGGCCGGCGCCAGGGGTGGCTCTCCAACATCCACCTTGGTGCGCGCGACCCCGCCTCGGGCGGCTTCGTGATGCTGGGCAAGACCTTCAAGGGCATGACCGACGAGATGCTCGCCTGGCAGACCGAGCGCTTCACCGAGCTGGCCGTCGACCCGGCCACGATCCGCGACCACTACGTCGTCCCCCTGCGACCTGAGCAGGTCGTCGAGATCGCGTTCGACGGTCTGCAACGCTCCACCCGCTACGCCGGCGGCGTCGCGCTGCGCTTCGCCCGGGTCGTCCGCTACCGCGACGACAAGTCCGCCGACGAAGCCGACACGATCGAGACCGTGCGGGCCATGGGCAGCTGGACGGGCACCTCGTGAGCGCGTCGGCCCGTCTCAGGCTCGGGGCGCCCTGACCTCATCGACCTTGGGGCTCCGTGGCACGAATGCATCAGTTGCCCGCGGCGGGGACCGGGGCCGAGTCCTAGGATTCGCGCCATGAGCCCCGCGGTCGAGCTGCTCCGCGCCACCCTGCCGAGCGTCCCCGCCGTCAACCTCCTCCCGGGCATCCGCAAGACCGGCGCGGAGGACCTCCAGAGCCTGACCATGACCCGGGCGCAGGTCCGCGTCGACGCCGACCACGTCGCCGCGTACGCGGAGGTGTGCGGCTTCGCCGTCGATGGCACCGTGCCCGTGACCTACTGGCACCTGCTGGGCTTCCCGCTGCATCTGCGCGTGATGGCCGAGCCCGGGTTCCCGTTCCCCGCGCTCGGGTGCGTGCACGTCGCCAACACCATCACCCGACACCACGATGTCCCCATCAGCGGCGTCGTCGACGTCACCGCGCGCCCGGTCGACCTCCTCCCCCACCCGCGCGGACGGACCGTCGATCTGCTGACGACCGTGAGTCAGGACGGCGTGGTGGTCTGGGAAGGACGCTCCACCTACCTGCGCCGCCGCCCCGGCTCCGGCTCGGGTCCCGGGACTCCCGAGCTGCCCGACGTACCGGCGTCGGAATCACCGTGGCCCTTGGCCGCAAACCTGGGACGGCGGTACGCCGCGGTCGCCGGCGACTACAACCCCATCCATCTGTACCCCCTGACGGCGAGGGTCCTGGGATTCAAGCGGCCGATCGCCCACGGGATGTGGTCGCTGGCGCGCTGCCTCGCAGAGCTCGTCGACGCGACGCGCGAGACGGTCACCTTGGACGTGGTCTTCAGGAAGCCGCTGCTCCTGCCGGGCGCGGCGGCGTTCGGCAGCAGGGCCGACGGTGCCGAGCTGCTGTTCTCCCTGTCCGACCCGGCGACCGGAGCGCCGCATCTCAAGGGCCGGCTGGCGACGGCCTAGCCACGCCGGTCCCCACGGCCAAGCTTCGTGACCCTTCCTGCCCCTTCGAGGGGTTTGCAGCGACGCCGAACGTACGGAACACCCGGCCGACCGGGGATTCCGGCAGGGCCCTGCCCCCGGAGCCCGACAGGGAGGGAGTGGGCTAGCGGCGGGGAGTGCCGTAGGAACGCTGGACGGTCTTGGTCAGGGGGGCGGTCGGCGCGGGGGCGTAGCGCTGGAAGAACTGCGCGGTGCTGGGGTGCCAGACGCCGAGGTCGGTCTTGCCGTTGCCGTCCCAGTCGCCCGTCACCGGCAGGTCGCCGGGCTGGCCGTAGCTGATGCGGGTCAGCCAGACGAGGCCGTTGGAGTCCTGGAGCCGGAGGGTGAAGCGCGCTTTGGTGAGGTCGTAGACGCCGAGGTCGGTCTTGCCGTCGCCGTTCCAGTCTCCGGTCACGGGGAGGTCGCCCGCCTTGCCGAGGCGCACGGGGATCGACTTGCCGTCCCCGCGTCGCAGTCGGAAGACATTGCTGTTGGCCTTCCGCACGCCGATGTTCCAGAGGTGGTCGCCGTCCCAGTCGCCCGCGACCGGGACATCGCTGCGGTTGCCCATCACGACGGGGACGGTCCCGGACGGCGTGCTGAGGTAGAACGTGCGGTCCGAGGCGCGCCGCACGCCGACGTTCAGCACGCCGTCGCCGTCCCAGTCGCCGACGACCGGCTGGTCCGTGCCGATGCCGAACGGCACGTAGACCGGCCCGGCGGCCGTGCTGATCTGGAAGGTGGCGCTCCCCCGGTCGAAGACCGCCAACTCGGCGATGCCGTCGCCGACGAAGTTGCCCGCCAGCGGCACGTCCGGGCAGTTCTGCGACTGCTGGGTGCTGCCGAAGACGAACGCCGAGCCGTGCAGCCACGGAGCCAGGTCCTTGTTGCCGCGGCGCTCCTCGAAGTGCAGGTGCGGCCCCGTCGCGTTGCCCGTCTGGCCCACGGTGCCGAGGAGGGCACCCTGGTCGACGGTCTGCCCGGTGCCGACCGCGACGGTCGAGAGGTGGGCGTAGAGAGAGGTCTCGCCGTTGCCGTGGTCGAGCACGACGTAGCGCCCGTAGCCGTGGGTGCCGTTGGGCACCGCCGTGACGACCACACCGGCAGCGGCGGCCACGACCGGGTCGCCGACGTCGTCGGGACGGTTCCAGTCCACCGAGTAGCGGCTGGGGCTGTGACTGGGCCGGGTGGTGCCGGTCCAGCTCTCCCCACAGGGGAACGGCATCTCGTACGCCGTCAGGGGCGGCGGTCCCGACCGCTTCTCCGCCGCGACGGCCACCGACGGCGCGAGCACCAGCACGGCGGTGAGCGCGCCGGCGAGCAGGCCCGCCGAGGCGCTGACTCGGGGCAGAGGTCTCATCAGGCGGCGTCCTCGGGGGCAGGGAGCGGGACTGCCTGCGGTAGATCAGCCGTCACATCGGCACCACAGGCCACAGCAGCGCTCAACCGTAACGTCGCCTCGGCGTGTCTGTCACGAAACTACAACGTTGTAGTGCTATACGAAGCGGTTTCCACGTATGTCGGAGGAACCTCGCGCGCCGCTCAGGCCCGGGGGTGGACCCGGATCAGGCCCTCCTGGGCGACCGTCGCCACGAGCACGCCGTCCTGGGTGAAGACGCGGGCGATCGCCAGACCGCGGGCGTTGGACGCCGACGGCGACCACTCGTCGTACAGCCACCACTCGTCGGCCCGGAACGGGCGGTGGAACCAGATGCTGTGGTCCAGCGAGGCCGCCTGGAGCTCCGGCGTGGCCAGGCTGACCCCGTGCGGCACCAGGGCTGCGCCGAGGAGGGTCATGTCGCTGGCGTAGGTCAACGCCGCGAGGTGGGTGTCCGCGTCGTCGGGCAGCCGCCCGTTGACCCGGATCCACACCTGGGCACGCGCTGGTCGAGAGGGGTCGTCGTGCAGGTTGTGGGCCGAGGTGCCGAGGTGTCGCATCTCCAGGCTCGACCACTCGCGGACCCAGTCCTCGGCGTCCTGGCCCCGGTGCCGGAGGAGGTCGGCGAAGTCCACACCCTGGTCGGGCCTGGGCACCTCGGGCATCGTGTCCTGGTGGTCGAGGCCGTCCTCGAACCGCTGGAAGTTCGCTGTCTGGTAGTAGATCGGCTGGCCGTGCTGGCGCGCCACCACCCTCCTGGTGGAGAACGAGCGACCGTCGCGCAGCCGCTCGACGTCGTAGATGATCGGCACGGCCGTGTCGCCCGGACGCAGGAAGTAGGAGTGCAGCGAGTGGGCCCGCAGGTCCGGCTCCGTGGTGCGGATGCCTGCGGACAGGCCCTGGGCGGCGACCTGGCCGCCGAACACCCGCTGGCGGCTGGTCTCGGGCTGTTGGCCGCGGAACAGGTCGGGCTCGAGCTGCTCGAGGGCGAGGAGCTCCGCGAGCTCCGTCGCGTTGGTGGGCATCAGGCGTCGCCGTCCGGGCGGGCCCCGGGCCATCCCTCGCCGTCGGCGCCGTCGGGCCCGTCGAGGGCCGCCAGGAACTGCTCGAACTGCTGACCGATCTCCTCGCCCGTGGGCAGCGGCTCGTCGCCGGCCAGGAGACTGCTGCCACTGGCCTCGGCGCGGGTGAACGCGTCGTACTGCTGCTCGAGGGCGAGGACCACCTCGTTGACCTCCTCGTTGGAGGCGAGGTATCTGGTGATCTCGGCCTCGCGCTCCTCCGACTCCTCCCGCAGCGCCGTGAGGTCCAGCGTGAGCCGTCCGCTGCGCTCGACGTGCTCGAGGAGGACGGTCGAGGCCCGCGGGTACTCCAGCTGCGCGAGGTAGTGCGGGATGTGCGCCACGAACCCCATGGCGTCGTGGCCCCACTCGCCGAGACGCACCTCCAGGAGCGCCTGCGCGCTCGACGGGATCCGCAGCTCCCCGCGCCACGGGCTGTCGCCGGTCAGCAGGTCGGGGTTGTTGGCGTGCTGGGTGATCGCGATCGGCCGGGTGTGCGGGACGGCCATCGGCACGGCACCGAGCCCGACGACGCGGGTCACGCCGAAGCGCTCCACCACCTCGCGGACAGCCCTGGCGAACGCCTCCCACCGGGTGTCCGGCTCCGGGCCGTGCAGGAGCAGGTACGGCGTCCGGCCGGCGTCGCGCAGCATCCTGACGACGAGGCGGGGGGCGTCGTAGGACTCGTAGTGGTCGCGGACGAAGGACATGGCCGGCCGGCGCGCGCGGTAGTCGTGGAGCTCGTCCACGTCGAACGTCGCCACGACCGGGCCGTCCGACAGGTCGGCCAGGTGCCGAGCGGCCCGCACGGCCGCCGCACCGGCGTCGAGGAACCCGTCGAGCACCAGCACCATGGTGAGCGCGGAGCCGGCGGTCCGATCGACGCCGTCCAGCTCGGGGACCTGGTCGACGATGTGCACCAGCCGCTTCGCCATGCCGTCATCGTAGTGACGCCTGTGCGACCGCCGCCCCGGCCCGGAGGCGGCGGCCCGCCCGGCTATCGCGAGTAGTCGTGGGCGGGCTCGCCCTCGCCGCGGCCGACCCTGCTGTGCCGGTAGCCGTAGAGGAAGTAGATGAGGAAGCCCAAGGCCATCCAGACCAGGAACCGCAGCCAGGTCTCGGTGGTCAGGTTGAGCATCAGGAAGAGGCAGATGGCGGCCGAGAGCCACGGCAGCCACGGCGACCACGGGACCTTGAAGGAGCGCTGGAGGTCGGGGCGCCGCTTCCTCAGGATCGGGATGGCCAGGGACACCAGGAAGAAGGCCGTCAGCGTGCCGATGTTGACCATTTCCTCCAGGCGCCCGATCGGGGTCAGCGAGGCGACGAGGGCGACGACCAGGCCGATGCCGAGCGTGAGCCGGACCGGGGTGCCGGTGCTGGGCGTCACCTGGGCGATCGACTGTGGCATCAGGTTGTCGCGGCTCATCGCGAAGGTGACGCGCACCGCGCCGATGAGCAGGGTCATCACGACCGTGGTCAGGCCCGCGACGGCGCCGGCCGCGATCAACGTGGCGTAGCCGTCCTTGCCCTGGTCGATGAACGCGTTGGCGAGCGCCGCGTCGGGGTTGATGTCCTTGTAGTTGACCATCCCCGTGATCACCAGGGCCACGGCCACGTAGAGGATCGTGCAGATCACCAGCGAGCCGATGATGCCGCGCGGCAGGTCGCGCTGCGGGTGCGCGGCCTCCTCCGCCGTGGTGGCCACCACGTCGAACCCGATGTAGGCGAAGAAGACCAGCGAGGCCGCGAAGATCACCCCGGCCACGCCGTACGCGTGCGGCGCACCCGTGACCAGCTGCAGCAGCGGTGTGTGCAGCCACTCGGTGCCGCCCCCGTCGACCGACTCCGAGGGCGGGATGAAGGGGTCGTAGTTGTCCTTGTTGATGAAGCCGATGCCCGCCACGATCACGAACAGCACGATGAAGAGCTTCACGGCGACGAGCACGAGGTTGACGCGCAGCGACTCCTTGATGCCATAGGCGATCAGCCCGGTGAGCACGATCACGAGCAGGAACGCGGCGAGGTTGAACGTGTCGCCGTAGCCGAGGCCCTCCGGCCAGGTGATGCCGATCTGGTCCAGGAACGTCTCGAAGTACGACGCCCAGCCCTGCGCGACCACCGATGCGCCGAGCATCATCTCGAGCAGCAGGTCCCAGCCGATGATCCAGGCGACCAGCTCGCCCAGGGTGGCGTAGGAGAACGTGTACGCCGACCCCGACACCGGCACCGTCGAGGAGAACTCCGCGTAGCACAGCGCGGCCAGACCGCAGCACACGGCGGCCAGCGCGAAGGAGAACACCACTCCCGGTCCGGCGTACGCCTGGGCCACGCGGCCGGTGAGGGTGAAGATGCCCGCCCCGATGATGACGCCGACGCCGAAGACCGTCAGATCCAACGCCGTGAGCCGGCGCTTGAGCTTGAACTCGGGATCCTCGGTGTCCTGCAGCGACAGCTCGATGCTCTTCGTCCGCAACACGTCCATGGTCTGGGAACCTAGCGCCGACCCGAGGCTGTGGCCATCCCACCTGGGGTCCGTCCGCGTGTCGGACGCGGGATGCGGGCGCGGGATCAGTCGGCGTCGGCGGCACCCTCCCCGGCCACGCGCCACAGGGCCGCGACGTGCCGTGCGTCGGTGCCGCAGCAGCCTCCCAGCACCTGGACGCCCGGCAGCCGGTCGAGCAGGCGTGCGGTCTCGAGAGCGAGATCGTCGGGACTTCCCTCGTCCAGCTCGGGCGCGGCATCCAGCTCGGCATGCGACATGCGCGAGGCGTTCGGGCGCAGGCCCCCGATCCGGCCCACCCAGGAGTCGTCGTCGCTCCCGAGAGCGCCGGCGATGTGATCAGGATGAGCGCAATTGACGACGAAGTAGTCGGGCGGCGCGGCCGCGTCGACCTCTCGAACGGCGTCTCGCAGCGTCCGCCCGTCCGGGAGGGTGCCGTCGGTCTCGACGGTGAAGCCCACGGCCACCGGGAGCCCCGCGTCCCGCGCGGCCCGCACGACGCCGATCGCCTCGCCGGGCCCGGTCAGGGTGAGCGCCGTGACCAGGTCGGCCCCGGCGGCGGCGAACGCGCGCGCCTGCGCGGAGTGGTAGTCGGCAGCCTCGTCGGGGTCGGCGTCCTCTCCGGCGACGTAGCCGTCGCCACGCGGCCCGGTCATCCCACCGACGCGGACCTCCGGCAGACCGTGGCGCGCGGCCAGGTCACGCCCCACGTCGTGCAGGAACCCGACGGCCGCCTGGTTGACGCGGTCGAGGGCCGCGGCGTCGTAGCCGACCCGACCGCCCCAGTCCGGGTTCGCCCGCCACGTCGGCGCCTCCAGGAGGAGCCCGGCGCCACTGGCGGCGGCGACGGCCGCATAGCCCTCGTAGTAGGTGCGCAGCAGGTTGCGTCCCGGCGAGCTCTCCACGAGCGGGAACGCTGCGAACTCTGGAAGCTCGATGCCGTGGTGGAAGATCAGGTCGGTCTCCAGGCCACCGTCGGTCACGAAGCGCAGCATGGCTCCTCCTACTCCAGCAGGGACTCCGGCACGCGCAGCGCGGTCTCGCGCAGGGTCGGCAGAGCGGTCTCATCGCCGGCGAGGTGTCGCAGCAGGGCGCGCTCGAAGAGGCCGTCGAGCATGGCGTACGCCGTGCCGCTGGCCGTCGCGAGTCCCCGGCCACTGAGCTCGGCGTAGCGGCTGAGCACGTTCCAGATCATCGTCTCGAGCGTCCCGTCGATGGCCAGCACGTCGTCGCGCAGCGCGGGGTCGAACATGCTCTGCGTCCGCAGGTCGTACCAGAGCCGGTGCATCGGCGCCTCGTCGAGGATCGTCTCGACGAGCTTGTCGGCGAACCCGGTCGTCAACTCCTCCGCCGTGCGCGAGTCCCGCACGACGCCGTCGTAGCGGTGCACGCACTGGGCCTTGTAGTAGCGCACGCAGTAGGTGATCAGCTCGGTCTTGTCGCGGAAGTAGTAGTGGACCATCCCGTGTGTGAAGGGCGAGTTGGCGGCGATGTCGCGCAGCGAGGTCCGCGCGTAGCCCAGCTCCCCGAGGGTGAGCAGCGCCGACTCCGCCAGACGGTCGCGACGCTCGTCATAGCTGCCCTCGCCGCGTCGGGCGCTGGTGGCCGCGGGATCCGCCGTCATGGACGGCAGTGTACGGCGGTCCGAGGCGTCTTGACGAACGTCCTGGACAACTGACCTTGACGCTTGGTCAGTCCATGCGTCAGGGTGACGGGCATCACTCCCGCGCCACCCGGCGCCCGCACCCCAGGAGCCCGCCATGACCTCCTACGACCTGACCGGCCGCCACGCCCTCGTCACCGGAGGGGCCCAGGGCCTCGGGGAGGGGATGGCCAAGGCGCTCGCCGCGGCCGGCGCGCGGGTGGTGATCGGCGACGTCCAGGACGCCGGCGCCGACACCGCCGGGGGGCTGGGCGAAGGTCACGGGTTCACGCGACTGGACGTCACCGACGAGGCGTCCTGGGGGGCCGCGGTCGCCTCGACCGTCGACCAGATCGGCGGGCTCGACATCCTGGTCAACAACGCGGGCATCGAGATCACCAGTCTGGTCAGCGAGGTCGACGCCGCCGACGTCCGGCGGATGCTCGACGTCAACGTGCTCGGCACCACCCTCGGACTCAAGCACGGCCTTCGCGCCATGCGTCCCGGCGGCCCTGGTGGCCAGGGCGGCGCGATCGTCAACGTCGCCTCGGTCGCGGCCACCATCGCCTTCCCCGGCATCTCGGTCTACTCCGCGACCAAGTCCGCCGTCGACCGGCTCACCCGGGTCGCGGCGATGGAGAGCGGCAAGCTCGGCTACGGCGTCCGCGTCAACTGCGTCTACCCCGGCCTGGTGCCCACCGCGATGGGCGCGGGCCTGGCCAACGACGTGGCCGCCCTCGGACTCTTCCCCTCCCCGGAGGAGGCGGTCGGCGCGGTCGTGGAGCTCACGCCCGCCGGCCGCCTCGGAACGGTCGAGGACATGGCCGACGCCGTGGTCTTCCTGGCGTCCGACGCCTCTCGGTTCATCACGGGCGTCGGCCTCCCGGTCGACGGCGGCATGGGCATGTGACCCGTCCGATCCCCGCTTCCACACCGACCTCATCGAGGAGCAGCGCATGAGCGAGTCCAGCAAGCCCGTCGTCGTCTACGGCGCCTCCGGCTACACCGGCCGGATCATCTGCGAGTACCTCCGCCAGTACGGCGTGCCCTTCGTCGCCGCCGGCCGCGACGAGCACCGACTCACCGACTCGATGAACGCCAACGTCCCCGGCATCGAGACGGCGGACTACGAGGTGAAGGTCGTCGACCACTCCGTCGAGGCGCTCACCGAGCTGCTCAGCGGCGCCAGCGTGGTGTGCAACACCGTGGGTCCTTTCAGCAAGTGGGGGCCGCCGGTCGTCGAGGCCGCTCTCGCCGCAGGGGTCCACTACGTCGACACGACCGGCGAGCAGGACTGGCTGATCACCTGCGACGAACGTTGGGGCGCCGACTACGCCGCCCAGGGGCTGCTCCTCTCCCCCGGCATCGCACAGATGTACACCACCGGCGAGATCGCCGCGCAGCTGTGTCTCGAGAAGCCGGGCCTCGACACCCTCGACATCGCCGTGTTCTGGGGTGGCAGCCCCACCATCGCCTCGACCCAGACGATCCTGGTCAACGCGGCGACCTCGAGGGCCCACTACCTCGAGCAGAACTCCTACGTCGAGTGGGACGCCGGCCAGGGCCTGGTGCCGCTGGTGATCCCCGGCCAGCACGAGCTCGCGCTGTCCCTGCCGTGGGGCGGCACCAGCCACCCCGTGTGGTTCAAGCGCGACCCGCGGGTCGCCAACGTCCGGGCCCAGGGCGGGGTGTTCAACGCCGCGCTGATGAACGGCGTACCCCAGATCGTCGCGGCCGCCCTCGAGGCGACCAAGGACATGAACGAGCAGGACCGGGACGCCGCGCTGAGCGCCACCGCCGCCCAGGTGATGAACCAGATGCCACCCCGGGAGAACCCTCGCGTCAACAAGTCGCTCGACTCGGTGCATGCCTCGGGTCCGCTCGGCCGCGCGCACTGTGTGATCCACGGCAACAGCAACTACCAGCAGACCGGGCTCCTGCAGGCCTACGCGGCGTACTCCCTGCTCCAGCAGCCGCCGCTGCGAGCCGGGTTCGCGTCCGGGTGTCAGGCCCTCGGCCACCGCGAGCTGCTGGGCGTGCTGCGCGCCTTCGGGCTCGTGTCGCCGCCGGTGCTCACCGTGCAGGACTGACACGGTCCGGATCCGACGTGCGGATCGTCGACTACCTCGACAAGGGTGCCTCGCTGGGCCCCGACCGGCCCTGCCTCACCACCGACGAGGGCTCCCTCACCTACGCGGAGGTCCAGGAGCTGACCTACGCCGTCGCGGCCGCCCTCGCAGGCAGTGGCGTCGCGCCCGGAGACAAGGTCGCGATCATCTCGGGCAACGACCCGGTCGCGTTCTCCTGCGTGTTCGCGATCAGCCGCGCCGGGGCGGTCTGGTGTCCGATCAACCCGCGCAACGAGGCGGCCGAGAACCGCGAGCTGCTCGACCTCTTCGACTGCTCGGTGGTGATCTTCAAGCAGGCGTACGCCGACCTCGTCGGCCGGATCCGCGACGACCTGCCGAAGGTCACCACCTGGGTCTGCCTCGACCCGCCCGAGGGTGGCCTGCCACGGACGGTGACCTGGGCGGAGTTCCTGGCGCGTGGCAGCGCCGACGAGGGCGCCGGGCGCGTCGACCTCTCGGGCGTCGACGACCTGGCCGCCATCGTCGGCACCGGTGGCACGACCGGGCGCCCCAAGGGCGTGATGCTCACCGGCACCAACCTCGAGACGATGACCGCCATCACGCTGATGTCCTACCCGTTCGAGGGACGGCCGGTGTACCTCGCGCTCGCTCCCCTCACCCATGCGGCCGGGGTGCTCTGCTTCCCGATCATGGCGCTGGGCGGCGAGGTCGTGATCATGCGCACCCCGGACGTCGCGGCGTTCGTGGCGACCATCGAGCGGCACCGGGTCACCCACACGTTCCTGCCGCCGACCCTCATCTACATGGTGCTCGCGCACCCCTCGCTCGACACCACCGACCTCGGCTCGCTGCAATGCCTCTGGTACGGCGCCGCCCCGATGTCCGCCGCCCGGCTCGAGGAGGCGCTGACCCGGATCGGCCCGGTGATGGCCCAGCTGTTCGGGCAGAGCGAGGCGCCGATGATGATCTCCACGCTCCCGCCCCGCGACCACTTCCGCCCCGACGGGTCCATCGCGACCGAGCGACTCTCGTCGGCGGGACGACCCGCGCCCCTGGTCACGGTGGCGATCATGGGCCCCGACGGCACGCTGCTGCCGACCGGAGAGCGGGGCGAGATCGTGGTGCGCAGCTCGCTCGTCATGCCCGGCTACTACAAGAACGAGCAGGCGACCGCCGAGGCGAGCGCCCACGGCTGGCACCACACCGGCGACGTCGGCTATCTCGACGAGGACCACTACCTCTTCATCGTCGACCGCGCCAAGGACATGATCATCACCGGTGGCTTCAACGTGTACTCCACCGAGGTCGAGCAGGCCGTGATGTCCCATCCTGACGTGCAGGACTGCGCCGTGATCGGTCTGCCAGACGACAAGTGGGGCGAGCGGGTGGTGGCCGTGGTCCAGCCGCACGCCGGCCGCACCATCGACGCCGCCACCTTGACGGCGTACGTGAAGGAGCGGATCGGCAGCGTCAAGGCCCCCAAGCAGATCGAGATCTGGGCCGACCTCCCCCGGTCCAAGGTCGGCAAGGTGCTCAAGACCGACATCAAGGAACGGCTCGGCACGCTCCCGGACGACCCCTTGTAACAAACCGGGGCGCTCGAGGCGTCCTAGTGGTGTGGGTAGCCAGGGTGGCAGCGTGGCAGGCGACCGAAACGGCGCGGCAGCGTGGCGCAGCGAAGCGCCACACGCTCGCCCTCTCAGTGCCGTGACGCACCCAGGGGAGGACTTCACCCGGTTCGTGCACCAGTGGGGCGGACGGCTCTACGGCTCGGCCCTGCTGCTGACCGGTGAGAGCCACGCGGCCGAGGACCTCACCCAGTCGGCGCTGGCCAAGGTCTACAGCCACTGGCGGCGCGTCGCCGCCGCCGACGACCCCGTGGCCTACGCCCAGCGCACGCTGCACAACACCTTCCTGTCGTGGCGCCGCCTCCGGCGGAGCGCGGAGCTGCCCACCGAGGCGACCTACGACGTCGCCGTGCCGCCGCCCGACCAGGCAACCCGTCTCGACCTGGTCGACGCCCTGCGCGCGCTCACCCCGCTCGACCGGGCGGTGGTGGTCGCGCGCTACTGGGAGGACCGCAGCGTCCGGGAGACCGCGGCCCTCCTCGACCTCACCGAGGGGGCCGTCCGCGCGCGGGCCAAGCGCGCGCTCGACCGGCTGCGTCCCCTGCTCGCCGATCCCGACCCTTCCGAGAGGACCCCGTCATGACCGACACCGACGCACGGATGACCCGAGCCCTGCAGGAGCGCCTCGCCGCCGAGCATCCCGACCTGGACCGGCTGACGGCGGGTGCCGTGCGGGTCGGCACGCGGCTGCGCCGGCGCCGCCGGGCTGCCGTCGCACTCAGCGCGGTAGCGGTGGCGGGCATCGTCGCCGCGGGGTACGTCGGCCTCGGGGGCGGAGCCGGGGCTCCGCGGCCGGCCTCCGGCGTCAACGTGGCCGCGGCCGACTCGGCCTCCGGCTCCCCGACCGTGTCCCCGACCGTGTCCCCGAGCGGGACCCCCGACCCCTGCGGGCCGGAGGCGGGCTCGGTCGACGTGCGGGTCCTGGAGTCGAGCGGGACGGTCGAGCGCCAGGACGCGGAGGGTTGCCCGCAGCCTCCTGAGGTCGCACCCGTGTCGCTCGACGGGGACGCGTTCCGGTGCGACGAGGCCGCGGACGAGAAGTTCGGCTGCCTGGCGGTCGGTTCCCAGGCCGTCTTCACCGTCACCTGGCGTGCCGCGGCCGGACACGACGACTACCTGGATCCCGGCAAGACCGGGCGCACGGTCACCACCATCGCGATGCTCGGCGGCGAGGGCGTCGCCAAGGACGACGGCACCATCGTGGGGCCGGTCCACGACGGCATCTTCGTGACCGTGTCCGGCGATCCGGCGGACCTCGAGCAGGCGCAGGCCCTGGCCGCGGCGCTCTTGTGGGCGGACGGCACCTGAGCCTCGGCTGACGACCCGCCCAACCATTCGACCCCCTCGCCGCGTCGGGAAGGATGTTCAGCATCCGCCGCCGAGAGGGGCACCGTGAGCCGGAGGGATCCGCAGCAGTTCACCGAGTTCGTGGCGGCCCGTTCGGCGGCGCTGCACCGGGCGGCGTACCTGATGGTGGGGGACGCGCAGCTGGCCCAGGACCTGGTGCAGGAGGCGCTGACCAAGACCTACGTGGCCTGGCCGAGGCTTCGTGAGCCCCACAAGGCGGAGGCCTACACGCGCAAGGCGATCACCACGACCGCGATCTCGTGGTTCCGTCGCAAGTCCTGGGCCGGCGAACGGCCCGCCGAGCACCTGCCCGAGACCAGCGGGCCAGGTCACGCCGACGAGGTCACCCGGAGCACCTGGCTGTGGCGTGAGCTCATGGAGCTGCCCGTGCGCCAGCGGGCCGCGATCGTGCTGCGCTACTACGAGGACCTCACCGAGGCGCAGACCGCGCAGGCCATGGGCTGCGCCGTCGGCACCGTGAAGAGCCAGGTGTCCGCCGGGCTCGCCAAGCTCCGCGACCGGATGGGCGACGACATCCTCCCGCACGACCTCCTGAAGGTGACCCCATGACCGATCTCCTGACCCAGACCCTGCACGAGCGGGCCGACGCGCTGCCCGCGCCGCAGTTCGACACCCGTGGGATGATCCGCGTCGGCGACCGGCGGGTACGCCGTCGCGGGGCGGTCGTGGCAGGCGGACTGCTCGCCACCGGGGTGGCCCTGGCACTCATCCTGCCCTCGGCGCTCTCCGGCGACGACGGTCCCCGGGCCCTCGACGACGGCGGGCTCACGGCCGCCTTCGCAGCCCACGCCCCGTCGTACGCCGTGGGGTCGGTGGTCAGGCTCGACGACGAGACCTTCGACGTCGGACGCACCATCCACGCCTACGTGCAGACGGATGCCGGCATCGTCTTCAGCGACCCGAAGGGCGCGGTCTACGCCGCGGACGGCGGCCAGGTCGTCGAGATCGGGCGGATCGATGCGAAGTACCCACGCCTCGTCGCCGGGGGCACGCGCGTCGCGTGGGTCGAGCCGAAGGGAGACCAGGCGCCGGTGTTCGTGGTCTACGACCAGTCGGTCGGCCAGGCCTCGCGCAGCCCGCTCGACAACGTGGCGGGCATGGCGGACCTCCGGGACGGGAGGGACCCGGCGGTGGTCTACGCGGTCGACGGCGCCACCGTCTGGGTCCGCAGCCACACGGGGGTCATCGCGTGGGACACCGCCGCCGACACCCACGAGGTGATGGCGCCCGAGGCGGACGGGTTCACCATCGCCGACGTGAAGAACGGCCTCGTCGTCAGCGAGGTCCAGGGCGACTCCGGCGCCACGGTGACGGTGGGGCCGAGGGTCGGCGAGGGCGACCAGCTGCCGCTATGGACGGCGTACTACCTCTCGCCGTCGGGCCGCTATCTCCTCGGCGAGCCCGAGGCGGACGATGTCCGGGCCTACGACACCAGCACCGGACAGGCCATGCCCAAGGACGACTACGACTACGGGTACTTCGGCGCCTACCAGTGGATCGACGACGAGCACTACGCCGCCCTCGGCGTGGACCTGGACAAGGACGACAACGCCGACGGCTCACCCATCGACATCTTCAGCTGCACCGTGACGAGCGGAGCCTGCACCCTGGTCGCCGACGACATCGGCACCTTGGCCGACGGCGTCACCATCCCGATCGGCCAGGCCGTCAACTGAGGGCGGGACCGCCTTGACTTCGTGATGCGGGCGCGATAGAAACCAGTTAGTTATCAAACCAACTGGTTATCAAAGGGGTTCGACATGACCACGACCACCCAGATGCGCCTCGAGCTCATCCACATCCCCGTCAGCGACGTGGACCGCGCGCGCGACTTCTACGTGCAGCAGTGCGGGTGGGAGCTGATCACCGACCACGTGCAGATGGACGACATGCGGATCGTGCAGATCGTGCCGCCCGGCTCAGGCTGCGCGATCCTGATGGGTCGCAACATCCCCGAGATCTCCGACATGCCCGTCGGCGTGCAGAAGGGCATCCACCTCGTCGTCGCCGACATGGCCGCCGCGCGCGCCGACCTCGGCGGTCGCGGCGTCGAGCTCGGCGAGGTGCAGGACCTCGGAGGCGTGCTCTACTCCCGCTTCGAGGACCCGGACGGCAACTCCTGGCTGCTGCAGCAGTGGCCAGCCGAGATGCAGCAGGCGCAGGCCGACGCGTGACGACGCTGGCCCTGGGCACCGGCCCGGTCGCGGGCCGCGATCCGCTGAGCGTGGTGTTCAGCGCCTTGGCGGACCCCACCCGCCGAGCGATCCTGACGCGGCTGCGGAGCGGCCCGGCCACGGTGGCCGAGCTCGGCGCGCCGTTCGAGATGTCGGGCCCGGCCGTCTCCAAACACCTCCGTGTCCTGGAGCGGGCCGGCCTGGTCAGCCGATCCCGGGTCGCCCAGGCACGACCGGCCTCCCTCGAGGCGGCCCCCCTTCAGCAGGTCGTCGACTGGGCAGAGGCCTTCCGCGAGCTGTGGGACACCCGTTACGACCGTCTCGACGACTACCTCACCACCCTGGCCGCACCCGAGCAGAAGCCATGAACACCCCCGGGAGCCTGCCCTGGGCGACCACGTTCGGCGCCGAGGTGCCCGACGACGACACCGCGATCGTCGTACACCGGGCCTTCGCCGCCCCGCCCGACCTGGTCTGGCGGGCGCACACCGAGCCCGAGCATCTCAAGCGGTGGCTCGGCCGCGAGGACTTCCCTCTCACGACCTGCGAGATGGACGTGCGGGTCGGCGGGGTCTATCGCTGGGTCTTCGGCACCCCCGACGGTCACACGATGGGTGTGAGTGGCCGCTTCGACGAGGTGGCGCGACCGAGACTGATGGTCACCACCGAGCAGTTCGACGACTTCCCCGGGCCCAGCGTGAACACCATGGTGCTCAGCGAGCGGGCGGACGGCGGCACGTCGCTGCAGCTCACCGTGCGCTACCCCAGCCGCGAGGTCCGCGACGGCTGGGCCGCGTCGGGCATGACCGACGGACTGTCGGTGGGCTACACCCGCCTGGACGAGCTGCTGGGCACGATCGCCTGACCGTTCTCCAGGGCGGTGATGTCCTCGACGATGCTGAGCGCCAGCGGCTGGGCCGTCAGGCCGATCCGCTCGAGGATCACCGAGCGCTTGGCGTGGTCGAGGAACTCCTGCGGGATGCCGTGAAGGCGGAACGGCACCTCGACGCCCTCGTCGTTGAGCGTCTCGAGCAGCACCGACCCGCAGCCACCGATGCGACCGTTGTCCTCGACGCTGACCACGAGCCGGTGCTCGCGGGCGAGCTCGACCAGGGCCGGGTCGACCGGCTTGGCCCACCGCGGGTCGACGACGGTGACGCCGATCCCCTGCGCGACCAGCCGCTCGGCGACGTCGACGGCGGTCGTCGCCATCGCGCCGTAGGAGACGAGGAGGACGTCGCGCGGGCCGTTGCGCACCAAGACGTCGCAGCCGCCGCGCCGGCCGACCGCCTCGACGTCCGCCGGGGGCGCGCCCTTGGGGAAGCGCACCACGGTGGGCGCGTCGTCGACCTCGACCGCCTCGTCGAGCAGCTCTCGCAGCCGGGCCGGGTCGCGCGGCGCGGCCAGCCGCAGGCCGGGCACGACCTGGAGGATCGACATGTCCCACATGCCGTTGTGGCTGGCGCCGTCGTCGCCGGTGACACCGGCCCGGTCGAGCACGAAGGTGACCCCGCACTTGTGCAGGGCCACGTCCATCAGGACCTGGTCGAAGGCACGGTTGAGGAACGTCGCGTAGACCGCTACCACGGGATGCAGGCCGCCCATCGCCAGCCCGGCCGCCGACGTGGCGGCGTGCTGCTCGGCGATGCCCACGTCGAAGGTGCGCTCGGGGAACCGGCTCTGGAAGTGATGCAGCCCGACGGGGTGCATCATCGCCGCGGTGATGGCCACCACGTCGGGGCGCTGCTCTCCCAGGCGGACCATCTCATCGGCGAAGACGTCGGTCCAGATCCGCTCGCGCGGGTCCTCGACGCCGCTGTCGACGTCGAAGGGCCCGGGCGAGTGGAACTGGTCGGCCTCGTGGGTCTCGGCGGCGTCGTAGCCGAAACCCTTGCGAGTGATCGCATGCACGATGACCGGGCCGTCGAACCGCTTGGCCTGCGCGAGGGCGTGCTCGAGGGCGACCCGGTCGTGGCCGTCGACGGGCCCGACGTACTTGAGGCCGAGGTCCTCGAAGAGACCCTGGGGTGCCAGCGCGTCCTTGATGCCCTTCTTCATGGCGTGCAGGGCGTCGTACGCCGCGGGGCCGACGCCCGGCACGGCGTTCAGGCGCTTCTTGACCAGGTCGAGCATCGGCTCGTAGCGCGGGTTGGTGCGCAGCCGCGTCAGCGCCGTCGCCAGGCCGCCGATCGTCGGCGTGTAGGAGCGGCCGTTGTCGTTGACGACGATGACCAGGCGGCTGTTCTTGGCGATCGCGATGTTGTTGAGCGCCTCCCAGGCCATCCCGCCCGTGAGCGCGCCGTCGCCGATGACCGCGACGACGTGCCGGTTCTCCCCGCGGATCGTGTAGGCCTTGGCCAGGCCGTCGGCATAGGAGAGGGCCGTGGAGGCGTGGGAGTTCTCCACGATGTCGTGGTCGGACTCGGCCTGGCTCGGGTAGCCGCTGAGGCCGCCCTCCTGGCGGAGCTTCGCGAAGCCCGCCATCCGGCCCGTCAGGAGCTTGTGGACGTAGGCCTGGTGTCCGGTGTCGAACACCACCCGGTCGCGCGGCGAGTCGAAGACGCGGTGCAGGGCGAGCGTGAGCTCGACGACCCCCAGGTTGGGGCCGAGGTGACCACCGGTCCGGGCACACGTACGCACCAGGAAGTCGCGGATCTCGACCGCGAGCTGGTCGAGCTGGTCGTCGTTGAGGCGGTGCAGGTCACGCGGGGTCGAGAGGGCCTCGAGGTACCCCATGGACTGGCCCTCCAGCTCTGTCTCGACGTTCCGGCCGACCCACTGTAGCCAACCGATCCCGCGGGCCGGGACTCTGCGCGGCGGCGGTGACGAGACCACCGTCCGAGTCCCGCGAACGGTGGCCGGCTCACCGCCGGACCTGGCGGGCCAGGTCGGTGAGGGCGGCGTGGAGGGCGGAGCCGACGAAGGCGGGGACGATCTCTCCGGCCGCATTGGTCAGGTCGAGGGCCACGGCCTCGGCCGGCGCCACGAACACGATCTGCCGGCCTTCCCGGCAGTCGATGTCGGCGTCGGACAGCGCGGCCGCTGCGACGAAGACCTGCATCCGGTCGACCGTGCCGTAGGCCTCGGTGTGGTTGACGGCGAACTCCCGCCACAGGGTCAGGGCGCCAGGCGGCAGCCGGAGTCCGGTCTCCTCCTCCAGCTCGCGGTAGGCCGCGGTCTCGAAGTCCTCGACGTCTGCCTCCTCCGGGTCGAGATGACCACCGGCGAGGCCCCACTTCTCGGGGTCGATCAACGGATGCTCGTCCCGCTCCTGCAGCAGGATCCAGCCGCGCGGGTCGACGAGGATGACGCCCGCGAACAGGTGCTGCTCGGTCATGGCTCCACCCTAGGGAGCGCGGACCCGGAGCACCTGGACCCGGAGCCCCTGGACCCGGAGCACCTGGACCTCAGAGGCGAGCGGTGAACCGGCGCCCGCGAACCGCCTCCTCGACCAGCCCCACTGCCCGGCGTACGCCGACCAGGCGGGCCTGCTCCCGCTGCCAGGTCAGCACCGCGGCCTCGATCACGTCCACGTCGGCGACGTCGCGCAGGTCGGCGCGCGCCTCGCTCAGCCCTCGGGCGGCCGCTGCCTGCCCGGCCTCGACGTGCAGCACGGCGAACCGGGCGAGCACCACGAGATGACGCCGCAGACCGGGATAGCCCCGCCAGTCGGCCGGACAGAGGTCGAGCAGCCACGAGGCCGCGGTCTGCTCCCAGCCCGGCGCTCCCGGTGGCCGCACCTCGGCCGGCCAGCCCGCCGGGGCGAAGCCGGCCGTGCCGGAGGTGCGTGGCTGCCCGGAGCCGCGCGGCGAGCGGGGCTCGTAGGCCGGCATCCCCCATCCCATCGCCTCAGTGTGAATCGAACAAGTGTTCGAGTCAAGACGGTTCGCGGCGATCCCGGGGAGGGAGACAATGCCCCATGGACATCCGAGGCCTCGGCTGGCGCACCGACCTGGCCCTGCTCGCGATCTCCGGCAGCGAGATCGAGGACCGCGGCGACCATCTGGTCGCGCGGACGCTGGACAACCCCACCTTCTGGTGGGGCAACTTCCTGCTGCTCTCCCACCCGCCGGCCGACGTGGACGAGGCCGCACACTGGCTGGCGACGTTCGAGCGGGAGTTCCCGCGGGCGCGGCACCGCACCTTCGCGGTCGACGGCATCGCCAGCACGCTGGCCGACGCCTCCGCGTTCACCGACCTCGCGCTCCATGCCGAGCTGTCCAGCGTGATGACGGCCACCGCGGTGCACGAGCCTGCCCGGCCCAACACCGATGCGACCGTGCGGCCGCTGGACTCCGACGACGACTGGCGCCAGCAGGTCGAGCTGTCGATGGCCGGCGAGACCATCGGCTACGACCTCGAGTTCTGCGAGGCCAAGGCGGCCGCCCACCGGGGCATGGCGAAGGCCGGCCACGGGCAGTGGTGGGGCGCCTTCCAGGACGGCAGGCTGCTCTCGTCGATGGGCCTGTTCACCGCGTCCCCCGGCCTCGCGCGCTTCCAGAACGTCAAGACCCACCCCGACGCCCGGGGCCGCGGGCTGGCCGGGACCCTCGTGCACCGGGTCAGTCGCTTCGGCTTCGACGACCTCGGCGCGCACACGCTCGTGATGGTCGCCGACCCCGAGTACCTCGCCATCCGCGTCTACCGCAGCGTCGGCTTCGCCGACACCGAGAGCCAGCTCGGCGTGGAGCGCAAACCCGACTCCTGAGCGCCATCCGGTGGTCGAGGAGCACACCGCTGGGGTCTCGACACGCCGCTCGTCCCTCGCGGCGGCTCGACCAGCGAAAGCTCGGCTGCGGGCGCCGATGCTTCTGGGATCAGGGAGCCGTCGGCATGACGTGGCTCACACCGGTGCGCAGAGCGTGGACGGGCTGCCGAGCCCGCCCGTACGTTCCACCCTGATGACGACCTTCCCGCACCTCCTCGCCCCTCTGGATCTCGGCTTCACCACGCTGCCCAACCGGGTGCTCATGGGATCGATGCACGTCGGTCTAGAGGAGGCACCCGGCGGCTTCGAGCGGATGGCGGCCTTCTACGCCGAGCGCGCCCGCGGGGGCGCGGGCCTGATCGTCACCGGAGGCATCGCACCCAACGAGGCTGGCCGCCCCTACCCCGGTGGGGCGATGCTCACGACCGAGGAGGAGGCAGCGCAGCACCGGGTCGTCACGGACGTGGTGCACGCCGCCGGCGGCCGGATCGCCCTGCAGATCCTGCACTTCGGGCGCTACGCCTACCACCAGGACCTGGTCGCACCGAGCCCGATCCAGGCCCCGATCAACGGCTTCGTCCCCCACGAGCTGACCGACCGCGAGGTCGAGCAGACCATCGAGGACTACGTCCGCTGCGCGCGACTCGCCCGATCCGCGGGGTACGACGGCGTCGAGATCATGGGCTCCGAGGGCTACCTGATCAACGAGTTCATCGTCCGGCACACCAACCACCGCAACGACCGCTGGGGCGGCAGCTACGAGAACCGGATGCGCTTCCCCACCGAGATCGTGCGCCGGGTCCGTGAGGCCGTCTGCGAGGACTTCATCATCGTGTACCGCCTCTCGATGCTCGACCTCGTGCCCGACGGGTCGACGTTCGACGAGGTCGTCTCCCTCGCCAAGCACATCGAGGCCGCCGGAGCGAC
>CAZIVD010000062.1:0-27890 GCA_964542635.1 uncultured Nocardioides sp. | reverse complement strand
CCCCCAGCCAGCTGCGCAACCTCGAGGACCGGCTCAAGGTCAAGGTCGTCGACCGGACGGCGCTGATCCTCGACATCTTCGCCCAGCACGCGAAGTCCAAGGAGGGCCAGGCCCAGGTCGAGCTGGCCCAGCTCAACTACCTCAAGCAGCGGCTGCGCGGCTGGGGCGGCAACCTCTCTCGCCAGGTGGGCGGCCGCACGGCGGGCGGCGCCGGCATCGGTGGTCGCGGACCGGGCGAGACCAAGATCGAGACCGACCGGCGCCGGATCAACACCAAGATCGCCAAGCTGCGGCGCGAGCTGGCCGACATGAAGGGCACCCGCGACACCAAGCGGCAGGAGCGGCGTCGCAACCACGTGCCGTCCGTCGCGATCGCGGGCTACACCAACGCCGGCAAGTCCTCCCTGCTCAACCGGCTCACCGGAGCGGGTGTGCTCGTCGAGGACGCGCTGTTCGCGACGCTCGACCCCACCACCCGGCGTACGACGACGGCCGACGGCCGGGTCTACACGATGAGCGACACCGTCGGCTTCGTCCGGCACCTGCCGCACCAGCTCGTCGAGGCGTTCCGCTCGACGCTGGAAGAGGTCAGCGACGCCGACCTGATCCTCCACGTGGTCGACGGCTCGCACGTCGACCCCGAGGGGCAGATCGCGGCGGTCCGGGAGGTGTTCGCCGAGATCGGCGCCGACAAGGTGCCCGAGATCATCGTGATCAACAAGGCCGACGCGGCCGACCCGATGGTGCTGGCCCGGCTCCGGCAGCGCGAGCCGCACTCGGTGGTCGTGTCCGCCCGGACCGGCGAGGGCATCGACGAGGCGCTGCGCCTGATCGAGGCCGAGCTGCCCCGCCCGGGCGTGGAGTTCTCGGCCTTGGTGCCCTACGACCGCGGCGACCTGATCGACCGCCTGCACCGCACCGGCGAGATCGACTCGATGGAGCACACCGGCGACGGCACCTTGGTGCGCGGCCGCGCCGGCGAGGCGCTCGCCGGCGAGCTGGCGTCGTACGCCGTCGTCTGAGATTCCAGTCGCCCGTGCGCAGTGCGTGATTGTCGGGCCGGATCGGTGGCCGAGCGGCGGAGAATCACGCACCGCGCACGACGACTCAATCACGGCCGGGGAAGTGCGGGCGCCAGGCATCGCTCGGCCCGCTCGGACACCCGGGGAGGCCACGGGCGCGGAGGAGCCGCCAGACCCGGTCGACGGTCTGGGCGGGGCGCTGGTAGATGCCGCGACTGGTGACGATCAGGATCCGCCAGTCGTCGTCGTCGATGGCCTCGCGGCGAACGAGGTCGGCCTCCCACTGCTCCACTCGCTCCGCGTGGTGCCGTCCGTCGTACTCGACGATCACCCGGATCTCTGGCCAACACAGGTCGTAGCGACGTAGCGGGGTGCCGTCTCCCGCGCGGATGGTCAGGTTGACCTTGGGCTCAGGGAGTCCGGCCAACACGAGCAGCATTCGCAGCCGAGTTTCCATGGGGGAGTCGACGCGCTCGCGCACGTACGACGCCGCCCGGCGCGCCTTCGACGCCCCACGGGCCGATGTCGAGGCCGCATAAGCCAGGAGCTCGCCGCAGGTCGTGTGGCCGCGGCGCACGAGGTAGTCGCCGGCGACGACCAGGTCGACGAGGCTGAGCAGTGTGGCGAGCTCCACGAAGAGCTGACAGGGAGCCGAGACCGCGATGCCGCCCACGGTCCGCACTTCGGGGGACGGGTCGACATGGGCCACCACGCCCGCCGGTCGGCGCCGGTCGGCCGGGCGCCTGACGGTCACATGCTCCTCGGGCACGGTCGGGATCGGCACGCCGAGGATCCGGGCCGCCGAGACATGACTGGCGAACGCGTCGGGCACGAACATCTTGAGCGCCGCCTGCGCGCTCAGAGCGGCCGTGACCGGAACCGACCGTGACACATAGACGCCGTGGAAGATCCGGACGAAGTCGCGGCGTGCCGTCGGATCCAGGCCGTGCGCCAATCCCTCGGCGCGGGTGAACGGTTGTCGAGGATCCAGGCTGGACATCGGGCCAGGCTGCCGGTTCGGGCGACGTTCGGACGTCGGCACTCCACAGGCTCGCCATGCCGACTGGGGAATTGCGCTCGCGCCAAGAGGGCTAGCGGGCGGCGGCGACGCTCTCGTCGGTGCCGGCGAGCTTCTGGGCGAGCCAGATCGGGAGCACCGAGACCAGGATCAGGGCAGCGGCGACGACGTTGACCACGGGGGCCTGATTGGGGCGGAAGAGGTTCTGGTAGATCCAGATCGGCAGGGTCTGGGTGCCGCCGCCGACGGTGAACGTCGTCACGATGATCTCGTCGAAGCTGAGTGCGAACGAGAGGAGTGCGCCCGCGAGCAGGGCCGAGCGCAGCATCGGCAGGGTGATCTTGAAGAAGGTCCGGAAGGTGCCGGCCCCGAGGTCCATCGACGCCTCCTCGAGGTTGCCGCCGAGGCGGCGCAGCCGGGCGACCGCGTTGTTGAAGACCGTGACGATGCAGAACGTCGCGTGCGAGACCACCAGCGTGAAGAAGCCGAGCCTGATACCGATCATCGTGGTGAACAGGTTCGCCAGGGCGATGCCGGTCACCACGCCCGGCAGGGCGATCGGCAGGATGATCAGCAGGGAGACCGTGTCGCGGCCGAAGAAGCGGAAGCGCTGAAGGGCCAGCGCAGCCATCGTGCCGAGCACCAGGGCGATCACGGTCGCGATCAGCGCCACCTCCACCGAGACCCAGATGGCAGACCTGGCGCCCTCGGACTCCCAGGCCGCCTTCCACCACTTGGTGGTGTAGCCGGTCGGCGGCCAGGCGAAGGTCTGCGAGGTGTTGAAGGAGTTCAGGACCACCAGCGCCAGCGGCGCGTAGACGAACACCAGCACCAGGCCGGCGAACAGGGCCAGGATGCGGCGGGTCAGCGGCGACAGGCTCATCAGAGGTTCTCCAACGCGCCGGTGCGACGCACCGCGGCCAGGTAGATCATCATGATCACGACCGGCACGGTGGCGACGGCCGCGGCGAACGGCAGGTTGTTGCCGGTCAGGGCGTTGTCATAGATCACGTTGCCGAGCATCTGGTTGGCCCCACCGACGATCTTGACGGCGATGTAGTCGCCCAGGGTCAGCGAGAAGGTGAAGATCGAGCCCGCGACGGCCGCCGGGAACAGCACCGGCAGCACCACCCGGCGCATGGTCACGCCGCTGCCCGCTCCTAGGTCGGCCGACGCCTCGAGCAAGGAGCCGGGCAGCCGCTCGAGCCCGGCATACATGGGCAGGATCATGTAGGGCAGCCAGAGATAGGCCAGCGTCACGACCGTCGCGACCAGGCCGAAGCCGGGGGAGTCGAGGCCGAACGGCGCCGCGAGCCAGGCGATCGGGCCGGTCTCGGAGAACATCCCGCGCCAGGCGTAGGCCTTCACGAGGTACGACGCCCACAGCGGCGTGAGCACCGAGATGACCAGGAGCCGCTGGGCCCTCGGCGAGGCCACCTTGGCCATGTAGAGGGCGACCGGGAACGCGATCACCGCGTCGATCACGGTCACCGACGCGGCGGTCAGCAGCGTGCGCAGGGTGATGGTGCGGTAGACGTCGAGGGTGAACAGGTCCCGGAAGTTGTCGAGCGTCCAGGTGCGCTCGATCGATCCGGTGAAGGTGTTCGTGGTCCACAGCGACGTGATGAAGAGCGCGCCGAGGGCGCACAGGTAGCCGACGCCGAGCCAGAGCATCGGCGGCCCGAGCAGCAGCCCGAGCCGCAGGCGGGGATGCCGGTGCAGATAGCCCGCGCCGGGGCCAGGGGTCGGTCGGGACGCGACCTCCCCCTGGACCACCGGCGCGGACAATCGTCAGCCCTTGATCTCGGTCCAGGCCTGCGTCCACTCCTGGTACGTCGTGCACGTGACGTCGGTGCGACCGTCGAGGCACTGCTCGATCGGCGTGGTCCAGTACCAGATGTTCTCGGCGTAGGCCTCGTCGCCGGCATGGTAGGCGTCGCAAAAGCCCTCCGACGTCAGATCGCACGCCTTGCCGTTGGCCGGAGCCTCACCGAACCACTCCGCCACCGCAGCGTTGGCCTCGGGGCTGATGATGTGGTTGAGCCAGGCGTAGGCGCAGTTGGGG
Organism: uncultured Nocardioides sp.; assembly: GCA_964542635.1. Lineage (GTDB taxonomy): Bacteria > Actinomycetota > Actinomycetes > Propionibacteriales > Nocardioidaceae > Nocardioides. Next base: position 23,785 of record CAZIVD010000062.1, on the reverse strand, counting down.
TGCTCGGTGTCGGCCCCGATCATCCAGGTGTCCGACCAGCCGGTGGAGCCCTCGTCGGGCAGGATCGCCTCGACCGGCACCTCGTCGGCCTGGGCCAGGTTGACGATCACCTGCCAGCTCGTGCCCACCACGCTGTCACCGGTCGTGAAGGCCTGGATCTGCTTGAGGTAGTCGGACCAGTACTCCCCGATGTGCTCGCGCTGCGCCTTGAGCACCTCCACCGCTGCGGCCAGCTGGTCGGCGTCGAGGGAGTAGGGGTTGGTGATCCCGAGGTCGGGCTGGGTGTTCATCAAGAACAGCGCCGCGTCGGCGATGTAGATCGGCGAGTCGTAGGCAGTCACCTTGCCGCTGTAGTCGCCCGCGTCGTCGAACACCGCGCTCCAGCTGGTGGGGGCGGGCGAGACGACGTCGGTGTTGTACATCAGCAGGTTGGCGCCGTAGCCGTGTGGCACGCCATACATCTGGCCGCCCACGGAGTTCCACGCGCGGTCCTTGAGGAAGTCGAAGACGTCGGCGTAGTTGGGGATCAGGTCGGTGTTGACGGGCTGCACATCGCCCGCGGCGATCAGGCGCAGGGTCGCGTCGCCGGATGCCGACACCACGTCGTACTGGCCGGTCTTCATCAGCGCCACCGCCTCGTCGGAGGTGTTGAAGACCTTGATGTCGACCTGGCAGCCGGTCTCGTCCTCGAACGGCGTCACCCAGTCGACCGCGGGGTCGGTGCTGCCGTCCTCGGCGTAGCCCGGCCAGGCGAGGATGCTGAGGGCGTCCTCGTTGTCGCCGAGCTCCTCGGCCACGGGGATGTCAGGGGGCGTGAACCCACCCTGCTCCTCGGCGGACTCTCCTCCCTCGGTGCCGCTGTCGGCGTCGGTGCCACAGGCCGCGAGCGAGAGGCTCAGGCCGAGGCCCAGCGCCGCTGTCCCGGCGAGGATGCGAATCCTTCTCATTTCTCCTCCATGGGGTTGCCCGTGCGGGTGGCCGTCCGGGTGGTGGGCGTGAGGTCGATGACGTGCTCGTCGGCCCAGGCGAGGGCGACCCGGTCCCCCACACGTCCGACCTTCTGGTCCGAGGCGCCGTGGAGGTTCTGGCGGAGCACCGTCAGGGTGCCGCCGCCGTCGAGGGCGACGACGTAGTGGTTGACCGAGCCGAGGTAGACCACGGCGTCGACGGTGCCCTGTACCTGCGCGGTGGCGCCCTCGGGCAGGTCGGAAGGCTCGGTGCCGGCGGCACCGACCCGCTCGGCAGCGTCGCGGTCGAGCAGGTGGATCTTCTCCGGCCGGATCGAGAACATCCCGTCGCGGCCGATGACAGACCTGGCGGCGTCGCCGGTCAGGAGGTTGGAGGTGCCGACGAAGCCCGCCACGAACGACGACGCCGGGGCCTCGTAGAGCTCGGCCGGGGTCGCGATCTGCTCGACGTTGCCCTCGTTGAAGACCGCGATGCGGTCGCTCATCGTGAGGGCCTCCTCCTGGTCGTGGGTGACGAAGACGAAGGTGATGCCGACCTCGCGCTGGAGCTGCTTGAGCTCGATCTGCATCTCGCGGCGCAGCTTGAGGTCGAGAGCGCCGAGCGGCTCGTCGAGGAGCAGCACCTTCGGTCGGTTGACCAGGGCCCTGGCCAGGGCGACGCGCTGACGCTGGCCCCCGGAGAGCTGGTTGGGCCGGCGGCCGCCGTACCCGCTCAGGCGCACGGACTCCAGGGCCCCCTCCGCGCGCTCGCGGCGCTCCTTGCGAGGCACTTTCTTGACCGCCAGGCCGTACTCGACGTTCGCGAGCACGTCGAGATGCGGAAAGAGCGCGTAGTCCTGGAAGACGGTGTTGACGTTGCGGGCGAACGGCGCGCGGCCGGTGACGTCCTCCCCGTCGAGGTAGACCCGCCCGGAGGTCGGCTCCTCGAACCCGGCGATCATGCGCAGCACCGTGGTCTTGCCCGAGCCGGACGGCCCGAGCATCGCGAAGAACTCGCCGTCGCGGATCTCGAGGTCGAGGTCGTCGACCGCCGTGACGGAGCCGAAGCGCTTGGTGACGCCCTCGAGACGCACCGCCGTCGTCGGCGTCTGCGCACGCGCCACGCTCATCGACTGGGTTCCATGCGTCGGTGGGGCTCCTTCGGATCCGGGTTCCGAGAACCCTAGGACATCACGATTCGGAGCCACAACGACCCGCCGACCCACAGATACCGAAGGTGAGTCGGCTCTGGGGCCGGTGTCGTGCCCGGCCTACTCGTTCTCTGGCTCGGTGAGCTGGAGGGCTCGGTTGCGACCCATCTGGGCGAAGGCCTCGGGCTCCCGGCTCTTGAGGATCCCGGCCGACACGACGCCGACGACCGCACCCAAGGGGATCAGGCCCACCAGGGTCGCGGTCAGGCCCGTCCCGGCGCCCGTGAGGGACTTGAACTGCGAGGTGGCGAAGACCGACAGCACGACCAGCCCCACCATCGCGACGACCGGCGCGACCTTGGTGCGCCAGGGGTCGGTCTCCAGCCCCGGGTTGCGGAGGAAGAAGACCAGCACCGCCAGGGCGGCGACCGCCATCAGGTAGGTGATCGCGAGGGTGCCGAGCTGCGTCAGCCAGGTGAACAGGTGCAGCACCGGGTCCTGCTTGAAGACCGCGAAGCCGACGATGACCGCCAGCGCCAGCACGCTCTGGCTGATCGACCCCATGTGCGGCGAGAGGTGCGCCTCGTGCGTCTTGCCGAGGGTCTCCGGCACCAGACCCTCGCGGCCCAGTGCGTACGCGTAGCGCGCGACCGCGTTGTGGAAGGCGAGCAGCGCCGCGAAGATCGAGGTGGCGAAGAGGAACAGCATCACCTTCAGCGTCAGGAACTCCCCGATGTAGGGGACGGCCATGTTGAAGAGGAAGTTGGTCGGGTCGCCGCCGTTCTCCGGGCTGACGAGGAAGGCCTGCAGGGTCGCATCGTCGCCGTAGGCGTTGACCATCAGCCAGGACGTGAAGAGGAAGAAGACGCCGATCGTCAGGACGGCGAGATAGGTCGCGCGGGGGATGGTGCGCTCCGGCGTGCGCGCCTCCTCGGAGTAGATCGTGGTGGCCTCGAAGCCCACGAACGACGCAGCGGCGAAGAGCAGTCCGATCGCCGGGCTGCCCGTGGTGAAGGCGTCCCAGGTGAACGAGCTGCCCGAGAGGGCCTGGCCGGTGGCCCCGGCGCCGCCCTTGATCAGCACCATGACGTCGAAGATCAGCACGATCACGAACTCGCAGGCCACGAGGATGCCCAGGACCTTGAGGGACAGGTCGATCTGGCGGTAGCCGAGCACGGCGATGATCGCCCAGGCGATCAGGGCCATCACCCACCACGGCACGTCCCAGCTGCTGTTGAGGCTGGCCAGGAAGCCGGAGGAGGCGACGCCCCAGAGACCGTAGAGCCCGGTCTGCATGGCGTTGTAGCCGACCAGCGCCACCCAGGCGGCGCCGCCGCCGGCGTGCCCGCCCATGGCCCGGGCGACGTAGGAGTAGAACGCACCGGCCGAGGTGTGGTGCCGCGCCATCGCGACATACCCGACGGCGAAGACGAGCATCAGCAGCGTGACCACGAGGTACGTCGAGGGCACGCCAGGCCCGTTGCCCAGCAGCATCGCGACCGGCGCGCCGCCCGCCATGCCGGTCAGCGGCGCGGCGGCAGAGATCACGAAGAACGCCACGGCCAGGACGCCGAGGCGGCCGTGCCGCAGTTGTTGGCGGTCGCGGCGGGCGATCGACTCGGTCGACGTGGGCTCGGCGTTGGTCATGGTGGTCTCCCCCCACGGGTGCTCGGGTGCCGGACGGGTGTGGCCGGTGTGGTTGGCGGCCTGCCCGAGGCGTGCCGCAGTCTGTGCGGTGGATCACAACCGAGGCCGTTAGGCCCCGTACGATAGGGCTCGCCCACCCGCTTGCCAAGCCTTCCCGCTGCGAGTCGGACTGCCTTGACCCTCGGCAGGGCACCCGAATACCGTGGGCCAACACGTTCGGGGCCGAACGACCGCCCGGCCCGCGACCGCCTCCGCCCGCCGCGACCCGAGGGAGCCTGATGTCCGACCAGACCGACGGCCGGCTCGACGGTTCCTCGCTCGCCGTCGTCGAGGGGGTGCCTGTCGACGTCCGTCACTGGATTGCCGGCGAGCGCGTCGCCTCGGAGCGCACCTTCGCCGACGTCTCTCCGATCGACGAGACGGAGATCGCCCAGGTCCACGCCGGAGGAGCCGCCGAGGTGGAGCGGGCCGTGGCCGCCGCGCGGGCGGCGTTCCCTGCGTGGGCGGGACTGCCGGTGGCAGAGCGGTCGGCGATCCTGCGTCGCGTGTCCGACGGCGTCGAGGCGCGCGTCGAACACCTCTCCCGGGTCGAGACGCGGGACAACGGGTCCCTGATCCGCTCCCACCGCCGCGGCGTGATGCCGCGGGTGGCGATGAACTTCAGGTTCTTCGCAGACTACGCCGAGGAGCGGCTGGCCCACCCCGACCTCGAGGTGCGCGGCCATCGCGAGCGGGTGAGCTACGACCCCGCGGGGGTGGTCGCGATCATCACGCCCTGGAACGCCCCGCTGATGCTGGCCACCTGGCGGATCGGGCCAGCGCTGGCAGCCGGGAACACGGTGGTCTACAAGCCGCCGGAGTGGGCCCCGCTGACGGCCAGTCTCCTGGCCGACATCATGGCCGAGGCCGGGGTGCCGGCGGGGGTGTTCAACGTCGTGCAGGGCACCGGCCGTGAGGCCGGGGCACCCCTCACCGCGCATCCGGGGATCAACCGGCTGGCGTTCACCGGATCGGTCCCGACCGCGGGGGTGATCGCGGCGGCCGCCGCGCCCAACATCGTCCCCCTCTCGTTCGAACTCGGGGGCAAGTCCCCGCTCGTGGTCTTCGCCGACGCCGATCTCGATCTGGCGGTCGACCTGGCGGTCGAGCAGTTCGACAACGCCGGTCAGGTCTGCCTCAAAGCGGCCCGGATGCTCGTGGACGAGCAGATCGTCGAGGAGTTCACCGAGCGGGTGGTCGCCAAGGCGGCCTTGCTCCGGCAGGGTGACCCGCGCGACGAGACCACTGACGTGTCGGCCCTCGTGCACCGCACCCACTTCGAGAAGATGGCCGCTTTCGTCGAGCGGGCGATCGAGGACGGCGCCCGGCCGCTGCTGGGGGGCGGGCCGAACGACGACCTCGGGGGGCTGTACTTCCGGCCGACGATTCTGGTCGACGCCGCGCCGGGCTCGGAGATCCTCACCGAGGAGGTGTTCGGCCCGGTCGTCACGATCGAGTCGTTCGCGACCGAGGAGGAGGCGGTGGCGAGGGCCAACGACACCCGCTTCGGGCTGGCGGCCACGCTGGTGACCGGAGACCCGGACCGGGCCGAGCGGGTCTCGCACCTGCTCGATGCCGGGACCGTCTGGGTGAACTGCTTCTTCGTGCGCGATCTCGGCGCGCCGTTCGGGGGCAACGGCCAATCCGGCATCGGCCGCGAGGGCGGCATCTGGAGCTTCGACTTCTACACCGACATCAAGAACAGTGTCTTCAGCCCGACCGGCTGGACCGAGGAGTGACCCATGGGTGAAGTGGTAGGCGCCGGGATCCTGGCGCACGTGCCGACGATCATGCTGCCGGAGGAGATCCGCCGCGAGCTCAACAACGGCGAGGACACCACGCTGGTGTCCGGGCTGCAGCAGCTGCGGACGGAGGTCTTCGACGTCCTCGACCACGACACCGTCGTCGTCCTGGACTCCCACTGGGCCACCACCGTGGAATGGGTGGTCACCGCGCAGGACCGACGCAGTGGGCTGTTCACCTCCGAGGAGCTGCCACGGGGCATGACCAGGCGCCCCTACGACTTCCCCGGTGACCCGGACCTCGCGCACCTCATCGCGAGCAAGGCGGCCACGCACTCCACGTGGATCACGGCCATCGACGACCACTCGCTGCCGATCTTCTACGCGACCACCAACCTGTGGGAGTACCTCGGACAGGGCCTGGACAAGCGCTGGATCTCGATCGGGGTGTGTCAGACCGGGGACGGTGAGGACGCCCTGCGCCTGGGGCGGGCCCTCGGCGAGGCGATCGCCGAGTCGGACCGCAAGGTGGTGCTGCTCGCGTCCGGTGCGCTGTCGCACACCTTCTGGCCGCTGCGACAGCTGCGCGATCACGAGGCAGCCGGGCCCGAGCACATCTTCTCGCCGGAGGCCTACGCGGCAGATCTCGAGCGCATCGGCTGGTTCGGCGAGGGTGACCACGCGCGGGTGCTCGACACGATGGACGACTTCTACCGCTTCCGGCCCGAGGCCCGCTTCCAGCACTACTTGATGATGATCGGCGCCCTCGGCGAGGGAGACTGCACGGCCAGGGCGCGCCAGTACGGCGAGTACGAGAACTCCGTGGGCACCGGCCAGGTGCACCTGTGGTTCGACCGTCCGACCGAAGGCTTCCCGTCCCCGCACAGCACGCCTCCCGACCCCGAGTTCCTCCGGCAGACGGCGCTTCCCGACGTGCCGGCCGCCGGCTGAGCCCGTCCACCACCGAAGGGACCATCCATGCGCGAGACCCGACGCATCCTGCTCGACGGCAATCCCGTCGACGTCGTGCGACGCGGCGAGACCCTGGTGGCGGGCGACGGGCGGGAGGTGGCGATCGGCGATGCGCTGCACCTGCCGCCGGTCACGCCGACCAAGATCGTCTGCGTCCACCTCAACTACCGCTCCCGCGTCGAGGAGCTGATGACCGCGCTGCCCCAGGCGCCGACGTACTTCCACAAGCCGGTCTCGTCGCTGAACGCGCACGACGCCGCCGTGGTGCGCCCCGAGCGCTGCAAGTGGCTCAACTACGAGGGTGAGATCGCGATCGTGATCGGGCGCACCTGCCGCAACGTGTCGCCGGCCGAGGCGGGCGACTACATCCGGGGCTTCACGGTCGCCAACGACTACGGGCTGCACGACTTCCGCGACACCGACTCGGGGTCGATGCTGCGGGTCAAGGGCGCCGACACGCTGTGCCCGGTCGGGCCGGGCATCGTCGAGGGTTGGGACTTCCGCGGGAAGCAGATCCGCACGCTCGTCAACGGCGAGGTGAAGCAGGACGGCACCACCGACGAGATGGAGTGGGACATGCACTACCTCGTCGCCGACATCGCCCGCACCATCACCCTGCAGCCCGGCGACCTGCTGCTCTCAGGCACGCCGGCCATCTCGCGCACGGTCTACCCGGGCGACGTGGTCGAGGTCGAGGTCGAGGGTGTCGGCACGCTGCGCAACCACATCGTCACGGGTCCGACGGCAATCCGCGACGACGTCGGCGCCCAGCCGACCGAGTCCGAGGAGGTGCTGTCCACCGCCCAGGGGGGCGACTGGGAGTTCCGCGGCATCCGTAAGCCCCTGCCGCCCACGCCGTGACGACCCGGCCGCTGATCGCGATCCCGGGCCGGTTCTCGGCGAGTGCCTCCGCGTTGCGGCACCGGGCGCTGGTCGGCTCGCGCAACCTGCTCGACGTCGTCTATGCGGCCGGCGGTGACCCGTTGCTCGTGCATCCGGTCGCGCCTGGCGGTGTGGTGGACGACCAGGAGGTCGCGGCCCGGCTGGCCTGGGCCGACGGCGTCCTGCTGCCGGGCGGTGGCGATCTCGCTGCGCACTGGTCGGGGCAGCCGGACCACCAGACGCTCTACGACGTCGACGACGAGCAGGACGCCTTCGACCTGGCCGTCGCGCGGCACGCACTGGCGAGCGGGATCCCTCTGCTCGCCGTGTGCCGCGGCGCCCAGGTGGTCAACGTCGCGCGCGGCGGCACCCTGGTGCAGGACATGGACGAGCAGGGCGGGGCCGTCGGGCACCACCGCAACCACGTCCACCACATCAGCGTCACGCCCTCGAGCGTGGCCAGAGGCGCGGTCGGCGACGCGGTCGAGGTGTCGTGCTACCACCACCAGTGCCTGGCCGACCTCGGCACCGACCTCGTGGTCACCGCCCGCTCCGAGGAAGGCGTCATCGAGGCCGTCGAGCTGCCCACGGGTCCGGGCTGGTTCCTCGGGATCCAGTGGCACCCCGAGGACACCTGGCACGACGACCCCCGCCAGCTCGCCCTGGTGCGCGCCTTCGTCGACGCCGCTCGGAGTGGTGCAGCCTGAACCGCTGGTCGAGGAGGTCGCGCAGCGACCGTCACGAGACCGCTGCATCCTCGCCGGGTCTCGACACCGCTCGCTGACGCTCGCGGGCTCGACCACCGAACCCTCTCGCCGGTCGAGCGGGTACCCGGGTTCGTCGGTCGGGCGGTACCCAGGTTCGCCGGTCGAGCGGTACCCAGGTTCGCCGGTCGAGCCGCCGCGAGGGACGAGCGGCGTGTCGAGACCCGGTGAGTGAGGCGGCTTCGTCTGTGGCGCTGGTTTCGTGACGGCACCTCGTTCCTCGGCGCCTCCTCAACCAGCGGCGCGTCTTCGGGTCGAGGTGGTCGCACAGCGACCGTCACGAGACCGGGCGGGCGTTACGCGGGGGTGGGGCCGGCCTTGTCCTCCTCGACGGTGCGCACGATCTGGCGCAGCGACTTGGTGAGTACGTCGAGACTGCGGGGGCTCAGCTCGGCGACGAGCTCGGCCTCGGCGACGTTGAACCGGGGGTAGAGCTCGGTCATCAGCCGGGTGCCGGCGGGGGTGAGGGCGAGCTCGACCAGGCGCCGGTCGACGGTGCTCGGGATCCGCTCGACGAGGCCGCGGCCGACCAGGGTGTCGGTGACGCCGGTGAGGGTGGCCTTGGAGATCCCGACGTTCTCCGCGACGCGGCGGGTCTCCATGCGCTCCCAGATCCAGAGCAGCCAGAGGACCAGGAAGCCCGTCCAGGTCAGGTCGGCCGGGCGGAGCACCTTGGTGGTCAGGTGCTGGCGGGCGGCGTTGGCCGCGCGGTAGAGGCTGGAGATCGCGTGGGCGGCGCTGAAGTCCAGGGGCAGGTCCGCCACCCGCTCGGTCATCGCGCGCTCGGTCTCCTCGAGCGTGTGTTGATCCGGCATGGCCCCGACCCTATCCGCGCGCCCCTGCGCATCCGCGCGCCTACACGAGCCTGGCGAGCGAGGTGCCGCCGTTCCACACGACCCCGACCTGGCGGAAGTAGCCCCCGATGACCTCGTCCACGCTGAGTCGGGACAGCTCCTCGGTGGGGGAGTCGAACAGCCGGACGTCCACGTCGCCGCGCCAGGACGGCCCTCCTGCGAACTCCGCGCCGCCGGAGCGGATCAGCTCGGAGTAGGCGTCACCGCCGCCGGCGATGTCGGGGTAGACCCGGTGATGGGCCATCGGGTGGCCGTTGACGAACCCGTTGGTCTCCGACTCCTCGCGCAGGGTCACGACGGCCTCGGCCAGTCGTCGGTCGCTCGCGGCGAGAGTGGCGCCGAACTTCCCGCCCGACCCGATCACCGGTGAGGCGTGGGGGAAGGCGTGCGGGCGCGTCTGCCACATGGTGCCGAGCTTCTTGGGATAGCCCTGGTGCATGCCGCGGGCGATCGCGAAGTCCTTGTCCACCCAGATGTAGACGCAGCGCGAGAACACCTCACCCTGGAAGGAGCACCGGACGACGACGAAGCACTCCTTGTACTGCGAGCGCACCGGGTCGAGGAGCTCCTCTCGGGAGGACGAGCACGACTGCCAGTCCGCCCAGATGAGCGCCACCGCGCCGGGATCCTCGGGAGCCAGCTCCAGCGGCGGAGGCAGCAGCTCGGCGACCCGGGCCGGGTCGGTGCGGTACTCGACGGTGAGGAGGTCGCCGGAGTAGTACCAGGGCGGCGAGGGGATGATCGAGGCCTGGCCGGACGCCGTACGCGGGAAGAAGAAGCCCTTCATCTGGGTCATGCGATGCACTCCTGGAGGATCGTTAGGATCCGTACGATAGCCGTCGTCCGGCTCTGCGGGAACCTCTTGCCGGTCCGCATCGGGCCTGGGTACTGTTCGGACCCAAACGACATGCGTGATCCCTGCCGCATGTCACCACCGGAAGGAACCCGCCCATGGCGCACTTCGACGTCTCCGGCCTGCAGCCCGCGGCAGAGCGGCTCGTCGAGCAGGGCATCGACGTGGTCCGGCTCGGGTACTCCGACATCATCGGCACCGACCGCAGCCGCGACGTCCTGGTCAACCGGTTCCCACGGACCGTCGGCAGCGGGGTCGCGTTCTGCCGATCGGTCTTCGCCACCACCCCGCGCGGTGACGTCGTGGACATCGAGGGCGGGCTCTCGGCCGGACTGCCCGACATCCTGGCCTTCCCCGACCTCGACACGCTCCTGCCGGTGCCGTGGGAGCCGGGCGTCGCGCACTGCATCGCCGACATGTACAACGCCGACGGCACGACCGCCGAGGACAGCCCCCGGGCCGTGCTCAAGCGCGTGATCGCGACCTACGCCGACCTCGACATCGTCCCCATCGTCGGGCCCGAGCTGGAGTTCTACGTGCTGGAGGAGTCCGACAAGTCCCCCTCCGGCTGGCGCCGGTACGGCGAGGGCACCGGCAACGTCTACGTCTCCGGTCTCAAGGGCGACCCCGAGAACGTGCTGCTCAACGCTCTGCGCCAACTGGGCGACTACGGCATCGAGGTGGTGGCCGCCAACCACGAGTTCTCCTCCGGCCAGTTCGAGATCAACCTGTGGCACGGCGAGGCCCTCGACGCCGCGGACCGGGCGCACCGGTTCAAGGCGGCGATCAAGGAGATGGCGCTGATGCAGGGCCGGCTCGCGACGTTCATGCCCAAGCCGTTCAACGACGAGGGCGGCTCCGGCTACCACCTGCACTTCTCGATGTGGTCGCCCGACGGGGAGACGCCGCTCTTCGACGACCCCCAGGGGGCGTACGGGCTCTCGGCGACGGCGCGGCATGCGATCGCCGGCATCCTCGCCCACGCGCCGGCCTTGGCAGCGGTCTGCAACCCGACCATCAACTCCTACAAGCGCTTCGGCCCCGACACCCTCGCCCCGTGGCTGATCGACTGGGGGCTGGACAACCGGTCGGCGATGGTGCGCATCCCGCCGGAGCGCGGGCGGGCATCCCGCATGGAGCTCCGGCTCGGGGATGCCAGCGCCAACTCCTACCTCGCCATCGCCGGCATGCTGGCCGCGGCCCGTCTGGGCATCCGCGACGAGCTCGAGCCCCCAGAGCCCCTCGTCGGCTACGGGTACGACGTCACGAAGGCCGACAAGCTGCCCGTCACCCTCGAGCAGGCGCTCGACGCGCTCGAGGCCGACACCGACTTCCGCGAGGCGCTGGGCGAGCCGTTCGTCGCGGCGTTCCTCGCCTACAAGCGCAACGAGATCGAGCGCTTCCACACGTGGATCACCGACTGGGAGTTCCACGAGTACACCTACCACCTCTGACCACCTCCGACCACCTCTGACCCTCCGCCCGAAGGAGTCCGCATGCCCCGCCACGAGCCCGTCGCCCTCGAGGACGTCGACCTGTCCGACATCGACGGCTTCGCCGACCTGCGCGGCTTCGCCCAGCTCGACACGCTGCGCGCGGAGGACCCCGTGCACTGGAACCCGGAGGCGGGCGGCAACCACGGCTTCTGGGCGGTCACCCGCTATGAGGACATCTGGACCGTCGACAAGGATCCCGAGACGTTCACCTCCGAGAAGTTCGTCAACATCGAGGAGGTCGACGACGACCTGATGGACTTCCGGCGCTCGCTCCTGGAGACCGACGGCGCCCGGCACACGGCGCTGCGGCGGCTGGTCCAGCGCGAGTTCACCCCGCGCAACCTGATGAAGAACTACGAGGCGTTCCTGCGCCAGCTGACCAAGAACACCGTCGACGTGGCGCTCGCGGAGGCGGCCGACAACGACGGCCGGATCGACTTCGTCAAGAAGATCAGCGCCGACTTCCCGATCAACGTGCTGGCCCGGCTGCTCGACGTACCTCAGAGCGACACCGCCCAGCTGATCGCGTGGGGAAACGAGCTGGTCGCCAACACCGACCCGGACTACGCCAAGGTGCGAGCCGACCTCGACGAGTCCGACCAGTACCGGCACCTGCCGTTCCGATCGCCGACCGTGCAGGAGGTCTGGGACTACGGCAACGAGCTGAAGGACGGCCGTGTCGGCGGCGACGGGACCGACCTGGTCTCGATCCTGGCCAACCAGATGCCCGAGGACGGCGTCCCGCTGAGCCAGCAGGACTTCAACAACTACTTCTCGCTGCTCGTCATCGCCGGCAACGAGACCACGCGGCACGCGATCTCCAACTCGATGATCGGCCTGATGGAGCAGCACGACGAGCTCGTGAAGCTGCAGCAGGACCCCTCGCTCATCCCCACCGCCGTCGAGGAGCTCCTGCGCTGGGCCTCGCCGGTCTACCACTTCCGGCGTACGGCGATGCGCGACGTGGAGCTCGGCGGGAAGCAGATCGCGGAGGGCGACAAGGTCGTGATGTGGTTCGCCTCGGGCAACCGCGACGACGCCGTCTTCGAGGACCCCTACCGCATCGACGTCACGCGGACCAACGTCGACCACATGACCTTCGGCAAGGGCAGTCCGCACCTGTGCCTGGGCAACAACCTGGCCCGGATGGAGATCCGGCTGATGTTCGAGGAGCTGCTCCCGCGCGTGCAGGACATCGAGCTCGCCGGCGACGTGACCCGCGTGCGCTCCAACTTCGTCAACGGCGTCAAGACCCTGCCCGTCCGGATCACCCCCGCCGCCTGACGGGACGTCGCGCAGCGACCGTTCTTTCGCTGGTCGAGGAGGTCGCGCAGCGACCGTCACGAGACCCTCTCGTTGGTCGAGCCGCCGCGAGGAACCAGCGGCGCGTCGAGGCCTCGTGAGTGTCGCGGGTCTCGACACGGGCTCGCCTGGCGGCTCGCCCGGCTCGACCAGCGACACTGGCGCTGGCAACGTGTCGGCGCCTCGTTCCTCGGCGCCTCCTCAACCGGCGGTGCGGCCGGTCTCGTCGGCCACGAGGCGGTCCAGGATCCGGCGTACGGCGGTCGCGGCGGCGTCCGCGGCCACGCTGACCTCGGGGCGGGGACCGTCCTCGGACACCACGCGCTGCATGGTCTCCAGGACGCCGCGCACCCGCCGGTAGTAGCGGCCGAAGATCGGGGTGAGGGTGCCGGTGGCCGCGGCGCCGGGGGCGAAGTTGCGGCTGACCCGCCACACGTGCCGGGTCGTCGTCTCGTCCAGCGGCGTGAGTGCGTGGGTGAAGACGAAGCTGTAGGTGGGCCCGCCCTCGGCGTACACGTGCCAGCGGTCGACCCAGAGACCCGGCGAGCGGAACTCGCCCTCCTCCCGCTGGGCGAACGCCGCGTCGGGCGCGACCCCGGTGAGCAGGGCGTGCCACGGCGCGACGGGGGCGGGCTCGAAGTCCCGGCTGAACCGCATGGTGGTCTCGCTGACGGTGACGTTCAGCGGTGGGGTCGGACCCGCGCCGAGCGCAGGCGGGGCGATGTCCGGGTCGACGTGCACCACGTGGGTGATGTCGGAGAAGTTGTCGATGAGCAGGCGGACGGCGGCGGCGGTCTCCCACGCGTCGCCGAACGACGACCATTCCGGCGCGCGCAGCCAGGACGTGTCCGGCGGTGGGCGGAGCCGGGCGAGGCGGGGGTCTCCTGTCCAGATCCAGACGAACGAGCCGTCGTCGTGCGCGGGGAAGGCCCGGACCGCCGCGCCGAAGGGCACGTTGGGCTGGGTCGGCACCGCGACGCAGCGGCCGTCCGGCGCGTAGCGGAAGCCGGTGTAGCCGGCGACGATGTCGTCGCCCTCGAGGTGACCGCCGGACAGCGGCACCGGCCGGTGGGCGCAGCGGTCCTCGAGCGCGACGGGGTCGCCGGTGCTCGTGCGGTAGAGGACGACGGGCGTCCCGAGCAGCCGGCGGGCCAACGGGGAACGTCCGACCTCCTCTGAGGTGGCGGCGGCATACCAGGCGGAGTGGGGGACGTCGGCGCAGCGGCGGGCGGCGGTGGCGGTCATCTCGGTTCCTTCCGGCTCACGCGTCCAGGACGAGGCGGGCGCCCCGGGCTCGGGAGACGCAGACCATCATGCAGTCGTTGGCCTCCTGCTCGTCGGCGTCGAGGACGGAGTCGCGGTGGTCGACCTCGCCCTCGAGGACGCCGGTCTCGCAGGTGCCGCAGATCCCCTCGAGGCACGAGCCCAGCACCGAGACCCCGGCGCCGCGCATGGTGTCGAAGACCGTCGTGTCCGCCGGCACGGTCAGGGTCACGCCCGACCGCTGCAGCACGATCTCGAACGCCGAGTCGTCGCCGTCATGCTCGATCTCCTTGGCCGCGAACCTCTCCAGATGGAGGCTGCCCGGTGGCCACGTCCCCGCGCGCTCCTCGACCACCGCGAGCAGGGGCTCGGGACCGCAGCAGTAGATGAGCGTGCCGGGGTCGGGGGTGGCGAGGAGACCCGCGACGTCGATCAGCCCGGCCTCGTCCTGCGGGACCACCGTGACCCGATTGCCGTACTGCTCCAGGTGGTCGAGGTAGGCCATCGACGCCCGCGACCGTCCGCCGTACACGAGCCGCCAGTCGGCGCCGCCCGCGTCCGCCTCCTCGATCATCGGCAGCATGGGGGTGATCCCGATCCCGCCCGCGACGAACAGGTAGCGCCGGGACGTGACCAAGGGAAAGTTGTTGCGAGGGCCCCGGATCCGGATCGTCTGGCCCTCGGTGAGGGCGTGCACCTGGGTGGATCCGCCGCGGCTGTCCGGGGTGAGCAGCACCGCGACCCGGTACGACGTGGGGTCGCCCGGGGTGCTGCAGAGCGAGTACTGGCGGACCAGTCCGCCGCCCAGGATCAGGTCGACGTGCGCTCCCGGAGTCCAGGGCGGCAGCGGTCGCCCGTCCGGGTGGGAGAGGGTCACCTCGACCACGCCGTCGGCCGGCTGCGCGAGCCGCGAGACGACGACGTCGGCCTCGTACTCGCTGACGACGGTGGGTTGGCTCATCTGCTTCTCCGTGCCCGGGGCGCGGAGCCCCTCGATCGCCGGTCGGTGGGTCGGTCGCGCCGGACCCGTGCGACCATTAGGATCCGAACGATAACGGCCGTGACAGAGTGCGACAAGGGTGCGACGAGGGCGCCCAGGCGGCCATCGAACCTTGCGGGACCACGCTCGCAGGACGGCGAAGGAAGGGCACCGGATGCGGGCACTGGTCATCCAGCACGACCACGTCTCCCCACCCGGCCCGGTCGGTGAGCGCCTCGAGGAGCGCGGGTTCGACGTGACCCTGCACCAGGTCGTGCCCGAGGGTGCGGTGGGCACGGTGGGGCTGACGGGATCCTTTCCCGACGCCACGGCGTACGACGTGATCGTGCCGATGGGCGCCCCGTGGTCGGTCTACGACCACCCGCTGGTCGGCTCCTGGGTCGAGCCCGAGGCGCAGCTCCTGCGCGACGCGGACGCGCACGAGGTCCCGGTGCTGGGCATCTGCTTCGGCGGTCAGCTGCTCGCCCATGCCCACGGCGGCCGCGTCGAGCGGTCACCGGATCCGGAGATCGGCTGGGTGAGCATCGAGAGCGACGACGAGGACCTGGTCCCCACCGGGCCGTGGTTCCAGTGGCACTACGACCGGTGGGTGCTGCCGCCGGGGGCGGTCGAGGTCGCGCGCAACCCCGCGGCGTCGCAGGCCTACCTGCTCCGGCGCAACCTGGCCGTCCAGTTCCACCCCGAGCTGACCTCGGAGATGCTGCGCGGCTGGCTCGATGACGGAGGCACCGAGCAGGCCCGCGCACGGGGTCTGGACCCCGACGAGCTCTTCGCGACGACGCTCGTCGAGGATGCCGCGGGCCGCACGCGGGCCCGCGCACTCGTCGACGCCTTCCTGGACCGCGTCGCCGGCTTCTGACGCGCGGCCACGCATGGGTCGCGCGGGTGTGCAGGCACGCCCGACGTGTCCTCGCCGCGACGTAGGGTGCTGCGGTGCCGCCCGACGTCTCGAAGCCGACCGTCCGGGGCGTGCTGTCGGTGGCCGTCGAGGCCCTGGGCGGCACCGAGCGGGCCGGTCAGGTGGCGATGGCCGAGGCGGTCGCGGCGGCCATGTCGTCCGGCGAGCACCTCATGGTCCAGGCGGGGACCGGCACCGGGAAGTCCCTCGGCTACCTCGTGCCCGCCCTGCTTCACAGCAAGCGGGTGGTCGTCGCCACGGCGACGCTCGCCCTCCAGCACCAGCTCGTCGAGCGTGATCTGCCGCGCCTGGTCGAGGCGGTGGAGGCCGGCTCGACCGGGGCTGCGGTCGACACGTCGTACGCCGTGCTGAAGGGGCGGTCCAACTACGCCTGCCTGCATCGGATCCGCGAGGGGGTGCCCGACGACCAGGGCGCCCTGGTCGAGGTGCCCGAGGGCTCGCTCGGGCGCAAGGTGCTCGACCTGCGCTCCTGGGCCGAAGAGGAGGCTGGGTCCGGCGGCACCGGTGAGCGCGACCACGCACCGCGGCACACCGACCGGGAGTGGCGGCAGGTCTCGGTCACGCACCGCGAGTGCCTGGGGGCGTCCCGATGCCCGTTCGGCGCCGAATGCTTCGTCGAGCTCGCCCGCGAGCGCGCGCACCGTTCACACCTGATCGTGACCAACCACTCGCTGCTCGCGATCGACGCGATCGAGGGGGTCCCGATGATCCCCGAGTACGACGTGGTCGTCGTCGACGAGGCTCACGAGCTCGTCGCCCGGGTCACCCAGGCGGCCACCGACGAGCTGGCGGTCGCCGACGTCGAGCGGGCGGCCCGCCGGTCCCAGCGGCAGGTCGAGGGCACCGAGGCCGACGACCTGGCCGACGCCGCCGACGCGCTGCAGGCGGCGATCGACGACGCCCCGCCCGGACGCTTCGACACCGTGCCCGAGGCGCTCGCGGACTCGCTGGTGCTGGTGCGCGATGCGGCGCGCGCCTGCCTGTCGGCCTACCCCCGCGACTCCGACGGCGACGACGCCGACGCGGCGAGGACCCAGGCCCGCGGGATGGTGCAGGAGGTCTTCGCCACCGCCGAGCGTATGGCCGCCCACTCCGACGCCGACGTGCTGTGGCTCACCGAGGGCGGGGACCGCCAGCCACAGCGGCTGTGCGTGGCGCCGCTCCAGGTCGCCGGTCCGATGCGGGAGAAGATGCTGACCGAGACCACGACGGTGCTCACCTCCGCGACGCTGAAGCTCGGCGGCGACTTCTCCGCGGTGGCGACCTCGGTGGGCCTGCGACCTGCGGAGCGGCTCGACGAGACCTCCCCCGGGCACGACGACGCGGAGCCGGTCGCCGGAGCGGCCGATGCGCTCCCCTGGCGGGGGATCGACGTCGGATCGCCCTTCGACTACGCCCGGCAGGCGATCCTCTACGTCGCCCGCCACCTGCCGCCGCCCGGACGCGACGGGCTGGTGACCGCCCAGCTCGACGAGATCGTGGCGCTCGTCGACGCGGCGGAGGGCCGCACGCTCGGCCTGTTCAGCTCACGCCGGGCCGCGGAGACCGCGGCCACGGCGGTGCGCGAGCGGCTGCCGCACCTGACCACCCTGGCCCAGGGGGACGCCCAGCTGCCCGAGCTGGCGCGGCAGTTCGTCGAGGACCCGCACACCTGCCTGTTCGGCACCCTGAGCCTGTGGCAGGGCCTCGACGTGCC
Organism: uncultured Nocardioides sp.; assembly: GCA_964542635.1. Classification (GTDB taxonomy): domain Bacteria; phylum Actinomycetota; class Actinomycetes; order Propionibacteriales; family Nocardioidaceae; genus Nocardioides. The sequence continues at coordinate 6,258 of CAZIVD010000062.1, read as the reverse complement.
GGGCCCGACCTGCCAGCTGGTGATCATCGACCGGATCCCGTTCCCCCGCCCGGATGACCCGCTGATGTCCGCACGCCAGCGCGCCGCCGACGCGGCCGGCGCCAACGGCTTCATGCAGGTGGCGGCGACCCATGCCGCACTCCTGCTCGCCCAGGGGAGCGGCCGGCTGATCCGGACCCCGACAGACCGGGGCGTGGTCGCGGTGCTGGATCCGCGCCTGGTCACCGCGAGGTACGGCGGGTTCCTGCGCGCCGGACTCTCCCCGATGTGGACCACGACCGACCCCGACGTGGCCCGACAGGCGCTGGCCCGGCTCGCCGCGCAGGCGTCCTGACGCTCGCCGGGAGAGCCTCGTCGCGCGAAGCCCCGACCCGGCTGGGTCAGACCCGGCGCAGGACGGCGGTGACCTTGCCCAGGATGGTCGCGTGGGTGCCGTCGATCGGCTCGTAGCGGTCGTTGTGGGGCATCAGCCACACCTGGCCGTCACGGCGCCGGAAGGTCTTCACCGTGGCCTCGCCGTCGAGCAGGGCCGCCACGATGTCGCCGTTCTCGGCCGTCTGCGCCTGGCGGACCACGACGTAGTCACCCGGGCAGATCGCGGCGTCGATCATCGAGTCGCCGCTGACCTCGAGGAGGAACAGGGTCCCTTCGCCGACGAGCTGCCGGGGCAGGGGGAAGACCTCCTCGATGCGCTCCTCGGCGAGGATCGGGCCGCCGGCGGCGATCCGACCGACCACGGGCACGTAGGCGGCCGGCGGCACGCTGTCGCCGACGCCGGTCTCGTCATAGGAGTCCTCGTCAGCGTGGCCGATGGCACGGCGCGCGGCCATCACCTCGGGGAGGAACACCTCGAGCGCCCGCGGCCGGTTGGGATCGCGCTTGAGGAACCCCTTCTCCTCGAGCACCCTCAACTGGTGGGAGACGCTGGAGGAGCTGGCCAGCCCGACGGCGTCTCCGATCTCGCGCATGCTGGGCGGGTAGCCCCGCTTCTCGATCGAATCCTTGATGTGGGCCAGCACCCGCTGCTGCCGGGGCGTCAACCCGGTGGCATCTGGCGGGCCGTCCGGGAGCTCGCTCACGGTGCGCCGGGGGCGTGACGAGGGGGCTGAGAGGTCGCGGGCCATGAGCTCACGCTAGACCTCGGAAGCGCTTCGCTTCAAACATCTGTTCGAACGGCGTGTCGTCCGTGCGGCGCCGCGCACCGGATCGAACACAGGTGCGATTTGCTCCGCGCGCCCCCTTGTCATCGTTCGAACACATGATCTAACCTCGTACACATGTTCGATCGAATGCCTGATCGAGTCGAGGCCAGGGGCCGTTGTCGGTGGCTCCCGATAGACATCGAGCAGAGCAGGAGCCGACGGCCCGTCGACTGACCGACTCGGCCGATCCGAGCCGACGACGGCCTCACCGCCAGACACCCCCCAGGAGGACACCATGAGCACCATCACCGCCACGCGGGTGCTGCCCCGCACCGAGGCCTCCTCACGTGGGCGAGCGACCAGTGCGCCCTCCACGGTGCGACTCACGCGCCGCGGCCGGGTGGTCGTGCTGGTGCTCGGCCTGCTGGTGGCGTTCGCCGTGTCGGTCTTCCTCGGGGCCGGCTCGGTGGCGACCGAGCGGCCCGGCACTCCCGAGCCGACCCGTGTGGTGCAGGTCGGGGTGGGCGACACGTTGTGGGACATCGCGGCCGACGCGGCAGCGACCACGGGGGATGACGTGCGCTCGATGGTGGCGCGCATCGAGCGGCTCAACGCCCTCGAGTCGGGCATGGTGCAGGCCGGTCAGCGGCTGCGGGTGCCCACCGAGTAGGGCTGGTGCGGGTGTGCTCGCCCGCGAGACTTCGTCGGTGGCTTCGACCCCCGCCGACGAGCCGGGGAAGACGAGGGGCGGGACCAGGGGGTTCCGCCCCTCGCGGCTGTCACGGCGTCGGCTTCGCCCGGGGCTCGCGGTCGCGGAGGCGACGGACGAACTTCAACCCCGACCAGGTCTCGTCGATCGCAGCGACCTTCACGTCCACGAAACCGTGACCCAGGCCGAGTTCGCGCACGACGTTGCCGTCGAGGTCGGTTGGCCTGCCGCTGGCCTTCTTGGGCCAGCACACCCAGACCATGCCGGCGGTCGAGGTACGTTCGAAGAGCACCGGCAGTCGCCGGTCGAGCTCGGCGAGCGAGGTGTGCCAGGTCACAGTGACGTCCGCGGCCCGCGGCAGTCGGCGGACGATCCGGAGGCCGTCGACGCTCGCCAGGGACCCCAGGTCGACGTCGGCGGGCTGGCCGTCGAGCAGCACCACCTGCCCGGCCTTGAGGCCGAGCTTGCGAGGCAGGGGAGTGCCCGAGTAGCCCGCGCTCCGAGCCGGGGGATCACTCACCGGGCGGCCCGCTTGCCGCCGACCGGGCGCGACGGCTCCTCGGGGTCGGCGCCCCGGATCACGCCGACCAGGCGGAGCAGGCGGGTCACCAGGAGCAGGCCGACGAACAGGCAGGCAATCGCGCCGATCGAGGCCATCGCGAGCAGCCACCAGGCGCTCGTCTGGCCGCCGCGGGCCGTCGCGCCGAAGTCGATGGCCGCATAGACGAGGTAGCCCCAGGCCACGATCGCCAGGGTGACCCCGACGGCGTGGACGAGCAGTGTCACCGAGCTGCGGCTCTTGCGGCCGGGGGTCGGAGAGGGCTCCGCGCGCCGCGCCCCGGCATGCCTCCCCGTGCCTGTCACAGGCCCCATTGTGGCGCATCGGCCGGCGTCGCCGACCGTGGATCGACGAGTCCGACACGCCGGGATCCGGGCCGTCTGGACCGCATCTCGCGTCGTCGACCCGTGCGCTGACCTGCACGGATGTCCGGAGCCGCCGATCCGGGGCGGGACCTCGAGACTCGCGGGCCGGAAGGGGTTGCACCTCCCGTCGACCCGGCGTACGGTTGCCACTACATCTGGTAGTTACACCGATGTAGTTATCCACATCTAGTCCACAGAGACGGTCCTGGGGATTCACAGCCGGGCGGCTGTTGTTCACAGGGTGAGGGGTTTCGTCCACCTCGACGGGGAAGCTCGTCGGGAGCCCTCGGCCGTCCCGATCAGGCTGTATCGACCCGTGAGGAGGTTCCGGCCGTGCATTGCCCCTACTGCCGCGACACCGACACCCGGGTCCTCGACTCGCGGGTCACCGAGGACGGCTCGGCGATCCGCCGTCGCCGCGCCTGCTCGACCTGCCACAAGCGCTTCACGACCGTCGAGCAGATGCAGTTGACGGTACTCAAGCGGTCCGGGGCCACCGAGCCCTTCGTCCGAGAGAAGGCCGTGGCGGGCGTCCGCAAGGCGTGCAAGGGCCGGCCGGTCACCGAAGACGACCTCGCCTGCCTGGGCCAGGCCGTGGAGGACGCCCTGCGCCTCGACGGCGCCGCCGAGGTGCCCGCCCACGAGGTGGGACTGGCGATCCTCGGGCCGCTGCGCGACCTCGACGAGGTCGCCTACCTGCGCTTCGCCTCGGTCTACCGCGCGTTCCAGTCCGCGGACGACTTCGAGGAGGAGATCGCGAGCCTGAGGGCCGAGCGTGCGCTCGGACTCGCGGACTCCGCGGTCGATCCGCACGACACACCTCGGCCCGTGCCCACGGGCTGACCTCAGACCGCCCGGGGCGGATTGTGGGGAAGCGATCCGTCCCGGGCGCACCACCTGTCGGTGGTCGCCGCTTCACTGGTCCTCGGACCACCCGTGGCGACCCCGACGACCAGCAGAGCAGCAACCCAGCGCTCATCCAGCCAGCGCACATCAGCCCAGGCATCAACAATGATCACGAGGGAACAGGGAGACTCCATGACCGAGACGGTGAACCCCGGAGCAGGATCCGACGCGAGCGCCACCCCGTCCGACGGCCGTCGTCGTGCCGGCCTGACGATCGAACGGGTCTTCAGCACCGCCGGGGTGCACCCCTACGACGAGCTGACCTGGGAGCGGCGAGACGTCGTCCAGACCAACTGGAAGACGCTCGAGACCGTCTTCGAGCAGCGCGCGGTCGAGTTCCCCACCACGTGGTCGCTCAACGCCTCCACCATCGTCACGACCAAGTACTTCCGCGGCGCCGTCGGCACCGAGGCGCGTGAGTGGAGCCTGCGCCAGCTGATCGACCGGGTCGTCTCCACCTACGTCAAGGCCGGCCGCGAGCACGGCTACTTCGCGACTCCCGCCGACGCCGAGGTGTTCGAGCACGAGCTCACCTGGCTGCTGGTCAACCAGTACTTCTCCTTCAACAGCCCTGTCTGGTTCAACGTCGGCACACCCTCGCCGCAGCAGGTCTCGGCCTGCTTCATCCTGTCCGTGGACGACTCGATGGACTCGATCCTCAACTGGTACAAGGAGGAGGGCTTCATCTTCAAGGGCGGCTCCGGTGCCGGCCTGAACCTCTCCCGCATCCGCTCGTCCAAGGAGCTGCTCTCCTCCGGTGGCACCGCCTCGGGCCCGGTCTCCTTCATGCGGGGCGCCGACGCCTCCGCCGGCACCATCAAGTCGGGCGGCGCCACCCGGCGCGCGGCCAAGATGGTCGTCCTCGACGTCGACCACCCCGACATCGAGGAGTTCGTGGAGACCAAGGCGCGTGAGGAGGACAAGATCCGCGCGTTGCGCGACGCCGGGTTCGACATGGACCTCGGCGGCAAGGACATCACCTCGGTGCAATACCAGAACGCCAACAACTCCGTGCGGGTCTCCGACGAGTTCATGCGGGCGGTCGAGGAGGGCTCCGACTTCGCCCTGCGCGCTCGCAAGACGGGCGAGGAGATCGAGCGCATCGACGCCCGCACGCTCTTCCGCAAGATCAGCCAGGCCGCCTGGGAGTGTGCCGACCCCGGTCTGCAGTACGACGACACCATCAACGACTGGCACACCAACCCCGAGACCGGCCGGATCACCGCGTCCAACCCCTGCTCGGAGTACATGTCCCTCGACAACTCCTCGTGCAACCTCGCCTCGCTCAACCTGCTGAAGTTCCTCAAGGACGACGGCACCTTCGACGGCGAGCTGTTCGCCCGGGCGGTCGAGGTGATCATCACGGCGATGGACATCTCGATCTGCTTCGCCGACTTCCCGACCGAGGCGATCGGGCAGACGACGCGCGACTACCGCCAGCTCGGCATCGGCTACGCCAACCTCGGCGCCCTGCTGATGGCGATGGGCCTGGGCTACGACTCCGACGGCGGCCGCGCGATGGCCGCGACCATCACCTCGCTGATGACCGGTGTCTCCTACCGCCGCTCCGCCGAGCTGGCCGCGGTGGTCGGCCCGTACACCGGCTACGCGCGCAACGCCACGGCTCACCGCAAGGTGATGCGCAAGCACCAGGTGGCCAACGACGCCGTGCGCACCCTCGGCCTCGCCGACGCGCAGGTCCACAAGCTGGCCACCGACGCCTGGGCCGACGTCGTCCGGCTCGGGGAGACCAACGGCTTCCGCAACGCGCAGGCCTCGGTGCTCGCTCCCACCGGCACGATCGGCTTCATGATGGACTGCGACACCACCGGCATCGAGCCGGACTTCTCCCTGGTGAAGTTCAAGAAGCTCGTGGGCGGCGGCTCGATGCAGATCGTCAACCAGACGATCCCGCGCGCGCTGACCAAGCTCGGCTACGCGACCGAGCAGATCGAGGCCATCGAGGCCTACATCGCCGAGCACGGCCACGTCATCGACGCCCCCGGCCTCAAGCCGGAGCACTACGAGGTCTTCGACACCGCCATGGGCGCCCGGGCGCTCAAGCCGATGGGCCACGTGCGGATGATGGCGGCCTGCCAGCCGTTCCTGTCGGGTGCCATCTCCAAGACCGTCAACCTGCCCGAGAGCGCGACGATCGAGGACATCGAGGACATCTACCTCCAGTCCTGGAAGCTGGGCCTCAAGGCGACCGCCGTCTACCGCGACAACTGCAAGGTCGGTCAGCCCCTGGCCGACGCCAAGGCCAAGCCCGAGTCCAAGACGGCCGAGGCCGAGTCGGCCGAGGTCCAGACGGTCGAGAAGATCGTCTACCGCCCGACCCGCAAGCGGCTGCCCAAGTCCCGCGCGTCGCGCACCACGTCGTTCACCGTCGGTGGTGCCGAGGGTTACATGACCTCGGGCGCGCACGACGACGGCGAGCTCGGCGAGGTGTTCCTCAAGCTCGGCAAGCAGGGCTCCACCCTGGCCGGCGTGATGGACGCGTTCTCGATCGCGGTCTCGATCGGCCTGCAGTACGGCGTCCCGCTGGAGACCTACGTCTCGAAGTTCACCAACCTG
>CAZIVD010000061.1:793-28545 GCA_964542635.1 uncultured Nocardioides sp. | reverse complement strand
CGCGGCGATGATGGACGGCATCAAGGAGGAGTCGGTCGGCTTCCTGTTCAACCTCGAGGTCCAGGTCGAGGACGACGACGAGGAGGTCGAGGTCGCCGAGCCGATGCGAGCGGTGCTGCCCAACGCTCCCGCGCAGCGCTTCGACGCCGACGGACAGGCGGCGCCCGAGCCCGCACCCGAGCCGTCCGTGTTCGAGAGGCCGGGGCATGCCGGTCGCGAGACCCCGCACATCCGGGCGAAGGGCCTCGACCGGCCCAAGCAGCCGCAGAACCTGTCGTACTCCGCACCGTCCGAGGACGGGTCGACGGCCGTCAGCGGAGGCACCGTGACCAACGTCGGTGACGAGTTCGCCGAGGTCGGCCGCAACCAGCTGTGCCCCTGCGGGTCGGGCAAGAAGTACAAGCGCTGTCACGGCGCGCCCGGCGGACCGACCGGCCTGACCGCCCGCGTGAGCTGACCGGGGGTTCCTGAGCTCGCTCGCTAGCCTCGCAGGCTGCCGCCGGAGCGGCCGTGGGCTTCGGCGACGATCTCCGCGACGACGGAGAGGGCGATCTCGCCCGGTCCCTTGCCGCCGAGGTCGAGACCGGCGGGGACGTGGAGCTTCTCCACGCCCGGCGCACCCTCCGTAGCGAGATCGGCGAGCAGCCCCGCGGCCCGGCCGCGGCTGGCCATCATCGCGACGTACGACGCGGGGGAGGCGAGCGCGGCCCGCAACACGGCCGGCGCGTCGGGGGCGTCGTGGTCGCACAGCACCACGGCGTCACCCTCCCGGGGGTCGGCCCCGGTCAGCCCGGGGCCCTCGTCGTCCTCGGCGATCAGCACCACCGGGTGGCCGACCGCGCCGGCAATGGTGCCGATCGCCTCGGAGATCGGGTTGGCCGTGAGCAGCACGATGCGGCCGCGCTCGGAAGCGTCGTCTCGCCATGGCTGCTCTCGCGGGGTGGAGGTCATGGGTCCAGCCTGTCACGCGACGGCGTCAGGCGAACTCCAGCGCGGTGCAGATCCAGCGGTCCCGCCGTCGCTCGAAGCGCGCGGCCACGGCACGGGAGCGGCGACCGTAGCGGACGTGCGCGCTGACCTCGGCGATGCCGGGGGCGACGAAGCAGCTGTGGACCCCGACCACGTGCGGGCGCACCGCCTGGATGCCGCCGCCCTCGCCGGGATGCCGGTCGGCGGCCCTCGTGACGAGCAGGGCACGGCGGCCCAGGTCCTGGTAGACGGTCGGTGTGGTCCAGCGGAGCACCTGGCTCACGGGCCGATCACCGCCGACGATCTCGACGATGGCGGAGATGATCCGCCCGCTGAACCGCTCGAACTCGTGGCGGGCAGCCCTGCCGATGTCGACGACGTCGGCGGGTCGGCCACCCGGCCGCTGTGTCAGGCCGACCTCTGGCGGATCCTGGCGGGGCAGCAGGTCGAGGGCCAAGGTGCCCTGCACGGTCGCCATCGGGACCCGAGGGCCGCAGACCGTGCCTGCCTCGGGCGCGAGGGGCACGACGTTGGCGGCGGAGCGGGTCATGCGGCCGATCCCGGGCCGGCGCCGATCTGCGGAGTGGGCATCGCCAGGCGCTGTCCCGGCTGGATCAGGTCGGGATTGGGGCCGATCACCTGGCGGTTGACCGCGTGCAGGTCGCCGACGTAGGCCGCCACCACGCCGGGATCGGTCTCTGCGCCGAGCCGAGCGAGGGCCACGCTCCACAGGGTGTCCCCGAGACGCACCTGCACCGACTCCTCGTCGAGGGAGGCGACACCGGCTCGAGAGACCGGCGCGGGCGTGGGCTCCTGCCCAGCAGGGGCGGCCACACCGACCCGGGGGACCGCCACCCGCTCCGGCAGCCTCAGACCGGCGAGCACCGAGGCCGGGCCCCCGGGCGGCTCGGTGGCAGACAGGGCCACCGCCGGTGCCAGGGTCGAGGCCAGCCCGACTCCGCACAGGGCCAGCATCGCGCGGCGTACGACCGGCGGAACCCCACGGCGCAGACGGGTCCGGCCGCGTGACGCGTCGAGCACCACGATCGTCGCCACCGACCACAGCCACGCGAGCACGACGACCGCCACGAGCGCGCTCGCCCAGGTCAACAGGTCCTCAAACGCCGCTCCACCGAGCCGTCCCTCGCGGACCGCCCCCAGCCCCTCCGCCGCCGCCGGCACCAGACCGGCGCCCAGGGCGGCGGCGGAGAGGCTCATCCCCACCCAGGCAAGCAAGCACCGCACGCGCGGCACGATCATCCCGAGATTCATGTCGTTTCCTTCGTTTGCGTATGTTTGCGTGACTCAAGCCTCTTTTAGGTGTTCTCGCAACCCTCTGTCCACCACCGCGCGTGCGGCCGCTCCGCCCGGGAGGCATCGGGCGAGGCCGGACCGGCGTGAGAGTCTCGGGCCGTGACCTGGGACGAGGCGGTCTTCGACGTGCTCGAGGACCTCGAGGGCGAGGCGGTCGGTCGCTTCGCCGTCGAGCGGGACGCCGAGCTCCTCGACCGCCGTCGCGCGGAGTACGCCACGGTCTCGCTCGCCTCGCGCCTGATGGCCAGCGTCGGCGCCGAGGTGAGCCTCGAGGTGTCCGGCGCAGGAAGGCTCAGCGGCATCCTGCGGCGGGTGGGCTCCGGTTGGTGCGTCCTGCGTCCCGGTCACGGGAGCCACACCTGGCTCGTGGTCCTCGACGCTGTCGAGACCGCCGTGGGACTCTCGGGCCGCGGGGTTCCCGAGGTCGCGTGGCCACCGGTGGCGCGGCTGGGGTTGGGCGCGGGTCTGCGCCGCTTGGCCGACGAGGGTGCGCCCTGCCTGGTCGTCACCAGGTCGGGAGCGCGGCTCCCGATGGTGCTGCACCGAGTCGGCCGGGACTTCGTCGAGGGCCGTGCCCCCCTCGAGGGCGCCGTCGAGGGAGCCGCGGACCAGCCGGTCGTCGTCGCCTGTGCCGCGCTCGCCGCCCTGGGGAGTGAGGGCTGACCGCCGTCAGCGGATCGCGCCGCCCGAGGCCGAGGCCGGATCGCCCGAGAAGGCGGCGACCAGCGCGAGGACGGCGTAGCCCAGCACGCCGAGGAGATACCCGGCTACGACCGGACTCACCGTGTCGACGGGTTGGTTGCGCACTGAGGCGATCGCCATCAGCAACCCCGCGACGATCGCGATCGCGAACGCGATGGGCGGTAGGAACACCGCCACGACGAGACCGAGCAGTGCGCCGCCGACGGCGTGCATGAGTCGACGGGGAGTCACGTAGCGTCCACGTCGTACGGCGGGGTGACACCCGGGTCGAGCGGCCCGAGGTCCCCGCGCCGCCGGGCCGCGGCCGGCTCCTCCTCGTCGGCGTCCTCCATCGCCTCGAGGAGGTGCTTGCGGACCAGCACGCGCGGGTCGAGGTCGCGCAGCTCCAGGTCGGCGTACTCGGGTCCGAGCTCGCTGCGCAGCTCGTCGCGCGCGGAGTGGGCGAAGGTGCGCAGTTGACGGGCCATCCGACCGGCCTGTCGCGCCAGCTCGGGGAGCTTGTCGGGGCCGAAGACGAGCACGGCGACGATCGCGATGAGCGCCATCTCCGGCAGACCGACCCCGAACACGGGCTAGAACCTACTCGTCGGAGTCAGTCCTAGCTGGAGACCTGCCAAACCTCGTCCACGACCGATCAGCAGGTCCGCTGCCTCCCGCAGGGAGACGGCGGCCGGGTTGGTCGGATCCGACCCGACGATCGGGGTGCCGGCGTCGCCGCCCGCCCGCAGGTCGGGCTCGAGCGGCACGCGGGCGAGGAGCGGCACGTCGTAGCCGAACCGCTGGGAGAGAGTGCCCGCCACGCGCTCCCCGCCGCCCGCGCCGAAGACGTCGAGCTGGTGGGAGGGGCCGCAGTGTGGGCAGGCGAGGTAGCTCATGTTCTCCACCACGCCGACCACCCGCTGGTGCAGCATCGAGGCCATCGTGCCCGCACGCTCGGCGACCTCTGCCGCGGCCTCCTGGGGCGTGGTGACCACGATGACCTGGGCGCCCGGCAGGTGCTGGCCCAGCGAGATGGCCACGTCACCGGTGCCGGGAGGAAGGTCGAGCAGCAGCACGTCGAGGTCGCCCCAGTAGACGTCGGACAGCATCTGCACAAGCGCCCGGTCGAGCATCGGACCGCGCCAGGCGACCACCTGGTCGCGCCGCGGCTTGAGCATGCCGATCGAGATCACCCGGATGCCGGAGGCCGTGGGCACCGGCATGATCAGGTCGTCGACCTGGGTGGGGCGGGCGTCGGCGACTCCGAGCATGGCCGGCACCGAGTGGCCGTAGACGTCGGCGTCGACGATGCCGACGGCACGGCCGCCGGCGGCCATCGCCAGGGCGAGGTTGACCGTGACCGAGGACTTGCCGACGCCGCCCTTGCCGCTGGCCACCGCGAAGACCTGGGTCAGCGAGCCCGGCTGGGCGAAGGGGATCTCGCGCTGCGCCTGCCCGCCGCGCAGGGTCTCGTGGAGGCCGGCTCGTTGCTCGGCCGACATCACGCCGAGCGTGAGCTCGACCTGCGTCACACCCGGCACGCGGCTCAGGGCCGCGTCGACGTCTCGGCGGATGGTGTCCTTGAGGGGGCACCCGGAGACCGTGAGCAGGACGGTGAGACGCACAGTGCCGCCCTCGATCGTCACCGACTCGACCATGCCGAGATCGGTGATGGGACGCCGGATCTCGGGATCGTTCACGGTCGCCAGCGCGGCGTCGACCGCCTCGCGCGATGGACCGGTGGCGGGATTCGTCATGGTGCCGCGATTCTAGGCAACCACCGATCATTCCCGCCTGCTGCGCGCCGCGATGCGGCACGTTGGCGACGCCAGGACCGCTCGAAAGGCGTCCAGCCTGCCTGCGCGCCCCTGGCTTGCCAGTGCACTCGCCTCGCGACGACGCTCATGATCGGTGCTTCCTTAGATCACCCACCCAGAGATCACCCACCCAGAGATCACCCACCCAGAGATCACCCACCCAGCGACTCCCGGGGGAGTCGACCCGAGATGTAGGAGAAACCTTCAGTTTGACGAAGTGAAGGTATGATCTTCCTCATGATCGAGGGTGTCCCGGTGGCCACCGTGATCGGCGATCTCGTCGGCTCACGCCGACACCGTGACCGGGCCGTGGTGCACGAACGCCTTCAGGAGGCGCTCGACGAGGCCGGCCGCCCAGACGGTGGCCCGGACGGTGGTGCGGACGGTGGTGCGGACGGTGGTGCGGACGCCGGGGTCATCGCCCCGTTGCGGATCACCGTCGGCGACGAGTTCCAGGGCTCCTTCGTCGACCTCGGCAGTGCCCTGCGTGCGACTCGGCGACTTCTGCTGTCGCTGCAGCCGGACATCGACGTGCGGCACGGCCTCGGGTGGGGACCCGTCGAGCTGCTGCGCGACCAGCCGCGCGTCGAGGACGGGCCCGGCTGGTGGGCGGCGCGGGCCGCGGTGGAGGAGGTGTCGCGGGAGTCGGCGCGACCCGCCCACCGCAGCAGGCGGACGGCGTACCAGCACGCTCCGGGGGTCGACGGCCCTGATCCAGCGGCGGTCAACGCGGCTCTGGTGGCGCGTGACGAGCTGCTCGGCCGGCTCTCGCCCCGCTCGTGGGGGGTGCTGCGTGGTCTGCTGGACGCCAGGACCCAGCGCGAGATCGCCGACGAGCTCCAGATCACACCCTCGGCGGTGTCACAACGGGTTCGACACGACGGCCTGGCCGCCCTGGTCCAGGTCCAACGACTCCTGGAGGAGATCCGCTGAGCTGGCTCGCCCTAGTGCTGATCGCGATGGGCTGCACCGACCTGGCCCACTCGGTGCGGCACACGCGCTTCCTTCCGGGTGCCTGTGGGGCGGTGGCCGTGCTGACGATCGGCCTGCTGGCCGGTCTGGTCGGATGGCCGGACCTCCCGGTCGTCGCGGCCCTCGCCCTGTTCGCGCCCGTGTGGGAGCTCATGGTGACTCGTGGCTTCGGGCGCGGTCGGCCTGGCCTTCCGCTCGTGGTCGCCGGGGCGGCCGTCGCCGCGATGCTGGCGGTGTCCGGGCAGGCGGGCGAGGCGGGTGGACCATTCGGGCGGTGGCTGCAGCAGCTGCCGCTGTCGGGGGTGAGCAGCCTCAGCGCCGACCATGCCCTGATCCTGCTGGGCGTGCTGCTGGTCCAGCTCTCCACGGGCAACGTGGTGGTGCGGCTGTTCCTCGCAGTGACCGGCACGGTCACCGCAGCCCGGCAGGGGACGGCCCAGGATCCCCAGCTCCGCCTCAAGGGCGGCCGGCTGCTCGGGCCGATGGAGCGGGTCTTCATCCTCGGCCTCGGGCTGGCCGGGCAGTTGACGGCGGCCAGCATCGTGGTCGCCGCGAAAGGCCTGCTGCGGTTCCCTGAGCTGTCCTCGCAATCCGAGCAGGAGCGCGTGCACCGGCTGACGGAGTACTTCCTGGTGGGCTCGTTCGTCAGCTGGCTGGTGGCCCTGGGTGGTCTCGCCCTGGCCGCTCTGACTCTGACGGGTCAGGCCGGGTGGTGGCCGGGGTGAGGAGTTCGCCCGGTCCCTCGCCCTCCTCGGCGACCCGGGCCCGCTCGTCGAGGTCAGAGAGCAGGCTGCGCAGCTCGGAGCGGAGGAAGTCGCGGGTCGCGACCTCGCCGACGGCCATCCGCAGCGACGCGACCTCCCTGGCCAGGAACTCCATGTCGGCGTGCGCGCGCGCGTTGGCCTGCCGGTCGTGCTCGGCCACCACCTTGTCGCGAGCCTCCTGGCGGTTCTGTGCGAGCAGGATCAGCGGAGCGGCGTACGACGCCTGCAGGCTGAGGATCAAGGTGAGGAAGATGAACGGGTACTGGTCGAACTGCAGCGGAGAGTCCTCGCCGACCATGACGTTCCAGCCGATCCAGATCGCCACGAAGAGCGTCATGTAGGCGAGGAACGACGCGGTCCCGAGGAACCTGGCGAAGGACTCGGCGAACACGCCCAGCGTGTCGGCGTCGTACTCCGGCTTGCGCAGGAGCGGGCGACGGACCTCCTGCGGCGTGTCGATGCGCGACCGCGTGGCCATCAGGCACCCCCTCCGGCCAGGGGCTCCCGCGGCACTGCTGCGCGGTCGCGCCAGCCCTCGGGCAGCATGTGGTCGAGCAGATCGTCGACGGTGACCGCGCCCAGCAGGCGTCCCTCCTCGTCCACGACCGGGGCCGCGGTGAGGTTGTAGGACGCCACGTGCACCGCCACGTCCTCCATGGTCGCGTCCGGCCGGAGATAGGTGGTCTCCTGGTCGAGGACGCCGGCCACCAGCGCCGACGGCGGCTCCCGGAGCAGCCGCTGGATGTGCGCAAGGCCCAACAGCCGGCCGGTCGGCGTCTCCAGCGGAGGTCGGCAGACGTAGACCTGGGCGGCCAACGAGGTGGGCAGCTCCTCGCGACGCACGTGGGCGAGCGCCTCGGCCACCGTCGCGTCGGGGGGCAGGATCACCGGCTCGGGCGTCATCATCCCGCCCGCCGTCTCCTCGCCGTACACCATCAGTCGGCGCACGTCCTCGGCGTCGTCGGGCTCCATCAGGGCGAGGAGGGCGGCTGCGGTGTCGGGGGGCAGGTCGGCGATCAGGTCGGCGGCATCGTCCGGTGACATCTCCTCGAGGATGTCGGCGGCCCGCTCCGAGTCGAGATGCTCGAGGATCTCGACCTGGTCCTCCTCGGGGAGCTCCTCGAGCACGTCGGCGAGCCGTTCGTCGTCCATCGCGGCGACCACGGCCGTACGCCGCTCCGGCGGGAGGTCGTGGATGACCGCGGCCGCGTCGGCCGGCCGCATCTCGTTGAGGGCGGCGATCAGATGGGTCGCCCCCTGGGCGGGCTCCGTGCGGGTCAGGCCCTCCACGTCGCGCCACTCCACCACGTGGCTCTGTCCGCGGCGCCGGAACCCGCGCCCCGGCTCCTGGATCGCCACCCGGTTGAGCACCCAGTCGCGCGTGCGGGCCTGCTCCATGCCCACGTCGTAGACGGTCCCCGACACCCCGCTGGAGCGGACCGTCACGGCCCGATCCAGCAGCTGGCCGATCACCAGCGTCTCGGTGGGGCGCTTCTCGAAGCGGCGCATGTTGAGCAGGCCGGTGGTGTAGACCTGCGCGTTGTCGATGTTGGTCACCCGTGTCATCGGCACGAAGATCCGGCGACGTCCGAAGACCTCAGCGACTAGCCCGAGGACGCGCGGGGGGCTCTGGTCGCCGCGCACGGCGGCGACGATGTCGCGCACCTTGCCGACCTGGTCGCCCTGCGGGTCGAAGATCGGCAGTCCGACGAGCCGCGCGGCGTACACGCGGGACGGGCTGGAGCTCACGCTCGAACGCTACTCGGCGACGATGCCACGATGGGCGCATGACGCGCGCCCAGCACCACGGCATCCCGAGACCGCGGGTGGTGCTGCACGTCGGCCTGCCCAAGACCGGCACCACCTACCTCCAGGCTCTGCTCGCCCACCATCGCGACGCCCTGCGTGAGGCAGGCGTGCTGTACCCCTTCGTGAAGCCGCAGGCGATGTTCCTGGGGGCCGTCGAGATCCGGGGCAGCCACGAGAAGTTCGGCCTCACGGAGACCGACGTCGCGGGCACCTGGCAGGAGCTGTGCGACCAGGCCCTCGCCTACCAGGGCACCAGCATCGTCAGCCACGAGATCCTCGGCGGCGCCGAGCCCGCCGAGATCGCCCGCGCCCTGGCGCCGTTGGCTGCCGTGGACGTCCACGTGGTCGTCACCGCTCGCGACCTCGGCCGCCAGGCCACGGCGCACTGGCAGGAGGAGGTCAAGCTGGGCGACGAGCGGTCCTTCGCGGACTTCGAGCGCGAGCAGTTCCGCGCCGACGTCTCCCCGGGGGGCCTCGATCCGCGTCCGCACTTCTGGCACGCCCAGGACTACGCCGCTGCGCTGCGGCGCTGGGCGACCGCGGTGCCGGTCGGTCGCGTGCACCTCGTGGTCTGCCCGCCGCCCGGAGCCGGGCCCGAGGTGTTGTGGCAGCGGTTCGCCGCGGCGTGCGACCTGCCGCCCGCCGCTGTCGCTGCGGTCGAGCCGGGCGTCGTACCGCCGGCCAACCCGTCGTTGACGACGGAGGCGATCGCCCTGCTGCGGGCGCTGAACGCCGAGCTCTCGGGCCGGCTCACCCCGCGGGAGCACGCGAGGCTCGTCAAGCGCGGTCTGGCCGAGCGCCGTCTCACCGAGCTGGGCGGTGAGCTGGGCGGTACGGCGCCGCGCTCGCCTGCCGAGCTCGGTGACGTCCTGATCCCTGCGCAGAGCCGGTGGCGGGAGCAGGTGGAGTCGGGTGGCTACCCGGTGCACGGCGAGCTGGACGACCTGACGCCCGTGCTCGCGGGGCCGGACGACCGGCACCCCGACGACGTCTCTCCCGAGCGGGTCTCGGCCCTCGCCGTCGCGGCGCTGGCCCGGCAGATGGAGGAGGCGGCGCTGGCCCAACGCGTAGACTCGGCCCATGAGGGCACGGGGACTGATCGCAGCGCTGGTGGTCCCGCTCGCGTTGCTGACCGCGTGCGGCGACGACTCGGGCTCGGCGACCGCGACTGACCCCGCGGGCTCGGACGGCGGGTCCACGACGGCTACGGAGTCGGCCCCCAGCGAGTCCGCGAGCGAGTCGGCCTCGCCGATTCCCAAGCCGAAGAAGCCCCAGTGCGCCGACGTCTGGCAGGCGGGCAAGAAGCTCCCCTGGCAGTACGAGGAGTGCTACGAGGGCGAGAAGCGCGTCAAGGCGGACGGACGGTACTGCGAGATCGGCAAGCCGCTGATCACCTACCGCGACAACTGGTACGCCACCCCCGGCGGGCCGGTCAACGAGACCAGCGTGCCGCTGGAGGAGGACCCCGGATACCAGTCGGCCGTGAAGGCCTGCGGCGGCTGACCCTCGGTCCGGACTTCCGGCTGCTCGATCCTGCGGCTGCTGCGCGCCGATCTGGTGATTGAGCGTCCTGCTGTTACTCTCGACCGCTGGAGCGGCCCGTGTGCCCTCCCATCAGCCACGAGCCGGGGTGGCCTGCGAGACCTCCCCACCGACCATCCAGGAGCGTGACTCCAGCGTGCGACGCCCGACCGCCCTCGCTGCCTTCGCCATCGGCGCCGCCCTGCTGCTCGGTGGTCTCTCGGCTCCCGCATCGTCGGCCGACGACGGCGCCCGCGCTGCCGGCGCCGCCGACCAGAGCCAGGCGGCTGCCGCGCAGTCCGCGGCCAAGAAGCAGGCGAAGCCGAAGAACACGATCAAGAAGAAGCCGCCGGAGCGCTACAACGTCCCGACCGGGGTGAAGTACAACAACCCCCTCGGCGACCGCGAGGCTCGCAGGCGGATCATCGCCCACCTCTTGCACACCATCAACAGCGTGCCGGGCGGCCAGCAGATCCGGATCGCGACCTGGAACATGCGCTCCGACGACCTCACCAACGCGCTGATCGCGGCGCACAAGCGCGGCGTCTCGGTGCGCGTCGTGATCGACCGGCTCAACGCCAACCCGCGCAATCCCAACCAGGGCTTCGAGCGGCTCACCAACGCGCTGAAGTTCGGCCAGAAGAAGCGGCCCCAGAGCATGAAGAGCTTCACGCGGCGCTGTGTCAGCTCGTGCCGGGCTCCCGGTGGCATCGCGCACGTGAAGTTCTACCTGTTCAGCAAGGTGCGCACCGCGAAGAACAAGAGCGTCGACAACGTCGTGATGTACGGCTCGGCCAACGCGACCGACCTCGCGGCGTACGCGCAGTGGAACGACCTCTACACCGTCCGGGGCCAGGGCGCGGTGTACAAGGAGTTCAACCACGTCTACAAGCAGATGATCCGCGACCACAAGATCGCGCAGCCCTACCTCTCCTACGAGCACGGCAACCTGACGACGTACTTCTACCCCTACAAGGGCGAGGGCACCGAGGCGGACCCGCTGATGCAGGTGCTCAACGACATCCGGTGCAAGGGCGCCACCGACGGCACCGGCGTGAAGGGACGCACCCGC
The DNA here is from genome assembly GCA_964542635.1 of uncultured Nocardioides sp. Classification (GTDB taxonomy): domain Bacteria; phylum Actinomycetota; class Actinomycetes; order Propionibacteriales; family Nocardioidaceae; genus Nocardioides. The sequence continues at coordinate 17,626 of CAZIVD010000061.1, read as the reverse complement.
ATCCGGATCGCCCAGACGTCGATGTGGGGGGCGCGCGGCATCATGATCGCCGAGCGGCTCCGGCAGATGTGGGTGCGGGGCTGCGACATCAAGCTCGACTACGCCGTGCTCGGCAACGAGGTCCTCAGCGTGTTGCGGCACACCTCTCGAGGCCCGCTCCCGCACCGGCAGATCGCCCAGGACTTCAACCGCGACGGCGTCTACGACCGCTACCTCCACATGAAGACCATGGCGGTGAGCGGTGTCTATGCGGGCCAGACCAACGCCAATGTCACGTGGAACGGATCGGCCAACTGGACCGACGTCGCGCTCGCCAGTGACGAGGTCGTCGGACGGGTCTTCTCGACCAAGACGGTGCGGGTCTACAGCACCTGGTTCGACTGGCTCTTCGCGCATCCGCCGGCCTTCTCCTGCAACCCCGACTGCGGCACCGCGGGCGGGGACCCCGGCGGCCTGACCGGCGTCGGCAAGTACGGCGCGGGCGACACCCTGGCTCTCGCGCGGGCCCGCGGGGTCGACCCCTACGCCAAGATGCGAGCCGAGCTGGGCATCCCCGACTCGGTGGACCTGCCGCGCTGACCCTGCGGCCGGAGGAATCCCGGCCGGACCGCGGCCCTCGGCGCGGGCTCCCCCGAACCGGACGGTGCTCGACCTACTCTCACTGATCGTGACCAAGGGAAGAGTGATTCCCAAGAGGCCGAGACTGCTGGTCGTGGGCGGTGTCCTGCTCGCGGTCGTGCTGGTGGCGATCGTGCTCGTCGTGCGTCACGGTCCCGATCCGGAACCGCCTGGCCAGGTGGTGCTCGGTGCGGCCCCCGTCTCGTGCCGCGACGTGCTGCTGGTCGGCGTGGACGGCGGCGGTGAGCGGCCGGGCAAGGGGCGGGTGTTCGGCCCGACCGTGGAGGAGTTCCGCGTCGCCTATTCCGCTCTGGCCGCCAAGGGCCAGCGCACGGTGGACGTGCGTCGAGTGACGGTCAAGGCGGACCCACCTCGCCGGCTGCTCCCGAAACGGACCAGTCCCACCGCGAACGCTCGCAAGGCCCTGGCCGCGTCGAAGGAGCGGGTGCGCGCGTGGCGGGCCCCGGTGCCGCACGCCGTCGCGCGCGTGGCCAAGGTGCTCGCGCAGGGGGCGGGCGCCTGTCCCGAGCAGCAGGTGGTGCTGGTCGGGTTCTCCCACGGCGCTTCGACCGTGCACCGCGTGCTCGACCGGGTCGCCGCGTCGCCGATCGGGCTGGGCCGGGTCGCCGGAGCGGTGCTGATCTCCGATCCGGACCGCGTCTCCAAGACCTCCGCAGCGCTCGCGGGCGCGCCACCCGCACCGCGCTCGGGAGCCGGAGTGTTCGCCCGCATCCTGCGCCCGCAAGGCGATACGCCGGCACCTACGGCTACCACCGTGATCTGGCAGGTGTGCTCGAGGGGCGACCTCGTCTGCGCCCCTCGGGGTAACACCGTCAAGCAGGCGCTCCGGGTGGCCCGTGGGTACCACCAAGGCCCGGGTGCACGCGCCGTACGCCGGGTCGCCCGGGCAGCGTGGGCCAGCACGGCGCTGGTCCCGTTGCCGACGCCGCGCACCCAGGCGATCTCGATGCGGGTGGGCAAGCCCTTCTCGGCCCAGCTCGCCGTGCGGGTCAAGTCAGGGCTCGGCCCGACGGTGATCTGGAGCCCCTCCACCGCGCTTCCCCCGGGGCTGACGCTCAGCCCGGGTGGCCTGCTGTCCGGCGTACCGACCCTGGCCGGTGCCTACGGCGTCGACTACCAGGTGAGCGGCAGCCAGCCGCCCACCGCGCCGACCACCGGTTCGCTGGCCATCACGATCACGACCGGTGCCGTCTCCACCGCGGTGTCGGCCGGCGGACAGTCGTCCTGTGCGATCCACAACGACGGCACCCTGTGGTGCTGGGGGCGCAACAACTTCGGCCAGCTCGGCGACGGCACGATGCTGCCGCGGCCGACGCCGGTGCAGGCGGGCACCCTGACCGACTGGCGCCAGGTGTCGACCAGCGGCGCGACCACGTGCGCGATCCGCGCCGACTCGTCCCTGTGGTGCTGGGGCCTGAGCAACTTCGGTCAGCTCGGTCGCGGGAAGACCAGCCCGGTCACCACGCCCACGCAGGTCGGCACCAACCGCACCTGGACCAGCGTGTCGACCAGCTGGTTCCACACCTGCGCCACCCGGGCCAACGGCACCCTGTGGTGCTGGGGCGCCAACAAGCACGGGGAGCTGGGCCTCGGCAGCGTCGGGCCGGCTCGGACCTCTCCGCAGAAGGTCGGCACCCTGGCCACCTGGACGTCGGTGACCTCGGGTGGCTTCCACTCCTGTGCCACCCGGTCCGATGGCACAGCGTGGTGCTGGGGGCAGAACATCTTCGGGCAGCTGGGCAACGCCGACGTGGCGATCCAGCCGGCCCCCGTCCAGGTGGGCACCCTCACGGACTGGGCGCGACTCAGTGCCTCGTGGGCCCACACCTGCGGCGTCACGACGACGGGCGAAGGCCGGTGCTGGGGCTTCAACGGCTCAGGACAGATCGGGGACGGCACGCTGACCACTCGGCGGGCTCCCGTCACGGTGGCGGGCGCCCACTCCTGGACTAGCATTTCCACTGCCGAGTCGAGCTCCTGCGCCGTCGATGCCACCGGCGGCGCCTGGTGCTGGGGAGCGAACCGCTACGGGCAGCTCGGGACCGGCCAGACCGCCACCAGCCTGGTGCCTGTGCCGATGCCGGGGAGCCCGGTGTGGGCCGCCCTGTCGGCGGGCTGGTGGCACGGGTGCGGCCTCCGGCAGGACGGCGAGACGTTCTGCTGGGGCAACAACGAGTGGGGCCAGCTCGGCGACGCCTCGCTTGCGAACTCCGGGCTGCCGAAGGAGGTGCCGTGACCGTGGGGGACCGACCCGGACGCACCATGGCGCTCGCCTCGCTCGCCGGCACCGCGGGCATCGTGCTCGCGGTGGTCGCCGCCCAGCTCCTGGGCCAGGTCGGCGCCGCGCCGACGCGCGCGGAGCGCCCGCGGTCGGTGCCGGCGGCCACGCCGACGGCCGCGCCCACCCCGCCCCGGGCCGTCCTGGACCGCAAGCCGGCCAAGGAGGTCGCCAGCCTGGGCATCGAGGATCGCCCGCCGGCGGGCGCGAAAGCCCTCGCCCGGGCCGCGGAGCAGGCCGCCGCCCTCCAGCCGTTCACCTTCCGCATCACGACCTTCAACGTGCTCGGCACCCAGCACACCGCTCCCGGAGGCGCGTCGCAGGACTTCGCGCCGGGGCGGATCCGCGCCGACTGGGCCGCCGACCTCGTGGCGGCGTACGGCTCGGGCATCGTCGGCCTCCAGGAGCTGCAGGCCGACCAGCTCGACGCCCTCCAGCGCGCGACGGCAGGTCGGTTCGCCTTCTACCCCGCGCTCGAGCTCGGGCCGAAGGGCACGCCCCAGTCCCTGATGTGGGACACCACGGCGTGGACCATGACCTGGAAGGGCTCGATCACCATCCCCTTCATGGACACCCAGCGGCCGCAGCCCGTGGTCCGGCTGCAGAACATCGCCACCGGGCGCGAGATCTACGTGATGAACGTGCACAACTCGCCGCGCGATGCCAAGGGGCGCGAGTGGGAGCGCGACCGTGCCACCAAGATCGAGATCGCGGCGGTCAAGCAACTGCGCAAGGACAACCTGCCGGTGTTCCTGACCGGGGACTTCAACGAGCATGCCGAGGCGTTCTGCACGTTCACCAAGAAGACCGACCTCCGGGCCGCGAACGGCGGCAGCAACAACGGCACCTGCAAGCCGCCGACCCCGATGCGCGTCGACTGGATCTTCGGGTCCTCCGACGTGACCTTCTCGGCGTTCCTCATGGACACCGGGGCCCAGGTGCGCCGGATCACCGACCACGCCGTGCTCAGCGCCACGGTCACGGTGCCCTGAGCCTTGACGCCGACTCGGCGAGGTCTGGGTGAGAGTTCACGCCGACTCGGGCACTAAGGTTTCGACGGTGGCCGACCCAACGGGCGCCGTCCGTGCCGTCTCCGTCGATGACGCCGGCGTGCACCTGCCCGTCGGGTTCACCGGCTCAGGAGACGTGCTCTTCGACGGGCACCACGCGTGGTCGTTCAGCGTCGCGGAGGCACGCCGTGGGGACGGACTCCTGGTCGAGTGGCCTCGCCGGATGACGCGGTGGCTCAACGGCGCCTCCCAGGTCCGAGTGGTGTCGGGCGACCGCGAGATCTTCTCCGGGGAAGTGGTCTTCGGCGACGGCCGGGGCCGGGTCGAGTTCGTCGACAAGGACGGGATCCCCGTCATGATCGACAAGTGGGGACTGCTGCAGCGTCCCTTCTCTGGTCGCGACCGCAGCGTGGTCCAGCAGATGGTCGAGGTGGCCGCCGAGATCATCGAGGTGATGGAGCGCGAATGCGGGGTGTGCGCCTGGATCGCGTTCGGCACGCTGTTGGGCGCGGCGCGCGAGGGCAAGGTCATCGGCCACGACTCCGACATCGACCTGGCCTACCTGAGCAGCCGACCCACGCCGGCCGAGATGGTCACCGAGCTCTACGGCGTCGCCCGCGCGCTGCGGGCCCACGGGCTGAGCGTGCAGCACAAGTCGGCGTCGTTCATCACGGTGGTCTTCCGCTCGCCGGACGGGGGATCGGCGAGCATCGACATCTACACCTGCTTCCACGTCGGCGACCTGCTCTACGAGACCGCGACAGTCCGGTCGCCGGTGCCTCGCTCGGCGATCCTGCCGCTCACCGAGCTCGAGTTCGAGGGGCGGATGCTGCCCGCGCCTGCGGACCCCGACACGATGCTGACGGTCAGCTACGGGCCCGGCTGGCGGGTCCCGGACCCGTCCTTCAAGCACCTGCCCGGCCCGGAGATCACCGAACGCTTCGACGGTTGGTTCGGGTCGTTGATGCGCAACCGGCGAGACTGGGAGCGGTTCCTGGCGGACCGCAGCGAGGCGGAGGGTGCCGAGCCCGCGCCGTCGCCGTTCGCGCGCTGGGTGGCCGACCGACTGCTCCCCGACGAGCGCGTCATCGAGGTCGGGTCGGGCACCGGCGCCGACGCCCTCGCCCTGGCCGGCCGCGGTCACGAGGTCCTGGGGCTGGACTACTCCCGGCAGGGACAGCGCGGACCGACGCGGCGCGCCCGGCAGGGCGACCTGCCCGCGTCGTTCAGTGCGATGAACCTCTACGACCTCCGCGACGTGCTGACCCGGGCCGCGTTGGTTGCCCGACACCGCGGCGGACGCCAGGCGGTCTACGCGCGCGGGCTGCTGGAGACCCTCGACCGGGACGGGCTGGACAACTTCTGGCGGTTCACCGCCATGGTGCTACGGGGTGGGGGGCGGGCGTTCCTCGAGGGACAGGCGTTGTCCCGGGCCGACTGCGCCGAGTGGCGGGCCACCCACGGCGGCGGACGGATGCACCCCGTCGATCCGCGGGTCGTGGAAGGCGAGGCCGTGCGCGCCGGCGGGCGGGTGGTCCTCCGCGAGGGATTCCTGGACGCAGGGTCGGCCGTGCGCGGGGGAGCACCGGCAGGGTGGAGGATGATCGTCGAGTGGCCGCCACTGCCGGGCGCCGCGGTCGCCAGGTCGAAAGGGGTGTCGTGACCCAACGCGTCTACCTGCACGTCGGGGCACCCAAGTCCGGAACCACCTACCTGCAGGCCGTGCTCGAGCACAACCGGGCCCGACTCGCGGACGCCGGCGTCCTCGTGGTCGGCGACCGGCACCTGGACCGGATCCACGCGGCCATGGTCGTGCGTGAGGACCCGCGTCTCGACTCCCTCCCCGAGCGGGCGTCCACCTCGTGGGACCGACTGGTCGCGCAGATCCGCGGCTGGCGGGGCAGGGCCGCGGTGCTGTCGTACGAACTCTTCGCGGGCGCCTCCACGGAGCAGGTACGACGGGCCCTCGGCGACCTGGACGGCCTCGAGGTGCACGTCGTGATCACGGCGCGCGACCTGGGCCGCTCGGTCCCCTCGGCCTGGCAGGAGCGCCTCAAATTCGCCCTGACGACGCCGTTGGAGAAGTGGCGGCCCAGACCTGAGTCGGCCGGGGTCCGGGCCGAGTGGGGTTGGCGCACCATGGATCCCGCCGGAGTGGCCGCCCGGTGGGGCAGCACGCTGCCGCCCGAGCGGGTGCACATCGTGACGGTGCCTCGCGAGGCGGGTGACGGTCAGGAGCTGTGGCGTCGTTTCGCGGCTGCCTGCGGCCTGGCAGAGGTCCCCCTGGACCTGGCCTTCGAGCGCGCCAACGAGTCGCTGGGCCTGGTCGAGACCGAGCTGCTGCGCCGCGTCAACGAGAGGATGCGTGAGCCGATCACCGGCAACCGCGAGCAGGCGGTGTGGATCCGCGACACCCTCGCCCACGGCATCCTCGCCGAGCTCGGCCACGAGCCGATCGGCCTCACCGACGCCCAGTACGCCGACGCGACGAAGCGCGCGAAGTCCGCGGTCCGCGCCCTGCGCTCGGCGCACTACGACGTCCGCGGCGACCTCAAGGACCTGGAGGCGACGCGTCCGGACGCCCGGACGCCCTCACAGGCAACGGACGCGGAGTTGCTGGAGTCGGCCTTGGAGACGATCGTGCGTCTCCTGCTGCTTGTCCGCGAGCGCACCCGCGACCTCCAGCAGGCGACCGGCCTCGCACCTGAGGAGGGCTCTCGCCTCGCCGCGTTCGGCAAGGGCGTGGTGCGCCGGGTCACGGCGCCTCGAGTGGATCGCCGCAACGAGGACCTCAAGGCGAGGGTGGCCGAGCTCGAGGCCCGGGTCGCCGAGAGCCGGCGCCTGCACCTGCGCGTGGCCGAGCTGTCGGACGTGGTGACCGAGTTGCTTCTGCCGCCGCGCTCGGCCGACGGCCGCGTCACGGCCCGAGCGCTCGCCGAGTACCGGCAGCGGTCACTGTGAGAGCACCACGACGACTGCAGGGCGCCTGGTCGCGAGACTGGAAGAGCGCCCCGGTGGAGGGTGCCCGCCGCCTGGCCGCGGGGATCGGGCTCGAGCAGGTGGTGCGGCTCGAGCGCCTGGTCGACTCGGTGTCGGAGGCGGTCGACGAGAACACTCGGCTCGAGGGCGGCCTGGCCCGCAAGGTCCGGGAGGTGGAGCACAGCCTGGTCCCGGTGCTCGAGGCGCGACAGCTGTGGTTGGCCGAGCGTGCGGGGCACGCCGACCGGGCCGATGCCCTTTCCACGGAGGAAGCGCCCGAAGACCAAGCCTCGGCGGGTCGAGGCTAGGAGACCGGAGGTGTGGCTTGGGCCATAGCAGCCCGGCGTACGCCCCAGGTAGCCTGCGCGCGCACCTCCCGACGGCACCGAAGGTTAGGAACCCGCATGGCCCGCCTCTGTCACACCGACGGCCTCACCGACGACCAGACCGAGATCCTCAAGGCGGTCCGGCAGTTCGTCGAGAAGGAGATCCTCCCCGTCGCCACCGAGCTGGAGCACCGCGACGAGTACCCGACCGAGATCGTCGAGGGCCTGAAGGAGCTCGGCGTGTTCGGGCTGATGATCCCCGAGGAGTACGGCGGGCTCGGCGAGTCGCTGCTCACCTACGCGCTCGCGGTGGAGGAGATCGCGCGCGGGTGGATGAGCGTGAGCGGCATCATCAACACCCACTTCATCGTGGCCTACATGCTGCTGCAGCACGGCACCGAGGAGCAGAAGCAGAAGTACCTGCCGCGGATGGCGACCGGGGAGGTGCGGGGTGCCTTCTCGATGTCCGAGCCGGGCTGTGGCTCCGACGTCTCGGCGATCACCACCAAGGCCGTGCGCGGCGAGGACGGCGACTACACGATCACCGGCCAGAAGATGTGGCTCACCAACGGTGGTTCGGCCAACCTGGTCGCCGTCCTGGTGAAGACGGACGAGGGCAGCGACTCGGTCTACCGCAACATGACGACGTTCCTGGTGGAGAAGGAGTCCGGCTTCGGGGAGACCGCCCAGGGGGTGACCATCCCCGGCAAGATCGAGAAGATGGGCTACAAGGGCGTCGACACCACCGAGATGGTGTTCGAGGGCCACCGGATCGGCGCCGGGCAGGTCCTGGGCGAGACTCCGGGCCGCGGCTTCTACCAGATGATGGACGGCGTCGAGGTCGGTCGCGTCAACGTCGCCGCGAGGGGCTGCGGGGTCGCCAACAGGGCGTTCGAGCTGGGGATCGCCTATGCCCAGCAGCGGGAGACCTTCGGCAAGAAGATCGCCGAGCACCAGGCGGTGCTGTTCCGGCTGGCCGAGATGGCGACCAAGGTCGAGGCGGCCCACCAGATGATGGTGCGCGCGGCGCGCACCAAGGACTCAGGTGAGCGCAACGACCTGGAGGCCGGGATGGCCAAGTACCTGGCCTCGGAGTACTGCGCCGAGGTGGTCGAGGACTCCTTCCGGATCCACGGCGGCTACGGGTTCTCCAAGGAGTACGAGATCGAGCGCCTCTACCGCGAGGCGCCGATGCTGCTCATCGGCGAGGGCACGGCCGACATCCAGAGGATGATCATCGGGCGGCGCCTGCTCGAGGAGTACCGCGCCTGATTGATGGGCACGAGCGTGACGGGCTTCGCTGCAGGTCGCAGGGATAGTCCCTGACGTTTGGGTACCAATCCGCCGAGAAACGAACCGAAACGTCAGGGACTATGCAGGCGCGCCATCCACAGGGCCCTGGGCGTCAGGCGGCGGGCTCCACGTCGCTGACCACCCAGGTCATCTCCTCGTCCGCCATGGTCGCCTGCTGGTCGACGTAGACCGAGTTGGGATAGTCCTGCCCGGCCGGCCAGTCGACCTCGACCTTCGCGGCCTTGGTGTCGTTGGCGTGGTCGATGATGTCCTGCAGGGTGATGCGGAGGTACTCGTCGCTCACCGCGTCGCCGATCTCGTGGCCGTCGCCCGCCGTGGCCCACGTGACCTGCGTGACTTCACCGTCCTCGACGGTGATGCGGTACTTCTGGTCGACATTGGCGCAGAAGCAGCGCATCTCCAGCGTGTAGGCGTAGTCCTGGTGGGGGTACGCCGGATAGGTCCCCACCGTGGGGCTCGGCGATGGGCTCGGCGTCGCCGAGGTCGAGTCGTCGGTGGACGTGGGGTCGGTGGCGACGTCGTCGCCCGAGCCTCCGCAGGCAGTCAGGACGCCTGCCAGCGCGAGGGCGGCGAGCCCGGCGGCCAGGCTCCGAGGACGAGGTCGACGGTTCATGCCCCTTCTGACGCCCGAGCTCCTGGCCTGGTTCCCAGTCTCGGAGGCAGCACCGCAAAGGCGTCGACGCGACCGGCCGTCGCGTGCGAGGGTGGAGTGACCGGTCCCGCCGTACCCCCGAGGAGGAGCCCATGTCCCCGGCCCACGACGAGTCAGCCAGTGAGTCAGCCAGTGAGGACGTCAAGGCGAAGATGCGGGAGGCCCTGGAGCGCAAGAAGGCCGGCGGCCAGGGTGGAGGCCACCAAGGGGACGCGCCGCTGCGGGAGAAGGCCCACGGCTCGGAGGTCGCCGGGGGCGCCGCGCCCAAGATGCACCGTCGCAAGGCCGGTGGCGGCGGGTCCTGAGTCGCGTCGCTCGTCCTTCCGTGGGCGAGGGCTGCCGGTGAGGTTTCCCACGCCGCTGTCGAGTTCCCCCGGGGGTCTCGGTCGGTCACGATGAACCTGGCCCACGCAGCACCGGGCCTGGGCCAAGCGTGGTAGGAGTCCGCATGCAGTTCGGTCGTAGCTACGAAGAGTTCGAGGTCGGTGCCACCTACAAGCACTGGCCGGGCAAGACGGTCACCGAGTACGACGACCACCTGTTCTGCCTGCTCACGATGAACCACCACCCGCTGCACCTCGACAGCCACTATGCGGAGGAGACCACGCAGTTCGGCAGGAACGTCGTGGTGGGCAACTACGTCTACTCGATCCTGCTGGGCATGTCGGTGCCCGACGTCAGTGGCAAGGCGATCGCGAACCTCGAGATCGAGTCGCTGCGGCACGTGGCGCCGACGTTCCACGGGGACACGCTGTACGGCGAGACGACGGTGCTCGACAAGTGGGAGTCGACGTCCAAGGACGACCGGGGCGTGGTCCACGTCGAGACGATCGGCTACAAGCAGGACGGGACCGTGGTGTGCATCTTCCGCCGCAAGGTGATGGTGCCCAAGCAGAGCTACCTCGACGCCCGTGGTGGCGAGCAGCCCGGACGCCCGACGCCGGTGCCGGACCGGAACTGGCCCGGTCGCTGACCGGCGTTCAGCCTCCGTCCACGGAGGCGTCGGGCGCGGGCACGAACCCACGCGCCAGCGGCAGCAACCCCAGCACCAGCACCATCGGGACGGCGAAGCCCACCCGGAGCGAGCCGGCGCCCACCAGTCCCGTCATCACCGCGCCCAGCAGCGCGCCCGCGTAGTTGAACTGGTTGAAGCGGGCGATCACCGCATCCACGCGCTGCCGGCGGCGGATCGGGTCCGGCTCGCCGAGACCGGCGATCCGCGCCGCAGCCGAGAAGCTGAGCGGCGCGACGACCGCGACGCCGCCGCCGAGGACCAGGAAGCCGAGCACCGCGACCGGCCAGGTTGGCGCGAACACCACCACCGCCAGCGCGAGGAACGCCGTCACGGCCCCCACCCGCAGCACCGCGACCGCGCCGAAGCGGAGCACCAGGCCGTCGCCCGTGAGCCGGACCAGCCCACTGGCCAGCAGGTAGGGGAACGTCGCGAGTGCGACCAGCCGCGAGGGCGCGTCCAGCACCCGGTCGAGGTACGTCGGTCCCCAGGTGAAGGCCGCGGTGTCCACCATGTAGAAGATCACCAGCGCCAGCCCGACGAGCACGATGGGACGCCAGGGCACCGCGATCCCGGGTGTCGGCAGGCCCTCGCCTCGGTCGTGTCGCAGGTACGGCGCGGCCGCCATCACCGCGGGTAGCACGGCCAGCAGTGCCGCCCATGCCACGGCTGCGTCGCCTGAGGCCAGCGTCACCGCCGACGCCACCAGACCGCCCAGGGTCCACGCCCCGTGGAAGGACGGCAGGATCGGCCGCGCGTAGTGGTGCTCCAGCGCGACCGCCTGCATGTTGGTCGTCGCGTCCACGAGCCCCAGGCCCACGCCGTACGCGCAGAGGGCCGCGACGAAGACCTGTGTGCTCGGCGCCAGGGCGGCGGCGGGCACGGACAGGGCGATCACAACCAGCCCCGCGCGCAACAGGGCCGAGGATCCCCGTCGGGGCGCCAGGCGCTCCGCCACGACCGAGCCCAGCCCGGCCAGCAGGACCAGGGCCAGGAGCAGCAGCGACAGGTCGACCTCGCCCAGGTCCCAGCGGTCGGAGAAGGCCGGCAACCGGGTGGTCAGGCTGATGAACACGAAGCCCTGGGTGAAGAACGCGGCCTGGACCGCGCGTCTCGCCGTCGCGAGGCCGGGACTCACCGTCGTGCCGGCGGGGGTCGTCACGGGCGCATCGTGGCACAGCGATGTCCAGCGCGCTGCCCGGTGTCGGGGCGCCCGCTGCCCTAGCGTGGGTGCGTGACCGCGTGGGAGCGCCGGATGGAGTGGCCGTTGACGGCCGCCGCGCTGGTCTTCCTCGCTGCGTACGCCTGGCCGATCCTCGATCCGGGCCTCTCCCCGTCGGTGAGCAGCGCCTGCTTCTGGATCGGCTGGCTGATCTGGGGGTTGTTCATCCTCGACTACGCCGTGCGCTTCTCGCAGGCCGAGCACCGTTGGCCGTGGGCGCTGCGGCACCCCTGGGACCTGATCCTCCTGGTGCTGCCGATGCTGCGGCCGCTGCGGGCACTGCGGCTCGTCACACTGCTGCGGGTGCTCAACCGCTCCGCTGCCGGCAACCTGCGCGGCCGCGTGGCGGTCTACGTGTCCGCGGGCTCCACCCTGATCGCCTTCGTCGCCGCTCTTGCCGTCCTCGATGTCGAGCGGGGTGCGCCCGGTGCGAACATCACGTCGTTCGGTGACGCGATGTGGTGGGCGTGCACGACGATGACCACGGTCGGCTACGGCGACCAGTACCCGGTGACCACCTCCGGCCGGCTGGTCGGCGTGGGGCTCATGGTCGGGGGCATCACCCTCCTCGGCATCGTGACCGCGACGTTCGCCTCCTGGCTCCTCGAAGCCGTGCGCGAGGAGAGTGAGGAGACCGGGTCGCAGCTCGACAGCGTGGAGTCGGAGCTGCGCGCCATGCGCGAGCGTCTCGACGCGGTCCTGGACGAGGGACGGTGAGCGGCGTGGAGGCCTGGCTGGTGCGGCACGGTCCGACCGAGTGGAGCACGACCGGCCGGCATACCTCGTCGACGGACCTGCCGCTGCTTCCCGAAGGCGTCGAGGTGGCGGGCGCGCTGGCGGGGCGGCTCGCCGGGGAGACGTTCGACTTGGTGCTCACCAGTCCGCTCCGCAGAGCGCGTGAGACGGCCTCCTTGGCCGGATTCCCCGATGCCGAGGTCGATCCCGACCTGCACGAGTGGCGGTACGGCGACTACGAGGGGCTCACGGCGCTCGAGATCCGCGAGCGGGTCCCCGGATGGACCGTGTGGACCGGACTCTGCCCGGGCGGAGAGAGCGCCGTCGAGGTCGCCGAGCGCCTCGACCGCGTGGTCGCGCGACTCGCGGCCGTGTCGGGGCGGGCGCTGGTGTTCGGTCACGGGCACGCCCTCCGGGCGCTCGCCGCACGCTGGCTCGGGTTGGCCGTCTCCGAAGGCCGACTGCTGCGGCTGGACACGGCGACCGTGTCCAGGCTGGGTCACGAGCGCGAGGCGCCGGTCGTGCTCACCTGGAACAGCTGAGCCTCGACCCCGCCCTAGGGTGGGCGTCGTGCGGATCGACCTCCATACGCACTCGCGGGCCTCGGACGGCACGCAGTCGCCTGCCGAGGTGATGCGGGCTGCGGCGGCGGCCGGGTTGGACGTCGTCGCCCTGACCGACCACGACACAACCCAGGGGTGGGCCGAGGCGCAGGAGGCGGCCGACGAGGCCGGCATCGAGCTGGTGCCGGGGATCGAGATCAGCACGGCCTACCGGGGTCGAGGCGTGCATCTGCTGGCCTACTTCCCCGATCCGGGCCATCCCGGCCTGCTGGCCGCCCTGGACGCCGTCCTCCAGGGGCGACGGGACCGGGTGCCGGCGATCCTGGCCCGGTTGAGTGAGGTCGGGGTCGACCTCACCGAGGACGACGTACGCCGGGTGGCGGCGGGCACGCCGGCCACGGGCCGTCCGCACGTGGCCGACGCCCTGGTGGCGGTCGGCGTGGTCGCCGACCGGGCCGAGGCCTTCGCCCGGTTCCTCGACCAAGGACGGCCGGCGTACGTGAACCGGACCGCAGCCGACCTCGAGCCGACCCTGGCGACCGTCGTCGACGCCGGCGGCGTCCCGGTGGTGGCGCACCCGTGGGGGCGCACGGCCCGCGGGGTGCTGACCGAGGAGGCGTTCGCCGACCTCCGGCGGCACGGCCTCGCGGGGGTCGAGGTGGACCACCAGGACCACTCGCCCCTTGATCGGGAAGTGTTGCGGGCCATCGCTCAGCGCCTGGGGCTCGTGGTCACCGGCTCCAGCGACTACCACGGGGATGGCAAGGTCGACCACGAGCTGGGCTGTCACACCACCGCGCCCGACGAGCTGGAGCGGATCCGGGCCATGGCCGCCCGGGCGAGGCGGAGCGCGTGAGCGACCTCGTCGACCTGACCGTCCTGACCAGCGCCTTCGTGACGCTGTTCGTGATCATGGACCCCGTCGGCACGGTGCCGATCTTCCTCTCGCTCACGGGAGGACGCTCTCGCCGCGCGGCCCGGCGGGCGGCCTGGCAGGCGGTGCTGGTGTCGTTCTTGGTGATCACGGTGTTCGCGTTCTTCGGCCAGCGGATCCTGGAGTACCTGCACATCTCGCTGGCGGCCCTGCAGGGTGCCGGAGGACTGCTCCTCCTGCTCGTGGCCCTGGAGCTGCTCACGGGCAACGAGAAGGAGCCGTCGGCGACCTCGGGCACCAACATCGCGATGGTCCCCCTGGGTACACCCCTCTTGGCCGGCCCGGGCGCGATCGTGGCGACCATGCTGTTCGCCCGTCAGGTCGATGACGTTCCCGAGTTCCTGGGCCTCGCCCTCGCCGTGGTCCTCGTGCATGTGTCGCTGTGGGCCGCGATGCGCTTCTCGCTGCCCATCCTGCGGCTGATCCGGGAATCGGGCGTGCTGCTCGTGACCAGGATCGCGGGGCTGCTGCTGTCGGCGATCGCGGTGCAGCTGGTCGCCGACTCCGTGCGGGCGTTCATCGCCGGCGAGGGGTGACGGAGGGGGCAACCACTAGCGGCGGCCCATCGACTGGAAGCGCTGGAGGACGCTGGTGGGCACGAGGCGGGTGACGGTCGTGATCGCCTTGTACTGCACGCCGGGGACCGACAGCGCCTTGCCCTTGTCGAAGTCCGCCAGGCACTCGGCGACCAGGAAGTCCGGCTCCAGCCACATCCGGCCGCTCCCGCGACGCACGCTCATCCGCTCGTGGAACTCCGTCTTGGTGAAGCCCGGACACAGGGTGGTGACCGTGACGCCCTGCGGGCCGTACTCCGCCGCGGCCCACTCGCCGAAGCTGTTCACCCAGGCCTTGGCGGCCGAGTAGGAGCCCCGGGGGAGGAACGCCGCGACGCTGGAGACGTTGATCAGGCCGCCGCTGCCGCGCTGGGTCATCGGGGCGAGCGCGGCGTGGGAGATCCGCATCACGGCGACCACGAGGACGTCCAGCATCGCCTGCTCAGCCTCGACGTCGTTGTCGAGGAACCGCTTCTTCAGGCCGAAGCCTGCGTTGTTGACGACCACGTCGAGCGGGCGGGTGGGATCCGCCACGCGCTCCTCCACCGCCGCGAGCCGGCTCCGGTCCACCAGGTCGGCGGGCAGCACCTCCACGCTCACGCCGTACGCCGCGCGCAGCTCGTCGGCGACCGCCGCCAGCCGTGCCTCGTCGCGAGCGACCAGCACCAGATCGTGTCCCCGTCCGGCCAGCTGACGGGCGAACTCCAGGCCGATGCCGGCGGTGGCGCCGGTGACGAGCGCAGACATGCCGGTAGCAAAGCAGGTGCCTGAGCGGTCGGAGGCCCCGGGTCGGGCATGATGAGAGAGATGACCACGACCCTCGCCGTCGCCAACCAGAAGGGCGGCGTCGCCAAGACCACGAGTGTGGCCTCTCTCGGCGCCGCGCTCGCCGAGCTGGGACATGCGGTGCTGTTGGTCGACCTCGACCCGCAGGCGTGCCTGACCTTCTCGCTCGGCATCGATCCGGAGGATCTGGAGCTCTCGGTCCACCACGTGCTCACGAAGGGCACCGCCGCCTCCGAGATCGTCGTGGAGACAGACGACGGCGTGGACCTGCTGCCGTCGACCATCGAGCTGGCCCGGGCCGAGGCCGACCTGCTCACCCGCACGGGCCGCGAGCAGGCGCTCAAGGCGGCGCTGGCCGACCTCGCCGACGAGGTCGACTATGACTGGGTCCTGCTCGACTGCCCGCCCTCCCTCGGTGTGCTCACCGTGGCCGCGCTGACGGCGGCCGACGGGGTCCTCATCCCGCTGCAGTGCGAGACCCTCTCGCACCGCGGTGTCGGTCAGCTGCTCGACACGGTGCACGACGTACGCCGCTTCACCAACCGCGACCTCGAGGTCTGGGGGGTGCTGCCCACGCTGTACGACGGACGCACCAACCACTCCCGCACCGTCCTGCAGACGATCTCCGAGACCTACGACCTCGACGTCGTCGAGCCCCCGATCCCCAAGACGATCAAGTTCGCGGAGGCACCGGCCGCCGGTCGGTCGATCCTGGCGACCTCGCGTAGCAGCAAGGGTGCCCGGGCCTACCGGGAGGCCGCCGAGCATCTCGTGGAGCGCGCCCGGCGCCCGCGGCGCAAGCGGAAGGCTGCCCGCCCCCGATGAGCCGCCATCGCCAGACCGCGGTCCGACCCCGATACGGGCGGTTGGCCGTGGTGGCGGCGTCGGTCACCGTCACCGCCGTGGCCGTCCTGGGCGGTGCGGGCCTCCTGCCGATCACGGCCGGGGGCGCGGAGGCCTCCGACGAGGTGGCGCTGTCCGCCGCCGAGGGCGGGACCACCACTCCGGCGCCTTCGGGCCGCGGCGGTGGCACGACCCGCACCGACGATCCGTCATCCACGGGTGGATCGAGCCCAGGCCCGGGCACGGGTGCGTCAGCCGACGGCACCGAGGCCGAGGTCGACCCCAAGCGCGACACGGCCCTCCCGAAGGGCACCGGCTCGGGCAAGCGGATCGTGTTCAGCCAGGGTCGGCAACGGGTCTGGCTCGTCACCGGCGGCAAGCACGTCAAGCGGACCTACCCGGTGTCCGGCAGCATCTACGACAACCTCGACCCGGGCACCTACGTGGTCTACTCGCGCTCCGAGCAGGCGTGGGGGATCCAGGACTCCGGCACGATGCGCCACTTCGTGCGGTTCACCAAGGGCGACAACGGCGCGGCCATCGGCTTCCACGACATCCCCGAGAAGGACGGCCAGCCCCTCCAGACCGAGGCCCAGCTCGGCACGCCGATGAGTCACGGCTGCATCCGCCAGCGCCGGTCCGACGCCGTCGCCCTCTGGAAGTTCGCCCCCCTCGGCACGACCGTCGTCGTCACCGCCTGACCGGATCTCGGGCCTCGCCCGAGGCCGGAATCCCCGGTCGGCCGGGTGTTCCGAGGGTTCGGCCTCGTTGCAGCGACGCCAAACCCGCAGGAACCTGCACGAAGGCTGCGGTGGATGGCCTCAGGCGGACTCGCCCGCAGGCGCGGCGGGACGACGCCGGCGACGGCGCCGGTTGCGGGTGCCGGCGGGGCGCTCGCCCGAGGCGGGCGCACTGGCCGATGCCTCCGAGGTGGCCGATGCCTCCGAGGTGGCCGATGCCTCCGAGGTGGCCGATGCCTCCGAGGT
>CAZIVD010000061.1:0-693 GCA_964542635.1 uncultured Nocardioides sp. | reverse complement strand
GGCCGGGACTGACGCCTCGGCCGCCTTCGACGCGGACTCCTCGGCGGGTCGACCGCCGCGCGTGCGCTGCCGGTGGCGGCTACGGTTGCGGGCCGGCCGCTCGGACGAGGCCTCCGCGCTGCGCTCGCGCGGCCGCTCCCGCTCGACGGGCGCAGGCGGGACGATGCGGCCCTTGGTGCCCGGGGCGATGCCGAGGTCGTGGAAGAGGTGCTCCGAGGTGGAGTAGGTCTCCTGCGGCTCGTCGAACGGCAGGTCGAGCGCCTTGTTGATCATCTTCCAACGGTGCAGGTCGGCCCAGTCGACGAAGGTGATCGCGATCCCCGAGGCGCCGGCGCGGCCGGTGCGACCGATCCGGTGGATGTAGGTCTTCTCGTCCTCGGGGCAGGTGTAGTTGATGACGTGGGAGACGCCCTGGACATCGATGCCACGCGCGGCGACGTCGGTCGCGACGAGCACGCGGAGCTTGTCCTCGCGGAAGCGGGTCAGTGCCTTCTCGCGCGCCACCTGGGCCATGTCGCCGTGCAGGGGCGAGGCCTTGAAGCCCCGCTCGGTCAGGTCGTCGGCGACGCGCTGCGCCTGGCGCTTGGTGCGGGTGAAGACGATCACCTTGTCGGCGTCCTCGGCCTGCAGGATGCGGCCGATGATCTCGGGCTTGTCGAGGTCGTGGGCCTGGTAGATGAACTGGGCGGTCGC
>CAZIVD010000060.1:0-29102 GCA_964542635.1 uncultured Nocardioides sp. | reverse complement strand
GGACGGAAGCCGTTGGCACACTGATCGGGTTGGGAGTCGGGCCGAACAGTCGCAGATTGTCGAAGTAGCAGCGGGTAGGTGTCGGCCCCGCAACCCGCTCCATCCGCAACGAGACCCTCACCGAGGGCACCGCTGGCGAAACAATCACCCCGCTGTCGAATGGGCTCCACACTTCTGAAGGGATCGTCGGGGTGATGAAGTAGCTGCGGCTTCCGCTACACCCGGGGCCGGAGTAAGTCGCGAATCCGATGCTGCAGTTGTTGGCCGTGCTGGGTCCCGGTAGTTCTCCATACGCCTCACCGGAGAGGGAGTAGAGCCCTTCGGCATCGAGACAGGGGCCGAGAGCTTCGATGTAGGCCTCACCTACCGGATCGAGCAAGCTCTCGATGAGAAACGATCCGCCAGGATTACCGAATCCTGAATGCGCTGCGCTCGAATTGGCATCGGTAGGGCGTTCCCACCAGCCTATGGCGGTGGCGGCGAAGTTACCGTTGGGGATGAGATTCTGCTGAGCACGGGCTGTGCCCACAACGAAAACAACGCAGCTCAATGCGACGACTCTATTCATGGCACAACCCCTGACCAGAACCAGAAACCGGCACCGGTGATTGAAGGACCATCGAACTCCGCATCCTCGAACCCGTTGGCGAAGATCAGATCTTCAGCGAGAGTTACCGCGATGTCGGCTCGAGGCCAGCAAACACTCTCTCGACGATCGTTGCAGACTCGGACAGTTCTCTCTCAACCCACCTCGGGTCAACGCCCTCTCTGAACCGGATCGAGACAAGATCGCGAACCCATGACGTCCCGCCATCCGCGGAATGTGCCGTGGGTGTCGCGAACCCTATCCTTGCGGAACCAACAATTTCGATCACCTCGGACATTGCTCTAGGAGTAGCGGCGTCGGACGCGGTTGGCCGTGCGAAGAGCCAGAGATCGTCAAGCAGGCGCTCGGCGGATCGGAACTCCCCCAACCCAAGTTGTTCGAGTTCTCGCTCCAGCGCGTCTCCATCCCGATCACTGGCCCGGATTGCGAACGACGACTGGTCGATTTCCAGGCGCAACGGGTCCTTGACCCGCGGGAAGACGATCTCTTCGGCGCGACTAGCGCTCAGGGCCGAGAGAGCGATAAGCGGCCAGGCTATGAGCAGTTTCATCATGGAAGCATAACACGGCAAGTATGCATGCTAGTAAACCATTTCCCGGTCGGCGTAAACGAACTCCTTTCCGCCATACCCGAGGCCTACAGCCCAGGCCCAGCGATTCGGTGGTGTTGGTGGCAGCGTTCCGCGCTACCCTTTCTGCCACCCATGGCCACCACTTACCGCACCGCCATCTACGCCCGTGTCTCGACCCGCGATCGACAGGACACCCTCAACCAGCTTCTGGCCCTGAGAGAGGAGTGCCGGCGCGATCCCAGCCTCGAGCTCGTCGGCGAGTACGTCGACGAGGAGAGCGGGCGCTCGGCCGAGCGGGCTGCGTTTGGACGGCTGTTCGAGGACGCCCATCGCCGGCGTTTTGACCTGGTGCTCTTCTGGGCTCTTGATAGGTTCTCGCGGGAAGGAGCGATGGCCACACTTCGCTCCCTACAGGAGCTCGAGAGCTACGGCGTCGGGTTTCGCTCATACACGGAGCGCTACCTCGACTCGACCGGGCTCTTCAAGGAGGCGTTGATCGCGATCCTCGCAACGCTCGCCAAGCAGGAGCACATCCGGATCTCCGAGCGCGTCAAGGCGGGGATGGAGCGAGCTCGAGCTGCCGGCAAGCACCTAGGCCGACCGCAGGTCTCCTCGAGGAAGCGGCAACGTATCGCGGAGATGAAGGCTGAGGGCAAATCCGTCGCCGCGATCGCCCGAGCGGTGAAGCTCAGCCGAGCGACGGTGCGGAAGTACTGCTGCTTCCCGTGTTGAGGCTTCCCAGCCAGTCGCTCAGGCTCATCAGCCTACCCGTTTGGATCAGGTCCAGTACCTCGCGCATCGAGGCGCCTTCGCCTCCAGCGTACGCCGCGCGAAGAGCTGCGGTGGAAATGTGGACTACGGAATGGAACATGTAGGTGTGCGACGCGAGCCGGTTGCACGCACGAACCAACCGTGCTGGATCGAACTCGTTCGTCACCAGAACGTACTGGAAAGGCTTACCTGCCGACTCCGCGGCCACGTAGTCCGAGAAATCTGCGTGGAACTGCTTCTCTCGATCGGCTCGGACACTCCACTTTGCGGTCACCAAGGCCCGAAGGTCCCCTTGGAAGACGGCCAGATCAACCTTGTTCGGCTTCTGAGCCTGCCGCGGCTGGTTGAACCCTGGAAGCTGGTGGAGTAACTGCCGCACGTAGACAGCAGGGAGCGACGGTGCGCAAGATTGCTGGATCACGGCGGCGATCACATCCTCGAACCCCTCACCGACGAGATTCTTCCGCTTGTTCTCCACTGCAAAGTGGTTGCGCACCTTCTCCGTCAGCAGTGCCCACTCTTCTGGAGATGGATCCGTCGCGAAGTGTCCCCCCAGCGTTTCCCGGATCAGTGCCGCCAGCTCCGGATCCTCACCGGGCTGCGGCAGCCCCTTATCTTCATACGGGCGCCGCTGTTTCTCGGCGCGATCTCGAACTGCTGAAGCTCGCCGAAGTGTCTCCGCGATCAGGTCCACTGTGGCTCTCCGAAAAAGCCAATCGAGCTCTTCCCCAAGTCGTCTCGGGGATGTCTCTAGCTGTGTAGACAGCCAGTCGTGGAACGCCAGCGAACGTGCGTACCAAGTCTTGCCCGGCTGGCTCTTGTCGCTCTCATAGCAGTGGGCCAGCCCGTTGGAACGGTCCGCCCAAAGAAGGAGCCGGTAGACGTGTCGCCAGGCGTTCTCTGCCGAGACTTCGTGAGTCTCGAAGTACTCCTCCAGCAATCGAGTGCGGTTCTGCGCCCCGAACGCTGCCCGAATTGTCGCGACATCTCCTGTGTTGTTCAACTACTCTCCAATCAACCTACTCGTCGTCGTAGCTCGGCTGCGGCTTCCGTTTGAAGAGCCACCAGCATCGCCTCAGCGAATGCCCTAGCCAGGAGCGGCGGCACTGCGTTCCCTACCTGGCGATACCGCGAGTGGGCAGGTCCACCGGCTAGACGGCCCTCTACCACACCCTTTCGCAAGTCCGTGACGAACTCGAATCGATCCGGGAACGATTGAAGGCGGGCGAACTCCCGAACGGAGAGTGCTCGATGCGCAGCGTAGTGATAGACAGAGTCCGCCTTGGTATTCAGAGTCCAGGCCCAGATGTGTGGGTGCAACCTGCGGTATGCGTAGAAGTGGCGACGTGACAACCGGCCGCTGCCGTTGTCTTGCCCCCACCGAAGCCCTGTGAGATAGCGCTTTGTGAGGCTCTCATCCAAATCCCTGTGGTTACCGCCCTGCGGGATGGCTGCCAGCCTCATCGCGGTATCCGGGTTGATCCGAGGAACCTGGACATTCGCTACCGAATCACCGGCGCCAACCCTCATCAGGCGTTGATACGCGCTCATGGGCACCGAAAGTTCGCCATAGGACAGCGTGTCGGATCTGTTGCCAGGCGGGAGGAACCGGAGGTCCTCGATCGCCTGCTCTGCCGATACGAGCCTGATCTCTTCGGGGTCCGCAAGAATCCTCTTGGCCGCCTCTCCCTCCATCGACTCGCGACTCACCACGGCGTACCCACATCGAGGCGGAGCCCCGAACCTTGAAAGGTTTAGGTTCATGGTCGCGCTCGAGCCGGCAGCGTGCAACTCGATTTCGTTCCGACACGATCGGTGAATTCCGACGAACACCAAGCGCCGTCTCGTCTGCGGTACGCCGAAGTCGGCGGCATCTACCACCATGGAGCAGACTCGGTACTCGCCGTCGATTTCGAGGTGTCGGGTGATCTCCTCCCGAGCCCCCATCTGGTCAATTCCGGTGACGTTCTCCATCAAAAACGCCCTCGGGAGAACGTTCGCCAGAACCGCGACAAACTCCCGGTAGAGGCGGTTTCGCGGGTCATCTACGATCCGCGCATGGTTGCGAACCTGCGAGTACGCCTGACACGGAGGGCCACCCACAACCACCGTGGCTCCACGGGCTGCCTCCAGGATCCTCTCCTTCGTAGCCGCCTGACAGATATCTCCCGTCACAGTACTCGCCTCAGGGAAGTTGGCCCTGTAGGTGGCCATCGCATCGGGATCAATGTCGGTACCCGCCTGGACTCGAAAGCCGGCTTGCCTGAATCCCTCAGAGAGCCCTCCCGCTCCCGCGAAAAGGTCAACTACCGAGTGTGTTCGCTTGGCCATCGGTTCATTCTAAGACCTCCGGTCTTCACCTGAAGCGAAAACTCTAGAACTCTTGTGCTAGAGTTATCACATGCGGATCCTTACGGTCGCAGCTCAGAAGGGGGGCAGTGGCAAG
This sequence comes from uncultured Nocardioides sp., assembly GCA_964542635.1. GTDB lineage: Bacteria > Actinomycetota > Actinomycetes > Propionibacteriales > Nocardioidaceae > Nocardioides. Next base: position 24,707 of record CAZIVD010000060.1, on the reverse strand, counting down.
ACCACGCTCGCTCTATCCCTGGCCGTTAGCGCCCATCATGCGGGCCGGCGCGTACAGATCTTCGATCTCGACCCCCAAGCCACCTCCGCGGCTTGGGGGGACCGTCGCGGCGAGAGTCCGACTGTCATCTCTCTACAGCCAGCGCGACTCGCTCGGGCGCTAGACGAAGCCTCCACTGCCGGCGTGGACCTGGCCGTCATCGATACCCCACCTCGGCTCGACCACGGCACCCTTGGTGCAGTTAGGGCGGCTCAGATCCTGATAATCCCGTGTCGTCCTTCGGTTTTCGACCTCGAGACCCTTGGCAACACCGTAGATCTGATCCGCATTTCCGGTACCGCAGCGAGTGTCTTTGCTGTAATGAACGCGGTTCCCCCAAAGGGCGACCTCTTCGACAAGGCCAAGCCTGCGATCGAAGCGGTTGGTCTGGCCGTCTGCCCGGTATCCGTTGGCCAGCGCGCGGCATTCGACAAAGCAAGCTTGCTCGGACGTGGCGTTCAGGAGTACGAGCCACGCGGGAAGGCGGCGGCAGAGATCGAACGACTCTACAATTATTGCTCTCGCATTCTAGAGTCCTAGAGGAGATGACGACTATGGCGAAGAATGTGCCGGACCTGGCCAACGTCGTTCAAAATCGTCGCCGCACCGCGCCCGTACCTGTTGGCCCGAAGCACGTACCCGTCACGGCGTTTTATCCGGAAAGCGTCCGCAGGGAACTCAAGATCCTCGCTCTGCAGCAAAATCGCACGCTGCGCGATCTTTTGGCCGAAGGGCTCAACGATCTTTTCGCGAAGTATGGCCGGCCCGAGATTGCCCCCCGAGACTGACCCTCCGCTATCGCAGCAGACGTACGTGTGGCTTGCCTGGCCGCAGCATTACGCCGCCAACGGCGCCCCGGCCTCGCCCTTTGACCACCTCGGCATAGTCCGCCAACGACGGCCAGACGGTTGCCACTGTTCGTAACTGTTTCAGGGCTTCCTTGCGAAAGTTGTCCCTTGAGTTGGCGTCTGACGGGTTGTAGTCGCTCCCGAACTGCTGCATCAGCCAGGTCCACGGGAAAAACTCCGGTTTAGCCAGCGTAGCGAGCTTCAAATTGGCCCATGTATAGAAGTCCATCGCGAGGCTCGAGCCTGCGAGCGCTCGAAGTGCTCGCATGTCATGTGGAGCGGCGCGCTTCTGAAGCATCGCCCATAGACGCGCGTCCAGTTCGATGACCGGTGTGGTGAGTGTTCGCTGGGTCGGATCTCCAGCCGAGATGATCCCTTCCCATCTGGTCGCGAGTTCCCATGACTCGCGATGAATGTGCTGGACTTTCCCTCCATCTACCCCATCCGCAATCATCTCCGCTGCCAACACGGGCGCTGGCTCCACGACATCGCCCGCGATGTACGCCCTCCAACGTGCGTCTAGGCACCGCGACACCTGCTCCCGAAGACGGCGTCTTGTCCGCGTATCACTCCCGTCAAGACCAAGACTTGCGGCAAGACCTCCCACGCTGTCGGGGAGTTCGATCACTGGATTCTGGGCCACTACTGCTCGCGTCATCACGTGCGCCAGGAAGAGTCGCGAAACTGGCCCATAGGGTACGAGCGGATCACCATCGACGACGAGACGCATCCATGGCACAGATCGTTCCCACCGTGAAGACTGAGGATCGGAGTGGGGCAAGGTGCACTGGACTAGGTAGGGAGGGAAGTACCCCACTTGGCCCACCAGCTCTGCGGGGGCGGCCGCGATCAGCGCCGCTGCCGCCTCGAGCTTCTTGGGGTGATTCTTTTCCCTGCCGGCGGCGTTGGTTTTCTTGGGCGGGTCGGGACGAATCTCCTGAGCCCGTTGCAGCAGCAGGTCGCCTACGGCTCGAAGACCTTTCTCGGACTTCCTAGCCATGGTAGCCACCTCTCGCGACCGGGCTTGGTTCAGAGACTGCCACGCCAGCGAGGTCCCGTGGTGAGCTCGGGAGGGCAGGACATCTGCACAGCTTACGCCACCGCGGCGGGGTCGAGACGAAGCTGTGGTGGAAGGGGAACAGTCGGACACGGGTAGGCATCGGTCGCTCCTCGAGGTAGAGGGAGGACCGCAACCGATCGCGTTCTCGAAGAGCCGCCGGTAGTATTTCGTCCGGGCATCCCTGCCTCCTAGTCAGGTGGGTATGTCAAGAACCCTCGTGGTGTTGCTGCACTACGGGGGTTCGTCTTTGATGGCCAGATTCTACTACAACTCGATAATGCGATAACTCTAGTACTAGAGACTGCCGGGTCTGCGGAAACCGGCGGGTCGATAGGGTGTCAACACCACGGACATAGGTCTCCGGCGGGGGTGTCAACACCACGGACATAGGTCTCCGGCGGGGGTGTCAACACCACGGACTATCCCTAGTCCTGATCCGTAGTACCCCTGATCCGTAGTAGCGCGTCCACATGTGGAAGGTCTCCGGGCCCTTCGATCGGGAGAACCGGGAGGCCTATGGACGGCTGTCGGTCTATGGATCCCTGCGGACTCGAGGACGAGCCCGCAGGTCCCGCCCGCCCTGCCGGCGAAGACGCCGTCATTCCCCCATCCACAGCCCTTGGAAATCGGCTCCCGCTGTGGTCGCTTCGCTCCCGTCGCTGCCCCCACCCGTCCTCGCCGATTCCCACATCCGCCCACAGGCCCGGCTACGGGTGGGGTCCGGAAGGGAATCGGAGGGAGAGAGCCGGAGCGGATCGCTGAGGGACGCGCTGTGGTGAAAACGGGAGCGGTGAGCGAAGCAGAGGCCGTCAGAATTTTCCACAGGCGCATGCAATCGAGGGAGTGTGGAAGGGAGTACCTTACAGAGCTGGTCAGTGGCAAAGGAGGGAACGACGCCATGACGAAGATGCAACGGGACCTGTTGAAGAAGCTCGCGGTGAGAGGTCAGCTCGACAGCAACGACGAGGAACAGCTGGACGGCAAGGCGTGGGGGAGCTACGACGAAGCCCTTCGATCGTTGTGGCGGCTCGGCCTGGTGGAGATCGAGAAGACCTCCAGGGACGACCATTTCGGAGTGCGAGCGACGCTGACGGAACGAGGCCGGGAGTGCGTCGAGGCTCGAGGCTAGTCCCAGGGAAACTTGGCAGTAGCTGGGAAGGGGCGTACAATGATCGATATGGGCTATGCGGAATCCGGAGCAAGATGTGCGACTTTGTCGCAAAAGATATACATAGGCGGACCCGGAGCGGCTCGCTGGGCGTTTGCGCCGGGTCGCATCTCCCATCACCGCTCTCCGTCCAGGACTGGATTTCCGCTTGCGCTCCAATCCCTCGAGAAGGATTCGGGCCCTCCCGTTTGGTCACCTTTCCTCGTGTCCTGCGCCGGTGTTGCTCCCGGCGTGGTGAGTGCCTAGGTCGATGAGCCGAACGACGAGCTACCTACTGCGGCTCGAACCGCGTGAGAAGGCGGAGCTCGAGGCAGCGGCCGAGGCCGAGGATCTGACGCTGTCGGCGTGGATCCGTAAAGCGCTGTGGCGCGAGCTGGCAGGGGTGGCTGCCACGGAGGGCGAGGCGCCGTCGATGTCGGTGGGGTCGGTGCCGCTTGCGCGGTCGTCGTCGGTGGTGCGGGTGCCGGTGTCCGAGGCCGAGCTCGCGGTGATGGATGACCTTGCCCGGCGCGCGGGCTTGTCGGTTGGTCGGTGGGCGCGTCTGGTGTTGCGGGGGGAGCGGACGAAGCCTTCGGCGGAGGTAGTAGACCCTGAGCTCGTGCGGCAGCTGCGGCGTATGGGTGTAAACCTCAATCAGCTGACGCGTCTTGCCAACGGAGGTCAGATGGGGGCGGCCGACGTGCGGTTCCTGCTCGAGGTGCTATCGGGCGTCCTTGGCAAGCTCGAGGAGGTCGAGGCGCGGCTGGTGAGGATGGAGCCGTGATCTTCTTCCACGGCGGAGCGGTGGGAGGGGGAGGCAAACGCTCGGGCTTGGGCAAGGACTTCTCGGGGCTGCTCGCCTACCTGTATGAGGGAGACCTCGAGGTGGGTTTGGAGGAGGGCTTTGAGCGAGGCAAGGCGCGGGAGGAGCGGGTTGAGTGGATTTCGTCGCGCAACATCCCGCGTTGTGCAGATCTCTCAGACTGGCGGTCCGCGTCGCGGCACTTTACGACGGTGCATGGTCGTACGCAGCAGCCGGTGTACCACGTGGGGATTGCGCTCGAGCCTGGAGTGAGCTTGTCGCGTGAGCAGTGGGAGAAGAGTGTGGACCGGCTGCTATCGGGCTTGGGTCTCGAGGATCACCGGGTATTGGTGGTGGCGCACAAGGATTCGGCGCACGAGCACGTGCACCTGGTGGTGCATCGGGTCAACGTGCTGACGGATCGGATCTGGCAGCCGTCGTTTGACGGCAAGAAAGCAGCGGTGGTGCTGCGGGAGCTCGAGCGGGAGTTGGGATTGCGCGAGCTTGGGATCGAGGCCAAGCCCGCGCTGCAGCTGACGTCGGGGGAGCACCAGGTGGCAAAGTCGGCGGAGTTGCCGCCGCTTGCCTCGAGGGCGCGAGCCGAGGTGTTGGTGGACTTTCAGGAGTCGGGATCGTGGGGCGAGCTGGTGGGGCGGTTGGGAGCGAAGGGGTACGGCCTCGAGCCGGCTGCTCGTGGCGGTGGAGTGGTGCTGGTGGGCTCGGAGGGGTTGCGGGTATCGATCAGTCGATTGGACGGCGACTTGAGCGGCCCGAAGCTTGCCAGGCGCTACGGAGAGACGCTTGGAGCGCACCTCGAGGGTCGCAGTGAGGGTGTGGAGGTATCGCGAGCCGAGCGGGCGTTTGTGGTGCCGGAGACGGGCCGGTTGGCGGACGAGCTTGGATCCCGGTACGCGACGTGGACGCGAGGGGATGCGATGCGGGAGCTTTCTGGCCAGGCGGGGAGGGATGAGCTGGTGGCGGCGCTGGTGGCATCGCCCCATGTGGTGAAGCTCCCATCCCAGCCCGGGCGGGCAGAGCGCTTCGCGTCGGTGAGTTACCTTGCTCAAGAGCTCTCGGTGCTCGATGCGGCGCGGTCGTTGTCAGCGTCGAAGGATCATCCACGGGGTCATAGGGTGGAGGTGATCGACGGGCCGACGGCGCAGAAGAGGGCTGAGGGAGTGGCCGCGGAGGCTGAGGCTCGCCGGCAGGACCTCGAGGGTCGGCTCAGTGCGAAGCTCGAGCAGGCGAAGGGCGAGCTCGAGGCGGCGCGGGAGTCGCTTTCAAAGGCCGTGGGCCGGGTGTACGCATCGCCCGATGCGGTGATGGCGCACCTTACGCGGTGGTCGCAGAGCGACGGTGGAGCGGGGATGGGGAATCTCGAGAAGATCTCCCCCTTGCGGGGGAGGGAGCGGGCGCTCTTGGGGCCTGATGCGGAGCGCCAGGAAGCGCTTTCGAGGCTGCCTGAGGTCAAGCCGGCCTACCGTGATCTGGTGTGGGCCCAGCATGAGGGGAAGGACATCGGCCGGCTCGAGGCGCGGTTGGCAGAGGTGCGTCAGGGAGGAGCCGGTCAGGATGCCTTCAGTGCGAGTCGGGCGAATCGCCTGGTGGATGGCTTGTCTTCAGAGCAGCGGGTCGCGCTCGAGCAGGTCGCGGGCGGCGGAGGGCTCGGTCTGGTGGTGGGGCGTGCCGGGTCGGGGAAAACCGAGCTGGCCGCGGCGATCGGTGCGGTGCACGAGGAGGCGGGGTACCGGGTGTTTGGTGCGGCGCTGGCGGCGAAGGCCGCCCAGGGGCTCGAGGAGGCATCGGGGATCCCGTCGAGCACGGTGGCATCGCTCGTGGCCCGGATCGACGCGGGGAAGGTCTCTTTGGGGCGCAAGACGCTGCTGGTGGTCGATGAGGCTGGAATCCTCGATACCTCGCAGCTAGCAGGCCTGCTCGACCGGGCGGCTGCAGCCGGATCGAAGGTGGTGCTGATGGGGGATCCCGACCAGCTGCAGCCGATCGGTGCGGGTGCTCCCTTCCGGGGATTGCTCGCGGAGCACGCGTACGTGGAGCTCGGGGAGATCCGCCGGCAGCGTGATCCGGAGCAAGCGGCTTTGGTGGGAGGGCTTGCCCGGGCGCGGGTGGAGGACGCCCTGGTCGCGCACGACGCTGCGGGGCGCCTTCTGTGGCACGGGCACGTCTCCGGGGCTCGTGAGGCGATGGCGGATCGGTGGATCTCTGCTGGTGAGCAGGAGCGGCCGCTCTTGGTGGCGTATCGCCGGCAGGACGTCGCGGAGCTCAATCGCTTGGTGCAGGAGCGGCGGATTGCTGCCGGCGAGCTAGGTGGTCGAGTCGGGGAGGGGGAGCTGCGGATCGGTGACCAGGTGGTCTTCGGGCGCAACGGCGTGGTCGAGTTTGGGGAGCGGGTGCAAAACGGTGTGGTGGGCCGTTTGGTGGGCACGTCGGGACCGGACCTGCGAATCAGCATCGAGGGTCGTGGCGAGGTGCAGGTCGATCCCCGTCTCTACCGGGGGCTCGAGCTTGGGTATGCGCTCAGTCTCCATCGCTCGCAGGGTCAGACCTCGGAGCGGGTCGAGGTGTTGGCAGACGCCTTGATGGACCGCCATGGGGCGTACGTGGCTTTGTCACGTCATCGGGAGGAAGTGCGGTTGCACGTGCCGGTGTCGCTTGGAGCAAGCTCAGCGGCTGACGGGCAGTTGCTCGAGGGTGTCGCGGTGGAAGGCCGGTTGCGTGTGGCGGTGGGCCGAGGCCTCGACGTGGGGTCGTTGTCGGGCGCCGATCGGGCGTCGTTTGGTCGTGGTTTGGTGGAGGTCGATCGGGGCTCGTTGGTGTCGGGGCTCGCGGAGCGGATGTCGGTCTCTCGCTCGAAGGGTTTGGCGAAGGACTACGGTGGGGAGCTTGACTACGGGGGGATCGTCAAGGCGCGGGAAGACGTGTTGGAAGCGATCGCGACGGCGCGGGCCGAGATCCGTGGAGCCGCTCTCCGTGAGCGCCAGGCCGCCTACTTTGCCGAGGCGTTGCCGGCGGCGCGTGCTGCAGTCGAGGTGGCTCGGGGTGAGCTGGTGGCGGTGGTGGGGAAGGTCTTTGCCAATCCGGATCGGGTGATGCGGGATCTTTCGCGCCAGGCGCACGACCGGTGGACGTTGTCTGAGCGGGATGTCTCGAATCTGGGCGAGCTACGCGGCAAGGAGCGGCGGTTGCTCGGTCCGGATCAGGCGCGCCTCGAGGCGGTGTCGTTGGTGCCTCGAGTATCGAGAGCGTTTGCGCGGCTGTCGGAGGCACATCGAGAGCTGCGGGGGCTCGAGGGTCGCTTCAAGGGGTTTGAGGCTCGGGAGGGACCGGTGGCGGCGCCTGGTGTGGGTGGAGCGGTGGCGGGTCTAGCAGCCGGGGTATCGGCTGCTCGATCGGCGGCGTCGCTCGGCAAGAGCCTGGTGGAGTCTCCCGACCAGGCGGCGGCCAGTGCGGCGGTGGTGGCTGCCAACGCCGTGTCGCCGGCGGCGGGGAGGGTAGCGGGAGTGGCGGCCGGGGTCAGTCAGGCCAACTCGCCCGAGAGTGCGTTTGTGACGGCGACGCTGGGGCTGGGGAAGATGGCGCTGTCGCAGTCGGTGGTGATGCTGCCACCAGGGCTCAGGAGCGTGGCAACGGTGGGGCTGGGAGTGTTGGGGAAGGTGATTGATGTCGCGGGGCCGGAGCGGTAGAGAACAGGACTGGCCAGCGTTGTCGGTGCCACGGTGAACGGCGCGGCGGCTTCGTGATGCGAGCCGAGAAGGTCGGTTCGGAGGCGCTGTTGTCGCGGATCGTCGCGATGGTGGCGGCGGCGCAACGGAGCCGCGCGCCCATACAGAAGCTGGCCGACCAGATCTCGGGATGGTTCGTACTGGTGGTGCTGGCGATCGCCGGCCTGACCTTCGCGGCCTGGGGGATCTTCGGACCGGAACCGCGGATGGCTCACGCGCTGGTCAACGCGGTCGCGGTGCTGATCATCGCCTGCCCATGTGCTCTTGGCCTCGCGACGCCAATGTCGATCATGGTGGCGACCGGCAAGGCGGCCTCGATGGGCGTGCTGTTCCGCAACGCCGAGTCGATCGAGCTGCTGCGCAAGATCGACACACTGGTGGTCGAAAGACCGGCACCCTCACCGAAGGCAAGCCGCGGTTGGTCACGGTGAGGGCGGCGGAGGGCTTCGACGAGCCCTCCCTGCTGCGGGCGGCGGCGGCGATCGAGCGCGGCAGCGAGCATCCGCTCGCCGCCGCGATCCTGGCGGGCGCGACGGAGCGGGGTCTCGAGACGCCGGCCGTCGCCGACTTCGAGTCCGTGACCGGAAGGGGCGTCGCCGGCCGGGTGGACGGTCGACGGGTCGCCCTTGACCGGCGACAGCCGCAAGCGCCGGCCGTAGCCCCCGCTGCCAGCGCAGAGAACCCCGGCATTCGCCACACCGTCTTCATGGCCGGCAGCGTCATCGAATCGTCGGCCGACGGGATCTACCTCTGCATTGGAACCGCCGAGGGCGCGACACCGGGCCAGGTACTCGACGTCGTTCGCGTGACCCGCGACAAGAGCGTCAATCCCAAGCAAGGGGTCCGCTTCCATCGCGAGAAGGTCGGCAAGGTGAAGGTCGACGCGATCGTCGACGAGCACTTCGCCCAGGCAACCGTCCTGGACGGCAGGGTCGAGAAGGGGGACATCGTACGGCTCACGGACCCAGACGACTCGATGAAGAACTGAAGCGGCGCGTTCAAGCGCCGCCGTTCTCGCCCTACCCAGGGAAGGAAGTTCGACAATGGACGCCGATGACCCCACAGCGACGAGCGACCGCAACCGGGAGGGCTGCCCTGGGTCGGCCTCCGGTTCGCACTGCCTCGCCGGGCGAGAGGTCGAGGACCGCCGAGGCGAGCGCCACCAGAGCGGAGCCGGTCCCCGCGCAGGGGTCGAGGAAGACCGGTCGGTCGTACCGTTCGCGCTCGAGCGCGACGAGGGACGCGATCGCCGGCACGAGGTGATCCGGGGTGGGAAAGTAGCCAGCGATGGCCTGGGACTCGGGGCGTGCCATGAAGCGGTCTCCTCTCTTAGGCAGTCAGGAAGTTGAAAGCGAGCTGGGACGTGAAGCTCGGGATAGGTGGTCGGAGAGCGGGAGCCAGATGACGCGGCAGGAGCTTCGCGGTGGCGCACGCCAGGAAATCGGCGAAGGCCCGCTTCGGCACGTCGCAGAGGACCGGTGCGGCGAGGCCGAGGGCTTCGACGCCGTCGAACGTGAAGGCCTGGCGGTTCTCGCCGGTCTCGGTCCAGGTCTCTTCCAGCGCCATGAGCTCCCGGCGTAGGCTAGGAGCACCGGTCGCACGGTCCCGTTCCCCGCGGGAGGACACAGCCCGGTCGCCTGGATCGAGGCCACGTAGTGGACGGTGAACGTCCTCCCCTTCGGGTCGTCCTTCTTGCCAATCGTGAGAAATGGAAAGTGCATCGCGCCTCCCGGTGTCGCTGTCGCCGTCGAGCGCCAAGACGCGCGGCCGTGAGGCGCGAGGCGCAAGGCCAGCGCATCGCGCTGCCCGCAGGGTTGCCTTGCGCCTCGCGCAGGCCGTGCGACGCTGCGCGCGCTGACGGGGGCGGCGATGCCGGGAGGTGGGGTGGGACTAGAGTGCTTCTACCGTGAACAGCCCTGGTGAGCACGACGCCCCGGAGGAAACGAGGGGCTCGCGCGGAGCGAGGCCGGCCAGGTACTTTGCCTGGCGGGAGACGGAGTTGCTGCTCAGCTTCAGCGCGGGCCTGCGCAGGAGCACACGATGCGCTACGAGCCGCCGAACCAGGCCGTCTCGTCGTGCTCTACTGCGGCGCTATACGCGAATGCGGTTCCGCCGACTGGCGGGTTTCGCGCTCAGGATCCCGGCTCTGGATCGGACGTCCGCAGAAGCCGCAACGCGTTCGCGATCACCAGCAGGGTCGCCCCCATGTCCGCCGCGATCGCGGCCCAGAGCGAGGCGAAGCCGGCGAAAGTGAGGACGACGAAGAGCGCCTTGACGGCGAGTGAAAAGGCGATGTTCTGACGAATGATGGCGAGGGCCTTGCGCGAGTGGCGGACCAGCCAGGGCAGACGGGAGAGGTCGTCGGAGAGGAGCGCGATATCCGCGGTCTCGATCGTGGCGTCGGAGCCGGCGCCCCCCATCGCAATGCCGAGGCTCGCGCTCGCGAGCGCCGGGGCGTCGTTGATCCCGTCGCCGACCATCGCCACCTGTCCGTAGCGCTCGACGAGCTCGGTGATCGCGCCAACCTTCTCGTCCGGCAGCAGCTCGGCGCGCACTTCTGTCACGCCGACTTCGCGGGCGATCGTCTCGGCGGTGCCGCGATTGTCGCCACTCAGCATGACGGTCGCTTCGATGCCGAGTCGGCGCAAGTCGTCGAGCGCCCGGCGCGCCTCCTTGCGCACGCCATCGGCAACGGCGACCAGGCCGCATACGTGGGTGTCATTGCCGAGTACGACGACCGAGCAGCCCGAGGCGGCGATCGCTTCCAGCTTTTCGTGGACCTCCGGCGTCTCCTGGCCGCGCTCTTCCAGGTAGCGGTGCGAGCCGACCCAGTACTCCCGCCCGCCGACGAGACCCGCGGCCCCCTTTCCCTCCAAGGCGCGGAACTCCTCGGCCGGCGGCACGTCGATGCCACGCTCGGCGGCGTGCTCGCGGATCGCGATGGCGAGCGGGTGCTCGCTTCGCGCCTCGAGCGCCGCGAGGCGCTCCAGAACCTCTCGCTCATCGTGCCCCGAGAGCGGGGTCACCTCCAGCACCCGGGGCCGACCGTGGGTGAGTGTCCCGGTCTTGTCAAAGGCGAAGGCACGAATCCGCGCCGGCGCCTCGAGAAACAGGCCGCCCTTGATCAGCACGCCGTGGCGCGCCGCCGCGGCAAGACCGGCGACGATCGCGACCGGCGTCGAGACGACGAGCGCACAGGGGCAGCCGATGACCAGGAAAACGAGGGCACGGTAACCCCATTCGGCCCAGCTGCCGCCGGCGACGAGCGGCGGCAGGAGGCCGACGGCGATCGCGACGCCGAAGACCACCGGCGTGTAGATCGCGGCGAATCGATCGACCCACCGCTCGGACGGTGAGCGCCGCGCCTGTGCTTCCTCGACCAGCCGGAGGATCTTGGCGAGCATCGTCGCCTCGGCCGCCGCGGTGGTCTCGATCTCGATCGCCCCCGAGCCGTTGATCGATCCGGCGAAGACCTCGTCGCCCGGTGCCTTGTCGATCGGCCGGCTCTCGCCAGTGATCGGAGCCTGGTTTGCGGTGGATCGCCCGGCGACCACGCGACCGTCGAGCGGCAGTCGCTCGCCAGGGCGCACCGCGAGACGCGATCCGACCGGCACGAGCGCCGGATCGACCTCCTTTTCTCCGGCCTCCGTTACGAGCCGGGCGGTCGGAGGCACCAAATCGAGCAGCTTGGCGATCGCTCGCCGCGCTCGCCCGATGCTCCAGGCTTCGAGCGCCAGCGACAAGGCGAACAGGAACGACACGGTCGCGGCCTCGAACCACTCTCCGATGATGATTGCCCCGGCGACCGCGATCGTCATCAGCAAGTTCATGTCCGGCCGCAGCCGGCGAATGGCGAGCCAGGCCTTGGGCGCCACCGTGAACAGCCCGGCGACGATACCGAGCGCGTAGACGAGGCGGGCGGCGAGCGGGACCTCGTGACCATCACCCAGCCCCTCGGTACCGACCGCCGCGGCCAGTCCGCCGGCCAGGAGGGCGTGAATCGCGAAGCCGCCGAAAGCGCCCCCGCCGGACACCGCCGTCGACCAGAATCGCCGCCGCCGCAGGCGCTCCGAGGCCTCTCCGCCTCCCGATTCGGCCCACGGTTCGGCGCCGAGACCGGCTCGCTTCACGGCGGCCACGATCGCCGTGTCGGGCACCGCGGACGGCTCGGCGTCGACGGTCATCCGACCGCGCAGCAGGTCGAAGCCGAGCCGGTCGCCGCCGCCGACGACCGGTCCGACCTCGCGTTGAAGCAGCGCGATCTCCTCGGCGCAGTCCATCCCCGTGATCTTGAAGGCGCGGGGTCGCTGCACCGGCTCAGAGGACATGATCTCCCTCCTCGCCGGTGCGCACCCGGATCGCCCGCCCGACCTCGTGCACGAACACCTTGCCGTCGCCGGCGCGGCCGGTGCGGGCGGCCTCGACGAGCGTCGCCACGACCCGATCAGCGAGCTCGTCGCGCACCACGACCTCGAGCTTGGTCTTGCGGGCGAAGGCGTGTCCTCCTTCGAAGACAGGGTCTTCCGCGCCCGCGGCGCGCGACTGCCCCCAGCCGAGGACCTGCGACACGGTGAGGCCCGGCAACTCGTCGATCGCGGCGAGGGCGCGCAGGACGTTCTCCAGCATGAAGGGTTGAATGATGGCCTTGATTTCGCGCATGGCGTCTCCTCGTTCGATCTCAGATCTCGACTTCGGTTCGCCGCGCCGTGAACCAGGAGTACACGGTCGGCAGGACGAGCAGGGTCAACAACGTCGACGTCACCAGCCCGCCGATCACCACCGTCGCCAGGGGGCGCTGCACCTCGGCACCGGCGCTGGTCGCGAGCGCCATCGGCACGAAGCCGAACGATGCGACGAGCGCCGTCATCAGCACCGGCCGGAGTCGCACCAGGGCTCCCTCGCGGGCGGCCTCGTCCGCGCCGAGGCCGCGTTCGCGGCGCTCGACAATGTAGGAGACCAGCACGACGCCGTTCAGCACCGCGATGCCGAAGAGGGCGATGAAGCCCACCCCGGCCGAGATCGAGAACGGGTAGCCCCGCAGGGCGAGCGCCGCGATACCACCGCTGATCGCGAGCGGCACATTGAGGAAGATCAGCACGGCGAGCCGCGCCGAGCTGAACGTGGTGTACAGCAGGAGGAAGATCAGCAGCAGCGAGAGCGGCACGAGCAACGCCAGGCGGCGCGAGGCCGACTGGAGGTTCTCAAACTGCCCACCCCAGTCGAGCGACCATCCGGACGGCAGCTCGACCTCGTCCCGCACCGCAGCCTGGGCGGCGGCGATGAACGATCCAAGGTCCCGCCCGCGCACGTTCGCCTCGACGCTGATCCGCCGGCTGATGTTCTCGCGGCTGATCTGCGCCGGGCCGTCCTCGAGGGTGACATCGGCGACCTGGGAGAGCGGCACGAGCCGCCGCGGACCGCCTACGACCGCCGGCGGCGCCGGCACGCGCAGGTCCCGGATGCGATCGAGGCTGGCGCGGGTCTCCTCTCCGAAGCGCGCCTGGAGCAGGAACCGCTTCTGCCCCTCGAAGACCATGCCGGCGGGGATGCCGCCCACCGCCTCGACCACGTCGAGGATCTCCTCGGCGTGGATGCCGAGCCGCGCGGCGGCCTGGCGGTCGATGCGCACGCGGAGAACTGGCAGGCCGGTCGTCTGCTCCGCCTTGACGTCGGCCGCACCCGGCACCTTCTGGACGGCCCGGACGACCTCGTCCGCCTTCTTCTTGAGCATCGCCAAATCGTCGCCATAGATCTGGATGGCGACGTCCGAGCGCACTCCGGAAATCAGCTCGGAGACCCGCAGCTCGATCGGCTGCGAGAAGCTGAAGATGGCGCCTGGCACCCGTTTCGTGACCGTCGCCTCGATCGCCTCGATGAGCTCCTCCTTGCTGTCGAACCGCCACGTCTCCGGGGGGTTCAACATGATGTAGGTATCGCTGATCTCGACCCCCATCGGGTCGGTTGCGATCTCGGCTCGACCGGTGCGCGAGACGACGGTGTCGATCTCCTGGGCGAACTCTTCACGCAGCACCTTCTCGGCCTGAAGCGAGATCCGGTTCGACTGCTCGAGCGAGATCGACGGCAGGCGCCAGATCTGCATCGCAATCGCGCCCTCGTCGAGCCTCGGAATGAACTCCGTCCCCAGGAAGGGGGTGATCGCGAGGCTGACGAGAAAGACCAGCACTGCGACCCCGACCGTGATCTTTCGGCGGACGAGCGCACGGTCCAAAACGGGAACGTAGAGCTTCTTCGCCCAACGGAAGAGCCACGGCTCCTTCTCCGAGACCTTACGGAGGAAGAGGCTCGCCAGCACCGGCATCAGGGTAAGCGCCGCGACGAGCGACGCCGCGAGAGCGAAGACCACGGTCAGCGCCATCGGCCGGAACATCTTGCCTTCGACGCCGCGCAGCGCCAGGATCGGCAGATAGACCAGGATGATGATGCCGACCGCGAAGACCACCGGCCGGGCCACCTGGTGCGCCGCGGAGCGGACCTTCTCGACGTGCGAGACGCCATGGTCGCCACGGCGCTCGTGGAGCACCCGAACGATGTTCTCGATCATCACCACCGAGCCGTCGACGATCAGGCCGAAATCGATCGCGCCGAGGCTCATCAGGTTGCCCGAAATTCCGAGCTCCTTCATGGCGATGAACGCCGCCAGCATCGACAGCGGGATCGCCGAAGCGACGATCAAGCCGCCGCGCAGGTTGCCTAGGAGAAGCAGTAGCACCACGATGACGAGGAGACCACCTTCCGACAGGTTCTTCGCCACGGTTCGGATCGTCCGCCGGATGAGGTCGGTGCGGTCGTAGAACGTGTCGATCGTGACTCCGGCGGGCAGCGTCTCCTGGATCTCCGCGATCTTCTCCTTCACGCGGTCGACGACCACGCGCGAGTTCTCGCCCATCAACATCATGACGATGCCAACGACCGCCTCGCCCCGGCCGTCACGAGTGACCGCGCCTTGGCGGATCATCGGCGCGAGCTCGACGGCGGCGACGTCGGCGATCGTCACGGACGTCCCCGCCGCGTCGTGCGCGAGCACGACCGAACGGATATCGGCGAAGTCGTCGAGCAACGCCTCGCCGCGGATCAGGTACTGCTCGCCCTGGTGCTCGATGTAGCCACCGCCGACCGACCGATTGCTCGCCCGGAGGGCTTCGAGAATGTCCCCCACTGCCAGCCCGTGCGCGGTCAGGCGCTCGGCGTCGAGCGTCACCTGGTAGGTCTTGAGCTGCCCGCCGAAGGAATTGACCTCGACGATGCCCGGCACCGACCGCAGCTGGTAGTTGATGTTCCAGTCGAGAATGGTTCGCAGCTCCATCGCCGTGTGGCAGTTGTCCGTATCGGGACCCTCGGCGGGGCAAGGCGACTCGGACTTGACCTCGAACTGGTAGATCTCGCCGAGGCCGGTCGAGATCGGGCCCATCTCCGGCTCGCCGTAGCCCTCGGCGATCGCCTCGCGTGCCTCGGTGAGGCGCTCGCCCACGAGCTGGCGACCCCAGTAGATGTCGGTGCCCTCCTCGAACACCACGGTAACGACCGAGAGCCCGAACTTCGAGACCGAACGGATTTCCTCGACCTTCGGCAGGCCGCTCATCGCTGTCTCGACCGGGAAGGTGACGAAGCGTTCGACTTCCTCCGGCGCGAGCCCGGGACTGTTGGTCAGAACCTGCACCTGCACGTTGGTGACGTCGGGCACCGCGTCGATCGGGAGCCCGAGGACGGAGTAAACGCCGGCCGCAGCAACCAGCAGCCAGAGCGCGATGACGAGAAGCCGGTTGTCGAGCGAGAAGTCGATGATGCGCTTGATCATGGCGGCCTCAGTGACTGTGTCCGCCGCCCAGCTCTTCGCGGGCACGCTCGGACTTGAGAAAGAAGGCACCCTCGACGACTACCAGCTCGCCGGCGACAACGCCTTCGAGCACCTCGACGAATCCTTCGCCGTGCCGTCCCAGCTTCACGGTGCGCGGCTCGAAGTGGCCTTCGCCGAGCGCCACGAATACGACCGACCGGTCGCCATCGCGTTGGACGGCCGCCTCGGGGACGGCGATCACTTCGACGGCATCCGCCGCGCCAGCAGAGGTGTGAGGATCGAAGATGCGCACCCGCGCGAACATCCCCGGCCGTAGGCGCCCCTCCGGGTTCGGCACCTCGATCCGCGCCCGCGCCGTTCGCGTCTCGCTCTGGACGCTGCTGCCGAGATAGGCCACCTCGCCCGTGAAGGGTGTGGCGGGATAGGCATCGACCTCGACCGTGACCCCATCGCCCAGGTGCACGCGGGCGAGGTCGCGCTCGTAGACGTCGATCCAGACCCAGACGCGCGACAGGTCCGCGACCTGGAAGAGCTGGCTCTGCGGCTCGACCATCTCGCCGCGAGTCACCTCCTTGGCGACGATCGTGCCGGCGAGCGGCGCGCGAACCTCGTAGATCGAGACGCGTGGCTGGTCGTAACCGAGCTTCGCCACCTCGGCGTTCGAGATCCCGAGCAGGTGGAGCCGCTCCTCGGCGCCGCGCAGGGCTGCGTCCGCCTCACGAGAGGCGGCGCGGGCGCTCAGCATCTCCTGCTCCGACGAGACCCGCTCGCGGAAGAGGCGCTCTTCGCGCTCCAGCGTCTCGCGCGCCAGCTCGGCCCGCGCGCGGCTCTGCAGGTAGTCGCCCACCGCCTGCCCCAGATCGATCGAGTCGACGCGTGCGAGCACCTGCCCGGCGCGGACCGCCTCGCCGAGCTCCACGGGCACACTTTCCACCCGCCCTCCAACGCGGGGGCTCACGTGCGCGAAGCGGCGCTGATCGAAGTCGACCGAGCCGGTGGTCTCGAGCTCGGCACGGAGCCGCCGAGATGCCGCCGGGGCGGTGGCGATGTCGGCGGTGGCGAGTGCCTCCGCCGACAGCTCGATGGCCTCACCCTCTTCGTGGCCCTCCTCGCCGTGGCCTTCTTCCTCGTGCGCCGCCTCTCCAGGGGCATGATCGTCCTCGCCGGCCCTTTCTCCGGCTGCGGTGGGGGTGAGCGACGGGCCCGGCCCGCCGCAGGCGACGAGCGCCAGGCCGAACAGCAGAGAAAGCACCGAAACGATCGAGCGAATCGAGAGAGTCATCGGGAGGTCTCCGAGGAGGGGGAAGGTTCAGAAATCGGGGGGACGGTCGTCGAGCCGGTCGCGAGATCGAGCTCGATCTGCGCCAGCCAAGCATCAGCGGCGGCTTCGATCAGCTCTCGCCGGCTGTCGATCAGCTCGCGCCGGAAGACCAGCACCTCGCTGCCACGGAGCTTCCCGGCCGCGAGACCACGCTGGACGAGGTCGAGGTTCTCCTCGAGCGTTCCCGCGACCGTCTGGCGAAAGACCGCGAGCGCGCGGGAAGTCGCCTCCACCCGGCTCCACGCGGCCGCGACTTCGCGCCGCACGGCGAGCTCGGCCGAGGCGAGCTGGGCGGACAGGACCCCCTCCTCGGCACGCGCCGTGGCGATGCCGCCCTGGTTGCGTTGGAATAGAGGAATCGTGAATCCGGCACGCACTGTGTCGAGGTCTTCGCGATCGGCCTCGCGCCCCGTCGCGACTCCGATCACCAGGTTCGGGGTCGCCAGCGAGCGCTCGAGACGGATCCGGGCCGTCGCCGCTTCGACTTCGGAGCGCAGGGCGAGCAGGTCGCTCCGCCGGTCGAGCGCGAGGCGCTCGAGCTCGGCGAGAGCGTCCGGCGCCGGCCAGGCGTCGGGGAGCGCGCCGGCGGCGGCGGGAAGCTCCGCCACGGGGAGCGCGACGATCTCGGCAAGCGACGCACGGGCCGCCGCTTCCTCGCCCACGGCCAGGGCGACCCGCCGCGCCGCGCGACCCTCCGCGGCGCGCGTGACGTTGAGGTCGATCAGGGTGCCGGCGCCATTGTCCAGTCGCCGCTGCTCGAACGCAGCGAGCTCCGCGGCAACCTCACGCTCGAACGAAGCAAGCGCCGTGAAGTCCCGGGCGCGCAGCACGGCCGCGAAGGCCGATGCCACGCGAGCGGCCAGCTCTTGGCGCGATCGGTCGAACGCGGCGCGCGCCGCCTCGGCCGACGCGCTGGCGGTCGCCACCCGCTTGCCGCGCTGGCCGGCGATCTCGATCTCCTGCGAGAGGGCGATCTCGCGGTCGGAGGTGCGCGCGCTCCCATCGTCCCGAGAAGCGCGCTCGGCCTCGAGGAATGGGTTGAACGGATAGGTACGAGCGCCCAGGAGGGCGCCTTCCGCGAGCGCCACGCGGGCGGCGTTCTCCTGGACCTGGGGACTGCGTTCGAAGGCCAGCGCGAGCGCCTGCTCGAGCGTGATGGATCCGCCGCTGGCGAGCGACGGATCGGGCGTTTTCGCCGCAAGCGGCGCCGCGAGCGCTGCCAGGGCAAAGGCGCCAAGGCGGCGCCACCGGCGAGGCCGGTTCGGTCGGACGACTGGAAACAAGGTTCGATCTCCGGGAACGATGCCACGCGCGCGGCCGGGGCGCACGCGCGGCGCTGCCTGCAGGGGCAAGGGCTCGGCGCACAGCGCCGACACCCCGGCCTGGGGGGAACCCTCAGGCCCCTGCTGGGCGGCTACCGGAGATCAGACGCGGGGAGGGCGTTCGGCGCTTTGAAGATCGACATCGAGCGGGCGCGGAGATGCGAGGGTAGGCGCCAAGGCGCAATCCGCATCGCCGCCGAGTCGGACGGCCACCGCGAGGACGCCGGTGACCTGCACGCAGCAGGTGCAAAGGTGGAACATTCCACTGCAACCGTGCTCGTTCCCCGCGGGCTCGTGGTGGTCTGGAGTGTCGGCCGCATGCGCGGTGTGCCCGAAGCCGACCAGGTGCACCGCGTTCTCGATGGCTTCGCCCGCGCCCGGGAAGAGCACGAGAAGAAGCACGAGTGCGGCGATACGGCGAACCCAGCTCACGGGGGCGCATGATAGCAGCCTCCAGATCCGGGCCAGCGCGAGCGGGGATTGGCACCGAGGCACGCGTGCCCCCCTGTCGCCTCGCTTCAGATCAGAAGACAGCGGCTCGATCCGGGCGTTCGCCGACCGGGTCGTGGAGCGGTTTCGATCGGGACGATCTGTGCGCTCGGGTTCGAGTGCCCGCTCTTTGTCCCGCTCCGCGCCGAGTCGTGCTTGGTTCTTCCTGTCCGACAAGCGACGCAGGCGTCCGCCGTAGTCGCATGACGACGACGCGCTGCTCTAGCAGGCTGCTGAAGAAGCCCGTCTTTTCGTCGTGATGCCGATTTTCTGGAGGCCGGAGCCTGCCGAAGCATCCCCTGCGCGCAGACAGAGTTCTCCTCGAATGCTCGGATCAGGTCGAAAGATGCTGCTCCCCCTGGCGGGGGAGAAAAGAATGAACTCCTTTCTGCCATACCCGAGGCCTGCGGCCGAGTCCCAGCGATTCGGTGGTGTTGGTGGCAGCGTTCCGCGCTACCCTTTCTGCCACCCATGGCCACCACTTACCGCACCGCCATCTACGCCCGTGTCTCGACCCGCGATCGACAGGACACCCTCAACCAGCTTCTGGCCCTGAGAGAGGAGTGCCGGCGCGATCCCAGCCTCGAGCTCGTCGGCGAGTACGTCGACGAGGAGAGCGGGCGCTCGGCCGAGCGGGCTGCGTTTGGACGGCTGTTCGAGGACGCCCATCGCCGGCGTTTTGACCTGGTGCTCTTCTGGGCTCTTGATAGGTTCTCGCGGGAAGGAGCGATGGCCACACTTCGCTCCCTACAGGAGCTCGAGAGCTACGGCGTCGGGTTTCGCTCATACACGGAGCGCTACCTCGACTCGACCGGGCTCTTCAAGGAGGCGTTGATCGCGATCCTCGCAACGCTCGCCAAGCAGGAGCACATCCGGATCTCCGAGCGCGTCAAGGCGGGGATGGAGCGAGCTCGAGCTGCCGGCAAGCACCTAGGCCGACCGCAGGTCTCCTCGAGGAAGCGGCAACGTATCGCGGAGATGAAGGCTGAGGGCAAATCCGTCGCCGCGATCGCCCGAGCGGTGAAGCTCAGCCGAGCGACGGTGCGGAAGTACTGCTGCTTCCCGTGTTGAGGCTTCCCAGCCAGTCGCTCAGGCTCATCAGCCTACCCGTTTGGATCAGGTCCAGTACCTCGCGCATCGAGGCGCCTTCGCCTCCAGCGTACGCCGCGCGAAGAGCTGCGGTGGAAATGTGGACTACGGAATGGAACATGTAGGTGTGCGACGCGAGCCGGTTGCACGCACGAACCAACCGTGCTGGATCGAACTCGTTCGTCACCAGAACGTACTGGAAAGGCTTACCTGCCGACTCCGCGGCCACGTAGTCCGAGAAATCTGCGTGGAACTGCTTCTCTCGATCGGCTCGGACACTCCACTTTGCGGTCACCAAGGCCCGAAGGTCCCCTTGGAAGACGGCCAGATCAACCTTGTTCGGCTTCTGAGCCTGCCGCGGCTGGTTGAACCCTGGAAGCTGGTGGAGTAACTGCCGCACGTAGACAGCAGGGAGCGACGGTGCGCAAGATTGCTGGATCACGGCGGCGATCACATCCTCGAACCCCTCACCGACGAGATTCTTCCGCTTGTTCTCCACTGCAAAGTGGTTGCGCACCTTCTCCGTCAGCAGTGCCCACTCTTCTGGAGATGGATCCGTCGCGAAGTGTCCCCCCAGCGTTTCCCGGATCAGTGCCGCCAGCTCCGGATCCTCACCGGGCTGCGGCAGCCCCTTATCTTCATACGGGCGCCGCTGTTTCTCGGCGCGATCTCGAACTGCTGAAGCTCGCCGAAGTGTCTCCGCGATCAGGTCCACTGTGGCTCTCCGAAAAAGCCAATCGAGCTCTTCCCCAAGTCGTCTCGGGGATGTCTCTAGCTGTGTAGACAGCCAGTCGTGGAACGCCAGCGAACGTGCGTACCAAGTCTTGCCCGGCTGGCTCTTGTCGCTCTCATAGCAGTGGGCCAGCCCGTTGGAACGGTCCGCCCAAAGAAGGAGCCGGTAGACGTGTCGCCAGGCGTTCTCTGCCGAGACTTCGTGAGTCTCGAAGTACTCCTCCAGCAATCGAGTGCGGTTCTGCGCCCCGAACGCTGCCCGAATTGTCGCGACATCTCCTGTGTTGTTCAACTACTCTCCAATCAACCTACTCGTCGTCGTAGCTCGGCTGCGGCTTCCGTTTGAAGAGCCACCAGCATCGCCTCAGCGAATGCCCTAGCCAGGAGCGGCGGCACTGCGTTCCCTACCTGGCGATACCGCGAGTGGGCAGGTCCACCGGCTAGACGGCCCTCTACCACACCCTTTCGCAAGTCCGTGACGAACTCGAATCGATCCGGGAACGATTGAAGGCGGGCGAACTCCCGAACGGAGAGTGCTCGATGCGCAGCGTAGTGATAGACAGAGTCCGCCTTGGTATTCAGAGTCCAGGCCCAGATGTGTGGGTGCAACCTGCGGTATGCGTAGAAGTGGCGACGTGACAACCGGCCGCTGCCGTTGTCTTGCCCCCACCGAAGCCCTGTGAGATAGCGCTTTGTGAGGCTCTCATCCAAATCCCTGTGGTTACCGCCCTGCGGGATGGCTGCCAGCCTCATCGCGGTATCCGGGTTGATCCGAGGAACCTGGACATTCGCTACCGAATCACCGGCGCCAACCCTCATCAGGCGTTGATACGCGCTCATGGGCACCGAAAGTTCGCCATAGGACAGCGTGTCGGATCTGTTGCCAGGCGGGAGGAACCGGAGGTCCTCGATCGCCTGCTCTGCCGATACGAGCCTGATCTCTTCGGGGTCCGCAAGAATCCTCTTGGCCGCCTCTCCCTCCATCGACTCGCGACTCACCACGGCGTACCCACATCGAGGCGGAGCCCCGAACCTTGAAAGGTTTAGGTTCATGGTCGCGCTCGAGCCGGCAGCGTGCAACTCGATTTCGTTCCGACACGATCGGTGAATTCCGACGAACACCAAGCGCCGTCTCGTCTGCGGTACGCCGAAGTCGGCGGCATCTACCACCATGGAGCAGACTCGGTACTCGCCGTCGATTTCGAGGTGTCGGGTGATCTCCTCCCGAGCCCCCATCTGGTCAATTCCGGTGACGTTCTCCATCAAAAACGCCCTCGGGAGAACGTTCGCCAGAACCGCGACAAACTCCCGGTAGAGGCGGTTTCGCGGGTCATCTACGATCCGCGCATGGTTGCGAACCTGCGAGTACGCCTGACACGGAGGGCCACCCACAACCACCGTGGCTCCACGGGCTGCCTCCAGGATCCTCTCCTTCGTAGCCGCCTGACAGATATCTCCCGTCACAGTACTCGCCTCAGGGAAGTTGGCCCTGTAGGTGGCCATCGCATCGGGATCAATGTCGGTACCCGCCTGGACTCGAAAGCCGGCTTGCCTGAATCCCTCAGAGAGCCCTCCCGCTCCCGCGAAAAGGTCAACTACCGAGTGTGTTCGCTTGGCCATCGGTTCATTCTAAGACCTCCGGTCTTCACCTGAAGCGAAAACTCTAGAACTCTTGTGCTAGAGTTATCACATGCGGATCCTTACGGTCGCAGCTCAGAAGGGGGGCAGTGGCAAGACCACGCTCGCTCTATCCCTGGCCGTTAGCGCCCATCATGCGGGCCGGCGCGTACAGATCTTCGATCTCGACCCCCAAGCCACCTCCGCGGCTTGGGGGGACCGTCGCGGCGAGAGTCCGACTGTCATCTCTCTACAGCCAGCGCGACTCGCTCGGGCGCTAGACGAAGCCTCCACTGCCGGCGTGGACCTGGCCGTCATCGATACCCCACCTCGGCTCGACCACGGCACCCTTGGTGCAGTTAGGGCGGCTCAGATCCTGATAATCCCGTGTCGTCCTTCGGTTTTCGACCTCGAGACCCTTGGCAACACCGTAGATCTGATCCGCATTTCCGGTACCGCAGCGAGTGTCTTTGCTGTAATGAACGCGGTTCCCCCAAAGGGCGACCTCTTCGACAAGGCCAAGCCTGCGATCGAAGCGGTTGGTCTGGCCGTCTGCCCGGTATCCGTTGGCCAGCGCGCGGCATTCGACAAAGCAAGCTTGCTCGGACGTGGCGTTCAGGAGTACGAGCCACGCGGGAAGGCGGCGGCAGAGATCGAACGACTCTACAATTATTGCTCTCGCATTCTAGAGTCCTAGAGGAGATGACGACTATGGCGAAGAATGTGCCGGACCTGGCCAACGTCGTTCAAAATCGTCGCCGCACCGCGCCCGTACCTGTTGGCCCGAAGCACGTACCCGTCACGGCGTTTTATCCGGAAAGCGTCCGCAGGGAACTCAAGATCCTCGCTCTGCAGCAAAATCGCACGCTGCGCGATCTTTTGGCCGAAGGGCTCAACGATCTTTTCGCGAAGTATGGCCGGCCCGAGATTGCCCCCCGAGACTGACCCTCCGCTATCGCAGCAGACGTACGTGTGGCTTGCCTGGCCGCAGCATTACGCCGCCAACGGCGCCCCGGCCTCGCCCTTTGACCACCTCGGCATAGTCCGCCAACGACGGCCAGACGGTTGCCACTGTTCGTAACTGTTTCAGGGCTTCCTTGCGAAAGTTGTCCCTTGAGTTGGCGTCTGACGGGTTGTAGTCGCTCCCGAACTGCTGCATCAGCCAGGTCCACGGGAAAAACTCCGGTTTAGCCAGCGTAGCGAGCTTCAAATTGGCCCATGTATAGAAGTCCATCGCGAGGCTCGAGCCTGCGAGCGCTCGAAGTGCTCGCATGTCATGTGGAGCGGCGCGCTTCTGAAGCATCGCCCATAGACGCGCGTCCAGTTCGATGACCGGTGTGGTGAGTGTTCGCTGGGTCGGATCTCCAGCCGAGATGATCCCTTCCCATCTGGTCGCGAGTTCCCATGACTCGCGATGAATGTGCTGGACTTTCCCTCCATCTACCCCATCCGCAATCATCTCCGCTGCCAACACGGGCGCTGGCTCCACGACATCGCCCGCGATGTACGCCCTCCAACGTGCGTCTAGGCACCGCGACACCTGCTCCCGAAGACGGCGTCTTGTCCGCGTATCACTCCCGTCAAGACCAAGACTTGCGGCAAGACCTCCCACGCTGTCGGGGAGTTCGATCACTGGATTCTGGGCCACTACTGCTCGCGTCATCACGTGCGCCAGGAAGAGTCGCGAAACTGGCCCATAGGGTACGAGCGGATCACCATCGACGACGAGACGCATCCATGGCACAGATCGTTCCCACCGTGAAGACTGAGGATCGGAGTGGGGCAAGGTGCACTGGACTAGGTAGGGAGGGAAGTACCCCACTTGGCCCACCAGCTCTGCGGGGGCGGCCGCGATCAGCGCCGCTGCCGCCTCGAGCTTCTTGGGGTGATTCTTTTCCCTGCCGGCGGCGTTGGTTTTCTTGGGCGGGTCGGGACGAATCTCCTGAGCCCGTTGCAGCAGCAGGTCGCCTACGGCTCGAAGACCTTTCTCGGACTTCCTAGCCATGGTAGCCACCTCTCGCGACCGGGCTTGGTTCAGAGACTGCCACGCCAGCGAGGTCCCGTGGTGAGCTCGGGAGGGCAGGACATCTGCACAGCTTACGCCACCGCGGCGGGGTCGAGACGAAGCTGTGGTGGAAGGGGAACAGTCGGACACGGGTAGGCATCGGTCGCTCCTCGAGGTAGAGGGAGGACCGCAACCGATCGCGTTCTCGAAGAGCCGCCGGTAGTATTTCGTCCGGGCATCCCTGCCTCCTAGTCAGGTGGGTATGTCAAGAACCCTCGTGGTGTTGCTGCACTACGGGGGTTCGTCTTTGATGGCCAGATTCTACTACAACTCGATAATGCGATAACTCTAGTACTAGAGACTGCCGGGTCTGCGGAAACCGGCGGGTCGATAGGGTGTCAACACCACGGACATAGGTCTCCGGCGGGGGTGTCAACACCACGGACATAGGTCTCCGGCGGGGGTGTCAACACCACGGACTATCCCTAGTCCTGATCCGTAGTACCCCTGATCCGTAGTAGCGCGTCCACATGTGGAAGGTCTCCGGGCCCTTCGATCGGGAGAACCGGGAGGCCTATGGACGGCTGTCGGTCTATGGATCCCTGCGGACTCGAGGACGAGCCCGCAGGTCCCGCCCGCCCTGCCGGCGAAGACGCCGTCATTCCCCCATCCACAGCCCT
>CAZIVD010000059.1:0-29164 GCA_964542635.1 uncultured Nocardioides sp. | reverse complement strand
CCTCGGCGTGCACGTAGCCGTTGACCCCTCACTTGGCCACGACGTGCTGGTCAGCATCGCCGCGGCTCCAGCCGCCGCCAGAACGGAAAGTCCCGAATGACGCTCACCTTCGCCTCGATCATCGCCAGCGCCGGCCTCGACCCGGCCGGGGCCCTGGTCATCCGACACGCCTACGTGCGCGAGCACGAGGACGGGACGGTAGGCCTCCACGGCGACTCCTCGGACGAGGAGATCTTGGCCTACACGAGCGTCCAGGTGGCCAACCCCCGGATCTTCCCGGCACAGCCTCCAGGCGTCTGGATCGTGTTCCGCCCCGAGGGCGGCGACCGCGCCCGGCTCTGGTCGGTCCTGGTGAACCATGGTGAGACGCAGAACGACGGCCTGCGTCGCACCTTCCACCTCGAGCACTCCGAGCTGATGAGCGACCTGCGCAACCGGCTCGTCATCGGGTGGCGGTCCCCGCGGACGTGGCGGATCCACGCGACCACCGCGGCCGCGTACCCGGTGATGGAGATCGCCGACGCCGAGCCCGTGAGGTTCCCCGGCTTCGACGCGCTCACGCTGGACTACCCCCAGCTGCAGGCCGTCATCCGCGAGCACCGCTACGCCGCCTGGCGCACCGCCCTCTCGTCCGTGATCGGGGTCTACCTCATCACCGACACCCGCGACGGCCGCCACTACGTGGGCAAGGCCGACGGCGCCGAGAACATCCTGCAGCGCTGGGCCGCGTACGCGACCAACGGTCACGGCGGCAACGTGGAGCTCCGCAACCTAGACCCGTCCAGCTTCCGCCTTTCGGTGCTGCGGGTGTTCGATCCCGCCACCCCGACCCGCGAGATCGACGCCGCCGAGAGTCACTACAAGTACGCCCTCGACTCACGCCGGCACGGCCTCAACCGCAACTGATCCGCACACTTCCGTCGGTTCTCTGCGGCAGAGTTGCCCTCGTGCCACTGACGGCGCAGCACGCCGACGCCGGCGTGCTCGACGCAACCGTTGACCCGCTCGGCGAAGGTGTGCCCTGGGAGGCTATCCACCGGGCGCGACCACGCGCGCCTCTGACGTGTCGCGAGTGCGGGCATGGGCTCCACGCCAAGCTCTCGACGAAGGGACTTCGATTCTTCGCTCACGACCGCGCCGCCCCGACGTGCTCGCTGGTCGGCGAGACCATGGCCCATCGACTGCTCAAGCTGCAGCTGGCCTCGGCGATCCGCGACGCTGGTTGGTACGCCGAGCTCGAAGTGGCCGGCGACGGCTGGCGCGCAGATGTACTGGCCACCAGTCCTGACGGGGCCAGGCGGATGGCCTGGGAGGCGCAGCTGGCGCAGATCACGGTCGACGAGCTGTGCGAGCGCACCGCGCGGATGCGGGCTTCGGGCGTTGCGGCGTGCTGGGTGACCGACCAGGACCGCCCATGGGTGAGCGCGGTGCCTCCGGTCCCCGCCGTCCGGCTATCCCCGCCCACCGAGCCGGGAGAGGCCGCGCCGACGGAGGCCGAGGTCGTCGGCGGACTCGGAACCTTCCACGAGCGCTGGTGCCCCGATCGCCTGCGGTGCTTCGACGACCCTCTCGGCCCCTGCGCCGGGCACGCCTCGTGGGCACATTCAACGCATCTGAACCTCGGGGTGTTCGTGGCCGGCGTCCTGGCTGGCACCGTCAGGCCACACCAGGTCCCGCGGTGGTCATCCGTGACGCGCACCGATGGGACGGGGTTCGTGTGGACCACGCAGAAGCACGTCGCCGCCGAACGCGCCCAGGCGGAGGCCGCAGCACGCCGGCGCGAGCGCGCCGCGCTCGTGTCCGACGAGCGGGAGCGCCACCTGGCCGCGATCTCGGCCAAGCTCGCCCGCCAGCAGGCACTCACGCCGCCGGCGGTCGAGCTCGTCGGCCGAGAGGCGCGTGGTTACGTCGGCGTGCGGGACGCGACGCCGGAGTGGGCGATGGGCGTGCCGCTGTTCGTCCACGACTTGCCGCAGGGGGTGATCAGCCCGGTGGTCAGCAGGATCTCGGCCGAGGTCCGCGCGCGGTTCCGCGGTCTGACGCTGTTCGTCGCCGCCGAGTCTGAGCGGCGGGCCCTCGCGCGGGCGTGCGGCCCGGCGCAGCGGATCGTGCTGTTCGAGGTGGAGATCCCGGACTAGCCGCGGCCGCCGGCGGTGACCTACAGGAGGGCCGGTCGGGTGCGGTAGACCTGCACTTGGTCGCGCAGCTCGTCGCTGGCGATCGCCAACCCGGCGTACGCCGCGGCCGCGGCCGCCAGGTTGAACGACGACGACGGTGCGCACACGACGTCGGAGTCGCTCAGCGAGCCTTCCTCCAGACGGTCGGCGAAGGTGTCGGCGGCCGCTGCCGCGTCCGCCGCATGCTGGGTGATCCCCGCCGGCACGGGCTTGCCGGTGCCGGACACGAACGCCTCCCACACGAACAGCTCCGCCTCGTCGGCCAGCCATGCCTCCGGCCTGGTCGTGCACCGCAGCCCCGGCTGCCCGGACCCGACCCGCTCGAGCACCCACGCCATCTGCACCAGCCCGGTTGCCAGAGCGCCGCTGCCGGCCCCTGCGGACCACGGTCTCGAGCGACCGTCGACGGTCTCGCCTTGGCGGGCCTGTCCCAACGTCCTCCACCCGTCCACGGGCCCGACGGGGCTGACCGGAACCATCAGGGGAGCTTCGAAACCGAGTGCAACCGGCACGCCTGCGTCGATCGCCTCGAGCACGGCGAGGGCCGCGCCTTCTGGGTGGGTGCCGCCCTCGCCGACCGGGCGTCGGTCGGGTAGATCGAGGCCCGCCCAAGCGAAGTTGGTCCGCACAGATCCGACATCGACGGCGACGACTCTCGGTGCCATCAGCGCATCATCCTCTTCGCGGCCGAGGTGGTAGGTGCCAGCGAGCCGTCGTCGAGCAGAACGAAAGCGGCAATGCCGGCCGTCTCTGCCCAGGCGCGGGCGTCGGCGGTGTAGCCGGACCGGGAGAAGAACGCTCCCTTCTTGCGTGCGTGTGCCGCCGCGCCGTGGAGCTGCTGGAGTTTGGGCCGGCCGACCGGGGTGGCCTCCCACTTGACCTGGGCGAGGACCTTGCGGGCGATGACGTCGACGCCGGCGTCCTTGCCGGTGGGAGTCACCTTGGCGTCGTTGAATCCCATGTGCCGCAGCCACGCGCAAGCTGCGGCCTCGGCCTGTTGCCAGCTGCCGATCGGGGTGACCCGTTTGCGCCCCAGGAAGCCGGTCCGGCGGACGACCGGGACGGCGGGAATGCCGTCGGCGGCCGTGACGCGGCGCGACCGCTCCTTGGCCGTTCGTTGACCTTCGGCGACGGCGTCGAGCTCTGCCCACCGACGAACGAGGTCCACGACTGTCTCTAGCGCGCGAGGGTCCCCTCGCAGCCGAGCAACGGTCGAACGAACGGGCTGGTCGTGGAACAGTGTGAGCTCGGTGCCGCGCAGGTCCCAACGCAACGACCCCCGCCCGACGCCCATTGTCGGCCGTGACTTCCCATCGTCTCCGACGACGACGAAGGTGATCTTCGTTCCGGTGCCCACGACGATGACCTCGCCGCCGGGCAGTGACGGGTGCAGGCTGACCTGGGTGGCTTGGACCAGGCACTGGGCTTTGGCGGACCCGAGCGAGCCGAGCACGGCATCGGCGACAGGCCCCGTCGCCGGTGGCGGCAGGGGACTGGCTGCGTACGCTGCCTTGGTCTTGGGCGACGTGCTCAGATCGAGGACGACGGCGCGGATGGGCCGGGCGTCTGCCGGCAGCCGCAGTGCCTTCAACAGGGCCGTGCGTTGCTCGGGCCGACCGACCAGGCGCAGGGGCGTCGAGGAGCTTCCGTCGGACAGGCGCAGTACGCCGTTCACTGTCCGGGTGTGCTCGGTGATCTGGACGCTGCGGCGCACCATTCTGCGGAACCGGTCGGTCAGCACGGTCCACGACAGCAGGCGCTCGGAGGTGACGGCGACGAACGTGTCCCGGGAGCCGTCGGTGAAGACGTCGAGGTACAACACCAGTTCGTTCGCGTCGAGCTCGGCCAGTAGGCGGCGCCACACCCGCGAGGTAGGTAGCGCGAGGGACGCGGCCCGTGCGGCGGCTTCCCATGCTTCCCGCGTGCGGGGGTCGGTGCTGACGTCCATCGCTGCGGTCACGGGCCTAGGTTGACGCGGTAGACGGTCGGGTCGGCGGCCGCCACAACGGTCTGGCGGTCGAACTCGACCAGTGTCGGTTCGGTGAGTGCGCCGGTCACCACGGCCAAGGCCCAGTCGGGGTCGGTCTCTGCTGTGCGTAGTTCGTTGCGGGTCAGGAGGACGGAGGGCATCGAGCTGGACACACCTTTGACCTCGAGGTGGCGCTGTTCGTCGTGGCGAGTTGCGGTGAGGTCCCAGCCGCACTTGAGGTGGGCGACGCGGGTGATGGTCCACCCTGCTGCTTCGTAATGGTCTTGAACCGTGGCCTCGGCGGCCAGCTCGACCTTGCGGTTCGTGACGGCGTCGCCGAACCCAGCGCCCCAGACGCCGACGGCAATCGTGCTCGAGGTCTCGCGTGGGTCGCCGGGATGGACGGGGGTCTCGATGGGGCCGCTGTACTCCCGTACCAGGACGGGAACTGACCGTGGGTGCGTCCGGTAGCCCAAGCCGCGCTCGGTGAGGACCTTGACCAGGTCGGTGCGGAGCGTGATCAGCCGTTGGCGGGTCTCGGTGCGGATCTCAAGCAGCTCGGCCCACAGGGTCATGATGTTGCCGGGGGAGCGGTGCCAGTCGTCGTCGTAGGGCGCTGCGGTGTCCCACAGGTAGGCGTGGAGGAGCGTGAGGAGCTCTTCCTGCTCCTCGGGAGGGTAGAGCTTGAGCGGGACCCGGGCGCGGCCGAGGTCGTCGGCGCGGCTCAGGCCGGCACGGATGAGGGCGGCGAGCCGGGCATTGGAGTCGTGCGAGCTCACGGGCGATCGCTCGCCGCGCCTAGCGGGTACTCGACGCCGAAGTGCGAGGCGATGATCTCGGTCGTCTCGCAGCCCCAGCCGGCGCGGCGATCTATCGGCGCGGGATCGTCGTCGATGTCGTCGCAGACCCCCGACCCCGATCCGCAGTCGCGGTGTAATGCGATGAGCTTGCGGGCGAGCGGGTCGTTGATCGTGTTGAGGCGACGCATGGCGTCCACCCACCTCGAGACCGGTACCGGGCTGTCGTCCAGCTCGTACACCACGTCCATGTGCTCGGCCGCGCTGGCTTTCTCGTCGTACTCGTAGCGGACCATCAGCGCATCCCGAAGAACGAGGTGATCCGGTCGACCTGCTTCTGGTCGAGGAGCGCCGGGCGGCAGGCCCCGTAGGCGTTGGTCAGGTCGATCACCAACTGACGGGTCTGATCGAGGCTGAGGTCGACCGTGGCGGTCTCGCCGTCGGTGCTGGTGATCTTGAGGTCGACACGCTGGACGTCCTCGTCAACGTAGCGGGCGTGAGCACCGATCTTCTTGGCCCGTACGGTCTCGCTGCGCTTGAACAAACCCACGGGTGCATCGTGGCACGACGCGGGCCTCAGCGAGCCGCGAACGGCTTCACGAGAAGAGCGTCGGCATCGCCTGGTCGATCTTCGCGGTCAGCTCGTCGTGCACCGACCGGGGCCAGCCGAAGTAGGAGGTCACGTAGGACAGGGCGTTGTAGAACGCGGTGACTGCCGCTGACGCTTGACGTTCTAGGAAGTCCAGGTCGAGCCGCAGGTAGGCGACCGGGTGTCCGACGGCGGGATCGTCGGTCCAGGCGCGCAACTGCCGGGCGGGGTAGAGGGTCGGGTGCGTCATGTTCGACAGGAAGCCATAGATCCCGAGTGCGGCACGGTCGCCGACGCTCGACGCTCCGGCCTTCTCGGCGAGTGCGTACATCCAGGCGACGGTGGCCTCGGGTCCGAGCAGAGTCTGGTCGCCCAAGGTCCATCTCCCGAGGGTTGCCGCATCGGCGCCGGGGAAGCGCGCGAGGATCTGGCGCTTGAGGGCCTTGTAGTCGTCGTTGGCCTGCGTGTGGATGGGGCCGCTCTTGGCGCCCAGGCGGCCGGCGTTCATCTTGGCCTGCTCGGCGCTGAGGAGTTCCTCGAGGTAGGCGCGGGCAAGCCGGTGCTCCGACGGCTCCGTGGGGTCGTCGCCGAGCACCCACATCGCGTGGGCGCAGTTCTCGATCGTCGCCCGGATAAGTGCCGCTGGCGGGAAGAAGACCTCCCCGCTCACATAGAGGCTCGCGAGGCCGCCGAGGTGGCCGCTCGCGGCCAGTAGGTAGGTCTGGGCGACTTCGGTGATCAGCCTGTGGCCGGTCTCGCCGCGCGGATCGGCGATCGCCGGGTCGGGAGAAGGGAGTTCCGTGGCTGCGTGCGCAGCGATGGAACCGGGTGCGGGGCTCCAGTGGAATCGGTCGGCTGTCTCGAAGAACGCTGCACGGCAGTCGACGAACAGGTGCGCGAGCTCGACCAGACGCTCGTCGACGTCGGCGGGGCTGTGCTGCCAGAAGGCCATCCGGGCAGGTTACGTGGCACCGGCCACGCGGGCCTACGTGATTTTTGGGGCGGTCCGGCCACGGCTGGATCCGCTCTGGCCCGGATTCTGTGAGCGGTCTCACCACCGGAGGCCGAGGCTAGGCTGGGCGCCGGGGCCATGGCCGACATTGGAGGTGCAGGTGACGAGTCGGGCGGCTGTCGAGGACGCACTGCGGAGCGCGGCGACCGGGGCGCACGTCGACCGCGCTGCGCCCGCGGGTGAGCAGGTCAGTTTCGAGAGGGGCTCGCTCGATCGGGTGGTCAGGCTCTACCGGGAGACCGGCGGGGAGGACCTGGTCATCAGCGCCTGGAACCGGGTGCTGGGTGAGTTCATGACCGCTGGCGCCGAGGCGGGCAAGGGCAGTCCGGCCGCTGCCCATCACCTCGACCGGGCGCTTGCGCTGTTCGCGTTGAAGGACCGGCTGCGAGGTGGGGGGCCCAGGCAGTACCGGATGGGACCCGGCGGAGAGCTTGAGATGGTGGGCCGGGAGGACCTCGATCCGCTCGACGACCCATGGCTCGCCGAGCGCAACAGGTGACGGCCGCGTGGACTTGGTAGGCCTACGCGGGCACGAACCGGATCGGGAACTCGACGTCGCTGACCCTGCGTAGGCGACCTGAGGGGCCAGGTCCTCATCGCCGCCGAGGCCACTGCTGCTGATGCGGGCGAGCGGTCGGCATGTCATCGGTCGGTTGGGTCGGTGTGGGTCGAGGGCTTGGGCAGCCGCAGCCCGTTGACTGCGTCTCGCTTGGTGTCGAGCGAGCGGCGGTCGTATCGGCTGGTGGTGCGTGGGTCTGCGTGGCCGGCGAGAGCCTGGGCGGTGGCCAGGTCGGTGCCGTTGTCGAGGAGGTCACCGATCACGGTGCGCCGGAGGTCGTGTGGCTTCACCGGAAGGGCTACGCCGGCTTGGAGTCGGCGGCGCTCGAGGAGGTCCGCGATCGTCTGCGAGCTCATGTGGCGGTACTCGATCTTGCCGCCCTTGCGCAACGGGCAGAACAGCGGGCCCGGCCTGCCACCTCGTAGCCGTAGCCATGCTTCAAGCCAGGGCAGCGCGGCCTCGGCGACGGGCACGATCCGCTCCTTGTTGCCCTTGCCGACCAGGCGGAGCGAGCGGGTGGACGCGGAGTAGGAGGAGAGCATCAGGGCTGCCGCTTCGGCGCGGCGGATGCCGGTCACATAGATCACGGCGATGACAGCGGCGTCGCGGATGCCGAGGGGGGTTTCGTCACTAGCCTCCAGCAGTGCGCCGAGTTCACCCTCACCGACGTCGCGGCCGGCCGGTTCGCGATCGCCCTTGACCGGTTCGAGGTCGATCGCCCGGTGATAGTCCTCGGCGTTCATCAGGCCGAGCCGCCACGATTCCTTGAGGATCCGCCGCAGCGCGCTCAGATGCTTGTTGATGTGACTTGGCGACCAGCCGATCTCGAGCATCACTGAGCGGAGGGCGGCGGTGCCTTCGTAGCGCAGCTCCCACCACGGCACCCAGGCGCCCGTCACTAGCGGGACGCCGCGCTCGAGGTCCTCGGACGGCGGCTCGTCGAGGCGTACGCCGGCAAGAATCCGGGCGAGCCGGTCGAGGCAGCCTCGCATCGTGCGCAGGGTCTCGCCGGTCAGCTGGCCGAGGTAGACGCCGTAGGGATCACGCGCCGCCGGCTGCTGGCCGGGCTCGATGACCAATGGAGGGAGCCGGGCGTCGTCGACGGCCGAGAGGCGGTCCACGGTGTCGCGATCAGGCACGTCTCGACGGTAGAGGCGGGGAGCTGCTGTGACCGGCCGACACGCTCATAGTCTGCGGGAATGGGCCTTCTCAATGACTACCCGGACCGGGCCCCAATGTTCACGTTACGCGCGCGCAGGCAACAAGGTACCTTGTCGCATGCAAAGGAACAGTTGCGCGTGCTAACGTGCCTGCATGCCCAGCAACGAGGACCCCCGCGGCGCCAGCACAACCGTGCTGCGCCATCTCGGGATCGGCCAGGGCGAGGCACTGCCCGAGGATGCAGTCGCGAAGCTCGTAGCTTTGGGACGCTGCACTGAGGGCACGTTGCGCACCGCGGTGCTGGACCGGCGACTCGGCGGTGACTCCTGGTCGGAGATCGCCAAGGACCTCGGCGTGAGCGCCCAGGCGGCGCGGCAACGGTTCTTCACCCCGATGGCTCCGGCTCGGCCCGCCCGACTCCGGGCGTATCCGGACGTCGACGCGTTCTACGCGGCCCGGCCGCACCTGGCCGAAGCGTGGGGGTATCGCCCGGGCACTTCGGCGACGGGGGCGGCGCCGCATGGCTCCGACGAGGGTGGCCTACGCACCGACGATGGCTACTGGATGGTGACCCTCGCAGCGCCGCCGGCCGCCCTGAAGTTCGATCTGTATCGGCGGGTCGGCGCGCCGGCCGCGAATGAGCCGTGCGACGTCGTCGCGACCCGGTCCCGCGACGGAGAGGTCACGGTGCTCGCCACGGATGTACCGCTGGCCGCGGCGGCACGCGCCCTGGCCACCTTGCCCGGCTCTGCGACGCCTCAACAGTGTGCAGACGCGATCGCCGGGGAGGTGGAGCGCATCGACGCACTACGCCCTATCAGCCAGGAGACAGACATGGCATCAACCCCGTACGGACCTGCCCTCGCGCAATTCGCCTCGAAGGCCGACTTCTATGCCGCCTATCCGGACGCCGCAGAGGGCTGGGAGTGGAAGACCCACCCCGGAACCGCTCCCCTCGGCAGTGATCTCTTCAACGATCGCTCCGGCTACCTGGTGATCGTGTGTCACCACGGCATCGGGCTGGGGGCGAGCAGCCTGCAGGAAGGCCGCGGACCTGTTGTTGCGTTCGAGCACGCGACCGGCACGATCTACGTGCTCAACGAGAGCATGACGTTCAGCGAGGCCCGGAAGTGCTTCCGTCAGGCGTCCTAGACGCCGACCGTCCGGCCTCTTCGGGCGCGGCCCGGGCAGCAGGGCGCACGACCCGATCCATGGAGGACCCGCGATGACCGGCATCGACCCTGAAGAGTCCGACCTCGTCTCCTTCTGCTGCTATCGACCCAGCTGCGATCAGATCGTCACCGCGCCCCTTGGTTCAGCCACGCCGATCTACTGCTCGCCCAGCTGCGCGTCCGTGGCCGACGAGGAGTACCTCGAGGCCAAGGAGCGGGTCGAGGTAATGCGGGATCGCCTTCGTCGAAGCAGGCATTGGGTCGCGGCGTTCGGCCGGGGCGACGCGGGGCCGACCTCCGCACCTGAGCAGGCTGCCCGGGACGCTGTGCTCCGCGCCGAGGGCACGCTCCAGGGCCTGGAAGTGTCCGGCGGCCCACAATCTGACCGGGAACGGTTCCTGGCCGAGGCGCTGAGCACGCTCGTGACTGCCGTCGCCCCGTTGGTCCAGGAGTAGGAACCGAGATGGGAAAACAGATGGCCCACGAGGTAGACCCGGACCACGAGGCCGAAGTGTCCGCGATCGTCGGCACCATCCGCCGCCGGCGGTGACCCGTGTGGTTCCCCTGCGACAACCCCGACTGCCGGCCTGGACGTCACTGGACCGTGCGGGCCGCTGACGCCTGCTACGCCGACCTGATCAACAAGGTGGAAGCCGAAGAGCGCGACTACGACTGGGCAGCCGAGAGCGAGAGGATCTGGCGGGAGCGGGCCGAGGCGGCCCGGCTCAAGCGGCTGGCGGCCAAGCTGGCCGACTACACGCCGGAGCCTCCACCCGGCCCGCAGTGGGCGATCGCCAACGCCAGCGGGGAGCGGCAACTACGGGTTCTCCGGGAGCATCTGCATGCCGTCGGCTCGATGTCCTTCCGCAACGCCTACAAGATGAACCGACAGCTACGCACGGGCGAGCCGCAGGAGCTCGACGACGACGCTGGGTTCTTCTGTGGCGCAGGATCGTACGACCAACTCCTGGACTGGGCATCGCAGGCATTCGCCGCCCTGGGCAACGGTGTCCGCCTCGACGCGCCCCTGCGGGCCCTGCGCGGAGACACGACCGCAACCCATGACCTGCTGAACCGGGCGAGTGGGGAGGAGTTCACGGATCCGGGATACATGTTCGCCACGATGAGTCCATCCACGGCAGCGTGGCACATCGAGCAGGGCCAGCATCGCCCAGGCGACCACCGTCCTGCGTTGCTGAAACTCCACCTCCACTCGGCTCTCTACATTCCGACGCCCGAACAGCAGAGCCCTGAGCTGGTCGAGCTCGGGCATGCGTTCGACACCTTCCGCAGCATGGGCGAGCAGTTCATCGTGCCCGCGGGCAGCCGATGGAGGGTCGACCAGGTCGATGCGACCGCGGCCGACGGAGTTGTGCGGGCCGAGTTAACTCAGCTCTGATGCGCGAGGCCTGACGGTGCAGCAGTCCTCGGCCCAACCGGATGGCAGAATCGCGGTGATGACTACGCCGTACTCCCCCGCGGCCGGCTGAGCGCGTGGCCTCGCGATCCTGCCACACCATGCGCATCGACGATCTCCTCGAGGCCGTCTCCGAGCTCGGTATGACGATGTCACGCACAGCGGCCGGCGAGGTGCTCGACGAGCGCGTCACCTACGTGGCCGAACACATGCGCGTCACCGAATCCACCGCCCGCCGCTACCTCACCGACGAAACCCTCGCCGGTCTTGCCAGAACCATCGTCTTCGGCTTCGTCGACGAGACCCCAGGCGCGGACCTCATGGGTGCACCGCGAACCGCAGCGGTCCCGGTGAGGTTCGCAGGCACGGTGTTCGCCGGCCTGGGCGAGGTCATCCGCATCCTCCTGGTCGAACGTGACGACCTCGAGCACACCCGTGACCGAGTGGCACAGGTCGCCCACGCGCAGAGCTGCTTCGGCCTTCTGATCCACGACCAGGTGGCCACCACCGGCTCCTACGACGAGCCATCAGTCCAGATGCCCCCTGCCCTCCTGCTCCGGGTGGCGCGCATCCTGGAGACCGCCGCGGACCTGGTCGAGGGCGGCCTGATCGGGTACCAGGCCGATCCAGCTGAGAGCGCCGAACTCCCCGGGGCATTCCGCCGCGACGTGCAGCTGATGCGCACCATGGCCGGACAGGAGCCAAGCACGTGACCGAGGCCGCCCGAGTCCTCACCCTGTTCGCCACCGTCCAGGAGATCCCACCCGACCACAAGGGCGGCTACTCCCTCGATCGAGACCAGCTCGTCGTCAAGGACACTGACTATGGCCAGGCCCTCGAAGCTGCTCGACGCCGCGTCCCCGAAGGCTGGCGAATCATCGCCCTACGCGTCGAGCGCGACGAGGCCTGACCCGACACCCCAGAACCGGCTGAGCAGGAGGAACGCGAGTCAGTCGCCGTCGAGGAGGGACCGAATCTCCTCGTGCTCTCTCTCGGGCCAGTCCAGACTCTTCACACGCTCGAGGTAGGCGTCTCGGCACTCTTCGGCGGTCCACTCCCCCGTGGCCGCGGCCAGGTCGCTCCATGTAGCCCCAGATTTCAGGGCAGGCAAGGGCACGTAGTGCTGCGCGGTGTCGACGGCGTCCTGGATGGCCTCGACGGCAGCGACCAGCGCTGTGAGGGCTCGACGGTCGTCGGGGCCGATCTGGTCCCAGCGCCGGGGGCATTTGGCCCGGACGTGCTGGAAGTTCGCGATGGCCTCGTCGAGCCCGCCAACCGCGTGAGCCCACTCTCCCGACAGGTCGAGGCTGACAGTGAAGGTTGACCATCCGCCGACTACTGCGGTGAGGGGGTCGGAGTCCGATTCTGGAGGTGGTGCGAGCTGTCGCTGTTGGCACGCGGCCCGGTCGGAGCACACATACCTCCACACCCCACCTTCTTCGACGGGCCGGTAGCGCCGCCATGGAGCGCGTGAGCCGGTCGGCGTGGTCGGGTCCACGGCTGTGACGTGGCCGCAGTCCACGCACGCGGTCGCCTCGGTCACCCCGTGCGCCTGGACGAGTGCGGCGACGGGGTCGAGCTCGCGGGAGGCGACGTACGGACCCCACTCACCGCAACTGCACCGAGCCGCGTGGAGGCGTCCGCCGTCCTCGGTCTGCCGGGAGCGGACGGTTCGGACGAGGGGGATGTGGAGCGGGAGCGAGCGCACGCGGTCGCGATCGGTCATCGAGCCCTCCCGGTTAGGGCCGGTGTTGGCCGGGTGGACGAGCAGCGTCGTACGTACTCCTTCGGGGTGATCTCGCCGACGACGTACTGCACCATGTCGTCGACCTCGGCCCGAGTCGGCTCCCCGCCCTCGCCGTAGGCCTGGGCGAGATTGCGGACGACTGTGCCCCTCTGCCCCGGGGTGAGGCCGATGAACAACTCGGGCCACTGGACGGTGACGCTGCGGCTGCTCATTCGCTCGGCGTCTTCCTCTGGGTCTTGGGCTTGCTCGCTGCCGCGCGGAGCTGGTCGACCTGTGTCTGGAGGCTGGCGCGCTCGGCCCGCAGCTCGTCGAGCTGCTCCTGGAAGCTGGTGCGCAGGTCGGTGAGGCGCTGCTCGCCGTGGCTGCGTTCGCGTTCCACTTCGGCGCGGGCGGCGTCGCGTTCGGCCCGGGCTGTAGCTTCGCCGGCGCGGAGCTCTCCGATCTGCTCGCGAAGCTCGTCGACCTGGTTTCGTGCGGTGTCAACCTGCTCGCGCGCGGCAGCGGCTGCCTGCTCGGCGCGGTCGGCGCGGGTGGTCTCGGCGGTGGCTCGCTCGACGGCGCCCCGGGCGCGCTCGTCGGCCTCTGCGCGGGCGGCTTGCGCGGTGTCGAGCTCCTCGGCAAGGTGGTCGCGCTCGCCCTCGAGGACGGCAATGCGCTCCTCGAGGCGGGTCTGCAGCGAGGCGAGTTCGTTGCGCAGTGCCGCGATGGCGGCCTCCGCGTCGGCCGCGGCCGACGCCGCGGCCGCCTGGGTGGTGGTGAGTTCCTCCTGCAGGGCGCTGGCCTCGTTCTGATACCCGTCGGCCTGGGCGCTGACATCGGCGAGCTCCGCCTCCAGCCGGGCGACGGCCTCGGTGGACTCGACCGCGGCGGCGTCGGCCTCCTCGCGCTCGGCCTCGGCGCGGCGCTGGGCCTGCTCGGCACGAGATGCGCGGGCGGCGGCCGCCGCGATGCGCTCCTCGGCTTCGGTGGTGACCGACTCGATTTGAGCCTCAGCCGCGTCGAGGTCGCCAGCGGTGCGGATCTCCTCGATCGCCCGGGGCAGTTGGTCCAGGAACAGCTCGGCCATCCCGGTGAGCTGCGCGACGAGCTCGCTGGCCTTCTGGCGGGCCGCCTCGACGGGCCGCGCCTCGTCGCCGGCACCGCGAGCATCGGTCTGGCCGGCGTCCTTCAGGCGCTGGCGCTCCCGCCACGCCGATGCCCGGTTGTGGCCGGGGTCGTCGCAGTACTCCGGGGGCCGGCCGGTGCCGGCGTCGCCTGCGGCCGCGGGGCGGTCGCAGCGAGGGAAGCGGCACGTTCGCTGCTCTGTCTGCTGCACCTGTTCGCTCATAACGTCACCATAGCATGACGTTAGACGTAACGAAACGGAATGACGTAACGAAAGACGAAACGGCGCCATGAGGGGCCGGTCGCGCCTCGCGACCGGCCCGTTTGGAGTGAACGCCGGACAATGTGTCGCGGGGCGTGCGATGCTCGCGCCCGAGAGCCCGCCGGTGACCCGAGACGCCTGCGGGCTCTCCGCATGCCCCACTAGGTGGACGCTCCCCTCGGGGGGCGCGTGGCCGACGCCTCCGGCCCGGGGAGGAGCTCCTCGCCTACTGGGTGGGCTCAACCGCTCGACCTGGGATCAGCGGTTTCGGCGGGCTGCCTTTCGGATCTGCGAGGTGAAGTCAGCGACCGCCTCGCCCAGGGACACCGGTGCGGAGTCGTCTGCGAGTTGGTCGAGCAGTTCCTCGGTGGGTTCTCCGAGTTGTGGCGCGGCGTAGGCATCCCACGCGTCGGCAGCACGGTCGAATCGCTCGTAAGCCACGGAGTCCGTGGGCGCTGCCGCCTGCAGCCAAACGGACGCCGTCGCTGTCACCAGGTGCGCAAGTCGGGTCGCCTCGTCGTCTGTCGCTCGAAGTACCTCACGTGCCGCACGGCGTAGTTGGGCGGCAACCTCGTCCGCTGCAGGCCCGACGAGCGTCGGGGCGACGTACGCATCCCATGCCCTGGTGGCGACGACCATACGGCGGTAGGCCTCGGTGTCGGCCTTCGCGCGACGCCAGGCGGATGCCGCCATCGCCACCTGCCGCTCGAGCAGGGCCGCCTCGTCGTCCATGGCCAGCAAGTGTCGACCACCGGGCGCCCACACGGAAGACCACCCGCGCCCCTCCCCCACTCACCCCGGAGGTGAAGAGGGTCGCCCGCGGCTGTCCGATCCGGCTCGCCACCGGTTGCTTCTCCGCATCAGAGCACACGCATCAGAGGAGATGAACCGTGATGAACCAGTCCCCGAACGACTCGACCTTCACCGCCGGAGGTCCCCACGCTCACCCGGTCGTCGCGCTGCGGGATCAGCTGACGCAGACCATGACGGCCGCGAAGCAGCTCAGGTCGATTCTCTCCACGGTGGACGACCCCGGTTGCAGGTTCGGTGAGCACCGATGAACGAGCGTGAGGTGCTCGCGGCCGCCGACGCGGTCTTCGATGCCGAGCGCGCGCTGCGGCGGGCCGCTGATGCCGTCGACGAGCTCGGCGACATTGCCGCGTCGTCACTGCGGGTCCTCGACGATGCCGCGGCCGACGCCTTCTACGCGCACCAGGAGGAGCGGCGGGACTTCTACCTGGAGTCCGCCGGCGACCATCTGGTGCGGCTGCGCAACAGGTCCGGCCTGATGAACGAGCTCGGCGAGGACCTCAGCCGCCACCTCGTCGCCGCCGGCAGCGCCATCGAGCGCGCTGGTGACGAGCTCGCCCGCGGCACCGACGGCGACGACCGTGACACGGATGTCAGGGCGTTGCGAACCCAGGTCGACGTCCTGAGCGAGGTCGTAGCGCTGGCCCGGCCGGTCGCGGACCAGATCACCCGCCATGCCCAGCACGCGGCGGAGTCGGCGGCCGCGACCGAGGCACTGATGCTCCTCGACTCGCGGGTCCACCAAGCCGGGCAGGAGGTGACCCGGGCAGACGAGGGAGTGTCGATGATGCGGTCGGTGATCGAGAGCGCACAGTTGCGGGCCCGGACCTCAGCAGCGCTCGCCGGTTCCCTCAGCTACGCGGTCACCCACCCACCGGCGTCCACCCCGGGCGGCTGGGACACGACCAGTAAGTCATGGTCCAGCGGTCCCCCGCAGCAGACCCACCAGCCCGACAAGCCGGCCGACCCCGGCATCGCGATCTGAAAGGAAAGGTGCACACGCCATGAGCGATCGCACACCGATCGAAGCCGTCGTCTACTCCTGCCCACCGGAGCGAGTGAACGCTGTCCTCGAGGCCTTCGAAGAGTTCGGCTTGGGAAACGAGTTCGTGCTTCCCGGCGACCACGAGCCAGGACCCAGCGATCATCGGAGCCTCAAGTTGGGTCGGGGGTACATCCACAGCGACATCTCCGTCGGCTCATGCGCCGAGATCGCGGCGGCGCTGCCCACCGAGGCGGCCTGGAAGGTCTGGGAGGACCCGAAGTACGAGCACCTCGGTGAGGCGCACCTGAACCACCCCGACCTAGGCGTCTTCGTCGCCGACTGCGACGCACAGGGCCACCCGGTGTTCACCAGCGAGCAGATCGACCGCCTCATCGAACGCACCAACGCGGACCGCGTTCAGCTGGGGCACCTGACGGGCCGCACCTGGGAGATCGCGCTCGAGCAGCTCGACGCGGCGAA
Source organism: uncultured Nocardioides sp. (assembly GCA_964542635.1). GTDB lineage: Bacteria > Actinomycetota > Actinomycetes > Propionibacteriales > Nocardioidaceae > Nocardioides. The sequence goes on along the minus strand of CAZIVD010000059.1, from coordinate 12,923 downwards.
CAAGGGGATCGTGATCCCCGCCGACGCGCCCCCCGCGTCGGCGCCTCTGCAAGCCGTCGCGCTCAACCAGCTCGCTTCTGGACCGTCGCGCTGGATGCCCGCAAACGCGCCGGGGCAGGCACGTCCGCAGGCGGCCGCCGATCGGTAGGCCGCCCGGCTGTCCGATCCGGCGTGTTGCCGGTTGCTTTCTCCAGGAAACGTCACCGATCTGAACAGGTGGGTCCACGATGAACAACACGCTCAAGATCCGCTCGCACGACGAGCTGATCGCCTACGTCCCGCACCTGCTGGGCTTCCAGAAGATCGAGTCGAGCATGGTGTGCCTCGCGCTCGGTGGCGGGCCGACTTCGCGCGTTGACCTCCCCGACTCCCCCGAAGCGATGGGGATGTTCCTGGATCAGATGTCCGACGTCTACTTGCGCCGGCACCCCACTCGTCGGGTCGCACTCATCGCGTTCGGCGAGGACGGGCGGTCCTGCATCGAGGCTCTCTCCGCACTGGGCGAGACGCTGGTCAACCACGACCGGGGGCCCGACGTCGGGCCGATGCTCTGGGTCAACGGTGAAGAGTGGTTCGACGTCCTGACCGGCACCAGCGGCAGCGTCAACCCGTCGACACGCGACCGGATGGCCGCGGAGTTCGCCCTGATGGGTCGGGCCATGCCGGTCGCCACGCGGGCGGATCTCGCGGCCGGGATGCAGGGCGACCCCACCGCGGTCGCCGAGCACCTGCCGGCGGCCGAGGCCCGCGTTCTGGACATGCACGCAGGTGCTCTCCAGGCTGAGGTCGGGTGGTTGGGCGCACGGCTTGACCAGTTCCAGAGCGACCGGGAGTACCTCTCCGACGTCGACGCGGCCCGCGTCCTGGCAGTGATCCACGACAGTGGAGCTCGGAACGCGGCCGAGATACGGATGACGCGTGAGAACGCGCCGGTCTACTCGGAGTTCTGGCACGACCTCGTACGTCGCGCGCCGAGCGAGGTGCGCGATACGCCAGCGGCGATGCTGGCGCTCAGCTCCTACCTGGAGGGCAAGGGGGCGCAGGCCTGGGTTGCGCTCGATCAGATCTCCGAAGCGCGGCCGCCGCTGGCCGACCTCGTCGCGACCGCCCTCGAGCAGGCGATCGACCCGCGCGAGTGGGAGCGCGCGCTGCAGCAGGCCGCCCCGAGCACTCTGATGCAGCAGGCTGCACTGCGCGCCACGAATCCGTCGGAGCGCCGCTCCCACGACCAGGACGGCCGCAACACCTACGGCGTCGACGGCCCGGAGTCGTCGGCACCCGGCCGTTGAGCAGAACGGAGAACAGCCCCGTGCAGAACACTCGCTCGCGACTGGAGAAGCGCCTCGCGCAATTCCTCGCCACCACTCCCCCGTCGGATGCGCACCCCGCGACGGGACAGGCCCGGATCGACGTCGTCTACCTCTCCGGAGACGACCAGGACCGCCTCGACAGGTGCCTGCGCGAGTAGGCGAATCCCGGTCCTGTCAAGGCCCATACCTGGAACCTGTGGATAACCGGTCGGTATCCACAGGCCGACGGCGATGCGGTTGCGATGTCGGGGGTTCGGTGCACACTCAGAGGGAAGTGTCGGCGCGTTCGGGTCGTGCCGGCGGGTGGGGACTCAGGAAGGGTCCCACCACGAGGGGACGTGAGGGACATGCGGACGTCGACCAAGGTGATCCGCCTGTGCGCCGTCGTGCCGGCCGGTCTCGCCGGCAGCTTCGTCGCGGTCATCGGCCTGGGCTTCCTGCCTGACGCCGGCCTGGTGATCGCGTTCCTGGGCACGCTGCTGTTCTCGCTGGTCTTGGCGTGCGGCTGGTTGGAGGCACCTGCTGCCCGGGTCTTCGGGTTTGCGCGGAGCTCTCGTCCCGGTGAGCGCGCTGTACTCGCACCGACGCTTGCGCTGCTCGAGAAGCTCGATCTCGCACCGGATCGCGTGCTGGTGCGGCTGGACGACGACGCGAGGCTGCCAGCTTCCCCGATCGGGCGCGGCACGGTGATCGTGGAGCCGTGGCTCGTGCAGGGTCTGTACGAGCGGCGGCTGACACACGAGGATGCCGCGACGGCCATCGGGCACGCGGTCGCGAGTCAGCGGGTCGGCCCGGCGCGGTTCGACCTGGCGACTCGCCTGTGGGCGCTGCCGTGGACGCTGGTGTACGTCGTGGTGCGCCAGATCGCGCGCATCTTCTCCTGGGTACCCGCAGCCGAGTTCGCGTGGCATCTGCGGGTCGTGGTCGGTGTTGTCGTCGTCTTCCAGGGGTTCCAGCCGGGTGGGGACCCCGCCCTCGGGGTGGCGACCGGCCTGCTGGTGGCCATCAGCTACGTCGCACCGGCAGCCGACCGGGCCTGGCGCGCGGTGGTGCAGCGCGACGCTGACCGCGTTGTCGCCCAGCGTGGTCTCGCGGGCTCGTTGATCGACCTTGCGCAGTGGCAGCACGGCTCCGCCTCCTTGGAGCGGGTGCAGCGCATCAGGGCAGCGACCACAGAGCAGAAGGCAAAGAGCAGCGAGGTAGCGAATCCCGAAGAGCCTGGTGCGCTGGTACTAGCACACCCCACCGCGCTCCGCTGACCCCGCAGGAAGGACGACGCCACCTCATGGAGCATGACCTGCATATCGAGGCTGACCTGTTCTTCGGGCCCTGCAATGACCCGGACTGCCCAGGAGCAGCCCTCGCCCCACGCCGACCGCAGCTCGAGCTCGTCTGGCCGACCCGCACCCAGGAGCGTCTGATCGAGGACGGTTACGAGTGATCCGGCTATTTCAGGTGGTCGCGCGCCGCTCCCCCGCCCTGCGCCCGCAGCTAGGTGGCTTCGACGGCCTCGAGCGCCGGCAGCGCGTCGACGATCACCATCGTCTCCAGTGAGACGGTGACGACTCGGGCCAGGAGGTCGAGGATGTAGCGCGGGTTGCCGACTTCGCGCGCCCAGGCGTTGGGGTCGTTGACGATCCGGGAGTTCTTGTCGGTCTTGATGTGGTAGCGGTCGATGATCCAGTCCAGGGCGGACCGGCTGCCGAGCCGGTAGCGGTGGGCCTCCTCGGGAATGCCGGCAAGAGTGATGTGGTCGTTGAACCGGATCGAGGTGTGGTCCTTGTCGGCGCCGCTGCCGAGATAGCGCATCTTCTTCTCGCCGACGGCGTAGAAGTCGTAGGGATCGCCCACGGGGCTGGTGTCGAGCCCGGAGAGTGGGTAGCGCTGTGCCGTCTCGTAGTCGCGGTGCATCTCGTACAGGGCGCGGCCGGCGGCCGCGAAGCCGGCGAAGTCGACGACGAACGGGATCCGGGGAAGGGACTTCTTCAGGTCTGCGGCGTACGCCTCGCGGTAGGTCGGGGAGTGAAGGACCCCGTAGACGTAGTGGAAGACGTCGTCCTTGGTGATGTCCAGGGCCGGGTAGGTCGCCTGGAAGCGCTGGAGCGCGGCGTCGGTGATGTTGTCGATGCGGCGGTAGCCGTCGACGACATCGTCGGCCTCGTCGTGGGTGGTTCCGAAGTCGAGCGTGCCGTCGTCGGGCTCCTCGATCGGCTCGTAGCGCCAGCGGGCGAAGAACTGGCCGGTGTCGAGCAGGTGCAAGTCGGGGATGGCGTCGGTGGCGATCGCGCCGAACTCGTAGTGCGAGGAGACGCCGGTGAGGAGCACACCGTGGTTGGGGTGGGTTGGGGTGGGGAAAGCCTCGGGCAGACGGCGACGGTCTTCGTTGAGGTCGGCGGAGAAGTAGACGTGTTGGCGGAGGAACGGCCGGTAGAGGGCGACCCGGTGGGCGTCGACAGCCACCGTGAGGAGCTGATGCTGGGCGTACTTGCTCAGCAGTCGGCGAGACCAGCTGATCGACCGCGGATCGCGGGGGACGTCGCTGGGAGGCACGTCAGCGTCGAGCGCTTTGGTGTAGGTGGCCACCAGGGTTTCGACGCTCGCGGAGAGCGCGTCCTTGCTGGCGTTGTAGACCCAGACGTCGCGGTTGGTGGTCAGGCCCTTGGAGGTGCTGCCGAAGATGGAGCCCTCTCCCCGCTCGTAGAGGGGCATGAAGGTGCCGAAGTCGCTGCGGCGCTGGTTGAGCCAGTCGCCGTGCTCGTCGGGGACGATGACCTCGGCGTTGGTGCCGAGGATCGAGCCGGCGGCGACGATCTCGGCAACCTTCTCCTGTGCGGTGGTGAAGTCGCTGACCTGTGCGTAGCGGAGGGTGCATTCGCCGGCGCGGGTGTCGTCCTTGACCATGACGATGATGGCGATGCCGGCGATCGAGCCGCCCGATCCCTTGGCGTAGGCCTCGAAGATGGGGCGGCCCTCGGCGCCGGCGTTGCGGCGGTTGCCACGCAGGTTGAAGACGTGGATGGCGGCGAACTCGTCGTACAGCGACTTGCGCATGCCGTCGGCGGAGTTGGAGGTGAGGAACCCGCCGTTGGTGACGTACGCGATGACCCCGCGCGGCCCGATCCTCAGTGAGGCCCACTTGATGGCGCGCACGTAGGAGTCGTACAGCCCGCGGATCGAGGTCGTGGCCGACTGGGCGGCGTAGGTCGCGCGGATGGCGGCGTCGATGCTGGGGTAGGCGGTGTTGGCGTTGTCGTCGTTGGCGGAGGTCTGACCTACCGAGTAGGGCGGGTTCCCAACGATGACGGTGATCGGCAGTTGTCGTTGCCGGGTGATGCGCTCGTTGTTCTCGGGGAAGATGTCGAGGTCGTCGCGGTCGCTGTCCTCGTAGGACTGGAAGGTGTCGGTGAGGACGAGGCCGGGGAAGGGTGCGGCCTGGCCGTCGCCCGCGTTCTCGGCGTAGGTGGTTTCGATGTTGACCGCGGCGATGTAGTAGGCGAGCAGCAGGATTTCGTTGGCGTGCAGCTCGTTGGCGTACTTGCGGGCCAGGTCGTGCGGCGAGATGAGCCCGCTCTGCAGGAGCCGGACGATGAAGGTGCCGGTTCCGGTGAACCCGTCGAGGATGTGTACGCCCTCGCTGGTGAGCCCTTGCCCGAACTCCTGGCGCAGCACCTCGTCGACGGAGCGGAGGATGAAGTCGACGATCTCGATGGGGGTGTAGACGATGCCGAGCCGGTCGACGGTCTTCTTGAACGCGGTGGCGAAGAACTTGTCGTAGAGCTCGACGATGACCCGCTGCTTTCCTGTGGCGTCGGTGACGCCCTCAACGCGGCGGCGCACGGAGTTGTAGAACTTCTCGAGCTGCTGGTTCTCGGCCTCGAGCGCGTGCTCGTCGAGGCTGGCCAGCATCAGCTCCATGGTCTTGGCGACCGGGTTGTGGGCGGTGAAGTCGTAGTTGGCGAACAGGGCCTCGAAGACCGGCCTGGTGACGAGGTGTTGGGCGAGCATCTCGATCGCCTCGTGGGCAGTGATGGACTCGTTGAGGTTGCCGCGAAGGCCCTTGAGGAACTCGCTGAACTCCATGGCGGCGGGCGAGGTCGGGTCGGTGAGCAGTCCGTGGATGCGGGTGATGTGGGCCTGGGCGATGTCGGCGACGTCCTTGGCCCAGGTCTCCCAGTAGCGGCGTTCACCGACCTTGCGCACGATCCGGGCGTACATGGCGTCGCGGAAGCCGTCGAAGCCGTAGTCGAGGGCCAGCTGCTCCGACCCGGGCTCGCGTTCGTCGCCGCTCTCGGTGAGGTCGACGCCGTCCTCGGACGGGGGGCGGGGGGTGACGTCGACGATGTCGAGCCGGGGTGACTTGCCCTTGTTGAGCTCGACGCTGTTGATCATCGCGTGGAACCGGTCGTCGTGGGACCGCAGTGCCTGCAGGACCTGCCAGACGACCTGGTAACGCTGGTTGTCGTTGAGCGCCTCCGACGGAGCGACCCCGGACGGCACGACGACAGGCAGGATGATGTAACCGAGCTTCTTGCGGCCGGTCGGGTCCTTGCGCATCACCCGGCCCACGGACTGGACGACGTCGACCTGGCTGCCGCGCGGGGTGAGGAACATGACCGCGTCCAGCGCGGGCACGTCGACGCCCTCGGAGAGGCATCGTGCGTTCGTGAGCACGCGGCAGGTGCCCTCGCCGGGCTCGGCCTTGAGCCAGTCCAGGTGGGTGTTGCGCTCGTGGACGCCCATGGTGCCGTCGACGTGGAACGCCTGCACCCGAATGTGGTTCCTGTCCTCGTCTGCGTCCTCGAGCGCACGCTCGACGAGCGCTGGGAACGCTTCAGTGGCGGCCTTGGAAGATCGGATGTCCTTGGCGAACGCGACCGCTCGGCGCATGGGGCTGCGGTCTTCGCCGTCGCTGTGCTCGGGGCCGTAGTTCTTCGCCAGGCCGTTCCAGCAGCCGATCAACTTGGCTGCGTCTCCGAGCTGGATCTCCCCGCCCTGGGCCATCGCGCTCTGGAAGTTGCCGGCGACGTACTCCTCGTCGACCGCGAGCACGAGCACCTTGTAGTCGGTGAGCAGGTCCTGCTCGACGGCCTCCCCGAACCCGAGGCGGTGGAACTCGGGACCGTACGTCGTCTCGTCGCCCATGTCGGCGAGCACGGCCTCGGCCTCGGTGGCCTTGCGCTTGACGTCCTCTCCGAACACGCGCGGCGTGGCGGTCATGTAGAGCCGGCGGGCTGCCTTGAGGTAGTCGCCGTCGTGCACCTTGACGAAGCTGGAGTCGTCTTGGCCGGCCAGGGTGACGCCGGTGGTGCGGTGGGCCTCGTCGCACACGATCAGGTCGAACCCGTCCAGGCCGAGCTGCTGGGCCTGGGCGACGACGTCGATGGACTGGTAGGTGGCGAACACGACGGTCATGCGCTGCTTGGCGTGCCGGCCGGCCTGGGTGCGCTGGTAGAGCGTCGGCGCGTCGGTGGTCGCCGGCTCGGTGAGATCCACGGTGGAGAGGTCGCCGTCGTCGGACTTCGCGGTGCGGCGCCCGACCCGGACGTCGGAGCACACGGCGAAGGGCCGGATGTCGACTTCGGCCTGGGCCATCCACTCCCGCAGCGACTGGGAAAGCAGCTGGATGGAGGGCACGAGGAACAGCACGCTGCCGCCCTCGCCGACCAGCTGCTCGGCGATCTTGAGGGAGGTGAACGTCTTGCCGGTGCCGCAGGCCATGACGAGCTTGCCGCGGTCGTGCCCGGCGAAGCCCGCGTGCACCGCGTCGATGGCGGCCTTCTGGTGAGCTCGGAGCCGGTTGGCGGCGCTGACGACCACCTGGTCGGGCTTGGTCCAGGTGTACTGGGACCAGTCGATCCGGGCGTCGTTGAGGTAGTTGATGTCGATGCGCTGGACGACACCTTCCAGCGTCTCCTCCGCGTTGCCGGTCCAGCCTGCCGCGGTGTCGAACACGTACCGGGCGGTGAACTCCGCGCGGGCGGAGGCGGAGACGAAGGAGTCGATGTCGGACTTGGCGACCTTGTGGTTGGCCTCGTAGAGCTTGCACTGGATGGCGGCGAGACCGTCGCGGTCGCGGTGCTCGGCGACGAGGTCGATGCCCGTGTCGGTGCGTCCCGCGCGGCCGGGCCATTCGGTCCACAACCACACGTTGGAGAACCGGGCCGTCCACTCCGGGTCGGTGGTCAGGTACGCCTTGATGAGTCGTTCGAACTTGTCGCCCTTGTCCCGCTCGTCGAGCGAGGCGGCGCGCAGCTCGCCCAAGACGTCGTGGATGGTGGACATGGTTGGCAGTTTCTCAGGTCCGTCACGGTGGCCGCAGCAGCACCGGCGCATCCGGTCTGGCGTCCGGTGCTCGTGGGCTACCTGCCGAGGGGGCTCTTGGGATGGCCCTTGCGGCTGATCGTGCCTGGAGGCGCCGAGACTGTTCGGTCGGCGGGACTGCCTGGTCAGTGGTTGGCAACCGGCGGGAGCGGCGGCATGTCCTCGGTGACGACCCACGTCCAGACCGCGGTGCCGGTGTCGTTGGCGATCTGGGCGGCGGTGTCGCGGTCCTCGTCGCTGGTGAGCACGAACGCCGCGGTCGGGGTCTCGGTGTCAGTGAACACCAGGGAGGCCATGGGCTTGTCAGGAGCCAGGTTGTAGCGCAACGACTTGGTGAACCTGCGGCGCGCGTTGAGTGCGGCGTCGAGGAGCAGCTTGTCGCGCAGCGACTCATACGGGAGCCAGTGCTCGTCGGTCATGACGAGGGAGATCTCTTCTGCGGTGGCCAGGCCGGCGCGGCCCACGGAGAAGGTCGCGATCACCATCAGGTGTCCAGCCTCGTTGGCCCGTACCAGTTCGAGCTCGTCTCCGAACCGCTTGTGGAGTCGGTCGTGCAGCTTGTCGTCGACCATGAGCGGGGCGTCGGGCATGTGCTTGATGACGAGCTTGTGCCCGAACCGTGCCGGCGCGATCGCTTTGAACTCGCCGATGAGCATCATGAACTGCTGGGCGGTGCCGTGCTGCTGCATCGGTGCCCATGCCGAGAGGCGCCGCGCGGCGATATCGGTCTTCTTCTCGGCGTTGAACGGCTCGGGGACGTAGAGCCGCGTGGCGAGCGGCTTGCCCTTGGTGAACTTTCCTCGGGCGGCCTGGCGCAGGTACCAGGACACGATGCGCCAGTTGCGCTTGCCGTCCATGCCGGGCGTCCAGGTCGCCAGGTCGGCTTCTTGCCACAGGTAGTGCAGGACGGCGCGGAGGGTGAGGCGGTTGGGGTCGGCGGCGACGGAGTCGGCCACTGCCCCGCTTCCGGCGCCGGTCGGGGCGGCTCGCTCGGCCTTGGACATGCGGAACCCGAGCTTGATGGCGGTCAGGCCGCTGTCGGCTTCCTCGGTGATCGCGCTGCCGAGGACCTGACCGAGCCCGGAGAGCCCTTCGGGCGGGAGGTAGGAGGCGCATCGGTGTGCGTGCTCGAGGCCGGAGTCGGGCATCCGTTTGATGACGTACTTGTCGGGCCCGATCTTGGCGACGTACATGGCGACGCCGTCGGGGCGGCACAGGCACAGGGGCCGGACCCGGTCGGTGTGCGCGGCCGCGAGAAGCTGCTGCACGTCGGGGTTGTTGGTGTGGGTGATCCGGCGGCCATAGAGCTCGAAGGTCTGCCGGTCACCGGAATGGTCGTTGCTGTGGTCCGCCCGGCTCGTTGGCGGGGCGCTGTGTGTCGTGGTCATGCCTAGAAAGGCAACGAGCCCGCGCACGAATCGGACGCCACCCGGGGGTCCTGGGAACTTTTTCCACATTTTCGCTCCGAGCTGTCCGATCCTCGGCCCGGGTGGGTGCCTTTCCTGGTGAGGACGGTGGTGAGCCGTGGCGTGGGCGCCGCGGCCGGCGTCCTCACCAATGGGTTGGAGGTGCCGGGCGTGGCGCGACGGCGGGCGAGTGTTGCTGACTCCGATCAGCTGACGCTGTGGGATCTTGGTGAGGAGCCAGGTGACCCGGTCGGTGAGGTCACCAGCAGCGAGGGTGAGGGCCACGCTGTCGGCTCACTGCAGGTCGTGACGGAGGAAGGGGCTCGGAATGAACCCGTACGGGACGCGGATGCGGGAGCACTACGTGAAGCATCGGGCCACGGAGTTGGCGGCGATCGCCGATCCGGAGAGCTTCTTCGAGGACCTGGGGCTGCAGATCGAGACAGAGATCGACACGTTGGCGGACCGGATCGCCGGCCCGTCGGACCCGGCGGAGGGCTACCTGGAGCGGGTGGGCCGGCTGACCGAGGCGAGAACGACGGCGGAGTCGGAGGTCCTGCGGGAGCACATGAGGCCGGGCCTGAGGACTCCCCCGAACGCGTAACAGTTGGGACAGATCGCGTCGTAGACGTAGAGGCGACGACCACGACCGCTCCGGCGGTGGAATCTGCCGGCCTGATTCCTTCTGGGGAGTCGCGGCGGTTCCGGCCGGGCTCGCAGCCGGACCTGACGCCGTCGACTCCGCGGGAGCGGCTGACCGCGAACGTGGCTGTGCTGGAGTTGCTTGCCCAGCTCGATGAGGAGAACCGCCTCCCGTCAGCCCAGGAGCAGGGAGTGTTGGCGCGTTGGTCGGGCTGGGGCTCCCTGCCGGAGATCTTCGACGACACCGCCAACCACAACGAGGCCGCGGCCAGAGCGCGGGAGTTGCTGAACGGCCGCGCCCGTGCCGCGGCGGCTCGTACGACACTGAGCGCGCACTACACCGACGCCGCACTGGTCAAGGCGGTTTGGTCGGCGTTGGGCGCGGCTGGGTTCGACAAGGAGGTCGGCGGCCGCGTCCTGGAGCCCGGCTGTGGGTCGGGCACCTTCATCGGGTTCGCGCCTGACCATGTACGCGACGTGGTCGGCATCGAACTGGACCCGACCACCGCCAGGGTCGCGTCCCTGCTCTACCCGGACGCGGACATCCGCGGTGAGTCGTTCGCCGAGACCCGCCTGCCTGAGGGGAAGCGAGACCTGGTGATCGGCAACGTTCCCTTCGCCGACGTCGTCCCGCACGACTCCACCCATAACCGGCTAGGGCTGAGCCTGCACAACTACTTCATCCACAAGAGCCTGCACCTGGTCCGCCCCGGCGGCGTGGTGGCAGTGCTGACCTCACGATGGACGATGGACGCGGCGAACCCGGCCGCCCGTGACGCCTTCGCCGACATGGCCGACCTGGTCACCGCGTACCGGCTGCCGAACCAAACTCACCGCCGGGCCGCCGGAACTGACGTCATCACCGACCTGCTGGTGTTCCGACGCCGTGTCGAGGGAGAGGACCCACTGGACCTCACGCCCGGGTGGCGGAACCTGGAGCGGTTGCCGGCGTTCCGGGCCGGGACCGGGCTCGAGGACGCCGAGGTCAGCCTCAACACCCTGTTCGTCCAGCAGCCGGCCCGGGTGTTGGGTCGCCTGACGTCCCGCTCGGGCCGGTTCGGACCCGAGGTCGCCGTGGAGGGACTGCTGACCAGCGAGGGGCAGAGCCTGGCCGAGCGGGTCGCGGCCGATCTGGAGCGCCACCTGGCTTTCGACCTATCCAACTACGCCGACGTACGGCCCCTGTTCACCACTCCCCCGGCCCCGACTCGGCCTAACCGCACTCCAGCGGCCACGCCAACACCGAATCCTGCTGCCGGTCCATCGGGGCCGGGTTCGCCGGTCCACCGCCCTCGTCGCGGTCCTGGCCAGGAGGAGCCGCTGGTGCTGCCCGGGGCGGTGGTGCGGGCCGAGGGCCACATCAGCGTCGGCGAGGACGGCGGCTGGCTGCACGTGCGCGACGGCGTCCCCGAGCCGTTGGAGGTGCCGAAATCGCAGACGAACGAGCTGCGGATGCTCACCGACCTGCGTGACACCGTCGTCACGCTGCTGGAGGCCGAGGCGACCACGCCCCTACCCGGTGACCTGCCGACCGCCGCCACCTTGGCCAAGGGACCGGGGGTCGCGGGCGAGGAGCGGATGGGGGCACTTCGTGAGCGGCTGAACCGGCAGTACGACGCCTACGTCAAGCGGTACGGCCCAATCAACCGGGTCACCAGCCGCAACACCGGCCGGATCGACCTGAAGACCGGTGAGCCGGTGCTCGCACAGGTGCGGCCGCGGCAGGGCGGTTTCCGCGGCGACCCCCACTCCCCTGCCGTGTTCGCGCTCGAGCACTACGACTCCGCGACCGGCACGGCACGCAAGGCCGACATCTTCACCGAGCGAGTCGTCGCACCACGGGTACTGCGCACGCGCGCGGACTCTCCCGCCGATGCGGTGTCGCTGTGCATGGACACCTACGGCGAGCTGCGCACCAGCGAGGTCGCTCGGCTGCTCGGGGTCGACCAGAACCAGGCCGAGACCGAGCTCGAGGCCTTCGCGTTCGTCGACCCCGACACCGTCAAGCGCACCGGGGCCGGCTGGACGGCAGCCTGGGTTTCCCGCGCAGAGTTCCTCTCCGGGAACGTCCGTGCCCGGCTGACCCGCGTCGGAGAGGTCCTCGAGCAGCTCGTCGAGGGCGCCACCGCAACCGGCGATGAGACCGCCCAGCCAATGGTGCGCCGGCTCCAGGCCGCCGAGGCCGCGCTGACCGAGGTGCTGCCTGAGGACCTGGGGCCGACCGAGATCGTGGCCCAGCTCGGCGTGCCGTGGGTGCCGGCCAAGACAGTGGAGCAGTTCCTGCGCGAGACCCTCGATGACCGCACGGTGGAGGTGGAGCATCCGGGCGGGTCGGTGTGGTCCGTGCGCGGCAACCGGCATTCGGTGGCCGCCCGGAACACCTGGGGCACCGAACGTGCCAGCGCGATCGACATCGTCCAGGCGTGCCTGGAACAGCGGCAGATCCGGGTCACTGACGAGACCCCGGACGGGCGGCGGATCCCGAACGAGACCGCCACCTTCGCTGCTCAGGAGAAGGCCGAGGAGCTGCAGGAGCGGTTCGCGACCTGGCTGTGGGAGGACCCCGAGCGGTGTCAGCAGCTGGTTCGCACCTACAACGACAAGCTGAACGCGATCGTGCTGCGCTCCTACGACGTCGACGAGGACAAGCACTACCCGGGCATGGCCCGTGTCCATGAAGGACGTCCGCTGCGGTTGCGTGCGCACCAGCACGCCGCGGTGGCACGAATGGTGGCGCAGCCCTCAGTGCTGTTGGCCCACGAGGTCGGGGCCGGCAAGACCCTCGCCGCAGTGACCGGTGTCTCGGAGCTGCGGCGGTTGGGCCTGGTGCGCAAGCCCGCGGTGGTGGTGCCCAACCACATGCTCGAGCAGTTCTCTCGGGAGTGGCTGCAGGCCTACCCGCAGGCCCGGATCCTCACCTGCGGCACCGAGGACCTGGTCAAGGACAAGCGGCGACTGTTCGTCGCCCGAGCCGCGACCGGCGAGTGGGACGCGGTGATCATGTCCCGTTCGGCGTTCGAGAAGATCCCGGTCTCCAAGGACACCGAGGAGGCCTACCTCGACGAGCAGATGATGCAGTTGCGGATGTGGCTGGCTGCCTCGAAGTCCGAGCGCGGGCTGTCGGTGAAGCGGCTGGAGGGCACGCTGGCGCGGGCCGAGGAGCGGCTGAAGAAGCTGCGTGACGTCGAGCGCGACCCCGCGATCACCTTCGAGGCCACCGGGATCGACTACCTGTGCGTGGACG
>CAZIVD010000058.1:0-29440 GCA_964542635.1 uncultured Nocardioides sp. | reverse complement strand
GCGCCATTCCTCAGCGCTCCCGGGCGTCCAGGACGAGTGCGACCCGTCCGGTGGCGGCACGGGCAGCCAGGTCGGCGGCTTCGGCCTCGGGCACCGAGACGTCGACGACGGTCTCCCCCGTCTCCTCCACTCGGCTAACACCAACGACGGTGGCCTCGATGGTGACCGGCTCCTTGTCGGTGACCTCGCCCTGGTCACCGGGCGTGGTGACGATCCGGACGACGTCGCCGCCGTAGAGCGGCTCCGAGGGCATCTGGGCGGGAGTAAGGCTGATGCCTACCAGGGACTCCCCCTCCCCCGGCACCAGGTTGTCGGTGACTGCCTGCGCGGTGAGCAGAGTGCCGGCCCACAGGTCGACCGCGGCGCGGCTGCCCTCGAGCTCGGCCTTCTGGCTGCCGGGGACCGGGGTCAACGCCGGGTCGACGCTGACCCGCACGACGGCGAGGTCACCGGGCTCGATCGTCTCGCCGCGCTTGATGTCGCTGGCGACGACCAGGACCTCTTGGGTGTCGTTGACCGAGGTGAAGGCGAACGCGGTGCCCAGGGCGCCTGCGGCGACCAGGGCGGCCATCAGGGCGAACACCCACGGCCGGCGGCGTGCCTTGACCCGCGCAGTGGCGACGGGTGCGGCCTGCGTCTGGGTGGGCGGCTGCGGGGGCGGTCCCCCCGCTGTGGTCTGTGCGGTGTCCAGCGACATCAGTTCCGAGTCCTCTCGTCTCTCGATCACCTATGTGTCAAGACGGGCCGGGGCGATCACTATGACCCAACTCGCGAACACCACACTAGTGCAGTTGTCTCGCTGAGTGGGTTGTCCACAGGTGGCAGATTCCGAGATGTCATCGCCCGAGTCCCTCTTGCGGGTGGTCGCGGCTCACTCCCCCGATGGAACTGAGCGTCTACGCGTCGAACGGCCGGGTCCCATGGGACCACGCGTTCGTTCTCCCTGAGCGACGATTGTGCCCTGCGTCACCTACGACTGAACCTCGGTATTGCTACTCAGTTCCTGGGCGCGGGCTTGGGCCGGCGGCGGCGGAGCCGCTGGGCCTCGTTGAACGCTGCGGCGACGACATCGGCCGGCTCGTCGAAGACGCGGGCCAGGGCCTCGATCGTCGACGGCGGTGGGAGGCGGGTCCAGCGACCGACCTCCCAGGAGTAGTAGGTCTTCACGGCCATGTTCGTACGGCTGGCCAGCTCGGGCACGGTCAGGCCGGCCTTAAGGCGCAGCGCTCTCAGGTCCGGGATCTCGCCGTCGAGGTGGATCAGCCGCAGGGTGGGGATGTCGAGGGCCCGGGCGAGCTTGACCAGGAAGTCGGGCCGGGGCACCGAGGTGCCCAGCTCCCAACGTGAAACGCGCTCTCCCCCGGCCGCGCCGACGAGTCGCGCGAGCTCGTGCTGGGTCAGGCCCGCGCTCTCGCGGGCTGTCCTCAGCGCACTGGGGTCGATTCCGGAGGCCATCGCCGACGAACACTATCGGCGCCGGCGACGCTGATTGGTTAGTCGGCTAGAACTGCGCGGAGAGCGGCTCGGATCAGCTGGCTTCGACTGTCTGCACCGTGCTTCTCTACGAGTGAGTCGATGACCTTGAGATTCGCTTCGGTTGTGTCGAAGTTGATCGTCGTGCGTTCCTCGATCGCGTTGCGGCTCGTGCTCTGGTCGGGGAAGAGTCCACCAGTCGTGGGTGCGGGCGGGCGCTCCTTCTCGACCAGTTCTGCAAGTCGGTGCGCGTTGGCTTCGATCGCGTTCAAGATGAACTGAATCTGGCTGACCTTGCGGTCGGCCTGGAGGCGCTCACGCATACCCGCGGCCAGACGCTGCGGGATGCTGATCGTGGTTCGCCTCATCCCTCCGGTGCTCGCCGAGCTTGCCTTTGGTCGGGCCGCCTTCTTCGGCTTCGCCTCCCCTGTCCCGCGCTCGGCGTTGGGCTTCTCGGGCTCGGCGGCGCCCTCCACTGCCGGCGCAACCTGCGCGGGCGCGGTCGTTTTCGGTCGAGGTGGTGGACCGGAGATCCGATCACGAACCAGGCCGAGGGCCGGAGCCAACTGGGGACGCTCGCTCATGCCGTGGCTGCTTCCTGTACTGCAGGTGCCGCCGCGGCTTCCTCGGCGGCACCGATGCGGCGAATGAGCTCGTCGGCGAGGAGCACGTAGTCCTCAGCCAGGGCGGGGGCCGAGCCGGCGATTCGCTCGGGCCGCCGACCCTCCTTCAGCGCTTTCCAGTAGGGCTCGGCGTTGTGGACCACCTCGGCCAGCTCGTGGATCAGTCGGCCCTTCTCGCGCGCGTCGTCCGCGGCCGCCTCGGCGTGCCGGATAACTGAGTCGCACAGCAGGTCGGCGTCACCAAGCACATTGCGGACGTCCTCCCTCGCGAATCGCCGGCGAGCCGTGGCCGATGCGCCCATGCCGAACAGGACTGCGCCCAGGACGTCGATCTCGGGATTGATCTCGCGAATCTTGACGACCTGCTCGGCCAGGACGCGGAGGCCCTCGATGCTGGAGCGATCCGACTTGGTCGGGATCACGATCCAACGGGCCGCCGCCAGAGCGAGCTGGACAAGCGCCGAACGGCGAGAGGGCGGGGTGTCGATGATGATCAGGTCGTACTCGTCCGCGATGCCTGCCAGAGCCTCGCGCAGCAGGATGCGGCCGTCCTCGCCACGGCGCTGTCGGCCGAGCACGAGGTCCTCGAGGTCGTCGAGCTTGCTGCCACCGGGGATCACATCCAGGTTGGTCCTGACGCCCGTGAGGACCGGAGTCAGGGTGCCGCCGGTGACGAGCGTGTTGACCAGGTGGGCGCCGTGGTCAGCTCCCTCGCTTTCGGAGAAGCCGAGATCGTGGCCCAGATTCGCCTGCGAGTCGAGATCGATCAGGAGTGTCCGCCAGCCGGCCTGAGCGGCAAGGCCGGCGACGTTGGCTGCGCAGCTCGTCTTGCCGGTTCCGCCCTTGCCGGTGGCGAAGGTGATCACGCGCGACAGATTGCTCATGGGTCGGATTCTGCTATGCGACGCGCTAGCGGCTGCGCTACGACACGCCGTATGAGCCGACATATCTGCCGCGCTACATGCCTCCGTAACGCGGCGCGCTAGCGCCGTCGGGTATGTCCTTCCGCTAGGGGCACTCCTATGGCCACTCATAGTGTGTTCCGCTAGTCGTTCCGCTAGCGGTCACACATACTGCGTCCGCTATGTGCTCCGCTACTGCCAACGTACGCATTCACTAGCGGGCAGGCTATGTGACGTCCTAGCGGAGCCCTCGGGATGGACCTCGCCAAGGGCAGAGCACACGAACCAGCCCGTCGACCGCAACGTAGGGCCCCGCTCAGACCGGCCCTGGACGGCATTCTGAGCGCTCCGGACGGGTTCTGTGGGCCCCGGATGCCTCGGACTGCAATCCAGGCCCGCAGAACGGCGATCCCTGAAGAGTCATCGAGGCAGGGAAGGTGGCCTCGGTTCGGGCCAATCCACGCGTTCGATCTCTCATCCAGCTGCCTGACGGTCGGCTTCCTGGAACAGTGCACCTTGACGCTCGAGGAACATTGCGTCGCGAACGGCCTCGCCGTCGGGCAGCAGGGCTTGACGCTCATCGGCTGTGGATCTCGTCGGCTGTACAGGCACCGCAAGCCCTTGTGTATGCAGGCCGTAGCGCCGCCGATGGTTGTTCCAGGCCGCAATCGATGCTCCGCGCTCGGCGGGGGAGAGTCCCTGGAAGCGCGCCTTCCGCTCCACGCTTCGATCGACGTACTCGTCGGCAGGAATGCTGCGAAGCCATGCGCAGTACTCGTCGAGCTCGGCGAGGCCGCCACGGATGCGTCGCTCGGCGAGCTCGGCCTTGAGCTTGGCCTGCTGCGTAATGGACATCTGGTCGAACTCGAGGCGCTTGGCCGCCGCGCGTTCGACGCGGGCAGCGGGGGAGAGGTTGTCCCACCAGGCCTTCTCGCGGGCCTTAGCTGCCTTGATCGCTCGGGCGCGACCCGCAGTCCAGGACGAGGTCGTGCCGGCACGATAGGCGGCGCGCTCCGCTTCGACCGCCTCCAGCTGACGGGCGTACGCCGCTGCGGATTCCTGCTCGACCTGCAGCGATCGCGGGCGGGTGGCGGCCTGCCAATGCCCATGCTCATCGACCCTCACCATCCCCGCCTTGGCAAGCGCTACCAGGGCCGACTTCGCCGTAGACCTCTGGGACTTCGACAAGACATCAGTCGATGTTTCGACCAACCCTGCCTTCACTCCCAGATCAGCCAGGTCCACGGGCCCGTCCAGCCGTAGGAGGGTTCGCCAGAGCGCGTGGCTAGAGCGGGGCAGGGTGGCCCAGAGGCCGCGGGGGACGGGGGGTGGGTCAAACACAGGTGGGGGGATTTGCCGTCCCCCCTGCTCGGGGGCGGAGTTGAACTCGAACTCATAGGAGGTCGAGTCACGAGCTGTCAGGGACAGGCAGTCGGTGTGGAGCGTCCCCAGGCGCCCGTTAAGCCGGGCCAGCGCCGCACGCACGGTCTTGCGGTCGCCCAAGCCCGTGTCGAGCAACAGATCCCTTTCAGGGCACGGCACCCGCAGGCGGCCCTCGCGCAGGGCCCGGTCGAGCAGCTGGTGGCCGACCTGGAGCAGGGCAGGCCTCTGACGAGCCGGGACGGCCCACATCAGCGTCTCCAGCTCGACCCGGCCGGCGGCCACCGCCGCGACGACGTCCGCCGGCGGCGTCTCAACGTGGCGTGGCTTCTGGTCCGGGTCGGTGTTGAACTCCGCGGCGGAGCGGACGAGCTCGTTCCACACGTAGGTCAGCCACCAGGAAAAGCCCTGGTGCTTCGCCTTGGTCATCGCGGTCGGGTGAGATTCGCGGATCAGGCGCCACGCCAGCTCGGGATCGCCGATCGCCCACACCATCTCGCGGGTACAGGCCGCCTCGACAAGGGAACGGTCGACGTCGACCGCATGACGCCGCTTGGTCGCGCCAGCCGACCATGAGCCGGCCGGCACGTCGCCGGCCAGGAGGTACTGGCGCCAATCCGGGCGCAGCTGCCGCTTCCACCGCTGCAGCGCCAACGGCACGACCAGCCCCGACCCCGCCGACGCGGCGGACGGGGCAGCGGACGGGTGGGTCACCATGCTGGGCTTGGCCTTCGCCCGCGGTCGAAGCGGCGTCGCCGGAGGCGCGTGGGGGAGGGTCCGCTTCAGGTCGCGCAGCGCCTGGCGCAGGTCCCCGGTCGGCTTGGTGACCGCGCCATGGCGGTGCGGAGAGGTCAGGGGTCGAACGGCGTCGCGCAGGTCGAGTTCACCGCGCGGAACCTTCACATCCGCTGCCAGGGCTTGCAGGTACGCGCCGACCTCGGCCGCGAGTCCCGTCCGGGATGCAGCGGGCGCGTAGTGGAAGTCGGGGTGCGCGAAGAACAGGTGCCACCGGCCCTTGGCGCCGCCCGAGGGGCGCTCCAGGACCCAGAAGTCGCGACGGCGCAGCCAGTCGGCGACTTCGGCGGCGAGGAAGTCACCCAACGGCCCGGGGACGTCGATGTCGACCACGCCGGCGCCGTCACGCAGGTGACCTACCAGAGCTGCGATGCGGCCCTTGCCGACCAACTCAAGCCCGTCGACCAGCGAGGGAATGGTGGTCCGGGGGACAGCCTCGTTGCCGGCGTCGATCACCAGCCACTGGGAGGCGTCAGGATTGAACAGGTGCTCATCCAGCGCCAACAGCGCCGGCGAGACACGCCGTCCGGCGCCAGGGTGTGCGGCATCGCCATGCGACGCCGGTACAGTTACCGGCAACAAATCCTCATACCTCCTCTCAGAGGCATCACCCGGGTTCCCAGTTGGCGCTGGTCCCCGGTCTTCACCAAGACGATCAGGTCCTGTTGGCGCAGGGCCTTTCGTCATTTCTAGGGCGAGTCACGCCCTCGCTGGCCACAGCTGGCGGCGTCCACCTCCCTCCGGTCGCGAGGAGCGGGGCTCGTCACTGACGAGCGCCGACGAGGTCCAGCGGCTCGGGATAGAACGAGGTGGGGAAGATGCAGCGGCACGTGGTGGGCGCTCGCGACCGCATCGCGGGCAACCATGGCACGCACAAGATCCGACTGAATGTCGGCGCGCGCTGTTAATGTGGGGAGCACGAAGCACCCTCCCGTCGAGGTCTTGGCACCCATTCCGTCATCTCCGGCAAAGAGCTGAGTTGGGTATCCGCTTCATCGAAGGGCGACCGTTGCAGCGGTCGCCCTTCAGGCTTTTCGGGCCCTGCCCGAAGTCTCAGACGGCTAGGTCGAGCCTCCCTTGCCCCTCGGCGATGTAGTCGAGCATCTCGACCATGTCGTAGACCTCCAGGCCGTCGCCCAACAGAAACTCGAGCACGTCCTGATAGGTGCGGGCTGTGGCTTGTGCCAGGTCGAAGACCTTCTCGGCCTGCGCGATCGGCAATTGGAACTTGACCGCGCGTCGCTCGCCCTTGTGGCCCACGAAGTCCGTGACGCGATCCAGCTGCTCATCGCGGGTCCGCGCAGCGAGCGCGTCGGTGGCAACGACTTCGACTACCTCGACATAGGTTCGCTCGTTGATCTGCGCGAGAAGGTGAATCTTGTCGACCATCTCGGGCGATAGCTTCACGAGGAACGCGTGGCGCTCGCCCTTGTGGGGTCGTCCGGCCTTCCGTGTCGTCTGCATGACTGCGATCCTGCCGTAGAGGGCTTTTCTCGAAACGACAACACGCCGGGCGCATTTCCGGAAATGCTGCCTGGGCACGGTTCTCTCCCTCGTCGGCACCTGCCGACCTAACCCAAGCGGCCCTGTCGAAGCTGGTCGCCAGCGTTCTCTCCGGTCCGCATCCTGCAGGCACTGTGCGGGTCACCGGCGCGGCCCGGTGGCCCTCGGGGCCTGGAGCCGACCCACCTCGCGCACACCCGCGCTCTGCAAGCCAGGGTCCAAGCCAGGGTCCAAGCCAGGGGCTGACGGCGTGTGCTCGCCGCGATGCAGCGTGGCCACCGCTGAGGCGGAGCTGGTGGCGTCGATCATGGCGTCGCTGGCTGCGCGGAGGGTTTCCGCAACGGGCGGTGGGAGCGGAACGAGGCGCTTGTTGAGGATGTCGGCGGGGGAGACCCAGACGACGTCGCCCTCGGCCGATGGGGTGGCCAAGCCGGCCTCGACGTCGTTGTGTGCCCGGCGCGAGAGGGCACGGGCCGGGCCGATGAGATCGGGTGCGTCGGCCTTCTCGGCGACGACAACGGCGAGCTCGGAACCGGCCTCGATCGCGCGCAGCGTGGCGCGCACGGCTTGCGGCAGCCCTGGGCGGCCGGCGATGACCTCGGGACTGGCCAGCGTGGTCTTGTCGTGGGTGATCTGGCGGTAGGCGGCGCGGACCTCGGCGGCCGCGCGGGCCAGCGGCTCCTGGAGGCGGGCACCTGGGGGAGCGAGGTCGCCCCAGCGGCTGGCCAGGTTGCTCCAGGACCGCCCTGCCTCGGCGATGGCGGGGACCAGGCGGTCGGAACGCTCGAGCACGCCGGCGGCCGCGGCCGCGTCGACCAGGACCATGCTCGCGCCGGCGATCAGTCCTTGGGTTCGGGTGATCAGCAGGATGTTCGACGGATCGAGATCGCGGGCGAGCGCGCGGTGGGTCTGGATGTCCCAGTTGGCCAGGGCTTGCGCGAGCCGGCCGGGGTCGTCGACGGGACGCATCGCCTCGCCGGCGAGCGCCTGGGCGAACCGGTCGCTCAGGTAGCTGCGGGCGGTGTTCTCGCACGCGGTCAGCCGGTCGATCCAGGCGCCGGTGGGGGCGATCGCGTAGGGGGAGTGGTGCTGCGCCAGGTGGACGCGGCGACCAGAGCTGCGGGCGTCATCGACGCGGTCGCGGCCGTGGTCGTGGAGCGCGACGGTGACGGCATGAGCGGTGAGGTAGAGCCCGTGCATGATCCGCGTGCGCGCGGCCTCGAGGTCACGGTGAGCGTCGGGCTGCTCGTGGGGGATCTCGGCGCCGTAGCGGCGGACAAGCGCCGCGGCGTTGAGGAACGTCTGGGTCATCTGGTCGACGCGGGGGCTCGTCGGGCCCTGCCCTGGCCAGGCGACGCGGCCGTACAGGCTGGTCTCGATGGTGGCGGCCTGGGCGGCGAGCGTGGTCATGGGCCGGTCTCGCTCGTCGACGCCAGGGCGCCGGCCGGGCAGGGACGCCCACAGGTCCTCGGCGGCCGCGACCATCGTCGGCCAGCTGCGCAGCAGCGTGCCGGCCGCGTCTCCGTCGACGTCCATCAGCAGCTGGCGCGCCAGGTAGTCGACGTCGAAGAGCATCTCGCCGACGCTGCGCACGTCGCGCGAGGTCATCGGGATCTGGTCGACGTCGAAGAGCTCGGAGTCGATGTCGGCGTACGCCAGCCGCAGGTCAGTAGCCAAGGCCGCGGGCTTCCCTGATGAGGTCGCACAGGTCGACGACCAGCTGGGAGCCGTGCACCAGGTCGGGCCGGTGCAGCGGCAGGGGCCGGGTCAGCTCCTCGGCCTCGGTGAGCAGCTGCAGCGGGGTGCGCTCCTCGAGCTCGTCCACCTCGAGGTCGGGCAGCTCGTAGTCCTCGGGCAGCAGGGCGCTGGCCTGGCCGTGCGCGAGGTAGACACCGAGGCCGAGGTCGTGCAGCGGCGAGTCTGCGGCCGCCCGGTCGGCGTCGCTCCATACCTGGGTCGCGGCCTGGTGCAGCAGGAGGGCGATCGAGCCGAGGCGGTCCCAAGTGCCGTCAGCGTTGAGGGTGTCCACGGGTGTTCCTTTCGGTCGGAGGTCGGTCTGGCCCATGAACCCACGTCCGGGTCGGTCCTCGCTCCGCGTGACGGCGGGCTGTGGATAACTCGGGGTCGTGTCGGCGGCTGGGCACAAACTGGTCTCGTTCGCCTATGTCGTATGGCGGTCGCCGGACGATCACCGCGGACAAAGTCAAGAGATTCGCACTAGTGCTGACAGATGGAGGAGGGTCGTGATGATGAGGTTCCCGATGACCGTGCTGAGGGTGGTGACGCTGGCGCCGGCGCTGCTGGTGAGCTTCGTCCTCACCGTGGTGGTGTGCGCCCTGCTCACGCCGGCACTCGGACTGGTGGCGTTCCTGGCTGCTGGCGGCCTGCTGGTCGCGCTGGCGCTGGGCCGGTTCGAGCCGCAGGCGATCGCAGCGCTGACCCGGTCCCGTCCCGCGACTGCGGCCGAGCTCCAGGTGATGGGACCCGTGCTTGCCGAGCTGGGCTGCCGCGGCATCGACGTCGACGCCCTCTTCGTACGCCGGCGTCAGACTCCGAGCACCCCGGTGGCGGTGGCGATCGCGGCTGGCGCTGTCGTGGTCAGCCCCGGCCTGGTCGACGCCACGTACCGGGGAGGGGTAACCGCCGCGGAGGCGGCCGCCGCGATGACTCATGCCGTCGGCCGGCGGCGTGCGATCCGCCCGCGGCTCGAACTCGCGGTGCTTGCGGCGACGATGCCGTGGCGGCTGGTGGTCGCGTCGTTCCGCGGCGTGGCACGGGCGTTCGCCTGGCTCCCGTTCATGCGGCTGGCGTGGACGCTGCGAGGTGTCGTCGGGGTGATCTGCATCGTGCAGTCGGTCGCCGAGGGCCGGGCCGCTCCGGGGATCCTGGGCGGCGCGGTGATCCTCCTGACCTACCTGGTGCCGGCGGCCAGCCGCCGGATCGAGGCCACTGCGGAGGCCGCGGCCGACCAGCTGGTGGTCTCCCTGGGCCTGGGCGCCGTGCTGGCTGGCCTGCTCCGGCGTCATGGCCATCCGATGACGCTCGAGCGGCTGCAGCGCCTGGAGGCGGCCGCCGAGCCGCCGGCGCGGCCGCGGCTGCACCTGGTCCACGGCTAGGCAACACTCTCCGGCGCTGCAGGTCCGCCAACTACTCGTCGTCCTGGAAGCCGGAGGTGGAGTGGTGTACGCAGCCGCGGCCGTTGCCCTCGTGCGGCTTGTGGTTCATGCACGGCAGTGAACCCAGCTTGTGGGAGCAGTCGACCCAGCGGACAGTTGTCCGGCCAGGGACGTGACTGA
This sequence comes from uncultured Nocardioides sp., assembly GCA_964542635.1. Lineage (GTDB taxonomy): Bacteria > Actinomycetota > Actinomycetes > Propionibacteriales > Nocardioidaceae > Nocardioides. Next base: position 19,468 of record CAZIVD010000058.1, on the reverse strand, counting down.
CGTCCGTTGATGCGAGCGCGGTTGCCATCACGACTCCTAGCGGCGCGGGCCGCGGCGGCGGCCGAGCTGGGGCCGCTGGTAGGCGGCCGTGTCGGTGTGGTCGTGCTGACGACCGGAGCGGTGGACCTGCGCGATCTCGGCGTCGGGGGAGGGGCCGGTGTCGGCGGCCGCGGCCTGGGCGGCGGCCTCCTCGGTGGCCCTGATCTCCTCGGCGCGCTGTCGGGCCTCTTCCTCGAGGGCGGCTTCCTCGCGAGCGGCTTCACTCATGTGAACTCCCATGGATCCCGTGGACCGGCACCGGCTGCGCCAGTCCTCTTTGGTCTCCTAAGTGCGGGCCAAGGGTGGGAGCGATCACCCGCGGCGAATCGGTCTCGTCGGGCCGGGTCCGATCACGCCGACTGGGCGAGCAGTGTGGCTCCCAGCAGCTGCGCGGTGTGCTCGAAGAACGCCAGGGACCCGTTCGCGCCCGGCCGGTCACAGCACGGGTGGGTGTCGAAGCCCTCGTCGACGACGATGCGGTGCAGCTGGCCACCGCACGCGCGACAGCGGCGGTCGGCGTGGGTGGGGCACAGGTCGGCCGCCACGGCGCAGGGCAGGCACGCAGCAGGCGCCGGCGGGCTCACCTGGTGGTCGCGGTCCCAGTCGCGGCGCTGCCGCAGCAGCGTGGCGGTCTGTTGCCATAGCGCCTGCTCGAGGTCCGACGGCGCCGGTCGGCCGAGGGCCTGGTCGACGGCGAGTCTGCGCAGCTGCTCGCCGCAGCCGAGGAGGCGTTCGTCGACGCCGCGGGCGTAGCACCACCGGGCCAGCGTCTTCGCGGCCAGCGTCAGCTGCTCGTCCATCACCTACACCTGGGCTCTCAGCAGCTTCCCCACAGGCCGCGCTCAGCGCCCTGGGCGTCATCGAATGCGGCGGCGTACGACTCCTCGCGGGCAAGCGCCCGGTCTGCTTCGTAGCGGCGGGCGGCGCCGCTGGCCAGGAGCTCGCGGGCTACGTCGAGGTCGTCGTGGTCGACGTAGCGCAGGAGCCGGTCGTAGCGGTCACGGCTGGGCTGGGCGGTGTCGGTGACCAGGTCGACGGTGCTGCCCACCGGCGCCAGTCGCTCGAGCATGCGCGTGGCATCCGTGGCGTAGCACTCGGCCGGCGCCGGCGGGTGAGCGACTTCGGGGGCGTCGATCCCGAGGAGCCGAACTCGGCCGAGCTGGCGGCCTTCGAGCGTCTCGACGCGGATCGTGTCGCCGTCGACGACCGCGGTCACGCGCACTTGGCTGGTCTTGCCCTCAGCGGGCTCGGGGCCTGACTGGACTCCGGGGATCGCGGCCTTGATCCCGCCGGCGGTGAGTGCGAGGACCGCGGCCGCGGCCAGCCCGATCAGGGCCTTCACCGGGCCACCCTCAGCTGCGCCCGCTCGCCGGCAACGGGGATCGCCCGCTGCTCCTCGCGCAGGCCGAGGGAGCGGTGGCCGCTTTCGGGCACGTGCTCGTCGACGCCGAGCCGGCCGGCGCCGGCCGGCTGCTCGGGGAGATCCGCGGCGATCTTGGCGGCCAGGTCCCGAAGCGGCGGGGTCTTCTCGATGCGGCGGGTGGCCTGTAGCACCGTGGTGTGGTCCCGCTCGAAGTGCCGGGCGATCGTGGGCAGGCTGTGCCCGTGGATCCGGGCGGCCGTCATGGCCACGGCCCGGGCATCCGCGGCCGCCCGGCTCCGGTCCGTACCCAGGAGGACCTCCGGGGTGGTGTTGAAGGCCTTCGCGGCCGCCACCACGGCGTGCTCGACCGGGCCATCGGGCTCGAACGTCGAGGCCGGCGGCCGCTGGGGGAGGTCGACCACGTTCTCCTCGGCGCGGGGGAGACGGGCGGTGTAGCGGCTGTTGATGTGCTCGCTCACCCTGGCCGCGGCGTCGGCGAGCCGGGGCCGCTCGGCGGTGCGGCGGACCGCGTGGATCACCGAGCCGTGGTCCTTGTTGAAGTGCTCGGCGATCGCCGGCAGGGACAGGCCGGTCTCGCGAGCGGCCGTCATGGCCACCGCCCGGGCATCGCTGACTGGCCGGCTGCGCTCGGCGCTGAGGATCGCCTCCGGGGTGGTGCCGAACATCGGAGCGGCGGCGTTGATGGCCAGCTCGCATACCGCGGCCGGGCCGGTTGCCGAGGACGCGGGCGCGCTCTGGTCGACCTGGGCGGCCAGCACCGTGACCAGCGAGCGCAGCTGCTCGGCGTCCAGCGGTGCGATCAGGCCGGCGACCTGGTCGTGTTCGCCGCGGCCGGCGGCATCGAGGATGAGGCCGGCGAGCTGGCGGCCGCCCTGGTCGAGATCCATGAGCGTTCTCCCGCCTACCGTGCCGGCGATCCGTAAGCCGGGGCCGCTGCTTGTCGAGGCACCTGGGCACGGCCCTGTTCGGCCATCCGCCGGCGCGCGTTGTCGGTGATCTCGGTGGCGATGCCGGCCGACTGCCGGGCGCTGGCCGCGGCGTGGTCGACGACGTTCTCGAGCAGGCGCACGTCTTCGTCGGCGCGGCCCAGCTCCTTGCCCGCGGTCGCGATGCTCCGCTCGAGGGTGACCGGTTCCAGCAGCGCCGGCGGGGTCACTTGCTGAGCCGCGAGGTGGGCGCTGTCGACGTGCTGAGCGGTCAACCGGGCAATCGGCTTGGCCAGGTCGATCATGTCGCCCATGACTGCGAGGCGTGGCTTCAGCTGGGCGACCTCGACGGCGAGCTCGGGATCGCTGGTGTCGACATCGCGGAGGACGTCGTGGGCATCGGCGATCGCCTGGGATGCGCGCTCCAGGTGCCCGGTGAGCTCGTCGGTCAGCTCGGCGTTGTCGCTGCAGCGCCGCTGCAGGCGGCTCAAGTGCTCGCCGGCCGCCTCCAGGTAGTAGCCACCGCGTTCGCTGAGCCGGGCCTTCGCAGAGTCGAGCTCGGCATCATCGAGCACCCGGATCGCGGAGCTGATCGTGGCGTGCAGCTCGTCGACGACGCCGCGCGCGCGTCCTACGGCCTGCTCGGCCATGAAGACTGCATCTGCCGCCTGCAGAGCGGTGTCCGTGGTCATGACGGCTCACCGCCTCCCGTGGTTGACGGGGGCAGGCTGCTCGCCGGCGGGAGGATCTCGCGGAGGCGATCGAGCGCGGCCAGGGCCTGCTCGAGGTGTTCGCGGGCCTCCTGGACCGGGTCGCGGTCTGCCGCGGCGGAGGGAGAATCGGTGGGCGTGCTCATGGCCAGCTCCTTGGTGGACCGGGGTCATCTCTCAGTCACCAAAGGAAGGTCGACCAGCCGGGGCGATCACCCGTCGCGAAGAAATCTCGCGGCCGCCTCAGCTGACCCGGGTCAGGGCTGGTCCCAGGGCATCGACTCCTGCCCGTCGTCGACGCCCTGGCTGATGACGTGCGCGGTCGCGTTGCGCGCGGCGTCGAGGTGCTTGTGCAGGTCGACCGCGAGGCCCCGGGCCTCCTCGAGGTGAAGCCGCGCAACGCCGATCGCCATGGCCGGGTCCGACTCGTCGGTCATCGCGTCCATGCTGAGCACCTGGTGGGCCAGGGCCTGTTCGAGCGTGGTGGACAGCTGCGAGAACGCCTGGGGGAGCGCGGCCGCGAGGTCGGCGAACTCCGCCAGCTGGTCGGAGGTCTCGGACGGGATCTGGTCCCGGTCCCACATCGTTGCGCGGTTGAAGCCGTAGACGTGCTCGCGGGCCGCCGTCGCGTGCCCGCCTGCTGCGAGCTGGTCGTTGTCGTCCACCAGGTGCCTTCCTGCCGAGAGGTAGATCTTGAGTCTCGCGGATCTCGCCGGCCGGCGCTCGGCCGCGGCGGCGAGGCTGTGGACAACGGGGAAGGGCTTCCCTCCGCGCCTGCGGGACGGGAGACTGAGCGGCCATGGACGACCAGGCGGCTCTGATCGCGCGGCGGGTGGCGCTCGCCGCCGCGGCCTGGTTCAACGCGCCGGCGGACGTCGAGGCCTACCGCCGGCTCGCCGCCGCGGTGGGGGAGTGGAACGCCTACGCCTCGCCCCAGCTCGAGGGCGGCGACGTCGATGAGCTGCTCGATGACCTGGCCGACGTCGCCCCGCCGATGCCGTTGGGCGAGGGGGTCGCCGAGCTGGAGGCGGTGCTGCGCCGTAAGGCTCGGCGCGAGCTCTGATCAGCGGGCGATGCCGGCACCGGGTGCGCCCGGGTTGCCGCCGGCGTGCGGTGCGCGTGGTGAGAGCCGACGGCGGGCGGCCTCGTCCGGGCTCTCGGCCGGCGGGCCGATCTCCTCGATGTCCAGATCCGCCGGGGCAGCGGCCGCGGCGGGTAGGGCGGTCTCGCTGAGCGATTCGGCCAGGTCCTCGATATCGGCCTGCAGGACCTGCTCGAGGAGGTCGGCGATGCTCGTGGGGGAGCCGTCGCACCCAGCCACCAGGGCCTCGGCCAGCTGGTCGAGGGCGGCGTTGCCGCGGACGGTGAAAGTGACGACTCCGGGGACCGGGTTCTCGGCTGGGGAAGTGCTCATGGTCCACCTCGCTTCCTGGTCACCTATGTGCACAGGCAGGGTGGGAGCGATCAGCTCGAGGGGACTGGGTCGCGTTCGACTCGAAGGGCGATGATCCGCCACCCCTCGGGAACGCGCCGGTGAGCGGCCTCGAGCGCCTGGTCGTAGTCGACGTCCTCGACGATCAGCTCGTCACGGCCGAGCGTGTAGCCACCGCGGTGGTCGGGCGGGATCTCCTGCACGGTGACGTACAGGGTCAAGGTGACGGGCTCGGTCACGGTCTCTGCTCCTGGCCGGCCATGGTGCGCAGCAGGTCGACGTCGCGGCGCAATGCCGAGGGGAGTCCGGCGGCCTCTTGCTGGTCTCCCTCGTGTCCGACCAGGCCGGTCTCGGCCAGTTGGGCCGCGGTCTCCAGGATGCGTGCCAAACGCAGCAGCAGGGCCGGTGGCATCTTGACCGCTGGCTCGTCGTAGAAGTCCGTGGTCGCCAGCTGGTCGTGGATGAGGAGGCCGAGGTAGCTCTGCGCATGGGCGACCTGCGCCACCCGGTCGCGGGTGTGCTCGAGGTCGTCGCTCTCGACCAGGAGTAGGCGGATGACCTCGCCCAGGCCGGCGATGACCGTTCCCGCGAATCTCACGGGAATCGCCGCGGTTCGCGGTGCGCCCATCAGGTCCGCACCCGGTGTCTCCTCGACGAAGCCGAAAACGACCTCTCTGGCCATGCCGGCCAGGGCTTCGTCGGTGAGGTAGGTCCGTGCGGTGGCGGGCGTGACGCGCATCTGCTGGGCGACGAACTGGACCCGTTCGTCGAGCAGGTCGCCAGCCGCCGACCGGGACATCGTCATGCCGAGTTGGGAGACCGCCTCGAGCAGGTCGTCGATGCGCTTGTCGCGCCAGGTTCGTGTGGCCATCCCTGCTCAGCCTTCCCGCACGGTGCTGACAGTGATCCGGAGGGTCTGGCCAGAGGCGGTGATGAGGTCGAGCAGGGTGTCGACGACCTGCTTCATCTCCTCCGCAGTCGGGGTCGTGGTCTCGCCCATCGGATGTGCGTCGGGTCCGCCGAACGCCTCGATCTTGTAGGCCACTTCGCTCAGTCCTGGTCCCCGGCCGCGCCAGCTGGCCGGCCGCTGGCTTCGAGGAGACGCGACAGCGGCGTACCGGGGAGATCCTCGGGCGCTGGTGTGTCCATGAGCGCCTGCTCGACCAGGCGCTCGACGACGTAGGGCATGTCGGTGTGGCGGTTCAGATGTGAGGACCAGGTGAGGTCGACGTCGACCAGGACGGGGACAGCCAGCCCAGGCAGCGCCCGAGCCGCCGTCTCCACACGCTCCTTGACGGCCTCCCCGTAGGCAGCGATCTCTCGGAGCCGCTGCTCCTCGATCTGCTCCTCAAGCGCATAGACAGGTGTAAGGAGATCCTCGCGCTCCCGCTCGAGACGGTCGTACTCGGCCGCGAGTTCGGGGGACTTCGGGAGCCACGTCTTGTCGATCGGCACGCCCGTGACACCAATCTCCTGACCGAGGAGCATGCGCTCGAAGTATCCCCGAGTCTCGGGATTGGGGTCAGGGTCGAACGCCCGCCAGTCCTCGATCGACCACTCCGGTGCGGCCGGGTCGACGGGCTCCCACGGACCGACCGTCGCAGTGTCGCCGGCGCCGTCCACAGTGCGCCGGTAGATCCACATGTAGGGCTCAAGGTCGACCGGCGGGTGGGCTGCTTCGGTTTCCTCGATCATCTGCCGGATCTCACGCTCGGCCGCGTCGTAGCCCTCCCACATCCGGGTCCGGTCGTTGACCAGGTCCTCGACGTAGAGCGTGATGGCCAGTGGCTCGACGCGGTGTCGCCACAGGTCGTTCCCGTCGGGCCCGACGGTGCTCTCCAGGAGGCTGCGGACGCCGGCGGCCTCCCAGGAGCCGGAGCGGCCCGCGAGCGCGGTCTCGATGCCGCCGAGGTTCGCCGTGGCTCCGGCCAGGGCGAGGGTGACGAACTCTGCCCAGTCGGCCTGCTCGCTGCGGGTGGGGTCGACCTCCCAGCGAACGTCGCGCAGGCTGCCATCCGCCGGCACGTCGACCGGTCGCAGCACGTCCCGGCGCAACCGGCCCGCCTCGGTCAGGACGGCGATCGCCTCCCGGAGCACGCTCGCGTACGGGCGCGCCGGCGTCGAGGTGGGAAGCACCGTGGTGATCGGTCCGTAGGTGATCGGGTTGCGCGAGGTGTTGTGCAGCGGATCTGGCTGACCGACCAGGGGATGGTGGGCCAGGATTCGTCCGTCGATCGCGACGCGGTCCTCGCGCGGCGCAATGGCCTCGACGGTGCCCACGCCCACGACCGTGTCGTTGTAGACGATCACCGCCAAGGTGCACTCGGCGAGCGTTGCCAGCTTCGCCTTCCACACGCCGCGAGCTCGGTCCCACAGCTCGGCCGGCCCGAGGCCAGCGACGTAGCCGATGTGAGCCCGACCGAGCGGGTCGGGCTGCGGCGCCGGGCGCTCGTCGACGAGTCGGATGCGGACGGCCTGGACGACCTGCGGGGCAGTCCAACGGTCGGCCGCGGACGACGCCTGGGGAGGGGGCTGGCTCTCGGTCATGGGCGCAACGCTACGCTCTAGATTCTAACTAGTCAACTAGTTAACTTGCCTGTTAGTTTACATAACCGATGTTATCGGCGGTGTGATTTTGGGTGTGATGTAATACGGGATTAGGTATTGGATCGGGCTGCTTCGCGTGGCACACTGCAGGTATGAGCACTCCGTCGACCATCGCCCGCGGCGACCTGCGCGCCTACGAAGAGTCGGTGCGGCTGACCACGCCGGAGCTCGTCGAGCGGCTGCGCGACCTGCTGGGCGCGAAGCTGGTCGCCTACCTGGGTTCGGTCCAGGAGACCCGAGCGGTGCGGCAGTGGGCCGACGCCGAGGATGCACGTACGCCGTCGGCCGACGTGGTCAACCGGCTGCGGATGGCCTACCGGATCGCGGCGCTGCTGCGCGAGAAGGACTCCGCCGCGGTCGTCCAGGCGTGGTTCCAGGGCATGAACCCGCGCCTCGACGACGTCGCGCCGGCTCGGCTGCTGCGTGAGGGCGATCTGGACCAGGTCGGCCCCGGTGTTCTCGCGGCCGCGCGCGCGTTCGCCGCGGCCGGATGACGTCGCCGGTGGCTGAGGCACCTCAGCTGGTCGTCGTCGACGCGGCCGAGGAGGTCTGGCGGGTCGGCTTCAAGCCGGAGCCGTGGGCCTGGTCGGGCTGGGAGTGGGCCGGCGCCGATGGGCGGTTCCACGGTCGCTGGGACGACCGGCAGGGCAACTTCCGCACCATCTACGCCGGCTCGACCCTGCTGGCCTGCCTGCTCGAGGTCCTCGCCGGTTTCCGGCCGGACCCGACGCTCGTGCTCGAGCTCGATGACATCGTGGAGGACGACGAGGACGCCGCGATGCATCCGACCGCCGGCGCCGGCGAGATCTCCTATTCGTGGCTCGAGCCCCGCTCGGCGGCGAGCGCGACCCTCACCGGCCGGTTCTGCGCGGTGACGGCTGCGGAGTCCATTGCCGCGCTGCGGCCGCAGTTCGTCGCCCTCGCGCACCTGCTGACGCTGCACGACTTCGACGCGGCTGCGCTCAAGGACGGGCGACCCCGCGCGCTCACCCAGTCGGTGGCCACCTATCTACACGCGACCACCGAGCTCGACGGCGTCACCTTCGCCTCCAGGCACGGCGACGACCTCGCGCTCTGGGCGGTGTTCGAGCGCGCCGAGGACCCCGCGATCAGCCGCACCCTCGACGCTATCGAGCACCACCCGCTCTCCCCCGAGCATCCGGACCTCCAAGAAGCCCTCAGGATCCTCGGGCTCAGCTGGTCGACCATCTGACCGCAGCTCGGGGGCCGCGGCGCCGTTCCGGCCCTCTGCGTCGGGCCGACATGTCACGATGCCAGCGTGGCAATCTTCAAGCGCAGCGAGGCCGTGAAGGCCAAGAAGGTCGGGGCACACGCCCGGTATGTCGATGAGGACGTGCAGCGCGTCGACCTCAAGGTCACCAGCACCGACGGCGAGACCGCGGTCATCGACCTCAGCCTCGACCAGACCCGTCAGCTCGTCGTCGACCTGACCAACGCTTACGGCGCCTGCCGGCCGGCACTGCTTGATCAGAAGCAGGTCGACCGCATCACGGCATTCTTCGGGATGCGCTGATGAGTCGCTACGAGTACGACGAGGAGGCCAGCGCGGCGTGGCGCATGGACGTCGTGCACGAGGTCGACGACGCCGCGGCCCCCGTCTCCCGATGGGTGGACGCGATGCGGCGCCTCAACACGATCAACGACCCGCTCGCCCGCAAGCTCTTGGCGCTCCACCGCGATTGCGGCTCCGGTACCGGGGTCTGCGACTCACTCGATGACGAACCGGACCCAATGGACCGACGCTCCAGCTGGGGATGCGAGACGACCCAGCTGATCGCCGACCACTTCGACGTTGACTACCCGCGAGGCAAGTGAGCAGATCGCCGTGCCCTCACAGGACTCCAACGTTCGTCTCGTCGAGCTGATCCGCGCCGGCCTTGCGCGAGCTGATGACGCCGGCCTCGCACGCCTCCCCCTCAAGCTCTACTCGGCCGAGGAACAGGACGAGCTCCTCATGCTTCTCCACGCCTATCTGTGGGACACCGCGGCACCCCATGACGGCGAGTGGCATCGCTCGCCGGGCAACATCATGACCCTGTGGGCCGAGCTGCTCGAGATCGGCACCGAAGCTCGCCACCGCCTGATCCCGCTCCGCACCGACCTGGTCAAGCTCCTCACTGAGCGCGGTCTGGGCTACCGGACACACCCACGGTCGGTCCCCGTCCTCGTGCGGGAGTACAGCGGCCCGATCGAGCCCCCCGTCCACGCCGGTGATCCCCGCGAGACCTCGAGCACGATCGCCTTCGGCGCCTGGGGCGCTGGTTTCGGCGATCCGGCCACCAACCGCGAGGTTGAGCTGGCCGCCGAGGCCGCGGTTCAACACCACTACGAGACGGCAGGTTGGACCATCACCCGCGTCGCACACCTCAAGTGCGGCTGGGACCTCACCGCGGCGCGCGACGAAGAGAAGCGTCATCTCGAGGTCAAAGGTGTGTCCAGCTCCATGCCCTCGGTTCTCCTCACCCGCAACGAGCTGGGCACCGCCAAGGCCGACCCCGACTGGGTCTTGGCCGTCGTGACCGGCGCGCTGACCAACCCGACGCTGGCGGAGTTCGATCGCCAGACCGTGGTGGCGGCTGCCGACCCGACCGTCTACCGCGTCAACCTCGCTCCCTGATGCCCCGCATCGTGGCGCACCGATCCGGCGTGCTGACCGCCGGCATCGACCTGTCGGCCGATCCGAAGAAGACCGGCGTCGCCACCCTTGAGTGGACGGACGACGGCGCGATCGTTACAGGTATCGAGGTTGGTCGGCATACCGATGCAGACCTGGCAGACCTGATCGAGGCCGTCGACAAAACCGGGATCGACTGCCCGCTCGGCTGGCCAATCGCCTTCGTCGACTACCTCATCGCGCATCGCGCCGGCGGTCACGACCTAGTCGTGCCCCCGACCCGGCACCCACTGACCAACCGCGCTACGGACCTACATCTGCGCCAGTCGGTGCGGCTGCAGCCGCTCAGCGTGTCCGCAGACCGCATCGGCGCCGCGGCGATGCGGTGCGCGGCCATTCTCTCCGGGCTCACCCGCAAGGGCATCGAGATCGACCGGACGGGCCGCGTCGGTCCCGTCGTCGAGGTCTACCCGGCGGCTGCACTCAAGGTCTGGGGCCTCCCCCACCAGGGATACAAGGGCCGCGAGCCGGCCAACGCGCGCCGGCGCGCTGAGCTGGTCCAGCTGATCGGCGGCGTGCTGCCTTGGCTCCAGTTGGGCGTGTACGCCGATCTCTGCATCGAGACTGATGATGCCCTCGACGCGGTGCTCTGCGCGGCGATCGCCGGCCTGGCGCGGCGAGGAGAGACCGACGAGATCCCCACCGAGCACCTCGAGGCGGCGGCCGTGGAGGGCTGGATCGCGTTGCCGGTCCGGCGCTAACGCCTGGTTCGTCGGGAGGCAGCAGCCGCCCACTGCCGCCGACTCCAGAAGGTGCCCGAGTAGATCGCCGCCGGCGGCTGCGGCTGGTCCGGGATCTCGACCTCGAACAGCACGATCCTCTGCTCGGGTCCGCATGCCCGCGCGAGAGCCCGCCGCTCCGCCTCGGTGGCGACGAACAGGGTCAGGCCCCGGAGTCGCGCACGAACCTCGGCCGAGATCCTGCTGACCACAGGGCTGATGACGCCGTTCGGCATGTCGTGGACGAACAGCGGCACGCCCATCGCCCACTCGGGCGTCGCGTCTCGCACGCCGACGTAGCCGCGCGCCTCTCGGCCGACGAGCTCGACCGCCGGCGGCGTGAGTGCCTGCTGGCGGGCGAGCTTGGCCGCGATCGCCGCCAGGTGGCGCTCATGCTCCGCTGAGGCCAGGTCGTCGTGCTCACGTCGTCGCTCGCTGGCTTCCATCTGGGTGCGCTCGGTGATGACGTGAGGCCGGGTGGTCCACACGATCCGTGCGGACTCCAGGAAGGACCTGCTGTACCTGGAGGTCCGGTGCGCTCTGATCGTGCCGGCCAGGACGCCGGCGACGAACGCGCTGAGGTCTACGCCGGGCTCAACCGGGCGCCACCAGCCGTGACCAGGACAAGGACCGGGGGCTCCGCCGTCGTTCTCGCAGCGCCGGCGCGGACACCACGACTCGCGGAACACGCCGGTCCCGTCGATGACCGCGGCATCCACGGCCGTGGGCGGCCCGGGCTCGTCGGACAGGGACAGCTGGATGGCGGGCACCGCTCCGATCCACGGCCGCTCGCGATCGGTGACCCAGCAGACCGGCACGCCGGATGCTTCCATTCGGGCGGTGCGCTCGTGCAGCTCGTCGACGGTGATCTGTGCCAGCTGAGCCTCCCAGGCCATCCTGCGGGCGCCGTCGGGGCTGGTGGCCAGCACGTCGGCCCGCCAGCCGTCTTCAGCGACCTCGAGCTCGGCGTACCAGCCGGCATCGCGGATGACTGAGGCGAGCTGCAGCTTGAGCAGTCGGTGGGCCATGGTCTCGCCGACCAGGGAGCAGGTCGGAGCGGCACGGTCGTGTGCGAAGAACCGCAGGCCCTTGGGCGAGACCTTGGCGTGAAGCCCGTGCCCGCACTCTCGGCAGATCAGGGGCGCGCGAGGTCGCGCCCGGTGGATCGCCTCCCAGGGCGCTCCTTCGCCGAGCGGATCAACGGTTGCGTCGAGCACGCCGGCCGCGGCGTGCTTCGCCGTCAGTGGCACGAGGGCACTCTGCCGGAGACGGCCGACACAGCTGCTGGATCAGTTGCGGTTGAGGCCGTGCCGGCGGGAGTCGAGCGCGTACTTGTAGTGACTCTCGGCGGCGTCGATCTCGCGGGTCGGGGTGGCGGGATCGAACACCCGCAGCACCGAAAGGCGGAAGCTGGACGGGTCTAGGTTGCGGAGCTCCACGTTGCCGCCGTGACCGTTGGTCGCGTACGCGGCCCAGCGCTGCAGGATGTTCTCGGCGCCGTCGGCCTTGCCCACGTAGTGGCGGCCGTCGCGGGTGTCGGTGATGAGGTAGACCCCGATCACGGACGAGAGGGCGGTGCGCCAGGCGGCGTAGCGGTGCTCACGGATGACGGCCTGCAGCTGGGGGTAGTCCAGGGTGAGCGCGTCGAAGCCGGGGAACCTCACCGGCTCGGCGTCGGCGATCTCCATCACCGGGTACGCAGCCGCGGTGGTCGCGTGGATCCGCCACGTCCGCGGGGAGCGCCAGCCGATGACGAGCCGGTTCCGCAGGTCGCTCATCAGCTCGGAGTGCTCGAGGTGGAAGGTGCGACGCAGCCCGTCGTTCTGCGTCTCTCCATGGTTCACCAGGACGGACCACAGCCGGGCGCGGTCGCCGCCCTCGGGGCGGAACACGATCCAAACGCCTGGGGGCTGTGCTGGGAAAATCCGGGGGTTGGCCACCTGGACGCTCGTGTAGGCCAAGATCTCCTCGTCCGAGGAGTCGCCGTGGAGCCCTACCGTCCCGTCCTCGTGTTCGCGCACGTAGGCGTGCCGGATGACCATGGCCGCGGCCGGGTCGAGGCCGGCGCTGGCGATGATCGAGGCGAAGGTGAGCGTCATGCGGGACTTTCCGTTCTGGCGGCCGCTGGAGCCGCGGCGATGCTGACCAGTACGTCGTGGCCAAGTGAGGGGTCGACGGCCATGTGCAGGCCGAGGTCGGTGATCCGCCCGTCCTGGGGATGCCAGTCGCGATCGTCGCGGGTGCGGCCCAGCAGCGGGTCGAGAGCGTCGATCGTGGGCTTCCACAGGGTCAGCCAGTTGCGCTGCGGACCGACGACGAAGGACAGCTGCAGTTGCACGGCGGCGGTGGGGATCGCCGCGGCGTCGACGACCGCGGACCGGACCTGCTCCTTGTACGCCGCCGTCGAGGTCGAGGCGGTGGTGCGGACCGTGTAAGGGTCGCGAGGCCCTGCGGTCTCGGCCGCCGGCGCGACCAGGACCCGCGAGGTGTCGGCGTGTCTCTTGGTGCACCACACCGCAACGAGGTCCTTGTTGCGGAGCCGGGTGGCCAGCGGGAAGGCGTAGTTGTCCAGGTCGGCCATGTCGACGAGGTCGAGGCCGGGCGGCAAGCCGACCTCGAGCAACAGCGCCCAGGGGCCGTTGCTGGCCACCAGGTGGGGCGCCAGCAACTCGGCGGTGTCCTCGAGGTACTCGCTGAGTCGGACCTGGTCGGGGTCGGTGGACTTGTTCCAGCTCGCCAGGCGCGGGACCTTCCGGAGCACCAGACCGTCCCCGGCCGGGCGTCGATACCACCTCGGAGCGGTCAAGGGCGGTGCACCGTTCCCGCCTGGTCGACCCACCAGATCTCGATCTTCGCCGCGGCAAGCGATCCGGCCGTCTCGGCGTGCAGGTCGCGGTAGCGGGGGAAGTCGGGCAGGGCGATCACGCTGCCCCACTCTGGCTCCTTGCCGCGCAGGCGCATGGCGGCCAGCACAGCTTGGGAGTACCAGTGGCCGGCCTGGGTGCTCGGGCTGGTGCGCTTGGCCTCGCCGGCGCGTGCCGGGTCGGCGTAGTTGCGGCTGGGGAACCCCTTGACCTCCACCCCGACGGTGCGGCCGTCGCGGGCGGCGATCACGTCGATGCCGCGCTCCTTGGTCGCGGTGTTGGCCACCGAGAGGATGCGCCATCCCTCGCCCGCCAGCGCCGTGACCAGGGCTGCCTGGACATTGGCCTCGGTGTGCCACTCCCCTCCGACCTCAACCAGGGCGGCAGTAGGTCGAGGGGCGGTTGGTGCGGGCGTAGCGACGCGCAAGGGTGGTGCCGTCGTGCGTGATTCGACGTTGCCGGCGATCTCGAATCCCAGCGCGGCCAGGTGCCGACGAGCGGTGTGGGAGATGAACTCAGACCGAGGAATCCCCGTGGCGGCCTCGAAGGCCTGGACGGCTGGATACCACGTCTCGTTGATCCTCACCGCGTGCTTGCGGATCACGTCGGGAGGCACGTCGGTCAGCCGGGCCTCGACGTCCTCACGCGCCAGCTCGTAGCGCTGGCCGTTCAGCGTGAACCGGATCGGCGCACGGCCCTGACTATTCATGGCCAGAAACTACGGCACCGGCCCGACACAAGACGGCTGGTTCCGTGCATCCGTTCCGGGCCGCCGGTGACCGCTACAGCCTTCGAACACTTGTTCTACCCTAGGAGTCATGGCAGGCGGTGGCTACGGACGCGGGGCGGGGATCCCGTTGAAGGACCGCGTCCGCGTCGACCAGGGCTCGGAGGACTCCGCGACGCCGGCGATTGCCGCCGCGCCCGAGCACCCCGCGCGGCACTGCTGGGTCAGCGTTCCCGTCGGCGCCTCGCAACCGAGCCTCGGCCTGCTCTTGGAGTGGCGCCGTGCTGGCCACCTATGGGAGGGAAGGGTCGTCTACGTCGCGCAGCTGCGGCCCGGTCGGTGGGCCACGGTCGAGGAGTGGATCCCCTCCGAGCTGCTCACCAGGGAGTGAGCACCACCGTGTCTGCCAATCCGCCGAAGAACGACGCCTGGCGGCCGTACGGCGATGTGCGGTTCGTGCTGATCCGGAACACGGGCCGGCTCAAGCCGTCCCGGGGGCTGATCCTGGACTGGAAGCGCGAGGGGCGCCGGTGGGAAGCCCTAGTGGTCTGGCACGACGACGCGGCCCTCAAGCCGGTCGTCAAGATGGACTGGCTGCGGACGGAGAACCTGATTCCGGTGCCGATCGACCCGAACTGGACCGGCCCAGGCGAGTGAGGGGCCGTGGCCCTCACTCGGTACCAGACACGTCAGCCCAGGTGAGTAGGTCAGGAGCCGCTCCCAGGACGCGCTCGACGCTCACGGTCCACATCCAGTCGACGCGGACGGGAAACGGCTCGGTGGTCAAAGTGATCATCGGTTCCTCCTTATCGGTCTCAGCAGCGTATGTGCGCTGTCAGGGGCCGATCGGGTTATCCACAGGGTCTGCCGGGTCATCGGCGGGGCGCGGAAACCCCTGCTGCCGGGCCAGGAGCCGCCCGCCGCGGGGAGCGCACGGGGTCCGGGACGAAGGACTCGTCGACGTGCTCGGCGCCGGCCGTCCTGGCGGCGTGGGTCATGACGTCGGTGATGACGTCTTGGGCGTTGGTCACGGCGCTGGCCTGGCCGAGGCGGATCAGCTGGTTGACGCCGGTGGAGGCGACACTGCTGACCGGGCCGGGGACGCCCATGAGGGGTCGGTGCAGATTGCTGGTCCAGTGGGCGGTGTTGAGCGCCCCGCTGCGCATGGCTCCCTCGACGACCACGGTGCCCTCGGCGAGGCCGGCGACGATCCTGTTCCTGGCCAGGAACCGGGTCCGCGTGGGCCCAGCGCCCGGAGGTGCCTCCGAGACGACCAGGCCGCGCTCGGCGATCGCCTCGAGCAGCTGAGCGTGCGCCACCGGGTAGGGCCGGTCGACGCCGCCAGGCAGGACGGCGATGGTCGGTCCGCCGGCGATGAGGGCGCCGCGGTGGGCGGCTTGGTCGACGCCGTACGCGAGGCCGCTGATGACCGTGTGCCCCATGCGGGCGAGGTCGCGGCTCAGCTCGGTGGCCTGCTCGGTGCCGTAGCTGGTGGCGGCCCGGGAGCCGACGACGGCCACGGAGTTGCCGGCGAGCTGGCGCAGGTCGTGCGCTCCGCGGACCCACAGGCCGACAGGCTCGCCGCCGCGCTCGTACAGGGCGCCGGCGTTGCGGAGTGCGCCGAGCTCGGCGGGCCACTCGGCGTCGCCGGGGACGATGAAGCGGATGCCCTGGGCGGCGGCCTGCTCGAGGACCTCGGCGGGGTCGACGCGGCCGAGCTCCTGGGCGAGCGCGAATCCCCAGTGGGACTCGACGTCGGCGGCCGCCTCGAGGTAGCCGAGGATCTTGTCGGCTCCGAGCTCGCTGACCAGCCCGGTGACGCGGAGATCTCCGGGTTCGATGGTCCGGCTGAGGGTGACGCGGGCGAGCCGGTCAGCGTCGTCGACGTCGACTCGCGTTGTCATGCCTGCCCTCCCCACAGCAGCTCGAGGTCGGGGTCGTGGATGACGTCGAGGCGCTTGTCGGGGGCGTAGGCCGCGGGCTCGGGCACCACCAGGCGACGCAGCTGGCGCTCGGTGGCGCTGGGCTGGGCCTGGTCGATCGGGCCGGTCTCGTCGTAGTTCATCGCGGTCTCCTCAGCGGCCCGGGGCGGGGCGGTCGGTGGTGGGCTGGGTGCGCGGCACGTCGCGCTGGTGCTCGGGAGGCTTGGGCACGAAGGACTCGTCGAGCTCGCTGGCGAGGTCCCGCATCTGGGTCTGATACCGCTCCCACTCGCGGGGGTGGATGCCGTTCTGCAGGGCCGAGGCGACGATGGCGGCCATGGAGTAGGGCCGGTCGGCGGGCACCTGGTCGAGTGCGCACCAGGCCTTCGCGCCGTCGCCGTGCAGCCAGCTGGCGAAGCCGAGCATGGAGGCCGGCGCCGCGCGGACCTCGTCAGGGGCGCGGCGGGTGAGGTCGTTCCAGATCGCCATGTGGGAGGTGTGGTTCTCCTTGGTCATGTCCTCCCACAGCGCGTCGCGGGTGCCGATCGTCTCCAGGGCGACGAGCATCCGGGCGCCGTCGACATCGGAGAGCCGGTTGCCGTCGGTGTGGAACTGCTCGAGGCGGTCCAGGGCCCAGTCCCGCTGCGCGGCCGGCGAGCTGGCCGCAGATTCTGCTCGAGCTGCGGGGATCAGCTGGGCGATCGGCTCGCGGTCGCCGACCATGGAGGCGGCCAGTGAGGCTCGGCTGGAGGCCGGCTGGGCGGCACCGGAGAGCACGGTCGTGGCCGCGATCCGCTCGGCGGTCGCCTGGGTCTGCAGGCCGGTGGAGCCGGTGTTGAACTCCCGCCACCGCTCACCGTCGGACCACAGCCGGATCTGGGTGGTGATGCCCACGGTCTCGAGTCGGTTGGACAGGTGCTGGCTGGCCAGCTCGGCGCTGCGGCGGTCCTCGGTGAAGCAGAGGATGCCCAGCCGAGCTCCGGGGCGGGCGTGGCGGCCGTACGGGCCGCTGATGGCGTCCCAGACCTCCTCACGGGCGGCCGCGCTGGTCGGCAGGTCGACTCGGGTGATCGGGAGCCCGGGCCCGAACGGGACCAGGACGATCGACTCCTCGGGCTTGAAGCCGAGGACATGCGGGACGGCGGCGAGCAGCTCGTCCGGGGACTGTACGACGAGATCCATCGGAACCCTCCCCGCGCCTCAGCTGGCCTGGGCCGGGCGGGCGGCGCGCTCGATGCGCGCGGAGACGTACTTGAGCGAGACGCCGACCTCGCCGAAGCGGCTGTCGACGACCACGACGTCCTTGGTGCGCTTCTCGCCGGTTTCGTTGTCCGCCCAGCTCTCGGTGCGCTCGAGGCCGTGGACGAAGATCGGGTCGCCGGATCCGCAGCTGTCGTGCACGTGGGTGGCGGCCGAGCCGAAGATCTTGACGTTGTGGGCGGTGGGCTCGTCGTTGACCCACTCCCCCTCGTCGTTCTGCACGCGCCGGTTGACCAGGACCCGGCAGCTGACGAACGGCTTGTTCTCGCGTGTGTAGAGCAGCTCGGGAGCCTCGGCCAGGTTGCCGGCGAAGGTGACGGTGGTGGACATGACTTCCTCCTAGGTGACGGCGAGACGTCGGAATCGGTCCCGCAGTCACCTAGGTCCCATCGGGGTCCCGCAGCGATCACCTGGGCCGAACTTGTTCGGATCCACTCGTGCTCGCCGGGGAGCTGCTCGCCAGGGCGCAGTGAGGGCGCAAAGAAGCGCCCCGACCGGCTCTCGGGTACCGGATCGGGGCGCTGAGAAGGACGCTAGAGGCAGGGACCGACACAACCGTGTCAGCGGCCAGCTGGGCCTACCGTGCGGGCCGGCGCCGCGGAGGTCGGTTGCTGAGCTTCTGCGGGGGCGGAGGCAGGTCGCGGCCGAGCCGCCGGCGGGATTCCTCGCCTGCGGCGATCACTGCTTCCTGGGCGAACGCGGAGCGGGCGAGCATCCGGCCGAGCTCCTGGCGGTCGGCCACGAGCGCGTCTTCGACCGCCTCGATGGTCGAGGCCGGCAGGTCGTGCTTCTTGTTGAAGCTCTTGCGGGTCACGCTGACCAGGGCGGGATGGGTCTCGCCGGCGGCCGCGAGCTCGGCGCGCTGCTGGGGTGAGCGCTTGGCGTGCAGCTCGAGCGCCTGGGCGAGCCAACCGACGAACGATCCGGGCGAGTCGGGGTCGGTGTCCAGGTCGGCGACGTAGGCCGATCGGGCGAGGTCCCACACGCCGGGCTTCCAGTAGATGCCAACCGGCGTCGTGGTCTGGCTCGTCATGCCGCCACTCCCCTGGGCCGACGCCAGCTGCAGCACCTGGCGCTAACACCAACGCCGCTGCATTCCCGGGCGGGGCCGTGTGCAGCCGTTCCCACTCTCGCTCGATTCCTTCCGTCCAGACAGCCACGAAGGGAGCAGCTGCGCCGCGCCGCCGCAGCGGAGTCCGCGTCCGTACGAACGGGGTTTTCCCCACCCTCCGGACGTGCCCACCTTTCCACAGGTTCGCGCTGTGAGCCGGTAGGCGTCGGCCCCCGTTGGGAGACTTGGTCCTGTCAGTTCTTTCTATTCTACTCACGGAGGACAGCAGCATGACCGACACCATCCAGACCGACGCCGTCACCACCACCGAGGGCACCGACGCCGCCCCGGCTGAGGAGTTCCTGCACCTGGACCCCGCCGACATCATCATCGGCACCAACGTCCGCACCGACCTGCGACCCGACCACAAGGAGTTCCGCAAGTCGATCAAGGAGCGCGGTGTCATCGAGGCCGTCACGGTCTACCGCAACGAGGACGGCCAGTACGTCCTGCTGCGCGGCCAGCGCCGCACCGTGACCGCCGCCGAGGTCGGCACCCCGACCGGCCTCATCCCGGCGCGGGTCGTCCCCCAGCCCGCCGAGGCCGACCGGATCGGTGACCAGATGGTCGAGAACATCCACCGGGCCCAGATGCGCGAGACCGAGATCGTCGCGGGCGTAGAGCAGTTGGCCCTGCTCGGCGTGAGCGCTGCGCAGATCGCCAAGCGCACCAGCATCGACCGCCCGACCGTGAACGCCGCCCTGGCGGTCACCAAGGCCGACCAGACCCGCAACCGTCTCGACTCCGGCGACCTGACCTTGGAGGAAGCCGCGATCTTCGCCGAGTTCGAGCACGACCCCGAGGCCGTGGAGCGACTGGAGTACGCCAAGCGATTCCGCCGCTCCCTGACGCACGAGGCCCAGCAGCTGCGCGACGAGGCCGCAGAGCGCGAGGCCGGCGCCGCCGAGGTCGAGCGGCTGCGCGCCGAGGGCCTGCCGGTGCTGACCGCCGAGGAGGTCGCGGAGGCTGACGAGGTGCTGCGCATCGAGCGTCTGGTCACCGCCGAGGGCGAGCCGGTGCCCGAGGAGGAGTGGCCCAACGTCCCCGGCGCTCGCGTCCACGTCGTCAAGGA
>CAZIVD010000057.1:0-30631 GCA_964542635.1 uncultured Nocardioides sp. | reverse complement strand
AGCAGCGCACCGTGCAGCTCGGCATCGACGTGTTCATGGAGTGCACGATCACCGACCTGCTGAAGGACGATGACCGGATCGCCGGAGCCTTCGGCTACTGGCGCGAGACCGGGCGTTTCATCACCTTCGATGCGCCTGCGGTGATCCTGGCGACGGGCGGCATCGGCAAGTCGTTCAAGGTCACCTCCAACTCGTGGGAGTACACCGGGGACGGGCACGCGATGGCGCTGCGGGCCGGCGCGAACCTGATCAACATGGAGTTCATCCAGTTCCACCCCACGGGCATGGTGTGGCCGCCCTCCGTCAAGGGCCTGCTGGTCACCGAGTCGGTCCGCGGCGACGGCGGCATCCTGAAGAACTCCGACGGCAAGCGGTTCATGTTCGACTACATCCCCGAGTTCTTCAAGGCGGAGACGGCCGACACCGAGGAGGAGGCCGACCGCTGGTACGAGGACAAGAAGAACAACCGCCGGCCCCCCGAGCTGCTGCCGCGCGACGAGGTCGCCCGCGCCATCAACTCCGAGATCAAGGCCGGCCGGGGCAGCGAGCACGGTGGGGTCTACCTCGACATCGCCTCTCGTCGTACGCCGGAGTTCATCCGCCGCCGGCTGCCGTCGATGTACCACCAGTTCAAGGAGCTGGCCGACGTCGACATCACCACCGAGCCGATGGAGATCGGCCCGACCTGCCACTACGTCATGGGCGGGGTCGAGGTCGACGCCGACACCCAGGAGAGCGCGGTGACGGGCCTGTACGCCGTGGGGGAGTGCTCCGGAGGCATGCACGGCTCCAACCGACTGGGCGGCAACTCCCTCTCCGACCTGCTGGTCTTCGGCCGGCGCGCGGGTGAGTCGGCGGCGGCGTACGCCGAGGGGCTCGGCGACCAACGTCCCGGCGTGTCCGAGACCGACGTGAAGTCGGCCGAGCGCGGGGCGCTGGCTCCCTTCGAGTCCACCGGTGGCGAGAACCCCTACACGATCCAGCAGAACCTGCAGCAGACGATGAACGACCTGGTCGGCATCATCCGCACCTCCGACGAGCTCACCCGCTCGCTGGAGGAGATCGAGAAGCTCAAGGAGCGGGCCCGCAACCTCGTCGTCGAGGGTCACCGCCAGTACAACCCGGGCTGGCACCTGGCCATCGACCTGCGCAACATGCTGCTGGTCTCCGAAGCAGTCGCGAAGGCCGCCCTCGAACGACAGGAGTCCCGCGGCGGGCACACCCGCGACGACTTCCCTGGTCCCAACCCCGAGTGGGGCGCCAAGAACCTCGTGGTCTCCCTGGCCGACGACCGCGACTCCGTGATGCTCAATCCGCAGCCGTTGCCACCGATGCCCGACGACCTCAAGAGGTTCTTCGACGCTCCGGCGGCCCCACCGGCGCAACCGGCCCAGCCCGAGGGAGGCAACTGAGATGGCCTACAACCTGAAGCTGCGGCTGTGGCGCGGGGACCAGGAGGGCGGCGACCTCCAGGACTTCGAGGTCGAGGTGGAGCACGGGGAGGTCGTCCTGGACGCGATCCACCGAGTGCAGGCCACGCAGGCCGGGGATCTCGCCGTACGGTGGAACTGCAAGGCGGGCAAGTGCGGCTCCTGCTCGGCCGAGGTCAACGGCAAGCCGCGACTCATGTGCATGACGCGACTCTCCGACTTCGAGGAGACCGAGACCATCACCGTGACGCCGATGCGCACGTTCCCGGTCATCCGGGACCTGGTCACCGACGTCTCGTTCAACTACGAGAAGGCCAAGGAGCTGCCCTACGCCCAGCTCCCGCCGCGCGATGCCGACGGCAAGCGCCGCATGATGCAGGAGGACGTCGAGCGCGGCCAGGAGTTCCGCAAGTGCATCGAGTGCTACCTGTGCCAGGACGTGTGCCACGTCGTCCGTGACCACGAGGACAACAAGAAGAACTTCGCCGGTCCTCGGTTCTTCCTGCGCTACGCCGAGCTGGACATGCACCCGCTCGACACCGCCGACCGCCGCGAGCGGGCCCAAGAGGTCGCCGGCATCGGTCTGTGCAACATCACCAAGTGCTGCACCGAGGTGTGCCCCGAGGGCATCCACATCACCGACAACGCGATCATCCCGATGAAGGAGCGCGTGATCGACAAGAAGTTCGACCCGCTCGTGTGGTTGGGCAACAAGATCGGGATCCGCACCAAGGACAACGACGGGCGCACGCCGGTCTGACAGGGCCCGGATCGGCCTCACCCGGGTTTCGCGCGGACCCTTCACCGACGGGTGTCGGGGATTTGGGCCGGCTTGGGCTGCCCCCGTATTATTTCGACATCGGAAAGAGTTCCGGTTCTCGGACGGCTCTTCCGACACTCCTCCGGTCAGCAGGTACCTGCTGACGGCCCCCGGCGCATCCCCCCGACAGCGCTGGTCACGGAGGACGAGACTGTCGGTCGGTGGACGACCCCCTATGCCGCCGGCCCATGCGGCGAGCCCCGCGCCGCGACAGGCAACGGGGCACCCCCCGCTGACCCGCATGGCGTTGTGTGCGACGCCATGCGGGTCAGCTTCCTCTCCTTCATCTGCGAGCCGCCGTGAGGGGCGAGCGGCGTGTCGAGACCCGGGGTGTGGCGGGCTCGGCGGGGTCGTCGTCAGCGCACCACGGGGGCGGCTTGGACCATGCGCGTGCAGGACCTCACCAAGAGGATCGCCAGCACCGCGGCGACCAGGTCGAATCCGGCGGCAACGGAACTCAGGTCAGCAGCGTTGGCGAGCCGGTCGGCGTAAACGGCCAGGTCCTCCAGATCGGCGATGGTCGTCTCAGCGGCTCGCGACCACCCGGCGCCGGCGACCCGGTTGCTCACCGTAGAGGCGAGGAAGGCGACCCACCAGGCCCACATGAGCGGTGTCGGCGACTCAGATGGTCCCTGAATCCCTCGTCGCACGTCGGTGACGACGCCCAGTGGACGCCATAGGGCAAGGATCGGCACGAACCAGCCCCCGATCGCCCAGCCCGAGCCGTGCTCCTGCGACAGCCGGTTCATCCGGTCGCTGGAATGGGACCAGTGCAGCCACCGGATGAACAGGATCGCGGCGAGCACGGTGAGACCGAGCGTGCCGAAGGTGCCGACGGACGCGACCGTGTCCACGGTCTGGGCCTCGGCCATGCTGATCGTGCCGTCCGCGAACGCCGGTGCCACCCTCCGCGTGTACACGTTCCCGCTGATCAGGGCCACGTCCCAGAGGGCGACCACCCCCAGCATCCCCATCGTGGTGACCGCGAGGCGCGCGTACCGGTCGTCCACGCGCCGGCGATGACCTCCGGGTTGGGGGACGACCGGAGGGGCCAGTCGTGTGAGGTGGGACCAGTCATGGCCGGTCCACCAGCGCTGGACATCTGTGTCGTAGGGGTCGGCGTACCAGCCCGCGATCGGAGTCGACATGACGGCGGATTATGCAGCGCTGCGTCGGCCGGGATGCGGCTTTTGCCACATCCTCCAAAAGTCACACGAGGTGGCTGCCGTGCGGTCGTCGCTCCTAGAGTGCCGAACTATGAGCCCTGCAGAGCCGGAGGCGGGCGGTGGCGGCCTGGCGCTGTCGCCGGGCGAGCCGCGGGCGACCCGCGAGGAGTGGGAGGCGGCCGCTGCTGCCGTGCTGCGCAAGGCGCGCCGTCTGGGTCCGGACGATCCCGACTCCGCGGTGTGGGGCGCTCTGACGCACAGCACGCTCGACGGCGTTCCCGTGCCGCCGCTCGGTACGCCGGACGCGCTTCCTGGCGCCATCTCCGCAGCGCGACCCCTCCAGCCTGGCGGTCGCGATGTCCGCGTCGAGCTGTTCGGTGACGACCCGGTCCGCGTCAACCGCGAGGCGCTCGCCGACCTGGACGGCGGCGCCACCTCACTCTGGTTGCACGCCGACGGGGGGACGGACCTGGCCGCCGTGCTCGACGGCGTCCTGCTCGACCTGGCGGCCGTCGTGCTCGACCCGGGCGACGACGTGCTCGACGCTGCCCAGGCCTTCCTCGGCGTGCTCGGCGACACCGAGCCCGCCGCCGGCACCAGCCTCGGCGCGCCCGCGCACGCGGACGACGAGGTGCTCGTGGAGGTTGCCCGACTGGCCCGCGCCGCCGGGACCCTGGCCGTCACGATCGACGCGTCCGCCGTCCACGATCGAGGCGCCTCGGAGGCCCAGGAGCTCGGCTGGTCGATGGCGGCGGGGGTCAGGGTGCTGCGCGTCCTCGATGCTGCAGGCGTGGCGCCCGAGGAGGCGGCAGGACTCCTCGAGTTCCGGTACGCCGCGACCGATGAGCAGTTCGTCACGATCGCCAAGCTGCGGGCCGCCCGACGGCTGTGGTTGCGCGTCCTCGCGCTCTGCGAGGCGCCCGCGGTCCCGCAACGACAGCACGCGGTCACCAGCGCGCCGATGATGAGCAAGTACGACCCCTGGGTGAACATGCTGCGGACGACGGTCGCCGCGTTCTCGGCGACGGCCGGCGGCGCCGACGCGGTCACCGTGCGATCGTTCGACGCTCCGCTGGGCCGACCGGACGCCTTCGGACGCCGGATCGCCCGCAACCAGATGGCGCTCCTGCTGTCCGAGTCCCACGTCGGCCAGGTCACCGACCCTGCTGGCGGCGCGTGGGCCGTGGAGCGGCTCACCGACGATCTCGCGCAGGCGGGCTGGAGCGTGCTCCAGGACGTCGACGCGGGCGCCGACCTCGATGCCGCCATCGCCGACACCGTGGCGCGCCGCGATCAGGAGGTCGCGACCCGGCGTCGGACGATCACCGGCCTGACGGAGTTCCCCTCGCGCGACGAGGCGCTGCCCAGCCGCGACCCGGGGCCGGAGACGGTCGAGGTCAGGCGGTACGGCGCGGCGTTCGAGGCCCTCCGCGACCGACCCGCGTCGACGCCGGTCTTCCTGGCCACCATGGGCAGCGTCGCGGAGCACACGGCGCGGGCGACGTTCGCGAGCAACCTGCTCGCCGCAGGCGGGATCGAGGTGCAGTCGGCGGGGGCTACCGATGGGGTCGACGACGTCCTGGCGACGTACGCCGGTCAACAGGCCGTCTGTCTGGCCGGGTCGGACGCGGCGTACGCCGACTGGGGGTCCGACCTCGTGGCCAGGCTCCGAGAGGCCGGCGCGCGTCACGTCATCGTGGCCGGGAGGCCGGCCGACCTCGGCGTCGACGACTCGTGCGTGCTCGGCGTGGACGCACTGGCGTTCTTGACCCGGACCCGGGAGGTGCTCGGATGACCGTCCCCGAGAGCTTCGCCGGGCTCCCCCTGGTGCCGGAGGCAGCCGCAGAGAGTCCGCCCCGACCTGGCGCCGACCGGCCCGACTGGGAGAGCCCGGAGGGCATCGCGATCAGACCCGTCTACACCGAGCAGGACCTCGAGGGCCTCGACGCGCTCGACACCTGGCCCGGGCTCGCACCGTTCCTGCGTGGGCCTTACCCGACCATGTACACGACCCAGCCGTGGACGATCCGCCAGTACGCCGGCTTCTCGACCGCCGAGGAGTCCAACGCCTTCTATCGCCGCAACCTGGCCGCCGGCCAGAAGGGGCTCAGTGTCGCGTTCGACCTGGCCACCCACCGCGGCTACGACTCCGACCATCCGCGGGTGCGCGGCGACGTCGGCATGGCCGGCGTGGCGATCGACTCGATCTTCGACATGCGCACCCTCTTCGAGGGCATCCCGCTCGACCGGATGAGCGTGAGCATGACGATGAACGGCGCGGTGCTGCCCGTGTTGGCGCTCTACATCGCCGCGGCCGAGGAGCAGGGGGTCAAGCCCGAACAGCTCAGCGGGACCATCCAGAACGACATCCTCAAGGAGTTCATGGTCCGCAACACCTACATCTACCCGCCGTCGCCGAGCATGCGGATCATCTCCGACATCTTCGGCTACACCGCCGAGCACATGCCTCGCTTCAACTCCATCTCGATCTCCGGCTATCACATGCAGGAGGCCGGGGCGACCGCCGACCTGGAGCTCGCCTACACGCTCGCCGACGGGGTCGAGTACCTGCGCGCCGGGCTGGGCGCCGGGCTCGACGTCGACCGGTTCGCGCCGCGGCTGAGCTTCTTCTGGGCGATCGGGATGAACTTCTTCATGGAGGTCGCCAAGCTGCGGGCAGCACGGGCTCTCTGGGCGCGGCTCGTCGGCCAGTTCGAGCCGCAGAACCCCAAGTCGCTCAGCCTGCGCACGCACAGCCAGACCAGCGGTTGGTCGCTGACCGCGCAGGACGTGTTCAACAACGTCGGGCGCACCTGCATCGAGGCGATGGCCGCCACCCAGGGCCACACGCAGTCCCTGCACACCAACGCCCTCGACGAGGCCATCGCGCTGCCCACCGACTTCTCCGCCCGCATCGCTCGCAACACCCAGCTCCTGCTGCAGCAGGAGAGCGGCACCACGGCCATCATCGATCCGTGGGGCGGCAGCTACTACGTGGAGCGCCTGACCCACGACCTGGCGAGCCGCGCATGGGCCCACATCGCCGAGGCCGAGGGGGCCGGTGGGATGGCCGCCGCCATCGAGCAGGGCATCCCCAAGTTGCGCATCGAGGAGGCGGCCGCCCGTACGCAGGCCCGCATCGACTCCGGTGCCCAGGCGGTCATCGGCGTCAACACCTATCGCCTGCCGGCCGAGGACCCGATCGACGTGCTCAAGGTCGACAACGACGAGGTCTACCGCCAGCAGGTGGCCAAGCTCGAGAGACTGCGGGCCGAGCGCGACGACGACGACGTACGCCGGTCCCTCGCCGGCCTGACCGACGCGGCCCAGAGCGGCGAGGGGAACCTGCTCGCGCTCGCGGTCGACGCGGCGCGGGCGAAGGCGACGGTGGGCGAGATCTCCGATGCGCTGGAGAAGGTGTGGGGGCGGCACCGGGCGGTGATCCGTACCATCTCGGGGGTGTTCCGGGACGAGGCGGGGACGGCCGGTGATCGGCTCGTGCAGGAGGTGCTCGAGGCCACCGAGGAGTTCGAGCGGCTGGCCGGCCGACGGCCGCGCATCCTGGTAGCCAAGATGGGCCAGGACGGGCACGACCGCGGACAGAAGGTCGTCGTCAGCGCCTTCGCCGACATGGGCTTCGACGTCGACGTGGGCCCCTTGTTCAGCACTCCCGAGGAGGTCGCTCGCCAGGCAGTCGACAACGACGTCCACCTCGTCGGCGTGAGCTCGCTCGCGGCCGGTCACCTGACCCTGGTCCCGGCACTGAAGAGCGAGCTGGCCGCCCTCGGCCGGCCGGACATCATGGTGGTGGTGGGCGGGGTGATCCCGCCGGACGACGTGCCGACGCTGGTGGAGATGGGCGCCGCAGCGGTCTTCCTGCCGGGCACCGTGATCGCCGAGTCCGCCCTCGACCTGCTCGGCAGGCTCCGCGCCCAGCTGGACGACTGAGCACCATGCCGGACGTGGCTGCTCTCGTCGGGGGCGTGCTGGCTGGCCGCCGTGCCGCGGTGTCCCAGGCGATCACGCTCGTCGAGTCCAGCCGGGCCTCTCACCGTGCGGAGGCGCGCGAGCTCCTCGCGGGGCTGGAGTCCGCTCCGGCCCGACTCCCCTCGGTGCGGGTCGGCATCTCTGGAGTGCCGGGGGTGGGGAAGTCCACGTTCATCGAGACGCTCGGCAGCCTCCTGACCGGCGAGGGACACCGGGTCGGCGTGCTGGCGGTCGACCCGAGCAGCACCCGGACGGGTGGGTCGGTCCTGGGCGACAAGACCCGGATGGCGCGCCTGTCGACGGACCCGAACGCCTTCATCCGACCCAGCCCCACGGCGGGCACCCTGGGCGGCGTTGCCCGGGCGACCAGCCAGGCGATGCTGGTGCTGGAGGCCGCCGCGTACGACGTGGTGCTCGTGGAGACCGTCGGTGTCGGGCAGTCCGAGGTCACCGTTGCCGGCATGGTCGACACCTTCCTCTTCCTCACGCTCGCGCGCACAGGCGACCAGTTGCAGGGCATCAAGAAGGGCATCCTCGAGCTCGCTGACGTGATCGCGGTCAACAAGGCAGACGACGGAGGAGGCACCAACGGGGCCCAGGAGGCCCGAGCGGCCGCCCGCGAGCTGGCGGGGGCGCTCCGGCTGGTCAGGGGCCGCGGCCCCCGCGCGTGGACTCCGCCGGTCGTCACCTGCTCGGGCCTGACGGGGGAGGGAGTCGACGAGGTCTGGCGTCAGGTGATCGCGCACCGCGACAGCCTCGGGGCCGAGGGGGTCTTCGCCAAGCGGTCGGAGCAAGCGCTGGAGTTGACCTGGGCGCTGGTGCGCGACGAGCTCGAGCAGCGGCTGCGACGCTCGCCGGGCGTGGCCGCGGTGCGTGCCGACGTACGTGCTGCCGTGATGAACGGCGAGCTGCCGCCCACTGCCGCCGCCGACCGGCTCCTCGCCGCCTTCGACGCCGACCGCCCCTGAGCCCGAGGGTTCGCACAGGTTGCGCCCGGTTCGGCGTCGTTGCAACGCCGCCGAACCTACGGAACACCCGGCCGACCGGGGATCCCTGGGACGGCTGCCGCGCGGAATCGCCGGCCGGTCCGGGCCCGGGCGCCACCAGGAAGCGGTCCGGGAGAGCTCGGTGAACTACCCTGGCGGGCGATGTCCACGCCAGTCCTCCACCCCGATCCCATGGCTGGTGCCTACGACACCATCGACGCCTGTGTGGCGTCGGCCGGAGCCGAGCTGCGGGCGTTCCGCGAGGATCTCCACGCCCACCCGGAGCTGTCCTGGCAGGAGCATCGGACGACGGACCACGTAGCGTCCCGGCTCGAGGCCGCGGGGATCGCCGTCACGCGGCTTCCCCACACCGGGCTGATCGCCGACATCGGCGACACCGGCCCGAGGGTCGCGTTGCGCGCCGACCTGGACGCGCTGCCCGTCGACGACCTCACGAACGACCCCTGGGTCAGCACCCGCGCCGGGATCGCCCACGCCTGCGGACACGACGTCCACACCGCCGGGCTCGTGGGCGCGGGGCTCGCGCTGGCCGAGACCCACCACCGGGGGCAGCTGCCCGGCCGGGTGCGTCTGCTGTTCCAGCCCGCGGAGGAGGTGATGCCCGGCGGCGCCACGGCGTTGGTGGAGCTGGGCGCCCTCGAGGACGTCGAGAGGATCTTCTGCCTCCACTGCGATCCGACGCTCGACCTGGGCGAGGTCGGGGTGCGCGAGGGGCCGATCACGGGAGCCGCCGACCAGCTCGAGGTGCGGCTGACCGGAGGAGGCGGACACACCTCGAGGCCGCACCTGACCGAGGACCTCACCTTCGCCCTCGCCAAGCTGATCACCGAGCTCCCCGCGGTGCTGTCGCGGCGTCTCGACCCGCGAGCCGGGGTCAGCGTCGTCTGGGGCACGGTCCGAGCGGGAGTGGCGGCCAACGTGATCCCGGCAGCCGGCGTCGTCGCAGGCACGGTCCGGATGCTCGATGCCGTCGCCTGGTCGCACGCCGAGCGACTGGTGCGCGAGTACATCGACGACATCGTCGCGCCGTACGGCGTCAAGGCCGACGTCGACTATCGGCGCGGCGTGCCTCCGGTGGTCAACGAGCCGACCTCGACCCGCTACCTGCGCGCGGCGGTCGAGCGCGTGCTCGGCTCGGGCGGCAGCGTGGGCACCACCCAGAGCCTGGGCGGCGAGGACTTCGCCTGGTTCCTGGAGTCCGTGCCGGGGGCGATGGGTCGCCTCGGCACGCGCTCTCCCGGCGGCGCGACGTTCGACCTCCACCAGGGGAATCTGCGCGTGGACCCCCAGGCCGTGTCGGTCGCTGCTCGGGTGCTGGCGACCGCGGCGATCGTCAGTCTGGTCACCCTCTGATAACAACCCGGGAAATTCGTCAACTTCTGTGGCGACTTCCGCCTAGGGGCGCATTAGAGTGCCGCGCAGTGCGCGCCCGAACCGTGGTGCCACCGATCCCAGAGTGCCCTAGATCAGGAGGCGCCGTGAAGAAGACGGCTTCAATCGCAGCGATGGTGACCATCGCTGCCCTTACCCTCGCCGGGTGTGGCGAGCGTTCGTCGAGTGAGGCGACCGAGACCCCGGCGGAGGAGACCACTTCCGCGGCCCCGAGCGAGTCCCCCTCAGAGGAGGCTCCCGACAACTCCGACTTCAAGGCCTGCATGGTCTCCGACTCCGGCGGCTTCGACGACAAGTCGTTCAACCAGACCTCGCACGACGGTCTGCTCAACGCTGCCGCGAACCTCGGGGTGAGCACCGCCGAGGTCGAGTCCGCGTCCGACGCCGAGTACGCCGACAACATCGCGGAGCTCGTCAAGCAGGGCTGCAACTCCATCACCACCGTCGGCTTCCTGCTCGGCGACGCCACGCTCGCCGCGGCGAAGAAGAACAAGGACGTCGACTTCTCCATCGTCGACTTCGGCTACGACAACCCGCCGAAGAACCTCAAGGGCCTCGTCTTCGACACCGGCCAGCCCTCGTTCCTCGCCGGCTACGTCGCCGCCGCGCAGAGCCAGTCCGGCATCGTCGGCACCTTCGGTGGCCTCAACATCCCGACCGTGACCGCGTTCATGACCGGATTCCTCCAGGGCGTCGAGAAGTACAACGAGGACAACGGCGCCGAGGTCCAGGTGCTCGGCTGGGACGGCAAGGACGGCTCGTTCACCGAGGACTTCGAGGACAAGACCAAGGGCCAGAGCGTGGCCGAGGGCATGATCAACCAGGGTGCCGACATCATCTTCCCGGTCGCGGGTCCGGCCGGCCTCGGTGGTCTGCAGGCCGCCAAGGACGCCGGCGCGCTGGGCATCTGGGTCGACACCGACGGCTGCGTCTCGGCCGCCGAGTACTGCGACATCCTGCTCACCTCGGTGATGAAGGGCATGGACACCGCGGTCGAGGAGGCCATCCGCGAGTCCCTCGAGGGCACGTTCTCCAACGAGGTCTACGTCGGCACGCTCGAGAACGGCGGCGTCGGTCTCGCGCCGTTCAACGAGCAGGACGGCAACGTCAGCCAGGAGGTCAAGGACAAGATCGCCGAGCTGCAGGAGCAGATCATCTCCGGCGAGATCACGGTCGGCTGATCGTCCTCACGGACTTCATCGACCTCGCAGCACGACAGAACCGGGGTGGGGCCAAGCCCCACCCCGGTTCTGCCTCTCACCGAAAAACCTGGGCTTCCCCTAGGGTGACCTCAAGGTCGCCCCGGTCGAGCACCGCCGGCGGCCTGCCGGGTGGGGAGGGAGGAGTGTCATGAAGCTGGAGATTCGTGGCCTGACCAAGCGATTCGGGTCGTTCGTGGCCAACGACCACATCGACCTGACGATCGAGCCGGGGGAGATCCATTGCCTCCTCGGCGAGAACGGCGCGGGCAAGTCCACGCTGATGAACATGCTCTACGGACTCCTCGACCCGACCGAGGGCGAGCTGGTCATCGACGGCACCCCGGTCACGTTCACCTCACCGGGTGACGCCATCGCCGCCGGCATCGGCATGGTGCACCAGCACTTCATGCTGGTGCCGGTCTTCACGGTCGCCGAGAACGTCATGCTCGGCCGCGAGGAGACACGTGGACTGGGCGTCCTCAACCGCGCCAAGGCGTCCGACCTCGTGCGCGAGCTCTCCGAGCGCTACGGCCTCGCCGTGGACCCCTCGGCGCTGATCGAGGATCTCCCGGTGGGGGTCCAGCAGCGTGTCGAGATCATCAAGGCCCTCTCCAACCACGCTCAGGTGCTGATCCTCGACGAGCCCACTGCGGTGCTGACGCCGCAGGAGATCGACGAGCTCATGGACATCATGCGCGGGCTCAAGGCGCAGGGCACCTCCATCATCTTCATCACCCACAAGCTGCGCGAGGTGAAGGCCGTCGGCGACCGGATCAGCGTCATCCGTCGCGGCAAGGTCGTCGGCACGGCTCCGCCGTCGGCGTCCGAGGCCGAGCTCGCCGAGATGATGGTCGGCCGCTCTGTGCAGCTCAAGGTCGACAAGGACGCCGCGAAGCCCGGTGACGCCGTCCTCGAGGTCCGCAACATCACCGTCGTCGACCCGCGCGGCCACCAGGTCGTCAAGGACGTCTCCTTCGAGGCCCATGCCGGCGAGGTCATCGGCATCGCCGGCGTCCAGGGCAACGGCCAGACCGAGCTGATCAAGTCGCTCCTCGGCCTGGTCAAGCCCGACGCCGGCCAGATCCTGTTGGACGGCGACGACATCAGCAAGCACGGGCCGCGCGAGAGCCTCGACGACGGCATCGGCTACGTGCCCGAGGACCGCTCCCACGACGGCTACGTCGGCAGCTTCAGCGTGCGCGAGAACCTCATCCTCGACCAATACCGCAACGACACCTTCAGCTCCGGCCTCCGCCTCAACCTCGACGCCATCAGCGCGAACGCCCAGGACCGCATCCAGGAGTTCGACATCCGCACCGAGAACGCCGAATCCCTGGTGTCGTCGCTCTCCGGCGGCAACCAGCAGAAGGTCGTCGTGGCGCGGGAGCTCTCCCGTCAGCTCAAGGTGCTGATCGCCTCCCAGCCCACGCGCGGCGTCGACGTGGGTTCGATCGAGTTCATCCACAAACGGATCATCGAGGAGCGCGACACGGGCACGGCGGTGATCATCGTGTCCACCGAGCTCGACGAGATCTTCGCGTTGTCCGATCGCATCGCCGTCATGTACGACGGCCGCATCGTCGGCGTGGTCAGCCCCGACATCGCCCGTGAGGACATCGGTCTGATGATGGCTGGTGCTGTCGGCCCGGCCGAGGAGGTCCCGGCATGATCACCCCACGACGTTCTTCTCCCCCGCTTCGCTCCTCCGAACAACGCCATGGGGGCCCCGCATGAGCGAAGACCGCACCGAAGAGGCCGCACCGGCCCCGGCCCACTCCGGAGACGCCCCCAAGGACGCCCCGCCGGAGGCCGACCACGCCGACCTCCGCAACCCGGCGAGCTGGCTGCCCACGGTCAAGGTCACCGCGGCCGCCTTCCTGATCGCCCTGGTGATCGGCGCGTTCCTGATCGCCATCAGCGACGACGAGGTCATCGAGGCGGCGTCCTACTTCTTCTCCTACCCGTGGGACACCTTCACCGCGGCCTGGCAGGCCGTGTCGGAGTCCTACTGGGCGCTGCTCCGAGGCTCTGTGGGCTCCTGGCACGCGATCAGCACGACGCTCGAGAGATCGGCACCGCTCATCTGTGCCGGCCTCGGTGTCACGCTGGCGTTCCGGGCGGGCCTGTTCAACATCGGTGCCCAGGGCCAGCTGATCATCGGCGCCCTGTTCGCCGGCTACGTCGGCTTCTCCTGGGACCTCCCGGTCGGGCTGCACCTGCTGGTCGCGCTCATCGCCGGCATCGTCGGTGGCGCGCTCTGGGGCGGCATCGCCGGCTTCCTGAAGGCCCGCACCGGCGCCCACGAGGTGATCACCACGATCATGCTCAACTACCTCGCCGCGTCGGTCCTCCTCTACGCCCTCAGCAAGGACGCCTTCCAGCGTCCCGGCAGCGACAACCGGCAGTCGCCGCCGGTGGACAGCTCCGCGCAGTTCCCCAGCGTGGTGGACACCCACCTCGGCGTGATCTTGGCGTTCGTCGCCGCGTTCGGGGTCTGGTGGCTGCTCGAGCGGAGCACCTGGGGCTTCGAGCTGCGCGCCGTCGGTGCGAACGCCGACGCCTCGCGCACCGCCGGCATGAGCG
Source organism: uncultured Nocardioides sp. (assembly GCA_964542635.1). GTDB lineage: Bacteria > Actinomycetota > Actinomycetes > Propionibacteriales > Nocardioidaceae > Nocardioides. The sequence continues at coordinate 17,044 of CAZIVD010000057.1, read as the reverse complement.
TGCCCAAGGTCTACACGATGGCCATGGTCTTCGCCGGCGCGCTGGCCGGCCTCGCGGCCGTGATGAACATCCTCGGCAAGGGCGACTCCCTCAGCCCGAGCATGGCCGGCACGATCGGCTTCGACGCGATCACCGTGGCCCTGTTGGGCCGGGCGACGCCGCTCGGCACGGTGTTCGCCGGCCTCCTGTTCGGCGCGCTCAGCGTCGGCGGTGTGGCGATGCAGGCCAGTGAGGCGGGCACGCCCAAGGAGCTGACCGCGGTCCTGCAGGCGCTGATCGTGCTGTTCGTGGCTGCCCCGGCCCTGGTGAAGGGGATCCTCCACATGAAGGACACCGGAGGCGAGTCCACGGTGATGGCGAAGGGGTGGGGTTCATGAGCACCGCCGTGGCCGTGCCCACCGCACGGGTCGAAGGTGTCCGCGAGCGCGACGACGTCCGGCGTCAGGTCAAGCAGCTCATCGTCTTCGGGCTCGTCGCTGTGCTGCTGCTGTGGTTCGCGCTGTCCATCAAGGACCACACGATCTACTACACCTTCGGCGAGAAGATCACCAAGGACGATCCGCGCTCCGAGGCCGACACCACGGTCATCAGCTGGGCGACGGTCGTCATCGCGTTCGCGGCGCTAGGACTGGCCGCGGCCAACAAGGTGCCCAAGGGCTGGCTCGGCGCCCTCGTCTACTTCCTGGTCGGGCTGTCGTTCTTCGCCGGGTTCATCATCTGGAACTACACCGACCAGACCGGAGCCTTCGCCGCGGCGTTCACCAACCCCCTCCCGGGCACGGTCCGGCTGGCGACGCCCTTGGTGTTCGGTGCGCTGGCCGGCTGTCTGTGCGAGCGCTCCGGTGTCATCAACATCGCGATCGAGGGCCAGCTGCTGCTCGGGGCGTTCTTCGCCTCCGTCGCCTCCAGCCTCGCCTACAGCGCGGAGATGGGCCTGGTGGGCGGCATCCTCGCCGGCCTGGCGCTGGCCTCGCTGCTGGCGGTCTTCGCCCTGCGCTACCAGGTCAACCAGGTGGTCCTGGGCGTCGTCCTGATCGCGCTGGCGACCGGTCTGTCCAACTTCCTGCTCAGCCAGATCCCCGACGACCCGGAGGTCAAGCAGTACCTCAATGAGCCGCTGATCCTCCCGCGCATCGAGATCCCGGGCCTCTCCGACATCCCGCTGCTCGGTCCGGCGCTCTTCAACCAGAGCATCCTGGTCTACCTGATGTTCGCGTCGGTCGCGCTGGTGACCTTCCTCCTCTTCGAGACGAAGTGGGGACTGCGCGTGCGATCGGTCGGCGAGCACCCCAAGGCCGCGGACACGGTCGGCATCAAGGTCAACCGGATCCGCTGGCAGGCCGTCCTCCTGGGCGGTGTCTTCGCCGGACTCGGCGGTGCCTACTTCACCGTGGGCTCCACCGGCTCCTTCGACCAGAACGCCTCGGCGGGCAACGGCTTCATCGCCCTCGCCGCGGTGATCATGGGTCGGTGGCACCCGATCGGCGCCTCGCTGGCGGCGCTGTTCTTCGGCTTCATGTGGACCCTCCAGGCCCAGCTCGCGCTGGTCGAGAAGATCCCCGGAGAGCTGCTGCGCGCCTCGCCCTACCTCGCGACGATCATCGCGGTGGCGGGCTTCGTCGGTCGCGTCCGCCCGCCGGCCGCCGACGGCGAGCCCTACGTGAAGAGCTGACGTGGTGGCGGCACCGGAGGTCGGCTGGGACGCCCTCAAGGCCGAGGCCGTGGCTGTCGCGGCGCGCGCCTACGCGCCGTACAGCGGCTTCCCCGTGGGTGCGGCCGCGGTCGTGGACGACGGTCGCCTGGTCGCGGGGTGCAACGTCGAGAACGCGGCGTACGGCGTGGTGCTGTGCGCCGAGTGCGGCGTGGTGTCGCAGCTCCACGCGACCGGCGGGGGCCGGCTGACGCACTTCGTCTGCGTCAACGGTCTCGGCGAGGTGATCATGCCGTGCGGCCGCTGTCGTCAGCTGCTCTACGAGCACGGCGGACGGACCCTCGTGCTGCTCACACCCGAGGGTGAGCGGACGATGGACGAGGTGCTGCCGCAGGCGTTCGGACCCGACGATCTGAGGCACGTGACGGAGGCGACGACACGGTGAGCCAGCACGACGCGGTCGAGGTGATCTCGGTCAAACGCGACAAGGGCGAGCTGAGCGACAGCCAGATCGACTGGGTGATCGACGCCTATACGCAGGGTCGGGTCGCCGACGAGCAGATGTCCGCCCTGGCGATGGCCATCCTGCTCAACGGCATGACGCGGCGGGAGATCGCCCGCTGGACGGCCGCGATGATCGCCTCGGGCGAGCGGATGGACTTCTCCTCCCTGTCCCGGCCGACGTCCGACAAGCACTCGACCGGAGGGGTGGGCGACAAGATCACGCTGCCGCTGGCGCCGCTGGTCGCCGCGTGCGGAGTCGCCGTACCCCAGCTGTCCGGGCGCGGGCTGGGTCACACCGGGGGAACCCTCGACAAGCTCGAGTCGATCCCCGGCTGGCGGGCGGCGCTGTCCAACGACGAGATGCTCGCCCAGCTCGAGTCGGTCGGCGCCGTCATCTGCGCCGCCGGCGACGGGCTCGCGCCCGCGGACAAGAAGCTGTACGCCCTCCGCGACGTCACCGGGACCGTCGAGGCGATCCCCCTGATCGCCTCGTCGATCATGTCCAAGAAGATTGCCGAGGGCACCGGCTCGCTGGTGCTCGACGTGAAGGTCGGCTCGGGCGCGTTCATGAAGACTCTCGACAGTGCCCGCGAGCTGGCCGAGACGATGGTGGCGCTGGGCACCGACGCCGGCGTACACACGGTCGCCCTGCTGACCGACATGGGCACGCCGCTGGGACTGACGGCCGGGAACGCGATCGAGGTCGCGGAGTCGGTGGACGTGCTCGCCGGGGGTGGCCCCGCCGACGTCGTCGAGCTGACCCTGGCCCTTGCGCGCGAGATGCTCGCGGGTGCCGGTCGCACCGACGTGGACCCCGCCGACCGCCTGGCCGACGGCTCGGCCATGGACGTCTGGAAGCAGATGATCCGCGCCCAGGGCGGCGACCCCGACGCGACGTTGCCCGTCGCGCGCGAGTCGCACGTCGTCGACGCCCCGTCGTCGGGCCTGCTCACCAGGCTGGACGCGATGGCGGTCGGTCTGGCCGCGTGGCGGCTCGGGGCCGGCCGGGCGCGCAAGGAGGACCCGGTCCAGGCGGGCGCCGGCGTGATCTGGCACGCCAGGCCGGGCGACACGGTGGCCGAGGGACAGCCGCTGTTCACCCTGCTGACCGACGAGCCCGACCGCTTCGAGCGCGCGCTCGAGTCGCTCGAGGGTGGCTACGACATCGCGGGCGACGGTGCGTCGTTCGAGCAGACCCCCGTGCTCCTGGACCGCGTGGGCTGAGGGTTCGGAGGCTGATCCCGACGGTGGCCAGGCCACCGTCTGGTCGCCGGCGACGGTGGCTGGGGCACCGCCGCAGCAGGGTTTCCCGAGCGCCTAGCCCAGCAGCAGGACGACGGTCTCGGCCACGCAGCCGGGCTTGGGCTGCCCCTCGATCTCGATGGTCCAGCCGAACGTCACCTGGGTGCCGGCCGGGACGGCGCTCACGTCGACCACGCGGGCGTGGGCGCGGATCCGGGACCCGACGGGCACGGGGGAGGGGAAGCGCACCTTGTTGACGCCGTAGTTGAGCCGTGCGCCCGGAGTCTGCAACGTGAAGATCTCGGCGCCGAGCACGGGGATCAGCGACAGCGTCAGGTAGCCGTGCGCGATCGTGCCACCGAACGGTCCGGCGGTCGAGCGCTCGACGTCGACGTGGATCCACTGGTGGTCGCCGGTCGCCTCGGCGAAGAGGTTCACGCGGTCCTGGTCGATGGTCAGCCAGTCGCTGGCGCCGAGGTCCTCGCCGATGGCAGCGGTGAGGTCCTCGAGGTTGCCGAACGTGCGCACGGTGGCTCCTTCGCGTGGGTGGTTGCGGGTCGGAGGGGCGGAGGTCTGCAAGGATCGGGCGCATGTCCGCCACCATCGCCGAGACCTCAGGAGCAGAACCTACCCCGCCGACGCGCGAGCAGATCGCCCAGGCGCCGAAGGCCTTGCTGCACGACCACCTCGACGGTGGTCTGCGGCCTTCGACGATCGTGGAGCTCGCGGAGGAGATCGGCCACGTGCTCCCCGCACCCGATGCCGAGGGGTTGGGGCACTGGTTCGCGGAGTCGGCGAACTCCGGCTCGCTGGTGCGCTACCTGGAGACCTTCGACCACACGGTTGCCGTGATGCAGCGCGCGGACGCCATCACACGCGTGGCCCGGGAGTGCGTCGAGGACCTCGCCGCCGACGGAGTGGTGTACGCCGAGGTGCGCTACGCCCCCGAGCAGCATGTCTCCGCGGGGCTGACGCTCGACGAGGTGGTCGCCGCCGTGCAGGCCGGGTTCGAGGAGGGCATGGCCGCCGCCGGGGGACGGATCGTCGTCCGACAGCTGCTCACCGCCATGCGCCACCAGGCCCGCTCGCGTGAGATCGCCGAGCTGTCGGTCGCCTGGCGCGACCGCGGCGTGGCCGGCTTCGACATCGCGGGCGCCGAGGCGGGCTTCCCGCCCACCCGTCACCTGGACGCGTTCGAGTACCTCCAGCGGGAGAACTCCCACTTCACGATCCACGCGGGTGAGGCGTTCGGGCTGCCCTCGATCTGGCAGGCCATCCAGTGGTGCGGCGCCGACCGCCTCGGCCACGGCGTCCGGATCATCGACGACATCACGGTCGGCGACGACGGAGCGATCGGGCTCGGCCGGTTGGCGGCGTACGTGCGTGACACGCGCATCCCCTTGGAGATGTGCCCGCACTCCAACGTGCAGACCGGGGCGGCGGCGTCGATTGCCGAGCACCCGATCGGCCTGCTCACCAGACTGCGGTTCCGGGTCACCGTCAACACCGACAACCGGCTGATGAGCGGCACGTCGATGACGAGGGAGATGGGCGCGCTCGTCGACGCGTTCGGCTACACGATGAGGGATCTGCGCTGGTTCACCATCAACGCCATGAAGTCGGCGTTCCTGCCCTTCGACGAGCGTCTCGCTCTGATCGAGGACGTGATCAAGCCCGGGTACGCCGCGCTCGGCGCGGACTGAGCGGAGGCCGGGCCGCCGCGCCGTCAGGAGCGCCACACCGGCGCGACGTCGCGCCGGTAGGAGCGGCCGAACAGCCCACCCATGACGGTCAGCACCGGGCCGGGCACGTTGGCCCGGAGCGCCTGCGCTGTCTCGGCGTCGGCCCCGTCGGCCACCCAGGCGAAGAACACCCCGCCCTCCCGCGGCCCGACCCGGGCGAACGCGCGACCCATCGCCTTGATCGCCGGGTCGTCGCGGCGACTGAGATAGAGCTCCTCGATCTCGCCCTCCTCGTCGTCGAGGTGGGCGACCGTGACCGCCTGCAGCTCCGAGATCGCACGCTGGGCGAGCGCGGCGTTGTCGGCACTGGGGACGCGCCGGAGCGCGGCCAGCGCGTCCCTCGCCTCGGCCAAGCGCTGCGCCATCGCCTCGTGCTCCTCGTCCATCCGGTCGAGCACCTCGCGGCTCACCCCGACGGCCTCGAGCGCCGGCCAGGCGGTCTCGTGCTCGCCGTGGTGGTGCTTGGTGAGCTGGAAGTCGAAGTTCTCCCAGGCCCGCCACAACTGCTCGGCCCGAGCCGTGTCACCGTTGCGGAAGCCGGCCAGGGCGTCGGAGAAGCGCGCCAGGTCGCGTCGTACGGCGGCATGGATCACCTTGTTCATGCTCATCGTCGCGGTAGCCACGCCCCGATGGTAGGGCGGATCGTGCGCGGTTGCCCCGGTCCGGACCCGCCCGGGGCGGGTCGGGTCTGGGACGGCGAGAGGTCAGCGGTCGGGGGTGACCACGAACCAGGGCACATCCCAACCGGCGATCTCGAGGTCGTGGTCGGTGAAGTCGTCCCGGTCGACCTCGACGAGCCGCCCTCGGGCCGGGTCGTAGATCCGCAGATCCCGCCCCGACGTGGTGTCCAGCACGAGGGCGATGTGGCGAGGCAGCCAGTCGTTCCCGACGAACAGCGCACCCACACGCGACGAGCGGGTCAGCAGGTCGAAGCCGGTGGCCGGGGCGGTGCGCACCGGCCGCCAGGAGTACGGCGCCGTGGTGCCGTCGGCGCCCGGGGTCGCGGACAGCTGGGTGGCCACCGCCCATGGCGGGGTGCCGAACCGCCGCGGCCACGGGATCTGGAACTGTCCGCGGGAGTCTGCGGAGCTGGTCACGCGCCGGTGCATCGACAGGACCTCGTCGCGGAACCGCCCCTGGAGCTGACCCGGGTCGGCGACCCCGCGGGTGCCTTCGGGCGGCACGCCCATCGAGGCGGCGTAGGCCGGGTCGGCGAGCATCCGCGCCACCACCAGGCTGCTGGCCCCGCACGAGCGGTTGTCCGGCTGCACGAGGCTCGCCCAGGGCAGCTCACGCATCGGCGGCGCTGCGCGCCATCAGGGCGGTCACCTCCTCGTGGGCGCGGTCCGGCGACACGGGCTCGCAGCCCAGCGCGACGGCACGGTCGACGAGGTCTCGCTGGGAGCGCATCAGGGCCCAGCCGCGGCGCAGCAGCACGAGCGGCGGCTTGCGGCGTTCGCGCAGGTCACGGGTGAGCCGGCGCCAGAAGGTGACCAGTGGCCGCTGCCGGACGCAGTACGCCGCCGCGAGCTGTCCCCGGGCGCGGCACTCGGGGACGACGTCCTGCGCGAAGATCCCCTCCGCGACGAACAGCCGATGGTGCGCGAGGTCCAGCGGACGGCTCCCGTGGCGGCCGTCACGGGCGATGTCGTACAGCGGCACCTCCGCCGACCCCTCCTCGCAGAGCCGCTCGAGGGCGGCCAGGGCGTCCTGGGGGTGCCACGAGTCCGGGTGGTCCCAGTCCACCAGGCCGGCGTTCGCGCCCTCTGCGATGCGCGGCAGCGTCGGGTCGTCGCCGTCCTTGTAGAAGTCGTCGAGGCGCAGCACGGGCAGACCGAGCCGTGCGGCGAGCCTGGACTTGCCGGCCCCGGAGGGACCGGCCAGCACGACGACACGAGCCCGCACGGACCTCATTGTGCACCGCCCGCAGCCACAGCTCGACTGGACGGGTGAGCGGAGTTCGGTCGATTCGCCTCCCACGCGCGCCACGACTCCCTACCCTGCTCTCGCTGCCACCCCCGACCCCCCACGGAGGCGACATGTCCTCAGTACCCCATGCCCGCACCGACGGGAGAGCACGCATCTGGACGGTCTGCGTCGCCGTCTTCCTCGTGCTCCTGCTCGTCCTGGCCGCGGGCACGCTGCTGGGCATCGGTCCGATGCGCTCCTGGGCGGGCAGTCGACTGGGTGCGCCGCAGCCGGCGTCGAGCCTGGCCAAGTGCGATGTACAGACGCTCGAGGTCGTGGCGGCCCCCGACGTGAGCATGGCGGTACGCGCGGGCCTGCAGAGCCTGCAGGACGAGTGCCTGCACATCCGGGTCACACCGCGGCCGACCGCCGAGGTGGCGAAGGCGGTGCTCGACGGCGGACGCATCCCGGCCGTCTGGGTCCCCGACTCGGAGTCGTGGCGTCTCGGGTTCTACCTCGCGGACGTGCGCAGCCAGATCTACACCTCCGCCCTGGCGAGCACCCCCGTGCTGCTGGTGGGCGGCCGGGCCGCTCGGCCGGCCGCCACCTGGGGTGCCGCGCTCGGCTCGCCCGACCTGGCACTGCCCGACCCGCTGGCCACCACGACCGGCGCCCTGGCGCTGGTCGCCCCCCGGGCCGAAGAGGCCGCGCTCGGGCGGTCCAGCGCGGCGTCCGACGAGCTGGTGGTGCCGCTGGCGCAGCGGTACGGCGAGCGCAGGGCCAACGGACAGCTGCCCGACCTCGACCTGTCGACGATCAAGGCCGGCGACCCCCGCGTCGTACCGGTCACCGAGCGGACCTACCTCGCGGCGCTCGAGCGCAACCCCGGCCTCCGGCCCGTGGTGCCGGCCACGGGCGCACCTCTGATGCAGTTCCCCCTGGTGCTCCCTGAGCACCCCAGCGACCTGGCCCAGCGCGCGGCGCTGCAGCTGGTGGAGTGGATGGACTCCGGCGAGGCACGGGCCGTGCTGGCCGAGGCGGGGCTGCGCACCGGCGACGGCAAGACGCTGCGCCCCGTCCCGGGCCTGCGGAAGAACCAGGCCTTCCTGCCGACCCCCGAGCCCGAGGTGTTCGACGACCGGCTGCACTCGTGGCGGATCACGAGCGTCCCGTCGAGCCTCCTCGCCGTCTTCGACGTGTCGGGCTCGATGGACTTCCCGGCCGGTCAAGGTGAGACCCGGATGGACCTCTCCGTGGGCGTCGCCACCACGGCCCTCGGACTGTTCCCCGACCATGCCCGGATCGGGCTCTGGGCCTTCTCGATCGACCAGGGCGGCCGCGGCCAGGACTGGCGGGTGCTCGAGCCCATCCGGCGGCTCGACGCCCCCGTGGACGGCGACACCCAGCGGGACGCCCTGCTCAGCCAGGCGCAGTACATGGCACAGCTGACCAACGGCGGGACCGGCCTCTACGACACGACCCTGGCTGCCTACAAGCAGGCCTTGAAGGACTACAACCCGGACTACTACAACTCGGTGATCCTGTTGACCGACGGGGCGAACGACGACCCCGGCTCGATCTCCCTCCAGCGCCTGCTCGGCCAGTTGAAGGGCCTGCGTGACAAGGAGCGTCCGGTGCGGATCATCGGGGTCGCGATCAGCAAGGACGCCGACCTCCAGTCGCTCTCCAAGATCGCCCAGGCGACCGGCGGCAAGGCTTACGCGGCCTCGGACCCGCAGGACATCCTGGGGGTGTTCGCCCAGGCCCTGCTCGACCGCTGAGCCTCGACCGCCTGAGCAGAGAGGGCTCAGACGCCGATCGGGTGCCAGACGGTCTTGGTCTCCAGGAAGGTCGTCATCCGCTCGATGCCTGGCTCGAGGGTCCAGTCGGGCTCCTCGTCGGGGGCGCGCAGCACCCGCTTCAGGTTGTCGGCCGCGGCCTCCTCGAGGACGCGGGCCTGCTCGTCGTCGCCGGCGAAGCCGGTCAGGTCGAGGGCGTTGACGTCCATGTGCGAGGCCAGGGTCGGCGCGGTGTTGGAGAGCGTGCCGGTGAGGATGTTCACCACGCCGCCGGGCACGTCGGAGGTGGCGAGCACCTCGGAGAACGTCACGGCGGGCAGGGGGCGCTCGTAGGAGCTCAGCACGACGGCCGTGTTGCCGGTGACGATCACGGGCGCCACGACCGAGACCAGGCCGAGCAGGCTCGCCTGCTGCGGAGCGACGACGGCGACCACGCCGGTGGGCTCGGCGGTCGAGAGGTTGAAGAACGGTCCGGCGACCGGGTTGGCGTTGCCCACGACCTGGGTCACCTTGTCGGCCCACCCGGCGTACCAGACGAGCCGGTCGATGCTCAGGTCGAGCACCTTCCCCGCCTGACTGGCGGTGAGGCCCTCGGACTGGCGCAGGGCCTCGACGAACTGCGGCCGCCGGTCCTCCATGATCTCGGCCACGCGGTAGACGATCTGCGCCCGGTTGTACGCCGTCCGGCCGCTCCAGCCGCCGAACGCCGCACGCGCGGCCAGCACGGCGTCGCGGGCGTCCTTGCGGGAGGCCAGCGCGGCGTTGGCGACGAAGCGGCCACGCGCGTCGTCGACGACGTAGCTGTGCCCGGACTCCGAGCGTGGGAACTGCCCGCCGATATAGAGCTTGTAGGTCTTGCGGACGTCGACGCGGGTCACAGGTCTCCACCCTTCAGATAGGCGGCGAGGCCCTGTCGGCCGCCTTCACGGCCGTAGCCGGACTCCTTGTAGCCGCCGAACGGGCTGGTCGGGTCGAACTTGTTGAAGGTGTTGGCCCAGACCACCCCGGCGCGCAAGGCGTTGGCCATCTTGAGGATCCGCGAGCCCTTCTCGGTCCAGACGCCCGCCGACAGGCCGTACGGCGTGTTGTTGGCCTTCTCGACCGCTTCGGCCGGTGTGCGGAACGTCAGCACCGACAGGACCGGGCCGAAGATCTCCTCGCGGGCGATCCGGTGGGCCTGGGTGACGTTGGTGAAGACCGTCGGCGGGAACCAGAAGCCGTGCTTGGGCAGCTCGCAGGGGGGCGACCAGCGTCCCGCTCCCTCGGCCTCGCCGATGTCGGACAGCTCGCGGATCTTGGCGAGCTGCTCGGCCGAGTTGATGGCGCCGATGTCGGTGTTCTTGTCCAGCGGGTCGCCCACGCGCAGGGTGGCCATCCGTCGCTTGAGGCGGGCCAGCACGTCGTCGGCCACGGACTCCTGCACGAGCAGGCGGGAGCCGGCGCAGCAGACGTGCCCCTGGTTGAAGAAGATGCCGTTGACGATGCCCTCGACCGCCTGGTCGACCGGCGCGTCGTCGAACACGATGTTGGCGGCCTTGCCGCCGAGCTCGAGGGTGACCTTCTTGTGCGAGCCGGCCACGGACTTGGCGATCGCCCGGCCCACGGCGGTCGATCCGGTGAAGGCCACCTTGTCGACGTCGGGGTGGCCGACCAGGGCCTGTCCGGTCGCGCCCGCGCCGGTGATGATGTTGACGACTCCGGGCGGCAGATCGGCCTGCTGGCAGATCTCGGCGAAGAGCAGCGCGGTCAGCGGCGTGGTCTCGGCGGGCTTGAGCACGACCGTGTTGCCGCACGCGAGGGCCGGGGCGATCTTCCACGCCAGCATCAACAGCGGGAAGTTCCACGGGATCACCTGGCCGGCGACGCCCAGCGGGGTGGTGCCGTAGCCGGCGTACTGGAGCTTGTCGGCCCAGCCCGCGTAGTAGAAGAAGTGCGCCGCGGCGATCGGGACGTCGACGTCGCGGGTCTCCTTGATCGGCTTGCCGTTGTCGATCGACTCGAGCACGGCGATCTCGCGGCCGCGCTCCTGGATGATCCGGGCGATCCGGTAGAGATACTTCGCGCGCTCGCGGCCGGGCATCCGGCCCCACACCCGGGTGTAGGCGCGGCGGGCGGCCCGCACGGCGGCGTCGACGTCGGCCTCGTCGGCCTCGGCGATCTCGGCCAGCACCTCCTCGGTGCTGGGCGAGATGGTCTTGAACGACTTGCCGTGCCCGTCGACGAACTCGCCGTTGACGAACAGTCCGTACGACGCCCTGATGTCGACGATCGCCCGGGACTCGGGAGCGGGGGCGTACTCGAAGGCGCCGGTCTTGGTGGTGGCCATGGTGATCAGTCCAGGGTGAAGTAGTCGGGACCGGCGTAGACGCCGGTCGTGAGCTTGGTGCGCTGCATCAGCAGGTCGTTGAGCAGCGTGGAGGCGCCGAAGCGGAACCAGTCGGGATCGAGCCAGTCGTCGCCGGTGATCTCGTTGACCATGACGAGGTACTTGATCGCGTCCTTGGTGGTCTTGATGCCGCCGGCGGGCTTCACCCCGATCATCTGGCCCGTCTGCTCGCGGAAGTCGCGGACCGCCTCGAGCATCACCAGCGTCACCGGCAGTGTCGCCGCCGGCTGCACCTTGCCGGTGGAGGTCTTGATGAAGTGCCCGCCGGCCATCATCGCCAGCCAGCTGGCCCGGCGGACGTTGTCGTAGGTCTGCAACTCGCCGGTCTCGAAGATGACCTTGAGGTGAGCCCGCCCGCACGCCTCGCGGACCGCCACGATCTCGTCGTACACGAACTTGTAGTGGCCGGCCAGGAAGGCACCCCGGTCGATCACCATGTCGATCTCGTCGGCGCCGGCCTCGACTGCGTCGGCGGTGTCGGCGAGCTTGATGTCGAGGGCCGCACGGCCGCTCGGGAAGGCGGTGGCGACGGCCGCGACGTTGACGCCGCTGGTGCCGAGCGTCTCCTTGGCCACGGCAACCATGTCGGGGTAGACGCACACGGCCGCCGTCGACGGACAGGTCGGGTCGGCGGGGTCGGGATGGATCGCCTTCGCCGCGAGGGCGCGGACCTTGCCCGGCGTGTCCTGGCCCTCGAGCGTGGTCAGGTCGACCATCCGGATCGCCAGGTCGATCGCCCAGGCCTTGGCCGTCGTCTTGATCGACCGGGTGCCCAGCGAGGCCGCGCGGGCCTCGGCGCCGACCTGGTCGACGCCGGGCAGGCCGTGGAGGAAGCGACGCAGGGTGTCGTCGTTCTTGGTGATGTCGGAGAAGTCCGCACCAGCGGAGGCGATCGTCGAGGTGCTGGTCACCTGGACAAGCATAGGGTTGCGGGGTGGCTGGCGGGAGGCGGCGATGAGCGACGGGGCGGGAGCCGACTTCCGGGAGGTGTTCCCGCCGACCAGCGGACGGGTCGTGGGCGGCCTGGCCGTGGCGCTCTGTCTCCTCGTGCTCCTGGTCGCATTGCTGGACGGGGAGAGCGGCTTCGGGCTCGCCTGGGTGTGGGGCGCCGCGTTCTTCGGCATCCTGGTGTACGCCGCGCTGCTACGCCCGGGACTGCGCGTCGAGCATGACGCGCTGGTGATGCGCAACATGCTGGAGACGCAGGTGATCCCGCTCGCTGCCATCCGCGACGTGGTCGTGCGCCAGGTGCTGGTCGTGCGGGTGGGGGACCGGCGCTACGTGTCGCCGGCGATCGGACGGTCGTTCCTGCGCACGATCCGGCCGCGCGACGTGCGCCAGGCGGAGCTCGACTATCCGGAGTACGTGCGCGAGCGGATCCTGCACCTCGCCGACGCCGCCCGCCGGCGCCTCGGGGACGGCGAAGCACCCGCCGTACGCCGGATCTGGGCGTGGCCGGAGATCGCCGGCCTCGTCATCACCGCCGTCGCCACGGTGGTCAGCAACTTCGTGTGACCGGGGCGGCGGCGGGGCCTTTCAGGAATCCCCGGTCAGCCGGTGATTCCTGAAGCTGTCGGCCCTCGCGAGGGCCGACAACCTCAGGAAGAGGCCGACATCCCGGGCCCCGGCTACAGGCCGAGCGCGGCCTTGACGTCGGCCTTGATCGCGTCGAGCCGACCGGCGGCGGCGATCCGGGCGGCGTCGACTCCGTCGTCGGGATGCACGGGTACGACGACCTCGAGGTAGCACTTCAGCTTGGGCTCGGTGCCGCTCGGCCGCACGATCACGCGGGCACCCTCGGCGAGGCGATAGCGCAGCCCGTCGGTCGGCGGCAGCTCGGCGGAGCCCAGCGAGAGATCCTCGGCCGAGGTCACGGCGAGGTCGCCGAGCACCGTGGGAGGAGTGGTGCGCAGGCGCTCCATCGCGGCCGCGATCAGCGAGAGGTCGTCGACCCGCACGGACAGCTGGTCGGTGGCGTGCACCCCGTGCCGGACGGCCAGGTCGTCGAGGACGTCGGTGAGCGAGCGCCCGCGGGCCTTCTCCTGAGCGGCGAGCTCGCACAACAACAGCAGCGCGGAGACGCCGTCCTTGTCCTTCACGTGCTCGGGGTCCACGCAGTAGCCCAGGGCCTCCTCGTAGCCGAAGGCCAGCCCGTCAACCTTGCTGATCCACTTGAAGCCGGTGAGCGTCTCGGCGTACGGCTGGCCGGCTGCTGCAGCGAGCTTGCCCAGCAGGGTTGAGGACACGATCGAGCAGGCGTAGGCGCCGGTCTTGCCGCGGCTCAGCAGGTGATGGCCGAGGAGTGCGCCCACCTCGTCGCCGCGCAGCATCCGCCACCCGTGGGGTCCGGGGACCGCCGCGGCGCAGCGATCCGCGTCGGGGTCGTTGGCGACGACGAGGTCGGCACCGCGTTCGTCGGCGAGTGCCATGGCCAGGTCCATCGCGCCCGGCTCCTCGGGGTTCGGGAACGCGACGGTCGGGAAGTCGGGGTCCGGTTGCTCCTGCTGCTCGACGACCGCGGGAGCCTCGAAGCCGGCCGTCTCCAGCACCTGGAGCACCGACGTGCCGCCGACCCCGTGGAGGGGGGTGTAGACGAGGCGCAGGTCCCGGGGGCCGTCCTCGGCGAGGTCGGCGACGGTGTCGAGATAGCGGTCGACGATGCCCTCGTCCAGCACCGTCCCGGCGTTCCCCCGAGACACGTCGGCGAGGCGGCCGACCGCCGCGATCCGCTCGGCGATCTCGCTGTCGGCGGGCGGGACGATCTGGCTGCCGTCGCCCAGGTAGACCTTGTAGCCGTTGTCCTGCGGCGGGTTGTGGCTCGCGGTCACCATCACGCCCGCCACGCAGCCGAGCTCGCGGATCGCGAAGGCCAGGAGCGGCGTCGGCAGCGGCCGGGGCATCACCAGCGCGCGCAACCCGGCACCGGTCATCACCTCCGCGGTGTCGCGCGCGAACACGTCGGAGTTGTGCCGCGCGTCGTACCCGATGACGACCGCCGCACCCGGGGGTGCCCCGTTGTCCTTGAGGTACGCCGCGAGGCCGGCGGCGGCGCGCGTGACGACGACGCGGTTCATCCGGTTGGAGCCCGCGCCGAGCGCGCCGCGCAGGCCCGCCGTCCCGAACTCCAGCGTCCCGTCGAAGCGGTCCGCGAGATCCTCGCCGTCGCCTGAGGCGAGCAGGGCCTCGAGCTCGGCACGGGTGACGGGGTCGGGATCCTCCTCGGCCCAGGCACGTGCGCGGGAGACGAGGGAGTCCGGCAGGTCGCTCATAGGCGGAGGCTAGTGGCGGCGCTGGGCGAGGTCACGCCTGGCGAGTGAGGCCGTCAGTCGGCGGGCGCCGGTCAGCCCGCCCCGGTCAGGCTGCGCTGGAGATCGATTCCGACCTTGTCGACCGGCCGGGCACAGTTGGTGAGCGCGACCACGCACGTGCCCGAGGCCGGGTGGTACCCGGCCCAGCTGAACGAGCCGCCGGTGCCGCCGTTGTGCCACACCAAGGCCTCGTCTGGGCCTTTGCCGCGCAGGATGTGCCAGCCCAGGCCGATCTGCAGGCGCTTGTGCGCGTCGACGCGGGGCTGGACGACCAGGCGGAGGGACTCCTCCAAGGGCGAACCTTCGGGCTCGGCGTGGGCGCGCAGCAGCCGCACCAGATCCGGCGCGGTCGACAGAGCGGCGCCGGCAGGGGCGAACGCCTCCAGGTGCCAGGAGGGCACGGGCTTCCCGCGCCGGGAGTGCCCGGGTGCGCGCCGGGCTGCTTGGTCGTCGTCCGTGGCCAGCACGGTGTCGTGGAGTCCGAGCGGGCCGGTGACGCGCTCGCCCAGCAGGGCGGCGTACGGCGTGCCGGTCAGGCGCTCGAGGGCGAGGCCGAGGAGGGCGGCGCCGAGGTTCGAGTAGGCCACCTTGGTGCCTGGGGTCGACCGGAGGCGCGTGCGCGGGAGGGCGGCAGGGAGCCGCTCGACGTCCCAGCCGAGGTAGGGGTCGCGCGGGTGGCGCAGCGAGTCGCGCACGATGCCGCGCGGCAGCCGCGGCAGGCCCGAGGTGTGCGAGGCGAGCATGCCCAGGGTGATGGTCTCGCCGCCCGCGGGCAGGGAGTCGACCACCTCAGCGAGCCTGGAGTCGAGCGTGGCCTCGCCCCGACGTACCGACTCGGCGAGCAGGAGCGCCGTGAGCACCTTGGTGATCGAGCCGATCTCGAAGAGCGTGCGCCCGTCGGGGCAAGAGCCGCCCTGGGTCAGGACACCGGCCCCGGCGGTGACCTCCTCGCCCTCATGCCAGGCGCTCACCACCACCCCGACCCGCCCACGGGCGGCGTCAGCAGCGGCAGACTCCACCAGCCCCCCGACCGTCGTCATGCGCGCATGCTCTCAGACCCGCCGTCTGTGACGAACTTGTCGCCTCGGCTCCCAGACCGACAAGAACGTCACGGACGGCGGGGTGGGGGACGGCATGATCGGGGCGGTGAGGGCGCACTTCGAGTCCACCGGCTTTGAGTTCACGGGGGAGTGGGAGGTGGACGGGCCGCCGGACACGGTGGCGTGGGTGCTCGCCGACCTGGGTGGCTACCCGCGATGGTGGCCGCAGGTGCTCGCCGTGGCGTCGCTCGGTCCGCAGGATGCTCGCGTGCTGTGCCGCTCGGCCCTGCCCTACACGCTCGATCTCGTGCTCACGGCCGTACGTCGGGAGACCCGGCTGCTCGAGACCACCCTGAGCGGCGATCTCGAGGGCTTCGTGCGCTGGCGGCTCGCCGACGCCGGGGGGAGCACCCGGCTGTCGTGGGAGCAGAGCGTCACCGTGCGCGGACGGCTGGCGCTGGCGGCGTACGCCGGTCGGCCGGTGCTCGCCTGGAACCACCGCCGGATGATGACGTCCGGCATCGCGGGCCTGCGCAGCGAGGTGAGGCGTCTTCTACCCGACTGAAGTTCAGATCCGCGGCACGATCTGGGACAGCAGCTCACCCATTCGGGACGCCGCGGCCTTGCCCGCCTCCAGCACCTCGGCGTGGTTGAGCGGCTCGCCCGAGATGCCCGCAGCCAGGTTGGTGACCAGGCTGATGCCGAGGATCTCCAGCCCCGCCTCGCGGGCCGCGATCGCCTCGAGCGTGGTGCTCATGCCGGCGAGGTGACCGCCGATCGCGCGCACCATGCCGATCTCGGCGGGCGTCTCGTAGTGCGGGCCGGGGAACTGCACGTAGACGCCCTCGTCGAGGGTCGGGTCGACCTCGCGGCACATCGCCCGGAGCCGGCTCGAGTACAGGTCGGTGAGGTCGACGAAGTTGGCGCCCTCGATCGGAGAGCGGCCGGTCAGGTTGATGTGGTCGCTGATCAGCACCGGGGTACCTGGCGTCCAGGTCTCCTTGAGGCCTCCACAGCCGTTGGTCAGCACGATCGCCCGGCACCCGGCCTTCGCCGCCGTGCGGACGCCGTGGACGACGGCGGCGACCCCCTTGCCCTCGTAGTAGTGCGTGCGGCTGAGGAAGACCAGGAGCTGACGGTCGCCCGAGCGGACGCTGCGGATCTTGCCGGAGTGCCCCACCACCGCCGCTGCCGAGAAGCCCGGCAGGTCCGTGGTTGAGATCTCCGCCGTCGCCTCGCCCAGCGCGTCGACCGCCGGCAGCCAGCCGGATCCGAGCACCAGCGCGATGTCGTGCCGCTCCACCCCGGTCTTCTCGGCGAGCGCGGCGGCCGCCTGCTCGGCGAGCTCGTACGGCGAGAGGCTGGACTGCGCGTCGGTCGTCATGCGCCGACCCTAGTGACCGGGCCGATCGGTGGTCGAGCCGCCGCGAGGGACGAGCCCTTCGGTGGTCGAGCCGCCGCGAG